>NZ_WKCB01000028.1 GCF_021606685.1 Pseudomonas syringae
CGATAGCGGTGGGTCAGCTACAGATAAGCTGACTGATCCACCGCCATCGGGGGCAAGCCCCCTCCCACATTTGATTTTTATTGTGTGAAAAATCTCATATGTCTGTAGGCACCCTCGCCTGCGCCCTCGCCTCTTCGTGGCTAACCACGCCCGCAACGACCAACGCCTTCAAACTCATATCCAACGTCTTCATCCCCAGCGCCCCACCGGTCTGAATCGCCGAAACCATCTGCGCCGCCTTGTCCTCGCGGATCAAATTGCGAATGGCCGGCGTGCCCAGCATGATTTCATGGGCCGCCACGCGCCCGCCGCCGAGCTTCTTCACCAGCACCTGAGACACCACCGCCTGCAGCGACTCCGACAACATCGTGCGCACCATGGCCTTTTCCCCCGCCGGGAACACGTCCACCAGCCGGTCCACGGTCTTTGCCGCCGACGTGGTGTGCAGTGTGCCTAGGACCAAGTGCCCCGTCTCCGCCGCGGTCAGCGCCAGGCGGATGGTTTCCAGGTCGCGCAGTTCGCCCACCAGAATCACGTCCGGGTCTTCGCGCAGCGCCGAGCGCAGGGCGGTGGAAAAACTATGGGTATCGCGGTGAACCTGGCGCTGGTTAATCAGCGCGGTTTTTGGCGTGTGGATAAATTCGATAGGGTCTTCCAGCGTGAGGATGTGCTGACGACGATGCTGATTGAGGTAGTCGATCATCGCCGCCAGGGTGGTGGACTTGCCGGAGCCGGTGGGCCCGGTGACCAGCACCAGGCCGCGCGGCAACTGCGCGATACGCCGGAACATCTCCCCCAGGCCGAGGCTTTCCAAGCTGCGGACCTGGGAGGGAATGGTGCGAAACACCGCGCCCATGCCGCGATCCTGCTGGAATACGTTGACGCGAAAGCGCGCAACACCGGGCAGCTCGAAGGCAAAATCCGTATCAAGAGATGTTTCGAAATCCTTTTGTTGGTGCTGGTTGAGCAGCGGGCTCAATAAGTCCACAACGTGCGAGGGTAAAAGTACCGGCCAATCCAGGGGCCAGACCTCGCCATCGATCCTCAGCATCGGCGCCACACCGGCGGACAAATGCAGGTCCGAGGCGCCACGGCGCACGCCGGCCACCAGCAGTTCAGTGATATCCATAGGGCTTTCCATTTCCAGTAGAATGCCGCGGACTCCATATCCACGGGCGCATCTTGAATGTCGACGATAGCAGACAACATCGGCCAGGTTAGCCAGCGCATCCGCGCCGCAGCCGACGCCGTGCAACGTGACGCAAGCAGCATCCACCTGCTGGCCGTGAGCAAGACCAAACCCGCGCAAGCCGTGCGCGAGGCCTACGCCGCCGGGATGCGCGACTTTGGCGAGAATTATCTGCAGGAAGCCCTGGGCAAACAGGCTGAATTAACCGACCTGCCCTTGAGTTGGCACTTCATTGGCCCCATTCAATCGAACAAGACTCGCGCGATCGCCGAGAACTTCGCCTGGGTGCATTCCGTGGACCGCCTGAAAATTGCACAACGCTTGTCCGAACAACGCCCGGCCGACCTGCCACCGTTGAATATCTGCATCCAGGTCAATGTCAGTGGCGAAGCCAGCAAGTCCGGCTGTACGCCCGCCGACCTGCCGGCCCTGGCCAATGCGATCAGTGCGCTGCCGCGTGTAAAGCTGCGCGGTCTGATGGCGATCCCTGAGCCGACGGACGATCGGGCCGCACAGGACGCAGCGTTCGCGACGGTACGTGACCTGCAAGCCGGTTTGAACCTGGCGCTCGACACACTTTCCATGGGCATGAGCCACGACCTCGAGTCGGCCATCGCCCAAGGCGCCACCTGGGTGCGCATCGGTACCGCCCTGTTTGGCGCCCGCGACTACGGCCAGCCGTGAAATGGCTGACTTCCATCTGAGTAAGGACCTGTCATGAGCAACACGCGTATTGCCTTTATCGGCGCCGGTAACATGGCGGCCAGCCTGATCGGAGGCCTGCGGGCCAAGGGCCTGGAAGCCGCGCAGATCCGCGCCAGCGACCCCGGCGCCGAGACCCGGACCCGCGTCGCAGCCGAGCACGGCATCGACACCTTCGCCGACAACGCCGAAGCCATCCAGGGCGTCGACGTGATTGTGCTGGCGGTCAAGCCGCAAGCCATGAAAGCCGTGTGCGAAAGCCTGCGCCCGAGCCTGCAGCCGCACCAACTGGTGGTATCCATCGCCGCCGGCATCACCTGCGCCAGCATGAACAACTGGCTCGGCACGCAGCCGATCGTGCGCTGCATGCCCAACACCCCGTCGCTGCTGCGCCAGGGCGTGAGCGGCCTGTACGCCACCGCCCAAGTGAGCGCCGAACAGCGCAGCCAGGCCCAGGAGCTGCTGTCCGCCGTGGGCATCGCCCTATGGCTGGAGCAGGAGCAGCAATTGGACGCGGTCACCGCCGTGTCCGGCAGCGGCCCGGCGTACTTCTTCCTGCTGATCGAGGCCATGACCGCCGCCGGCGTGAAACTGGGCCTGAGCCGCGAAATCGCCGAGCAACTGGCCGAGCAGACGGCCCTGGGCGCCGCGCACATGGCGGTCGGCAGTGACGTGGACGCCGCCGAACTGCGCCGTCGCGTGACCTCGCCGGGCGGCACCACGCAAGCAGCCATCGAATCGTTCCAAACCGGGGGCTTTGAAGCCCTGGTGGAAAAAGCGCTGGGTGCCGCGGCACACCGTTCGGCTGAAATGGCCGAGCAACTGGGCAAATAGTCGTCCCCTACCTGCAACCGGACTCGATAGGAAACAAACATGCTCGGAATCAATGACGCTGCCGTCTTTATCATCCAGACCCTGGGCAGCCTGTACCTGCTGATCGTGCTGATGCGCTTTATCCTGCAACTGGTGCGGGCGAACTTCTACAACCCGCTGTGCCAGTTCGTGGTCAAGGCCACTCAGCCGCTGCTCAAACCGCTGCGCCGGGTGATCCCCAGCCTGTTCGGCCTGGACATGTCGTCGCTGGTGCTGGCGCTGCTGCTGCAGATCCTGCTGTTCGTGGTGATCCTGATGCTCAACGGCTACCAGGCCTTCACGGTGCTGCTGTTGCCGTGGGCGCTGATCGGGATTTTCTCGCTGTTCCTGAAGATCATTTTCTGGTCGATGATCATCAGCGTGATCCTCTCGTGGGTCGCACCGGGCAGCCGCAGCCCGGGCGCCGAGCTGGTGTTCCAGATCACCGAGCCGGTGCTGGCGCCGTTCCGCCGCCTGATCCCCAACCTGGGCGGCCTGGATATCTCGCCGATCTTCGCGTTTATCGCGATCCAGCTGCTGCAAAGCTGGGTGATCCCGCGCCTGGCGTTCTATGCGTTCATGCCTAAGGAACTGTTCGGCCTGATCTGACACGCGGTAAAAAATGTGGGAGGGGCGGTGCGACGACTCGACTTGCTCCCGATTGTGGTGGATCAGTCAGCTCATCTGTAGCTGACCCACTGCAATCGGGAGCAAGCCCCCTCCCACATTTTATATCTGTGTATGAATTGAATCCGTGCAGGCCTTTGCTTGCCGCTAGGGTCCCCGCTCTTTAGACTTACGCCTCATTTAAACGAGAGCAGGGTCGATGCCAGCTGCCTTTCCCCCCGATTCTGTTGGACTGGTTGCGCCCCAAATGGCGCACTTCAGCGAACCCCTGGCCCTGGCCTGCGGCCGTTCGCTGCCTGCCTATGACCTGATCTATGAAACCTATGGCCAGCTGAACGCCACGGCGAGCAACGCCGTGCTGATCTGCCACGCCTTGTCCGGCCATCATCACGCTGCCGGTTTCCACTCGGTCGACGAGCGCAAGCCTGGCTGGTGGGACAGCTGCATCGGCCCCGGCAAGCCCATCGACACCAATAAGTTCTTTGTGGTCAGCCTGAACAACCTCGGCGGCTGCAACGGCTCCACCGGCCCCAGCAGCCTCAACCCGGAAACCGGCAAGCCGTTCGGCGCCGACTTCCCGGTGCTCACGGTGGAAGACTGGGTGCACAGCCAGGCGCGCCTCGCCGACCTGCTGGGCATCAACCAATGGGCCGCCGTGATCGGCGGCAGCCTCGGCGGTATGCAAGCCCTGCAATGGACCATCACCTACCCGGACCGCGTGCGCCATTGCCTGGCCATCGCCTCGGCGCCAAAACTGTCGGCGCAGAACATCGCCTTCAACGAAGTGGCGCGCCAGGCCATCCTCACCGACCCCGAGTTCCACGGCGGGTCGTTCCAGGAAGCCGGTGTGATCCCCAAGCGCGGGCTGATGCTGGCGCGGATGGTCGGGCATATCACCTACCTGTCCGATGACTCCATGGGCGAAAAATTCGGCCGTGGGCTCAAGAGCGAAAAGCTCAACTACGACTTCCACAGCGTCGAGTTCCAGGTGGAAAGCTACCTGCGTTATCAGGGCGAGGAGTTCTCCGGCCGTTTCGACGCCAACACCTACCTGCTGATGACCAAGGCCCTGGACTACTTCGACCCGGCCGCCAACCACGACGACGACCTGGCGAAAACCTTCGAGGGCGCCACGGCCAAGTTCTGCGTGATGTCGTTCACCACCGACTGGCGTTTCTCGCCAGCCCGCTCACGTGAGCTGGTGGACGCCTTGATGGCCGCCCGTAAAGACGTCTGCTACCTGGAGATCGATGCACCGCAAGGCCACGACGCCTTCCTGATCCCGATCCCGCGCTATCTGCAGGCCTTTGGCAACTACATGAACCGCATAACTCTGTGAGAACGCCATGAGAGCCGACCTGGACATCATCCAAGAATGGATACCCGCCGGCAGCCGCGTGCTCGATCTGGGCTGCGGCGATGGCGAACTGCTGAGCTGGCTGCGCGACAACAAGCAAGTCACCGGCTACGGCCTGGAAAACGACCCGGACAACATCGCCCAGTGCGTGGCCAAGGGCATCAACGTGATCGAGCAGGACCTGGACAAGGGCCTGGGCAACTTTGCCAGCAACAGCTTCGACATCGTGGTGATGACTCAGGCCCTGCAGGCGGTGCACTACCCGGACCGGATCCTCGACGAAATGCTGCGCGTCGGCCGCCAGTGCATCATCACGTTCCCCAACTTCGGGCACTGGCGCTGCCGCTGGTACCTGGCCACCAAGGGCCGCATGCCGGTGTCGGACTTCCTGCCCTACACCTGGTACAACACGCCGAACATCCACTTCTGCACCTTCGAAGACTTCGAAGCGCTGTGTGGCGAGCGTGAGGCCAAGGTGATCAACCGCCTTGCCGTCGATCAACAGCACCGCCATGGCTGGGCGAGTAAGCTATGGCCCAATCTGTTGGGCGAAATCGGTATTTACCGGGTCAGCAGTCCTGGCCTGACGGACCACAAGATTGCCGTCTAATCATTTTCAAGAGGGACGATCATGAGTCGCCTGGCTGTTTTTCTACTCACCGCCTGCCTGGGCGCCAGCGCCGTGGCCGCGGACGCTATCGACGGTAACCGCCAGAAAGAATTCGGCGATATCACCGTGCATTACAACACCTTCACTTCCAGCTTCCTGCAGCCGGAAACCGCCCAGGCCGTCGGCGTGGTGCGCAGCAAGAACAAAGGCTTGATCAATGTGTCGGTGGTCAAGGGGGTGACCCCGGTGGCCGCGCAGGTGACCGGCACCATCAAGGACTTGAGCGGCAAGAGCGAAATACTCACGTTCAAGCAGATCACCGAGAAAGGTGCGATCTATTACCTCGCGCCCTACTCCGTGCCGCAGCAGGAATACAGGACGTTCACCATCAATGTTGAAAGCGGGGGCAAGGCCCACGGTTTCAGTTTCGTCCAAGAACTTTTCCCGGCCGACAAATGAACCTGACACAACTCGTACTGGCCAGCCATAACGCCGGCAAACTCAAAGAACTCCAGGCCATGCTCGGCGACTCCGTGCAATTGCGCTCGATTGGCGAGTTCAGCCAGGTGGAGCCGGAAGAAACCGGCCTGTCGTTCGTCGAGAACGCCATCCTCAAGGCGCGCAATGCCGCACGCATTTCGGGCCTGCCGGCGCTGGCGGATGACTCGGGGCTGGCTGTGGATTTTCTCGGCGGCGCGCCCGGCATCTACTCGGCACGTTATGCCGACGGCAAAGGCGACGCGGCCAACAACGCCAAGCTGCTCGACGCGCTCAAGGACGTACCGGACGCGATGCGCGGCGCACAGTTCGTCTGCGTGCTGGCCCTGGTGCGCCATGCCGATGACCCGCTGCCGATCTTGTGCGAAGGCCTGTGGCACGGGCGCATCCTGCACGCGGCCAGTGGTGAGCACGGTTTTGGCTATGACCCGCTGTTCTGGGTGCCGGAACGTAACGTTTCCAGCGCCGAACTGAGCCCGGCCGACAAGAACCAGATCAGCCACCGCGCCCGCGCAATGGATTTGCTGCGCCAACGCCTGAGCCTGAAAT
Source organism: Pseudomonas syringae (assembly GCF_021606685.1). GTDB lineage: Bacteria > Pseudomonadota > Gammaproteobacteria > Pseudomonadales > Pseudomonadaceae > Aquipseudomonas > Aquipseudomonas syringae_R. The sequence goes on from NZ_WKCB01000028.1 coordinate 6,385, forward strand.
GACCCAGAACACCTCTGCGCAGCCGCTGATCCACGGTGGCGCGCAAACACCTCGGGCGGCCCTGCCTGTGCTGCCGCCTCTGGCGCTGTATATCCATATCCCGTGGTGCGTGCGCAAATGCCCCTATTGCGACTTCAACTCCCACACCGCCAGTAAAGTGCTGCCGGAAGAAGAGTATGTGGACGCGTTGCTGGCGGACCTTGATCAAGACCTGCACGCGGTTTACGGGCGCGAGCTGAGTTCGATCTTCTTTGGCGGCGGTACGCCGAGCCTCTTCAGCGCGGCCGCGCTGGGCCGCTTGCTCAAGGGCGTGGAAGCGCGTATTGCGTTTGCAGCCGATATCGAAATCACCCTGGAAGCCAACCCCGGCACGTTCGAACAAGAGAAGTTCGTGGCGTACCGCGCTCTGGGGATCAATCGCCTGTCGATCGGCATCCAGAGTTTCCAGCAGCAAAAGCTTGAGGCCCTGGGCCGCATCCACAATGGCGACGAAGCCGTGCGTGCCGCCGGCATGGCCCGCCAGGCCGGGTTCGACAACTTCAACCTGGACCTCATGCATGGCCTGCCCGATCAGTCTCTGGAAGATGCCCTGAGCGACCTGCGCCAGGCCATCGCGCTCAAGCCCACGCACTTGTCCTGGTATCAGCTGACCCTGGAGCCCAACACCGTGTTCTGGAACCAGCCGCCCGCGCTGCCGGAGGACGACACCTTGTGGGATATCCAGGAAGCCGGCCAGGCACTGCTCGCCGAACACGGTTATGCGCAATATGAAGTGTCGGCTTATGCCCAACCGGGCCGCCCGGCGCGGCATAACCTGAACTACTGGGCCTTCGGTGACTTTATTGGCATCGGCGCCGGTGCACACGGCAAGCTCAGCCATCCGGACGGGCGCATTGTGCGCACCTGGAAAACCCGAGCGCCGAAGGACTACCTCAACCCAGCCAAAAGCTTTCAGGCGGGTGCGAAGGAGCTGACCAACGAGGAGCTGCCATTCGAGTTCCTGATGAACGCGTTGCGCCTCACCGAAGGCGTCGACGCGAGGCTCTACGCCGAGCGTACTGGCCTCGATCTGGCCAGCCTGGATGAAGGCCGTCGCGAGGCAGAACAAAGTGGCTTAATGCAGGTCGAACCGTCACGCCTGGCGGCGACCGACCGCGGGCAACTCTTTCTCAATGACCTGTTGCAGAAGTTTTTGAGCTGATCGCTCTAAGGAAATCGAATGGATTTGGTACTCGACCTGCTCGCCACCGTATCCCGCTGGAGCCGCAGCAACCTGTCGGAAATCTCCCTGGCCCTCGTCGGCTGCCTGCTGGTGCTGTTTGGCGCCGATATCAAAGGCTGGGTGGAAGCGCGCTTGGGCAGCATCGCAGGCGCATTGCGCGTCCCGTTAATGGCATTGGTGTGCATGATCGGCAGCGGCGCGGCGTTGATCTACGCCACGCCGTGGATTGTACGGGGGTTGAGCCAGTTCAATAACTACAGCCTGGCGCCGGTGTTGATCGTGGTACTGGTACTGATCGGTGTAGTCGCCGACCGCCGCTGATCCTGAGCAAAACGTCGATACAAATGTGGGAGGGGGCTTGCCCCCGATGGCGGTGGACCAGTCACTGTTTGTGGTGACTGACACTCCGCTATCGGGGGCAAGCCCCCTCCCACATTTGATTGCATTTCAAGCTAATGGTGAGTTACGCCAACTTCTCGAACTTCAGATCCCACACCCCATGCCCCAACCGCTCGCCACGGCGTTCGAACTTGGTGATAGGGCGTTCAGCCGGGCGTGGCACGCATTTGCCGTCTTCCGCCAGGTTGCGATAGCCGGGGGCGACGTTCATCACTTCCAGCATGTATTCCGCGTAGGGTTCCCAGTCGGTGGCCATGTGCAGGATACCGCCCACTTTCAGCTTGCTGCGCACCAGCTCCGCGAAGGAGGCCTGGACGATGCGGCGCTTGTGGTGGCGGGCTTTGTGCCAGGGGTCCGGGAAGAACAGCATCAGGCGGTCGAGGCTGTTGTCGGCGATGCAACGGTTGAGCACTTCGATCGCGTCGCAGTCATACACGCGCAGGTTGGTCAGGCCTTGGGTCAGCACACCGTTGAGCAGCGCGCCGACACCTGGGCGGTGAACTTCCACGCCGATAAAGTCCTGGTCCGGCGCAGCAGCCGCCATTTCCAGCAGGGAGTGGCCCATGCCGAAGCCGATTTCCAGGGAGCGCGGGGCCGAACGGCCGAACACCTGGTCGTAGTCCACCGGCGCATCCGCCAGCGGCAACACGAACAGCGGCGTACCTTGCTCCAGGCCTTTTTGCTGGCCTTCGGTCATGCGACCGGCGCGCATCACAAAGCTCTTGATGCGGCGGTGCTTGGACTCGTCACCTTCTTCCACGGTGTTCGGCGTTTCGTTTGATTCAGTCATCAATGGCTCTTACTTGATCAGACCATCCAGCGGCGAGGAGGCGCTGGCGTAGAGTTTTTTCGGCATGCGACCGGCGAGGTAGGCCAGGCGGCCTGCGACGATCGCGTGGTTCATGGCTTGCGCCATCAGAATCGGTTGCTGGGCGTGGGCGATGGCCGAGTTCATCAGCACCGCGTCGCAGCCCAGTTCCATGGCGATGGTGGCGTCGGAGGCAGTGCCCACGCCCGCGTCCACCAGCACAGGGATCTTGGCTTCTTCGAGGATGATCTGCAGGTTGTACGGGTTGCAGATGCCCAGGCCCGAGCCGATCAGACCGGCCAGCGGCATCACCGCGATGCAGCCGATTTCCGCCAGTTGACGGGCGATGATCGGGTCATCGCTGGTGTAGACCATCACGTCGAAGCCTTCCTTGACCAGTGTTTCAGCGGCCTTGAGGGTTTCGATCACGTTGGGGAACAGGGTTTTCTGGTCAGCCAGCACTTCCAGCTTCACCAGGTTGTGGCCGTCGAGCAGCTCACGGGCCAGGCGGCAGGTGCGCACGGCTTCGATGGCGTCGTAGCAACCGGCAGTGTTCGGAAGGAAGGTGTAGCGGTCCGGTGACAGCACTTCGAGCAGGTTCGGCTCGCCTTCAATCTGGCCAAGGTTGGTGCGGCGCACGGCAAAGGTGACGATCTCGGCACCCGAGGCTTCGATGGCCAGGCGGGTTTCTTCCATGTCGCGGTACTTGCCGGTGCCGACCAGCAGACGGGACTGGTAAGTACGACCGGCCAGGACGAAGGGCTTGTCGCTACGAACGATGCTCATGGGAAATCCTCGTAATGGGGTGAGGTTCTGCAGAATCCGGGGTAAGCGACTAGCCGCCGCCGATGGCGTGCACCACTTCGACCTGGTCACCTTCGGTGAGGGCGGTGTCGGCGTGCAGGCTACGCGGGACGATATCCAGATTGAGCTCTACTGCGACGCGACGCCCGGTCAAATCCAGACGGGTCAGCAGGGCCGCAACGGTTTCACCGTCGGGCAGTTCAAAGGATTCGCCGTTCAACTGAATGCGCATGCCACGGGCCGCCATCGTTTTTAGGGGCCCGCATTCTAGCCCGATTGAGGTTGTGGGCCCAAGCCCCCCGGTCAGATGGCTTGCAGGCGCCAGGCGGCCAAGCCAAGGAAGAACCAGCCGAGCAAGAACGCCAAGCCGCCAAAAGGCGTAATGATCCCAAGCTTGCTGATGCCGGTCATGGTCAACACATACAGGCTGCCGGAGAACAGCAGGATACCGACGACAAAGGAGATACCGGCCCAAGTGACCATTCGGCCAGGAATATGTGCCGCCAACAACGCCACGCCAAACAGCGCCAGGGTGTGCACCAGTTGGTAGGTTACGCCGGTGTGGAAAATCGCCAGGTACTCGGTGCTCAAGCGGTTTTTAAGGCCGTGGGCGGCAAAGGCGCCAAGGGCAACACCCGTGAAGCCAAAAAAGGCAGCCAGCATCAGAAAGCTACGCAGCATGAGGAACTCCAGTCAGACTCATTGGGCAGGGTCTGTATAATGGCCCGCTCAACGGGTTCGGCCAAGCCATCTCTATGCTGCGTCTCCTCTTCAAACGCTTTCTCAACGTCGTGAAATGGTTTGCCATCGGCAGTGTGCTGCTGGTGCTGCTGTTTCGTGTCATCCCGCCGCCGTTCACCGCATTGATGGTGGAACGCAAAGTCGAATCCTGGTTCGACGGCGAGCCCATTGACCTGCAACGCACCTGGGTGCCGTGGGACGAAATCTCCGACGACCTCAAAGTGGCGGTGATGGCCGGTGAAGACCAGCGCTTCCCGCAGCATTGGGGCTTTGACTTCGGTGCGATCCAGGCCGCCATCCTGCACAACGAGCGCGGCGGTTCGATTCGTGGCGCCAGCACGTTGAGCCAGCAGGTGTCGAAAAACCTGTTCCTGTGGGCCGGCCGTAGCTATCTGCGCAAGGGCCTGGAGGCGTGGTTTACCGGGTTGATCGAGGTGCTGTGGCCCAAGCAGAGAATTCTTGAGGTGTACCTCAACAGCGTGGAGTGGGATGACGGGGTGTTTGGCGCAGAAGCGGCGGCGCGGCATCACTTTGGGGTGAGTGCCAAGGGGCTTTCGCGGCAGCAGGCGAGTTATCTGGCGGCAGTATTGCCCAACCCTCGGGTATGGAGTGCGAGCCATCCAACCGCGTATGTGGCAAGGCGCGCGGCGTGGATTCGTCAACAGATGAGCCAGTTGGGTGGTGATGGTTACTTGGTCGAACTGAACAACTCCCGAAAAGCCCCCTGGTCCGACTGACACGACACAGAAACAACTGTGGGAGGGGGCTTGCTCCCGATAGCGGTGGATCAGTCACGTTGATGTCGACTGACACTCTGCTATCGGGAGCAAGCCCCCTCCCACATTTTTGACCCCGTGCTGCCTGCTGGATCAGGCGGCGATCGACAACTTCAGCTTGTTCATCGCGCTTTTCTCAAGCTGACGAATCCGCTCGGCCGACACGTTGTACTTCTGCGCCAGGTCGTGCAGCGTGGCTTTTTCTTCCGCCAGCCAACGCTGGTAGAGGATGTCACGGCTGCGATCGTCCAATACTTCCAGCGCTTCGTGCAGGTTGTGGTTGGAGTTGTCGCTCCAGTCGGCGTCTTCCAGTTGACGCGCCGGGTCGTACCGGTGGTCTTCCAGGTAGTTGGCCGGCGATTGGAAGGCGCTGTCGTCGTCCGCTTCCGCGGCCGGGTCGAAGGCCATGTCATGGCCGGTCAGGCGACTTTCCATCTCGCGCACTTCACGCGGTTCCACGCCGAGGCTTTCGGCCACGCGGTGGACTTCCTCGTTGTTCAGCCACGCCAAGCGTTTTTTCTGGCTGCGCAGGTTGAAGAACAGCTTGCGCTGGGCCTTGGTGGTCGCGACTTTCACGATGCGCCAGTTGCGCAAGATGAACTCGTGGATTTCCGCCTTGATCCAGTGCACGGCAAACGACACCAAGCGCACACCCATCTCAGGGTTGAAGCGCTTTACAGCCTTCATCAGGCCGACGTTGCCTTCCTGAATCAGGTCAGCCTGGGCCAGGCCGTAGCCGCTATAGCTACGGGCGATATGTACGACAAAACGCAGGTGGGCGAGCACCATCTGCCGAGCCGCCCCCAAATCCTGCTCATAGTAGAGACTCTCGGCCAGTTCACGCTCCTGCTCGGGCGTCAGCAATGGAATGCTGTTGACCGTGTGCACATAGGCTTCCAGGTTTGCACCCGGTACCAAGGCATAAGCAGGTTGCAAAGAAGTGGTCATACGAAAAAACCTCCGACTCACATAACTCGTGCAGTTCAGCACTGCGAAAATTGACCGGGAACCGTAGGACAAGTTCCCTAAACCACTGATACGGTCAATACAAACGAAACCACATTAATCTGACATTAACTACTTGGGCGCCAACTCACGTAAATGCCGTGCGACCGCAATCCAAGCACCGATATACCCCAACAAGACTGCGCCAAGCAAGAGTGACAGACCATCGGCAACCGGCACGCCGGCCAACGCGAAATCACTGCCGTACAAGCCGGCAAGCCCGACAACCGCGTCGTTCAGCCAGTCAAGGCCGAAAGCCAGTACGCCCCAGGACAAAATCCCGGCGCCAAAGCCATAAAGCGCGCCCATGTACAGAAAAGGCCGACGCACATAGCTGTCCGTGCCGCCGACGAGTTTAATCACTTCTATCTCGGTGCGGCGGTTTTCAATATGAAGACGAATGGTATTACCTATCACCAAAAGTAATGCAGACACCAACAGCACCGTCAGGCCGAACACAAAGCGGTCGCCCAGCTTGAGGATCGCCGCCAGGCGCTCTACCCAGACCAGATCAAGTTGCGCCTGCTGCACCTTGGGCATTTCTGCCAGTTTCTGTCGCAGGGCCTCAAGCGCCGGCTTGTCGACTTCATTGGGCGTGACTAACACCACGCCCGGCAGCGGGTTCTGCGGCAGCTCTTTAAGCGCCTCGCCCAGGCCGGACTGTTGCTGGAACTCTTCCAACGCCTGATCGCGACTGATGTACTCGGCCTCAGCAACGCCCGGCAGGTTCTTGATGTCATCGCGCAGGGCTTCGCCCTCTTTGGCGCTGGCATCGATGTTCAGGTACAGCGAAATCTGCGCCGCACGCTGCCAGGAGCCACCCAGACGCTCCACATTATTGAGCAATAGCGACAGGCCCATTGGCAGGCTCAGGGCCACGGCCATCACCAGGCAGGTGAAGAAGCTGCCAATCGGCTGCTTGCCCAGGCGACGCAGGCTGTCGAGCAGGCTGGCGCGGTGGCTTTCGATCCAGGCACGCAACAAGGTGCTGAAGTCCGGACCGTCGTCATCGTGATCGTGTTTTTTCTTCTGCGGTTGCGGGTCAGCCGGTTTCGGCGCCACGCGTTCAGAAACTTTGGGGCTGCGTGTGGCACTCATACGCCGGCCTCCCCGTCACCGATCAGGCGGCCGCGCTGCAGGGTCAGCATGCGATGGCGCATGCGTGCGATCAGCGCCAGGTCGTGACTGGCAATCAACACGCTGGTACCCAGGCGGTTGATGTCTTCGAACACGCCCATGATCTCGGCCGCCAGGCGCGGGTCGAGGTTACCGGTGGGTTCGTCCGCCAGCAGCAGGGCCGGGCGGTGGACGATGGCGCGGGCGATGCCTACACGCTGCTGCTGGCCGGTGGACAAGTCACCCGGGTACAGGTCGGTCTTGTCCGACAGCGCCACGCGCTCCAGGGCCGAATCCACGCGCTTGACGATCTCGGCCTTGGACAGCCCGAGAATCTGCAACGGCAAGGCGATGTTGTTGAACACGGTGCGATCGAACAGCAACTGATGGTTCTGGAACACCACGCCGATCTGGCGGCGCAGGTAGGGAATCTGCGCATTGCTGATGGTGGCCAAGTCTTGGCCGGCCAACAGCAATTTGCCGGTGGTTGGGCGCTCCATGGCCAGCAGCAAACGCAGCAAGGTGCTTTTGCCGGCGCCCGAATGGCCGGTTACAAACAAAAATTCGCCGCGACGCACTCGAAAGCTCAGCTCATGCAAGCCCACATGCCCGTTGGCATAGCGTTTACCGACCTGTTCGAATCGAATCATGAACGCTCCCGCTCGGCAAAGAGTGCCTGTACAAAGGGTTCGGCTTCAAAGGTGCGCAGGTCGTCGATGCCTTCACCGACACCGATGTAACGAATCGGCAACCCGAACTGTTTGGCCAGGGCGAAAATCACGCCACCCTTGGCCGTGCCGTCGAGCTTAGTCAATGCCAGGCCGGTCAGTTGCACGGTCTGGTTGAATTGTTTGGCCTGGCTGATAGCGTTCTGGCCAGTGCCCGCATCGAGCACCAGCAGCACTTCGTGCGGGGCGTCGGCGTCGAGCTTGCTGATCACGCGGCGCACTTTCTTGAGTTCTTCCATCAAGTTATCTTTGGTGTGCAGGCGACCGGCGGTATCCGCGATCAGCACATCAATGTTGCGCGCCTTGGCAGCTTGCACGGCATCGAAGATCACCGAAGCCGAATCAGCGCCAGTGTGCTGGGCGATCACCGGGATCTTGTTGCGCTCCCCCCACACCTGCAATTGCTCCACGGCAGCGGCGCGGAAGGTATCACCGGCCGCGAGCATGACCTTCTTGCCTTCCGACTGCAGCTTCTTGGCGAGTTTGCCGATGGTGGTGGTCTTGCCGGCGCCGTTGACGCCCACCACCAGAATCACGAAGGGTTTGTTCGGCGTGATCACCAGTGGCGCTTCCACCGGATTGAGCATTGCGGCCAGCTCGGCCTGCAGGGATTTGTAGAGCGCGTCGGCGTCGGTCAGCTGCTTGCGCGCGACCTTCTGAGTGAGGCTCTGGATGATCACGGCAGTGGCTTCGACGCCCACGTCGGCGGTCAGCAGGCGGGTTTCGATGTCTTCCAGCAGTTCGTCATCGATGACCTTCTTGCCCAGGAACAGGCTAGCCATGCCTTCGCCGATACTGGCGCTGGTTTTGCTCAGGCCCTGCTTGAGGCGAGCAAAGAAGCCGGACTTGCTGGTTTCGGCGGCAACGGGGACCGGCTCCGGCTCGACAACGGCGGGAGCCGCGACCAGCGCAGGCGCAGGCACAACAACAGGCACTTGCTCGACGGGTGGCGCCTGGACCACCACTGCAACGGGCTCAACCACCGCTGGAATCGGCGGGGCCACGTGCTCGGCCTGTACATCTTCAACCAGTGCCACGGGCTCTTCAGCCACCGGCAGTTCCGGCCAGGGTTTGTGCTCTGGCTCTGGCTCTGGCTCGACCTCGACCTCGACCTCGGCCACCGGCTGCAGCACCGGCTCGGCCATGGGCAATACAACCGGGGCCGGGGCAACCGGTTCGGCTTCTACTATAGGCTCGGGGATAGGTTCAGCGTGAACCTGCGGCTCTTCGGCAACGGTTTCCTGCGGCTTTTTGCGCAGCCATCCGAACAGGCCTTTCTTCTCGCCAGCCGCAGCTGGGGTCTTCTTGTCGTCGTTGGAACCAAACATGGAGACGGCTATCTCAAGGTAGCGACGCGCCAAGGGGCGCGCCGGTAAATAAAATTCGATGCGTAACAGACTGTTTTTTAGCCAGCTCGTTCATGCGCAACATTTTGTAAGGCCAAATAGAGCCTTAACAAGACAGCCACAGTGGCCGTCCCTAGGTCGGATCAGTATCCTAGCACCTCCTCGCCCGCTGACGCTAAGACCAAGCGGGCAGCCCAACAGGTTTAAAAACGAATGAATGCTCTAGCCCGCCGCGCCGCAGGCCTGCTGTTCAGCACAGTTTGTCTGCCTCTCACAGCCTTGGCTGCCGACCCACAACCCACCCATGAATTCACCCTGGATAACGGCCTCAAGGTGGTCGTACGCGAAGACCATCGCGCGCCGGTGGTGGTTTCCCAGGTCTGGTACAAGGTCGGTTCGAGCTACGAAACCCCAGGCCAGACCGGTTTGTCCCATGCCCTGGAACACATGATGTTCAAGGGCAGCGCCAAGGTCGGCCCCGGCGAAGCCTCGCTGATCCTGCGCGACCTCGGCGCCGAAGAAAACGCCTTTACCAGCGACGACTACACCGCCTACTACCAGGTGCTGGCCCGCGACCGCCTGGGCGTGGCCTTCGAGCTCGAAGCCGACCGCATGGCCAGCCTGCGCCTGCCGGCAGACGAGTTCAGCCGCGAGATCGAGGTCATCAAGGAAGAACGCCGCCTGCGTACCGACGACAACCCGATGTCCAAGGCCTACGAGCGCTTCAAGGCCATGGCCTTCCCCGCCAGCGGCTACCACACGCCGACCATCGGCTGGATGGCCGACCTGGACCGTATGAAAGTCGAAGAGCTGCGCCATTGGTACCAGTCCTGGTACGTGCCGAACAATGCCACGCTGGTGGTGGTGGGCGACGTGACCCCGGACGAGGTTAAAACCCTGGCCCAGCGCTATTTCGGCCCGATTCCCAAGCGCGACGTACCACCGGCCAAGGTCCCGATGGAGCTGGCAGAACCCGGCGAGCGCCAGCTGACCCTGCATGTGCAGACCCAACTGCCGAGTGTGCTGCTGGGCTTCAACGTACCCGGCCTGGCCACCGCCGACGACAAACGCTCGGTTCAGGCTCTGCGCCTGATCTCTGCCTTGCTGGACGGCGGCTACAGCGCACGTATCTCCGAGCAGTTGGAACGCGGTGAAGAGCTGGTCTCTGCTGCGTCCACCAACTACGACGCCTATACCCGCGGTGACACTCTGTTCATGTTGAGCGCCACACCCAACCAGCAGAAAAAGAAAACCGTCGCCCAAGCCGAAGCCGGCCTGTGGCGCCTGCTGGACGAGCTGAAGGCCAAGCCGCCAACCGCCGAAGAGCTGGAACGCATCCGCGCCCAGGTCATCGCCGGCCTGGTCTACCAGCGTGACTCCATCACTAGCCAGGCCACGGCCATCGGCTCCCTGGAAACTGTCGGCCTGTCCTGGAAGCTCATGGACAGCGAGCTGGCCGACCTGCAAAGCGTGACGCCGGAAGATATCCAGAAGGCCGCGCGTACCTATTTCACCCGCGAGCGTCTGAGCGTCGCCCATGTTCTGCCTGAGGAGACCGCTCATGAGTAATCGCAACGGCAGCCGCCTGACCCTACTCCTGCTGACGATCATCGTCGTAATCGCGGGGAGTTGCGTGTACATCGTCCGCCCGGGCGAATCCGTCGCCAGCCAGGCGCTGGACAAGGCCGAATCAGCCAACAAACTGCAATCGCTGGCAGAGCTGGACGGCAAGGCGCCGACCAACCGCAAGCTCGACGTGCAAACCTGGACCACCGCCGAAGGCGCCAAGGTGCTGTTTGTCGAAGCCCATGAACTGCCGATGTTCGACGTGCGCATCCTGTTCGCCGCCGGCAGCAGCCAGGACGGCAACGTACCGGGCCTGGCGCTGATGACCAACGCCATGCTCAACGAAGGTGTGCCGGGCAAGGACGTTAGCCAGATCGCCCGCGAGTTCGAAGGCCTGGGTGCCGACTTTGGCAATGGCGCATACCGCGACATGGCGCTCGTGTCCCTGCGCAGCCTGAGCGACAGCGACAAACGCGACGCCGCGCTTTCCCTGTTTGATGACGTGATCGGCAAGCCGACCTTCCCCGCCGACTCCCTGGCGCGGATCAAGAACCAGATCCTGGCCGGCTTCGAATACCAGAAACAGAACCCCGGCAAGCTGGCGAGCCTTGAGCTGTTCAAGCGCCTGTACGGCGACCATCCTTACGCGCACCCGAGCGAAGGCACGCCAGAGAGCGTCCCCACGATTACCCTCGCGCAGCTGCAGGCGTTCCACGCCAAGGCTTACGCAGCAGGCAACGCGGTGATTGCGGTGGTCGGCGACCTGACCCGCGCCGAAGCCGAAGCCATGACGGCCAAGGTTTCCGCATCGCTGCCCAAGGGCCCGGCGCTGCCAAAAATCGCCCAGCCGACCGAACCCAAACCGGGCCTGAGCCGTATCGAGTTCCCGTCCAAGCAGACGCACTTGCTGTTCGCCCAACTGGGCATCGACCGTGCCGACCCGGACTACGCAGCCTTGTCGCTGGGTAACCAGATTCTCGGCGGCGGTGGCTTCGGCACCCGTTTAATGAGCGAAGTGCGCGAAAAACGCGGCCTGACCTACGGCGTGTACTCCGGCTTCTCGCCGATGCAGGTGCGCGGCCCGTTCATGATCAACCTGCAGACCCGCGCCGAAATGAGCGGCGGCACCCTGCGCCTGGTCGGGGATGTGGTGGCCGACTACCTCAAGACCGGCCCGACGCAAAAAGAGCTGGATGACGCCAAGCGCGAGTTGGCGGGCAGCTTCCCGCTGTCCACCGCGAGCAATGCGGATATCGTCGGGCAGCTGGGCGCCATGGGGTTCTATAACCTGCCGCTGAGCTATCTTGAGGATTTCATGAAACAATCCCAGGCCCTGACCGTAGAGCAGGTCAAGGCTGCCTTGAACAAACACTTGAGCGCCGACAAGATGGTCATCGTGACCGCCGGCCCGACGATTGCGCAAAAGCCACTACCGCCCCCCACTGATAAACCCGCCGAGCAGCCGCTCGGGGTTCCGGAGCATTAATGGCCAGTTCATCTCGCCCGAAAAAACCTGTCCACAACGTACACAACGGTGTGGGCCAACTGCGCATCATTGGTGGCGAATGGGGCAGCCGCAAGCTGAGTTTCCCCGACGTCGTAGGCCTGCGCCCAACGCCGGATCGCGTGCGTGAAACCCTGTTCAACTGGCTGGCGCCGTACATCGGCGGGGCCAAAGTGCTGGACCCGTTTGCCGGCAGCGGCGCGCTGTTCCTGGAGGCGCTGTCACGTGGTGCTTCCCAGGCCCAGGCACTGGACGCGAGCAATGTGGCGGTTTCCAGCCTCAAGGAACACCTGGGCACCCTGCGTTGCACCACGGGCCAGGTTCAAACGGCTGACGCGCTGCGCTACCTGGAAACCCAGCCAGCCAGCGAATACGACGTGGTCTTCCTCGACCCGCCGTTCAACCAGAACCTGCTGCCGACCGTGTGTACTTTGCTCGAAGAGCGCCAGTGGCTGGCACCCGACGCGTGGATCTACACTGAAAGCGAGACGGCGCCATCCACCCTCGGCTTGCCAGGCAGCTGGCGCTTGCACCGGGAGCAGAAGTCGGGTCGGGTGTATTACGCGCTGTGGCACCGCTTGGTCGAAAGCGCCGCTTAACCCTCTGCTCGCTGGGCCTCTGTGGCAACCAAGCTTTAGTGGCAAGCAGCCCTGTTGTAACAAACAGGCTTGCTGTGGCAGACAAGCCTGTTGTGGCAAGCAGGCTTAGATGTGGCAAGCAGGCTTGTTGTGGCGAGCGGGCTTGCCCGCGTTGGGCTGCGTAGCAGCCCCATCAAGACCGCCTCAGTGTGTCAGACCTACCGAGTCACCTGGTTTCAGGGCTGCTTCGCACCCCAACGCGGGCAAGCCCGCTCGCCACAAATCACAATAAGCTCGCTCGCCACAGCCATGTAACTCATCACCGAGATCTTCATGACCCCTTCCGCCGACCTGTTCACCCCCGCCTTCGGCCTCGGCAACCCCCACCTGCAAACGCTGTGGGGACCGCTGTGGCGCCCCACCACCCATATCGAACGCCAACGCGAACGACTGTGGTTGGAGGACGGCGACTTCCTCGACCTCGACTGGCATGGCCCGCATGACGCGCAAGCGCCGTTGGTGCTGGTGCTGCACGGGCTGACCGGCTCCTCCAACTCGCCCTATGTCGCCGGCCTGCAAAAAGCCCTCGCCGCGCAAGGGTGGGCCAGTGCAGCGTTGAACTGGCGTGGCTGCTCGGGCGAGCCGAACCTGTTGGCGCGCAGCTATCACTCGGGCGCCAGTGAAGACCTGGCGGCGGCCATTGCGCACCTGCGCGCGAAGCGGCCCTTGGCGCCGCTGTATGCGGTGGGCTACTCCCTGGGCGGCAATGTGCTGCTCAAACACCTGGGCGAAACCGGCGAGGCGTCGGGGTTGCAGGGCGCCGCGGCGGTGTCGGTGCCGTTTCGCCTCGACCAATGCGCCGATCGCATCGGGCTGGGCTTTTCGCGGGTGTATCAAAAGCACTTCATGCGCGAGATGGTGGCGTATATCCGCGTCAAACAGAGCCGCTTTGTACAGGATGGTCGCGCAGACGGGCTGAAAACCCTGGAATCACTGGGATCTCTGGAAAAAATGCGCACGTTCTGGGACTTCGACGGGCGAGTGACCGCACCGCTGCACGGTTTCCTCAGTGCCGAGGACTATTACCGCCGTGCATCCAGCCGTTATTACCTGGGCGCTATCCGCACACCGACCCTGATTATCCAGGCAGCCGATGACCCGTTTGTGTTCGCCCACAGCCTGCCCGAGGCCAGCGAACTCTCGGACTGCACCGAGTTCGAGTTACTGGCCAAGGGTGGGCATGTGGGCTTTGTAGAGGGTTCGCTCAAGCGCCCCGGATATTACCTGGAGCGCCGCATCCCCCAGTGGTTACTGGCACAACACGCTTAAACATGTGGGAGGGGGCTTGCTCCCGATAGCAGTAAGTCAGCCAATAATGTATCGACTGAGACTATGCCATCGGGAGCAAGCCCCCTCCCACATTTTGATTGGGTTTACAGGCCTGGCGCTCAATCGCCTGTCGCGATCTGCCGATACGCACACCAACCCTGATTATCCAGACAGCCGATGACCCGTTTGTGTTCGCCCACAGCCTGCCCGAGGCCAGCGAACTCTCGGACTGCACCGAGTTCGAGTTACTGGCCAAGGGTGGGCATGTGGGATTTGTAGAGGGTTCGCTCAAGCGCCCCGGATATTACCTGGAGCGCCGCATCCCCCAGTGGTTACTGGCACAACACGCTTAAACATGTGGGAGGGGGCTTGCTCCCGATAGCAGTAAGTCAGCCAATTATGTATCAACTGACACTATGCTATCGGGAGCAAGCCCCCTCCCACATTTTGATTGGGTTTACAGGTCTGGTGGCTCAGTCGCCGGTAGCAATTTCCCGCGCCGGGTCGGTAATCCACTCGCTCCACGACCCCGCATACAGCTTGCCCAACGGGTAGCCTGCCAGGCTCAAGGCGAACAGGTTATGGCACGCCGTCACGCCTGAACCGCAGTACGCCACCAGCTCATCCGGCGAACGCCCGCGCAACTGTGCGGCGAACCGCTGCTGAAGCTGATCTACCGGCAGAAAGCGGCCGTCACTGCCCAGGTTTTCGTTGAAGGCCGCGCACTGCGCGCCGGGAATGTGCCCCGCCACCGGGTCGATGGGCTCCACCTCGCCGCGAAAACGCGGTTGGGCGCGAGCATCGATCAGGGTCAGGCCGGGTTGACCCAGGCGTTTTTGCAGATGTTCGGCATCCAGCAACAGGCGGTTGTCCGGCGTACCGGCAAAGCTACCCGGTTCGATCACCGGCGCATCCAGGCTCAGCGGGAACCCGGCGGCGTGCCAGGCCTTGAGGCCACCGTCGAGGATAAACACACCTTCGCGCTTGCCCAGCCAGGTCAGCAGCCACCAGGCCCGAGCGGCATAGGCACCGGGGCCATCGTCGTAAAGCACGACGTCGGTATCAGCATTTACACCCCAGGCCCGCAATTGCGCGGCGAAGGTATGCGCCGCCGGCAGCGGGTGACGGCCGGTCACGCCCTTGGTCACCGGGCCACTGAGATGACGCTCCAGGTCAGCATATTGCGCCCCTTCGATATGCCCTTCGGCGTAACTGCAAAGCCCGTAATCCGGGTCTTCCAGGGCAAAACGACAATCAAGGATCACCAGCCCCGCCGACTGCTGGCGTTCGGCCAATTGCTGGGGGCTGATCAGTTGGGCAAGCGGCATGACGGACTCCTGTGAACAGATTCGGGAAAGGTCCTACTTCACTTCTTCCAGTGCCTGACTTAACGGCACGTAAAACTCTTTGAACAGCGCATCCACCGCCTCTTTCGCCTGCGGTGTGACAAACCCGGCCTCCAGCACCAGTACCTGATACACCCCGCGCTTGATCGCTTCGGCGCTCAAATGCGCGGAATTTTCATTGGTGGTGCACAGGAAGCGCACCCAAGAGGTGAGGATGATCCAGGCATTGAGGGTCAGGGCTTCGGTTTGCACCGGGTCCATGTTGAGAATGCCGGCATCGACAAACCCCTGGTAAATGGCGTTGCCCTGGGTCAGGCAGCGCTGGGAAAACCGCCGATAGCCGGTGGCCAGTTCCGGGTCGCTTTCCAGCAGGTGTTCGAGGTCGCGGTGCAGGAAGCGGTAGCGCCACATGCCGGCCAGTACCGCCTGCAGGTAGAAACGCTTGTCTTCGACGGTTACCGCGCGGCCTTGGGGCGGGCGCAGGAAACTGTCCACCAGCGCTTCGTATTCGCGAAACAGCACGGCGATGATCGCCTGCTTGTTGGGGAAGTGGTAGTACAGGTTGCCCGGCGAAATGTCCATGTGGGCGGCAATATGATTGGTGCTCACACTGCGCTCGCCCTGCTGGTTAAAAAGCTCCAGGCTGGTTTGCACAATGCGCTCGCTGGTCTTTACTCGTGGGGCCATAGGGGATCAGCTTCTGTACACGTGATGAGGCATCTTACGGCCTATCCTTGCCGGGTTAAAACCGGATGTTGCTGCAATGACATTTGACAATTTAGAGTAATGACTCTAAAAATTCACGCAGACCTATAACAATCGGGAACTGCGCCATGTCTGCCAACATTGCCTATCTGCAAGATTCCCAGGCGCTGGATCAACTCCAGGACCTGTTCGACGCCCAACGCCGCGCCTACGCCGCCAACCCGATGCCGCCGGCCGCGCAGCGCCAGCAATGGCTCAAAGCCTTGCGCGAACTGCTCAGCGACGAACGCCAAGCGCTGATCGAGGCGATCAGCCAGGACTTCAGCCACCGCAGCGCCGACGAAACCCTGTTCGCCGAACTGATGCCCAGCCTGCATGGCATTCATTACGCCAGCAAACACCTCAAGCGCTGGATGAAACCTTCCCGCCGAGCTGTAGGCATCGCCTTCCAACCGGCCTCAGCCAAAGTGATTTATCAGCCACTCGGCGTGGTCGGTGTGATCGTGCCCTGGAACTACCCGTTGTACCTGGCGATGGGTCCGTTGGTCGGCGCATTGGCTGCCGGCAACCGGGTGATGCTCAAGCTCAGCGAGTCCACCCCCACTACGGGCGAATTGCTCAAGACGCTGTTGGCGAAGATTTTCCCTGAGGACCTGGTGTGCGTGGTGCTCGGCGAGGCAGAAGTGGGCATGGCATTTTCCAAGCTGCGCTTCGATCACCTGTTGTTTACCGGCGCCACCAGCATCGGCAAGCACGTTATGCGCGCCGCGGCTGAACACCTCACGCCGGTGACCCTGGAGCTGGGCGGCAAGTCACCGGCCATCGTGTCTGCCGATGTGCCGCTGCAGGACGCCGCCGAACGCATTGCCTTCGGCAAAGCCTTGAATGCCGGGCAAACCTGTGTGGCGCCGGACTACGTGCTGGTGCCGGAGGATCGCGTCGAAGGTTTCGTCGAAGCCTACAGCAAGGCGGTGCGCGGGTTTTATCCGACGCTGGCCGACAACCCGGACTACACCGCAATCATCAACGAGCGGCAACTGGCCCGGCTGAATGCCTACGTCAAGGACGCCACCGACAAAGGCGCCACCCTCATTGCGCTGTACGACCAGGGCCAGGCTCGACGCATGGCCCACAGCGTGTTGCTGAATGTCAGCGACGAAATGACGGTGATGCAGGACGAAATCTTTGGCCCGGTGCTGCCGATCGTGCCTTATCGCGGCATTGACCAGGCCTTTGCCTACATTAACCAGCGCCCTCGCCCACTGGCCCTGTATTACTTCGGCTACAACAAAGGCGAGCAGAATCGCGTGCTCCACGAAACCCATTCGGGCGGCGTGTGCCTGAACGACACCCTGCTGCACGTGGCCCAGGACGACATGCCCTTTGGCGGCATAGGCCCATCCGGCATGGGCCACTACCACGGGCACGAAGGTTTCCTCACGTTCAGCAAAGCCAAGGGTGTGTTGGTGAAACAGCGCCTGAACGCGGCGAAGCTGATCTACCCGCCCTACGGCAAAACTATCCAGAAGTTGATCCAGAAGCTGTTCGTTCGCTGATACCGCCACCCACGGGATAACAATAACAATGAACCCTAGCCTCACGGATTCACCCGCGCTGTCACGGCGCGGTGTCTTGAAAATCGGCCTGTGCGCCAGTGCTTTCCTGGCCACCGCCGGGCTTGGCGCCAGCCTCAGCGGCTGTTCCAGCAGCACGCCGGCCAGCGGTTTTGCCATGTTGCGCAGCAGTGACCTGCCGTTCCTGCGCGCGGTCATTCCGGTTTTGCTGGAAGGTGTAGCCAGCACCCAGGCAGTGGTTGCCGGGATTGAAGACACCCTGAAGAAACTCGACTTCAGCCTGCAGCACCTGTCGCCGGAGATGTTCAAACTCACCCAGCAACTGTTCGACGTATTGGGCATGGGCATCACCCGTGGGCCATTGACGGGCATCTGGGGCAGCTGGGAAAACGCCAGCGCGGAGCAGATCCGCAACTTCCTGCAGCGCTGGGAAAACAGCTACCTCAACCTGCTGCGTATGGGTCAGGGCTCGCTGCTCAAGCTGGTGATCATGGCCTGGTATTTCCAACCGGCCGCCTGGGCCCAGTGCGGCTACCCCGGCCCGCCAAAAATCTAGGCCTTGGTAACCCTCCCACATTTGATTGCAACTTCATACAAAAATAAGAGTGCATTTCTATGCCCGTACCCGATCTGTTCCGCGAGGGCCTGGCCCGTGGCTGGAAAACCCACAATGGCGCCGCCCTCGACCATGACCTGACCCTGGAAGCCGACGTGGCCATCATCGGCAGCGGCGCCGGTGGCGGCACCACCGCCGAAATCCTCAGCGCCGCAGGCTACAAGGTGCTGCTGATCGAAGAAGGCCCGCTCAAGACCAGCAGCGACTTCAAACTGCTCGAAGACGAGGCCTACACCAGCCTGTACCAGGAAGGCATCGGCCGCATGAGCAAGGACGGCGCGATCACCATCCTGCAGGGCCGCGCGGTGGGCGGCACCACGCTGATCAACTGGACGTCGAGCTTTCGCACGCCGGACGCGACTCTTTCCCACTGGGCCAGTGAATACGCGGTAAAAGGCCACGGCAGCGCCGAAATGGCGCCGTGGTTCGAAAAAATGGAACAGCGCCTGGGCATCGCGCCCTGGGCCGTGCCGCCCAACGCCAACAACGATGTCATCCGCAAGGGCTGCGAACAGCTCGGCTACAGCTGGCACGTGATACCACGCAACGTACGCGGCTGTTTCAACCTGGGGTATTGCGGCATGGGCTGCCCGGTAAACGCCAAGCAGTCGATGCTGGTGACCACCATCCCCTCGACCCTCGAAAAAGGCGGCGAGCTGCTCTACCTGGCCCGCGCTGAACGCCTGGTCTACAACGGCGACAGCATCAGCAGCCTGGAATGCGTGGCCATGGATGAGCGCTGCGTAGCGCCGACCGGGCGCAAAATCACGGTGAAGGCCCGGCATTACGTGCTGTCTGGTGGCGGCATCAACAGCCCGGCGCTGCTGATGCGCTCGGACGCCCCGGACCCGCATTCGCGGCTGGGCAAGCGCACCTTTTTACACTTGGTGAATTTCTCCGCGGCCCTGTTCGACGAGGTGATCAATCCGTTCTACGGCGCGCCGCAGTCGATCTATTCCGACCATTTTCAATGGCAGGACGGCACCACCGGCAAAATGTCCTACAAACTCGAGGCGCCACCGCTGCACCCCGCACTGGCCAGTACGCTGCTCGGCGGCTACGGCACCCAGAATGCGCTGGATATGAGCCAACTGCCCAATACCCACGCCATGCTGGCCCTGCTGCGCGACGGCTTCCACCCCGACAGCCCCGGCGGCAACGTGGAACTGCGCGGCGATGGCACGCCGGTGCTCGACTATCAAGTGTCGGACTACGCCTGGGACGGCCTGCGCCGGGCCTTTCACAGCATGGCCGAGATCCAGTTCGCGGCGGGCGCCAAGTCGGTCAAGCCACTGCACCACGATGCTCGCTACGTGAAGACCCTGGCAGAAGCCCGCACGCTGATCGACGGTTTGAACCTGGAGCTGCACCGCACCTGCCTGGGCAGTGCCCATGTGATGGGCGGTTGCGCCATGGGCGAAGACCCGAAAAACGCAGTCGCCGACAGCCTCGGTCGCCATCATCAGTTGCGCAACCTGTCGATCCACGATGGCTCGTTATTCCCCACCAGCATTGGGGCCAACCCGCAATTGTCGGTGTATGGATTGACCGCGCAACTCGCGACCGCCTTGGCCGAACGTCTTAAAACGGCATGAAAAAACCGGGTAATCGCGGTATCTATCTACATAAGTCGACTTGGCCGACCGGGATGGCTGCGATACCATCCGGTTCCCCAACGGACTCCGCCAGGACGACGCGATGAACCGAGTGTTGTACCCAGGTACCTTCGACCCGATTACCAAAGGCCATGGCGATCTGGTCGAACGTGCCTCTCGCTTGTTCGACCATGTGATCATCGCGGTCGCGGCCAGCCCCAAGAAAAACCCGCTGTTTCCCCTGGAACAGCGCGTGGAGCTGGCGCGTGAGGTCACCAAGCACCTGCCCAACGTGGAAGTGGTGGGCTTTTCGACACTGCTGGCGCATTTCGCCAAGGAGCAGAACGCCAATGTGTTCCTGCGTGGCCTGCGCGCGGTGTCGGACTTCGAATACGAATTCCAATTGGCCAACATGAACCGCCAACTGGCGCCGGACGTGGAAAGCCTGTTTCTCACACCGTCGGAGCGTTATTCGTTCATTTCCTCGACGTTGGTGCGTGAAATCGCCGCTTTGGGCGGAGATATCACCAAGTTCGTGCACCCAGCCGTGGCCGATGCACTGACGCTGCGCTTCAAGAAGTAAGGCTGCTTCGCAAGCAGGGCGCGCTGGACCACCCTGCTTTTGTGGCGAGCGGGCTTGCCCGCGTTAGGCTGCAAAGCAGCCCCGATCAACACCCCGCGTAGTTTCAGGTAGGCCTGCAGCGCCTGGTTCTGGGGGCGCTACGCGCCCCAACGCGGGCAAGCCCGCTCGCCACAAAAAGCGTGCTCACTACAACTGGCCCGCTCGCCACATAATCAAAGGCCACAGGTCAGACCTGCTCGCACTGCGGGCGCCAATGCGGCACAATTGCGCGCATTCGTTTTCAGATGCCCTGGCTGACGGCCCTGGCAGGAGTTTCCATGTCCCTGATCATCACCGACGATTGCATCAACTGCGACGTCTGCGAACCCGAGTGCCCGAACGCTGCGATTTCCCAGGGCGAAGAGATCTACGTGATCGACCCCAACCTGTGCACCCAGTGTGTCGGCCACTACGACGAGCCCCAGTGCCAGCAAGTATGCCCGGTGGATTGCATCCCGCTGGATGAGGCGCACCCCGAAACTGAAGAGCAGTTGATGGATAAGTACCGGAAGATTACCGGTAAGGCCTGAAGCTCTGCAGCGTCTGTTCAGGCATCTTCGCGAGCAAGCCCGCTCCCACAGTTAACTGAGTTCCAACATGAGAATGCGGTCGAGGGTGGGAGCGGGCTTGCTCGCGAAGGCGGCGTCAGCCTTCACACAGAATCAGCGCTGACACTTGGGGCAAAACACACTCGCCCGCTGCCCCAGCACCACATTGCGCAACTCGCTCCCACAGACCTTGCACGCCTCGCCGCCTCGGCCATAGACGAACAGTTCCTGCTGGAAATACCCCGGCTGCCCATCGCCACCGATAAAGTCGCGCAAGGTGGTGCCGCCGCGCTCAATGGCGGCCGCCAGAATGCGCTTGATCTCAATCGCCAGCTTCAAATACCGCGCCCGTGAAATACCGCCCGCCTCGCGACGCGGGTCAATCCCGGCCGCAAACAGCGCTTCCGTCGCATAGATATTGCCCACGCCCACCACCACCGCGTTGTCCATGATGAACGGCTTCACCGCCATCGACTTGCCACGGGACAACTGGAACAAGCGTTCGCCGTCAAACAGGTCGGTCAGCGGCTCCGGCCCCAGGCGCAGCAGCAGCTCGTGGTTGTGCGGGTCCTGGCTCCAGAGCATCGCGCCGAAACGCCGAGGGTCGGTGTAGCGCAGGGCCAGGCCGGATTCGAGTTCGATGTCCACGTGCTCATGCTTGGCCGCTGGCATACCGACTTCCACCAGGCGAAGGTTGCCCGACATGCCCAGATGGCTGATCAAGGTGCCCACCTCGGCATTGATCAACAGGTATTTGGCCCGCCGCTCCACCAGCACGATGCGCTGCCCCGACAGGCGCACATCCAGGTCCTCTGGGATCGGCCAGCGCAGGCGCCGCTCACGCACCACCACGCGGCTGACCCGCTGGCCTTCCAGGTGCGGTGCAATACCGCGTCGGGTGGTTTCGACTTCTGGCAACTCGGGCATGTGTACCTCTTGAATAACGGGTCAGTGCGCGCCCAGTTCGCGGATCGACAACTTCATGCTTTCGAAGTCGTATTCCGACAAGCCTACGTAGTCCAGCACCAGGTGGCCTACGGCATTCCACTCATGGTCAACCGACTGATTGCCCAGTACCCGGTAGGACGAGCAGATATGCTCGGCCATCTTGAGGATCGCCAGCAGGTTTTTAAGTTGAGAATTGCGCGACGACTCATCGCTGAAAATCGCCAGGGCGTTGTGGTGGTTGGCGATGGCGTCGGTCACATGCTCCGGCAGGCGCCAGGACTTGGCCGTGTAGTAGCCGACCACGGCATGGTTGGTGTTGAACGCGTTGTTTTCGGTGTCGACCACGCGGCAGTCAGGGCCGGCGTTGGCGTAGGCCTGCTCGAGCACCGACATGTAGTTGGGGAAGCGCTTGAGCATCAGCGGCACGCCGCAATCGTGGAACAGCCCCAGGGCATACGCCTCGTCCACAGCCTGGGCGCCGGTGCGCTTGGCCAGGGTCAGGCAGGTCATGGCCACATCCTGGGCGGTGTCCCAGAAGCGATTGAGGGTAACGATGGTGTCGTCGCTCATCTCGCCCTTGATCGACAGGGCGTTGATCAAGTTGATGATCGAACGGCTGCCCAGCAGGTTCACCGCACGCTGGATCGAGGCAATCTTGTTGCTCAGCCCGTAATACGAGGAGTTGACGATCTTCAGCAATGCACCGGACAGGCCTGGATCCTGGGAGATCAACCGCGCGATCACCTCCAGGTCCGGGTCGGGCATGTACTGCTCCATCTGCAAATCCACCATGATTTGCGGCTGCGGCGGCACGCTGATGCCTTGCAGGGCCTGTTGGATCTGTTCGGCGGAAAGCTCTTGGGACATAAGTACACACTCTGGGCTAGGCGAGGATTCTAACCCCTAAGCAAAGATGACTGACACCCAAATGCCCGATTGAAATCGGACTAAATGTGGAAGGGGGCTGGCCCCCGATAGCATCACCGCCGTACGTCAGATACACCCCGTTGCCTGCATCGCGGGCAAGCCCCCTCCCACATGAACCGCGCCGCAACAGGTATACTCCCGCTCTTTTTTCCGGAGCGACGTCATGTCCCTGCCAAGCCTGCGTCTCAAAGCCAACGCCGATCGTCGTTTGCGCAACGGCCACCTGTGGGTCTACAGCAACGAAATCGACGTGGCCGCCACCCCACTTCACGGCTTTCAGGCGGGCGACCAGGCCATCCTGGAAGCGGCCGGCGGCAAGACCCTGGGCATCGTGGCCATGAGCCCGAACAACCTGATCTGCGCACGCCTGCTGTCGCGTGACATCAAGTTGCCGCTGGACAAGTCGCTGCTGGTGCACCGCTTGAACGTCGCCCTGTCGCTGCGTGACCGTCTGTTCGACAAGCCGTTCTACCGCCTGGTCTACGGCGATTCCGACCTGCTGCCGGGCCTGGTGGTCGACCGTTTTGGCGACATTCTGGTGGTACAGATCGCCTCGGCGACCATGGAAGCGCATAAAGAAGACGTGATCGCCGCCCTGACCCAAGTGCTCAAGCCGAGCGGCATCCTGTTCAAGAACGACTCCGCCGCACGCGACGCCGAAGGCCTCAACCGCTACGTCGAAACCGTGTTCGGCCTGGTGCCGGAGTGGGTCGCGCTGGAAGAAAACGGCGTGAAATTCGAAGCCCCGGTGATCCAGGGCCAGAAAACCGGCTGGTTTTACGACCACCGCATGAACCGCGCCCGCCTGGCCCCGTATGCCAAAGGCAAGCGCGTGCTGGACCTGTACAGCTACATCGGCGGCTGGGGCGTGCAAGCTGCAGCCTTCGGCGCCAGTGAAGTGTTCTGCGTCGACGCTTCGGCCTTCGCCCTCGACGGCGTTGAGCGCAACGCCGCGCTGAACGGCTTTGCCGAGAAAATGACCTGCATCGAAGGCGACGTGTTTGAAGCCCTCAAAGAGCTCAAAGCCAGCGAAGAAC
Source organism: Pseudomonas syringae (assembly GCF_021606685.1). Lineage (GTDB taxonomy): Bacteria > Pseudomonadota > Gammaproteobacteria > Pseudomonadales > Pseudomonadaceae > Aquipseudomonas > Aquipseudomonas syringae_R. Next base: position 30,225 of record NZ_WKCB01000028.1, read on the forward strand.
GTTTCGACGTGATCGTCGCCGACCCACCGGCCTTCATCAAACGCAAAAAAGACATGAAAAACGGCGAAGGCGCCTACCGCCGCCTGAACGAGCAAGCCATGCGCCTGCTCAGCAAAGACGGCATCCTGGTCAGCGCCTCGTGCTCCATGCACTTGCCGGAAGACGACCTGCAAAACATCCTGCTGACCAGCGCCCGCCACCTGGACCGCAATATCCAGATGCTCGAACGCGGCGGCCAGGGCCCGGACCACCCGGTGCACCCGGCGATTGCCGAGACGCGTTATATCAAGAGCATTACGTGCCGGTTGTTGCCCAATAGCTAACCCACTTCTCGAGTGGTACTGCACGACTTGTTTCGCGCAGTACCATCGTCCGAAAACACTTCATTCCAAATAGCAATAACCAGACAGACCCTCTTCATGAGTTCTAAAAAATAGAGGGCTTCAACGTTACAGCAAAAACAGACTACATCCCTTCCAGAACCCTCCTACAACTTTCGACTAGATTATTTAAAAGTCAACGCCTAGCCTAGTTCTGTCACGACCTTTTACGTGACAAAACTTAGCTTAATGGAGAGTTGATATGAAAACAGTAATCCTTGAGTCAAAAGAATTGGCAGCATTTTCCCTGATTGGAATGCCTAAGTAGGTCGTTGATAATGAACTGGGCTGCACGCCAGCTCAGTTCCAACACAGGGGATAAACAATGCGAATAAATCCAAACCTATTTTTCCTGTCAAAACCACCGTCCTTCGTTATCTGGAACTACCAAACGCACAAACAATTCGAGCTGGATCTGGCGCACTCACAGCGCTTGATAGAACTCATCCATGATATTTCCCGGTATAACCCTAATCTTGCAATTGACTCAACCCTTTTTACCAATGCCATTATCCAACATACGACCGAGAGTGACGGTCACGCTTGGGGCTGGGACGACCTATCAAGAATATTTCATATCGGCACAAAGGATCTCACTCACTCAGAACAGCCTAAGGGTAGCAAAGAGTGGGCCGCTCAATATTGGGTCCATTGCCAGGAGGTAATGAACACCGAGCCTCCAACGCCAAATCGGTTCGCCAACTTTCAGCAAGAAGACCTGATCAGCCTACCACCACCATTACCCAACAAGGCGCTTAACGAAGCCGCCTCGTTGGAGCAGGCACTGCTTAACAGAAAAACCTGTCGTTCTTACTCAAACAAAAGTATTACGTTAGAAAATATCAGCACATTACTATACTTATCACTCGGTCACCTTAAAGAGCGTGAATCAGATAGTGTTCACCTAACACCTCTCGCGTTCCGCGCCAGAAGAAGCAGTCCTTCGGGTGGCGGGTTAAGTTCAAGCGAAGGTTATTTGTACGCTTACAACATCAGAGAATTAAGCCCTGGACTTTACTACTACCATCCTGGCCTGCATGGACTCAGGCTAATTCGCAGAGCTAAAGAGCCACTAGGCGCTTTTTTGCAAGGGCAGCACTTTGTGGACAACCTTCCGTTCGGGATCTTCATCACATCACAATTCGACAAGCTTTGGTGGAAGTACCCACACTCCAGAGCTTATAGAGTTGCGTTATTGGAAGCAGGACATATTGCGCAAACAGTCCAACTTGTCGCGACAGCAATGGGACTAAATACATGGCTCTCCGCCGCAATTAATGACACCGAAGCCGAGAGAGCCCTTGGCATACAAGATCTGAGGGAGCAGCTGCTTCTTTTCGTCGGTGGTGGCTACAGCGATGGAAATGTCTTTTGCAATGAGTTCGAAGCCCTACTAATGGGGAATTAATATCGCGGAGAGGCGATTACAACTACGCTCCCAGAATAAGACTACGCGCGGCAGGAATTCAGCCTACTCCATTTTTTTATTGAATTTCCAAATTCGCAGACTAGTATCGGTTTCTGGTACAACTCCGGAAAAAAAACAACAATGTCTGAGTTCAACTGTTCGCCCCCACTCAATGACGAGATCAAACGTCAACACCTCTCTGGCTTCATCCTCATCACCTGCATTTCCCTGATCAGCTTCTTCCCGATCAATATCCTGCTGCCTTCGTTCCCCGCCCTGTCTGTGCAATTCGACGCGCCTAGCGCCGATATCGCCCTGTCCATCAGCCTGTTCACCCTGGTGTTCTCGATTTCCCAACTGGTCGCAGGGCCATTGTCGGATAAATGGGGTCGCAAGGAAGTGCTGCTCGGCTGCATCAGCCTGTCAATCCTGGGCGCGATAGGTTGCGCAATGGCGACTGACTACCTGACCTTCATGCTATTTCGTTGCATACAGGCCATGGGCTGCGGCTTTTTCGTGTTGGGTCATGCGCTGGTGGAAGACATGTTCGACGAACAGGACCGAGCCCGTGTTCGCCTGTTTTACATGACCCTGAGTGGTTCGTTTGTGGCGCTGTCACCGCTGATCGGCTCCTGGCTGCAAACCACCTTCGATTGGCAGGGCAGCTTTTACGGGTTCGCACTGATGGCGCTGGGCATGTTGATCCATGCGCTTTGCATCCTGCCGTCCAAGTCCGCCAGTTCGCCGCGTGCGCCGGTTTCGATTTTCGACACCCTTAAAGCCGTCGCACACAACCGGGACTTCCTGCGTTATTGGTGGATCGCCGCACTGGTCTTCGCCTGCTACTTCGCCTTGATCAGCGTGACGCCGCTGATTTTCATGGACGCGCTGAAGCTCTCCGAATACCAGTACGCGCTGGTGCTGATGGTGTACGGCGTGGCCTATCTGATGGGCGGGGTGGCAGCGTCATACCTGCAAAAACGCATTTCGCTGTCCCGACAAATCGATATCGGCCTCGGCCTGCTGCTTATCGCAGGCGTCCTTTTAGCACTGGTCATCAACCTTGAAGCCATCACGACCGTAACCTTGCTGATTCCGATGCTGATCAGCGCTCTGGCTGTGACGCTGGTGCGGCCGGCCGCGATTTCCGCAGCGATGCTGCTGTTTTCAAGCAGTGCCGGCACGGCAGCATCGGCGGGCAACAGCATCATGTTCCTCACCGCCGCCGTCAGCAGCGCCGCCCTCGCGCAAACTGGCAGCCACTTGCTGATGACCATCGCCGCAAGCTTCATCATTTTCAGTGTGTGGGGCAGGTGGACGAATACGCGAGTCGGGCGTTAGAGCCCTCCACTGTGGCAAGCAAGCTTGCTTGCGTTGGGGTGTGAAGCGCCCCCAAAGAAGTCGGCGCCTGCTTCGCCACTGAGCGGGAGCAAGCTCCCTCGCCACAGACGGCCATTCCCTCCAGCCGCCAGCGGTGTAGAATCGGCCTATTCATCGCCAGTCATCCCCCGGCGGGTTTATGAGCTCGAGGCCCAAGCAAGCGGCGATCCCGCGACGCAAGTGGCAACTTCCGGACACCACGGCCATTTTTCGGGTGTTCCAGACGTCAATAGAAGCTCACTCCCTTTTGATACCGATTAGCCGCCCGGAGTGCTCCATGCCAGATTACCGCTCGAAAACATCCACCCACGGCCGCAACATGGCCGGCGCGCGCGCGTTGTGGCGTGCCACGGGGATGAAAGATGACGACTTTAAAAAGCCGATCATCGCGATTGCCAACTCGTTCACCCAATTCGTACCGGGCCACGTCCACCTCAAAGACCTGGGCCAGCTGGTCGCCCGCGAGATCGAACGCGCCGGCGGCGTGGCCAAAGAATTCAACACTATTGCCGTGGATGACGGCATCGCCATGGGCCATGACGGCATGCTGTATTCCCTGCCGAGCCGCGAGATCATCGCTGACTCCGTGGAATACATGGTCAATGCTCACTGCGCCGACGCCATTGTGTGCATCTCGAACTGCGACAAGATCACCCCCGGTATGCTGATGGCCGCCCTGCGCCTCAACATCCCGGTGATCTTCGTGTCCGGCGGCCCGATGGAAGCCGGCAAGACCAAGCTCGCCTCCCACGGCCTCGACCTGGTCGACGCCATGGTCATCGCCGCCGATTCCAGCGCTTCTGACGAGAAGGTTGCGGAATACGAGCGCAGCGCCTGCCCGACCTGCGGTTCGTGCTCCGGCATGTTCACCGCCAACTCGATGAACTGCCTGGTCGAAGCCCTGGGCCTGGCCTTGCCGGGCAACGGTTCCACCCTGGCCACCCACAGCGACCGCGAGCAGCTGTTCCTGCAGGCCGGCCGCACCATCGTCGAGTTGTGCAAGCGTTACTACACCGAGAACGATGAGTCGGTGTTGCCGCGCAATATCGCCAACTTCAAGGCGTTCGAGAACGCCATGACCCTGGACATCGCCATGGGCGGTTCCACCAATACCATCCTGCACTTGCTGGCCGCGGCCCAGGAAGCCGAGATCGATTTCGACCTGCGCGACATCGACCGCCTGTCCCGCCACGTGCCGCAGTTGTGCAAAGTCGCGCCGAACATCCAGAAGTACCACATGGAAGACGTGCACCGCGCCGGCGGGATCTTCTCGATCTTAGGCTCGCTGGCCCGTGGCGGCCTGCTGCACACCGACCTGCCGACCGTGCACAGCGCGAGCATGGCCGAAGGCATCGCCAAATGGGACATCACCCAGACTGACGACGAAGCCGTGCACCACTTCTTCAAGGCCGGCCCGGCCGGCATCCCGACGCAAACCGCGTTCAGCCAGTCGACCCGTTGGGACACGCTCGACGACGACCGTGAAAACGGCTGCATCCGCAGTGTCGAGCACGCTTACTCGCAAGAAGGCGGCCTGGCCGTGCTGTACGGCAACATTGCCCTGGATGGCTGCGTGGTGAAAACCGCCGGTGTGGATGAGTCCATCCACGTCTTTGAAGGTCGCGCCAAGATCTACGAAAGCCAGGACAGCTCGGTTCGCGGCATCCTCGCCGACGAAGTGAAAGAAGGCGACATCGTGATCATCCGCTACGAAGGCCCGAAAGGCGGCCCGGGTATGCAGGAGATGCTCTACCCGACGTCCTACCTGAAATCCAAAGGCCTGGGCAAAGCCTGCGCACTGCTGACCGACGGCCGTTTCTCCGGCGGCACCTCGGGCCTGTCTATCGGCCACGCTTCACCCGAAGCTGCTGCCGGTGGCGCGATTGGCCTGGTGCAGGATGGCGACAAAGTGCTGATCGACATTCCGAACCGTTCGATCAACCTGTTGATCAGCGACGAAGAACTGGCCGCGCGCCGCGTTGAGCAGGACAAGAAAGGTTGGAAGCCGGTTGAGAAACGCCCACGTAAAGTGACCACCGCGCTGAAAGCCTATGCCCTGCTGGCCACCAGTGCCGACAAGGGTGCTGTGCGTAACAAAGCCATGCTCGACGGCCTGTAAGCCTCGCGCATAAAAAAGCCCCGCCTTGTGCGGGGCTTTTTTATGCCTGTCGAAAAGCTCCAAAACACTGGGATCAACTGTGGGAGGGGGCTTGCCCCCGATGAGGGAGCGTCAGTCGAAATCTATCTGACTGAGCCACCGCCATCGGGGGCAAGCCCCCTACCACAGGGGTCAGGTGTGAGGCCTTTAGAACTGTGGTGTGTAGGTCAGGGTAAACATCACGTTGCGCGGATCGCCATAGTAGTTACTGCCCCAGTTCGCGTTATACGCAGGGATGTAGTACTTCTTATCGAACATGTTGTACAGATTCGCCGCAACGGTGAATTCCTGGTTGATCTTGTAAGCCACGCGCGAATCCCACAGGGCATTGCCCGGTACGCTGAAGGTGCGGTCGTAGGCTTCGGTGCTGCTTTGCGCCGTCACGCCCGCGCCGACGCTGACTTTGTGCCAGTCGCCCGGCAACTGGTAATCACCCCAGACTTTGAGCAGGTGCTTGGGCGTCCAGGTGCTGAAAATTTTGCCCTCGTAGGTATCGTCCTTGAGGAATTTAGTGGTGTTGTAGGTATAGCTGGAAGCCAGCTGCAAGCCCGGCAGCACTTCACCGCTCAAGGTGGCTTCAAAGCCCTGGCTGCGAACCTTGCCCGAGGCCATCGAGCAGTACCAACCATCACACTCCTTGCCCCCGGCTACGTCCTGGACCGCGCGGTTTTGCTGGTCGTAACGGAAGATCGCGAACGAGGTATTGAGGCGACCGTCGGCCAGTTCGCCCTTGATGCCCAGCTCGTAGTTCTTACCTTCGATAGGCTTGAGGATGGCGTGGGAAGTGTCCTGGCTGGTTTGCGGTTCGAACGCATCGGCATAACTGGCGTAGGCCGACCACTGTTCATCAAGGGCATAGACCAGGCCCGCGTACGGCGTGACCTTGCCATTGGACTGGGTGGTGCTGCCCTCCGGTACACCATAGACGCCGTTGAAACCACTCTGGCCGATATAGGAGTAGTCATACCAACTGCTGCGTGCACCGACGATCAAGGTCAGGGGGTCCAGGACTTTCACGCGCCAGGTGCCGTAGATGCCTTTCTGACGGATGTCATACCAACTGTTCGAGGCGGCACCGTCCTTGAACAGTTGGTATTTGTCGCGCTGCGGGCGGTTGTGGTCGATGTTGAAGATATCCGCACCGGGATTGGAAGCCCGTGCCCACTGGTCATCGGTGGTGAGTTTGGAATAGTTGGCGCCCAGCACCATTTCCTGCTGGAAGCCCAGCCCCTCGAATTTGCCGTTTACATACACGTCCGCGCCACGGCTCTTGGTGTTGAAGTCGGTGACCCAATCGACATAGGGCACCGGGCCACCCCCGACGGGCACCGTGTCCCACGTCGCTTGGTAGGTAGCGTCGTTGTGCTCATCCATCGCCACCAGCGCGGCTTTAACCTTCCAGTCATCGTTGAAGCGATGCTCGATGTCGGCAAACACCTGGGTCTGGTTGTTGACGTTGCGGTTCCAACTGGCGCCGACGAACGTCGAGCGCGGCAGGCCGATATCGCTGCCGTCGGCGTAACGGGGCAGCGACATGAAGTTGGGGCGCGAATGGCCCTTCTGGTTGCTGACCCCTACGCCTACAGTGGTGTCGGGAGTGAAGTCGTAGTCGACCGCGCCATAAACCGTCTGATTCCAGCCGCCCACGTAGTCGACAAAGGAATCGGTGGTGTCGTAATCCACCACGAACCGACCGCGCAAAGTGCCTTGCTCGTTCAGCGGCCCCCCGGCGTCAACCTGGGTGCCGTAGTGGTCCCACGAGCCGGCCTTGGCGGTGATAGTCACGGTCGGCGCCTGTTGGCCACGCTTGCGCACCAGGTTCATGGTGCCACCCGGGCTGTTGGCGCCTTGCAGCAACGCAGCCGGGCCGCGCAGGGTTTCGACGCGATCGTAGATCGCCATGTTTTCGGTGAGGTAGCTGCCCAGCGTGTAGGTGTTACGCGGGATGCCCACGCCATCGTATTGCAGGGTGCCGACCTCGAAACCACGGGAGAAAATGAACATGCCCGGGCCCGGGGATTTGGTCGCGGTCAGGCCAGGCGTGCGCTTGACCACCTCGGAGAGTTTTGTGGTGTTTTGGTCATCCATTTGTTTGCGGGTCATGACGCTGACCGACTGCGGGATGTCCTTGAGCTTTTGTTCGCCCTTGCCCAAGGTGACTGCACCGGTGGTGTAGGAGCCTGTGCCTTCGGTCGTTACCCCCAGGTGCTCGGCGCTGATGGTCGTGGCGCCGACTTCGATGGCATTGCCGGTGTCCACGCGTTTTTCCAGGGTGACGGTATCGGCGTTGATAAACGCCGCGCTCAAGCCCGTGCCGCCGAGCAACTGCGCCAAGGCTTCACGCTGGCCTAGAGTGCCGGCCACGCCTGGCGACACCACGCCTTGGGTCAACTCACCACTCACCAACACCTGCACCCGCGTCACCGCCGAAAACGCCGCCAGTGCGCCATCCAGGCTTTGCCCCGGAATGTCGAAACGGTACGTTTGGGCCTGGCTGGTTTCGGCGGCCTGCAGGTACAGCGGCGCGGTGCTGCTGGCCAATGAAATAGCCAATGCCAGCAAGGGCCGTGCGGCGAATCGGTGTGCCATGGATGGTGCTCCCCGGTGCAAAAAGTCTGTGATCGGCGCCGCACTACTTGAGAGTGCTTACTATTTACGCCTCAGTGATCAAGGACGACCGCCCGTGGAGAAACCCTGAAAGTTTTTTCAAATAGTTGCGATTACGATGCCTTACCTTCGCGCAACACCAGCACATACGGGGTGTAGTGCTCGGCGCGCAGGTTGAGGGTGTACTCCAGCGCCTTGATCACCGCCTCGGGCTTGTCGATTTCGAACACGCCCGATACCACACGGTTACGCAGCGCATCGCCCAGCACCAGGGTCGTGCCCGGCCAATAGCGGTTCAGTTCGCTGACCACTTCCGACAGCGGCTGTTGGCGAAACACCAGTTGCCGCTGACGCCAGGCAAACCCGCTGGCCGGGTCAAAGCCGTGGACCTGCGCCAATTGCTGGCCCTGATATTCCACTGCCCGGCCCGGCTCCAGGTACACCGCTGCGCCGTTGCCCGCGCTCACCTGCACCTTGCCCTGCGCCACCTGTACCCGCGTTTGCGCATCCCGCCGCGCCACGCTGAACTGGGTGCCGACCACCTTGACCCAGCCGTCGCCCGACGCCACCACAAAGGGCCGCGCCGGGTCTTTGGTCACCTCGAAGAACCCTTCGCCACGCAACAACCGAATGTGCCGCTCACCCGCGCTCATGCGGATTTGCACCGCACTGTCGGTGTTGAGTTGCAGGTGGGAGCCGTCGGCCAGTTCGATGCTGCGCGATTCGCCGGTGCCGGTGGCATAGTCCGCACGCAAGCGGTCAAGCCAGGGGGTGTTGTGCACAGTGAGACCCACCGCCAGCAACACAGCAGCGACACACGCCCACCGTTGCCAACGACGTACCGGCTGGCGCCACGCCGCCTGCTCGGCGCGGCGAATAACCCGCGCCGGTTCGCGCAAGCCACCGAGCATCGCCTGCACTTCCTGCCAAGCGTCGTCGTGGGCCTGGCCCTGCCCCAGCCAGCTGGCGAAGGCGTCCATTTCGGCCGCCGTCACGTCCTCGGCCTGCAGACGGAAATACCAGCCGGACGCTTCTTCGAACAACACGTCGGCAGTGGGTATGGCAGTCATGACCGACGTCCTTGTTCATCGCAGGCAAGCCGCGTCTTGATGTAGGCGCGGCATTCAATCAAGGCGCGACGCAATTGGTATTCCACACTGCGCGGGGTAATCGACAGACGTTCACCAATCTCGCGGTAGGAAAGTTCGTCGACATGATAGAGCAGGAAGATCTGCCGAGTCGCCTCGGGCAGCGCCAGGATTGCGTCCTGCATCAGTTGCTCCTGCTGATAGGCGGCCAACTGTTCGTCGGCACCGGGGTTGCCGCAAGGCAGTTCTTCACTCGGCTCGCCGGCGTCCAGGCGCTCACGGCGGATGGCCTGGCGTTGATGGTCACGTACCAGGTTACTGGCGATGGTGAAGAGAAAGGCTGGCAGGTTGTCGATCTTCTCGCCGGAATCCAGGCGGGCCAGGCGCAGGAATGATTCCTGGGTCAGGTCGGCGGCCACCTGGGCGCTGCCGGTGCGGCGTGTGACGAAGGCTTCGAGGGCTTTCTTCTGCTCCGCGAACAGGCGCGCAATCTGCGAATTCCAGGAGGACACAGCACTACCTTGAGAAGAACGGAGGGTTCAGGAAGTGCGCACGCTAGCAGAGGATGAGATTGGTTCGCAATTGATATCTATTTTTGCACAGACCTTGTGGTGCTCTTGAGGCCGCCATCGGGGGCAAGCCCCCTCCCACACTTTGCAAGTATTCACAGATCAAAATGTGGGAGGGGGCTTGCCCCCGATTACAGGCGACTCGGTGTTACTGAATCTCCTCCGGCTTGACGATCACCCAGTTCTTGTCCGCCGTCACCGGCAAACCTTCCTTGGCCTGCGCCGCCGCATGTTTGGCCATCATGCCGTTGAGCTGGGTCATGTATTTGTCTTTGCGGTTGATCCACAGGTGGATGCCGCCCTTGGCCACGTCCACATCGTGGAACAGCATGTAACCGTCGCTGGTGGGCGTGTCGCCGCCGACGATCACCGGTTTTTTCCACTCGTCGATGTAGGTCAGGATCGCCGCGTGCTTGCCGGCCATCCAGGTCGCCGGGGTCCACAGGTAGGGGGTCAGTTCCAGGCCAAGGTTGGCTTTTTCGTCATACTTTCCGGCGGCGATCTGTTTGCGCGCGGTGGTCAGCTCGCCGGTCTTGCGGTCCTTGAGCAGGGTCGTCACGCCGATGACGTTCTCGGGTTTGACGTTGTAGCCGTACTTGGGATCAGCCGCGACCATGCGCACCAACTCCTCAGACGCGGCGGTCATCACGTACACCTCGATGCCGTTCTCCATCAGCTTGTTGTACAGCTCGGCCTGGCCGGTGAAGACCTTGGGGGGCTGCACCTCGGACTGCTTCACCACGTCGCCTTCGAAGTAGCTGACCGGCACCGGCTTGCCCGAGGCCATCAACTCGTCGACCTGGACCTTGAGTTCCTTGAGGGTGAAGCCTGAAAACACTTGAGCGACCCACGGGTAGCAGACCATGTCGTCCACTTCGCAAAGGCGATAGTAGTAACTGAACAGGCTTTCCTTGTGCTCGGCGGTGTCTTTGAACGGGATCAACTTGAGTGACGGGTCGAGGCTCTCGCGGGTGATCAGGCCCTTGTTTTCCATGAAGGGCAGCAGCGACTCTTCAAGGTCGTAGCGGTAGCTGGTGTTGTCCATGTCGAACACCGCGTAATTACCCTTGTTGGCGTTGGCGGCGATCATTGCGTTGAGTTGCTTGGCGGCAGGCGCCGGCCAATGCTTCAGCTCGGTGGCGGCAAACGCCTGGCTGGCGAGCCCGAGGCAAAATGCGGCGGACAGAAGAAATTTCGGCGCAAGCTTCATAGGCGTGTCTCCCTGGGTGAAAGACATCGACGCTAACAAATCCCTGTGACACTTCCCACATTGAGCACGACCGTGTGCGTCCTGATCCCGCCAACGGCATATGCCTGAGCGTCAAAAGCTTATTCCAAAAACGACAGTGACCATTCCATAACGGTATTAAATCAATATATTTCAAGCTGTTAGGATTTCCGGTTCGCAATCGCAGGCTCACGCGATTGGCTGCCTTCTCAACGGAGCTTCAATGAATCTGCCCCTGATTCTCAACGTACTGGTGTTCGTGGCCCTGCTGCTGGGCCTGGCACAAACCCGTCACACCCACTGGAGCCTCGCCAAGAAGGTGTTGTTCGCCTTGGTGCTGGGCGTGCTGTTTGGCGCGGCGCTGCACACGATTTACGGCGACGGCAACCCGGTGCTCAAAGCCTCCATCGGCTGGTTCGACCTGGTCGGTAATGGTTACGTACAACTGCTGCAAATGATCGTGATCCCGCTGGTATTCGCCTCGATCCTCAGCGCCGTGGCGCGCCTGCATAACGCCGCGTCCCTGGGCAAAATCAGCTTCCTGACCATCGGCACACTGTTGTTCACCACCGCGATTGCGGCGGTGATCGGCATCAGCCTGACCAACCTGTTCGGCCTCACCGCTGAAGGTTTGGTGGCTGGCACCCAGGAAATGGCGCGCCTGCAGGTGATCCAAAGTGATTACGCGGGCAAGGTTGCCGACCTGAATATCCCGCAGTTGCTGCTGTCATTCGTGCCGGCCAACCCGTTTGCCGACCTGGCCCGCGCCAAGCCGACGTCGATCATCAGCGTGGTGATCTTCGCCGCCTTCCTCGGGGTTGCCGCGCTGCAACTGCTCAAGGACGACGTGGAAAAAGGTCAGAAAGTACTCAACGCCATCGACACCCTGCAAGCCTGGGTGATGCGCCTGGTACGCCTGGTGATGAAGCTGACGCCGTACGGCGTGCTGGCACTGATGACTAAAGTGGTCGCCGGTTCCAACCTGCAAGACATCATCAAGCTCGGCAGTTTTGTGCTGGTGTCGTACCTGGCCCTGGGCCTGATGTTTGTGGTGCACGGCCTGCTGCTGTCGTTGGCGGGGATCAACCCGCTGCGGTTCTTCCGCAAGGTATGGCCGGTGCTGACCTTTGCCTTCACCAGCCGCTCCAGCGCGGCGGCGATCCCGCTGAGCATTGAAGCGCAGACCCGTCGCTTGGGGATTCCGCAATCCATCGCCGGTTTCGCCGCCTCGTTTGGCGCGACCATCGGCCAGAACGGTTGCGCGGGCCTCTACCCTGCGATGTTGGCCGTGATGGTAGCGCCGACCGTGGGCATCAACCCGCTGGACCCGCTGTGGATCGCGACCCTGGTGGCGATTGTGACCTTGAGTTCGGCCGGTGTGGCCGGCGTGGGTGGCGGCGCTACTTTCGCCGCGCTGATCGTACTGCCGGCCATGGGCTTGCCGGTGTCCCTGGTGGCGCTGCTGATTTCCGTGGAACCGCTGATCGACATGGGCCGCACGGCGCTGAACGTGAACGGTTCGATGACGGCGGGGGCGATTACCAGCCAGATCATGGGGCAGACGGATAAGGCGCTGTTGGATGCGGATGAGCATGCTGAGCTGGCGCAGGTTTAGCGGCGCCTGTTAGATCGCCTTCGCGAGCAAGCCCGCTCCCACATTTTGACCGCATTCTCATGTTGGAACGCGGTTGAAATGTGGGAGGGGGCTTGCCCCCGATGCTTTTAGGCTTTTTCCCAAACCTCAAAGTTGTAAGCCGGCTTATCCCCCTCAGCCGGATTCTCCAGATTTGACACCAGTTTCCACTGGCCCCGATCAAACTCCGGAAACCACGCATCCCCTTCCGGGCTCAGCGCCACGCGCGTGAGGTACAGGCGATCCGCCTGCTCCAGCCCCTGCGCGTACAGCTGCGCGCCGCCGATCAGCATCAGCTCATCCACGCCCTGCTCCAGCGCCCACGCCTCGGCGCGCTCGACCGCGGCTTCAAGTGACGGAAAAACTTGCGCACCTTCCAGCACCAGATCGGTCTGACGACTGACCACCAGGTTCAAGCGCCCCGGCAGCGGTCGGCCCAGTGAGTCCCAGGTCTTGCGCCCCATGATGATCGGCTTGCCGAGCGTGGTGGCCTTGAAATATTTGAAATCCCCCGGCAAATGCCAGGGCATGCTGTTGTCGACGCCGATCACACGGTTTTCACCGAGGGCTGCGATCAGGCTTAAAGGGAGAGTTTTTTTCATGGCGACGAGAATACCAGAGCAACGACCCAGCGGTTATGCTCCAGGCTCACTGATACGACAGGAAGGCGCGTGACTGCACTGACCCCGCTGCACAAACTCTGGCTGACCGAAACCGTGCGCCTGCGTGAAGAACACGCCGGCCCCCTGGAAGACCTGGAAGCCAACCGCCTGGCCCGCACCGCCGGCGGCGATTTGCCCGCGCGCATCCAGCACCGCTCCCTGCACCTGGCCGAGCGTGATGGCCTGACCGCCGCCCTCGCCCGCTGGCTGCAAGGTGCGCGCCTGGCGCTGGTGCTGCTGGCGATTGTCGCCGTTGTCAGCGGTGCCGGCCTGGCCTTCGCCGCGCTCGGCAACGGGTTGACGCCGGTCAATGTGTTCTGGGCCCTGGGCAGCCTGCTCGGCTTGAACCTGATCCTGCTGCTCAGTTGGGCCCTGGGCCTGCTGTTTGCCGGTGAGCACAGTGCCAGCCTTGGGCGCCTGTGGTTGTGGCTCAGCGAAAAACTCGCGCGTGACGCCAAAGCCGCCCAACTGGCGCCTGCTTTGCTGCTGCTGTTGCAGCGGCGCAAACTCAATCGCTGGGCCGTGGGGGTACTGGTCAACAGCCTGTGGCTGTTGGCCCTGCTCAGTGCCCTGGTGATTCTGTTGACCTTGCTCGCCACCCGTCGCTACGGTTTTGTGTGGGAAACCACCATTCTTGGCGCCGATACCTTCGTTGCCGTGACCCAGGCCCTGGGCACCCTGCCCGCCCTGCTCGGCTTCAATGTGCCGACGATCGAGATGATCCGCGCCAGCGGCGACTCTGCGCTGAATATCGAAAGCGCCCGCCAAGCCTGGGCCGCCTGGCTGGTAGGCGTGCTGCTGGTCTACGGCCTGCTGCCCCGCTTGATCCTCGCCGTGCTGTGCTTGTGGCGTTGGAAGCGCGGGCGCGCCGCCTTGCGCCTGAACCTCAACCTGCCCGGCTACAGCCAACTGCGCGAACGCCTGATGCCCAGCAGCGAACGGCTTGGGGTCAACGATGCCGCGCCGCAGCAACTGCATCAGGTCAGCGGCGGCATCAGTGAGTTGCAAAGCGACGGCGCCCTGCTGGTGGCCATCGAGCTGGACGACCAACACCCCTGGCCACCCAAGCTACCAGCGCAAGTGAAAAACGCCGGCATCCTCGACAGCCGCGAGTCACGCAACAAGCTGCTGGAACAACTCACGCGCTTCCCTCCCGCTCGGCTGGCCATCGCTTGCGACCCACGCCGCTCGCCCGACCGTGGCAGCCTGGCCCTGATCGCCGAACTCGCACGCAGCGCCACCGCCACCCGCGTATGGCTGCTGCAAGCGCCGTCCGGCCAGGCGCTGGACGCCGAGCGCCTGGGCGACTGGCACAGCGCGCTGCAACAGCTGGAGCTGCCCTTCGCCGATTGCGCGCCGCTGACGTGGCTGGAGACCGGTCATGACTAAACCGCTGAAACTCGCCGTGGTCGGCCATACCAATGTCGGCAAGACCTCGTTACTGCGCACGCTCACCCGTGACGTGGGCTTCGGCGAAGTGTCCCATCGCCCCAGCACCACGCGGCATGTGGAAGGCGCGCGCTTGTCGGTGGACGGCGAAGCCTTGCTGGAGCTGTACGACACGCCCGGCCTGGAAGACGCCATCGCCCTGCTCGACTACCTGGAACGCCTGGATCGCCCCGGCGAACGCCTCGACGGCCCAGCGCGCCTGGCGCGGTTCCTCGACGGCAGCGAGGCGCGCCAACGTTTCGAACAGGAAGCCAAGGTGCTGCGCCAACTGCTGGCCTCGGACGCCGGCCTGTATGTGATCGACGCCCGCGAGCCGGTCCTGGCCAAGTACCGTGACGAGCTGCAAGTGCTGGCCAGTTGCGGCAAACCGTTGCTGCCGGTGCTCAATTTTGTCAGCAGCAGCGATCACCGCGAGCCGGACTGGCGCGAAGCCCTGGCGCGCCTGGGACTGCATGCGCTGGTGCGTTTTGACAGCGTGGCGCCGCCGGAAGACGGCGAGCGCCGACTGTATGAAAGCCTCGCGCTGCTGCTGGAAAACGCGCGACCGCAACTGGAACGGCTGATCCTCGACCAGGCCGCCCAACGCCAGGCGCGCCAGCAAAGCGCCGCGCGCTTGATCGCCGAACTGTTGATCGACTGCGCTGCGTGCCGGCGCAGCGTGCTCACCGAAGATGAGCAGCAAGCCATCGGCGACTTGCGCAAGGCCGTGCGCCAGCGTGAACAAAAGTGTGTGGAAGCCCTGCTCAACTTGTTCGGCTTCCGCGCGCAGGATGCGGCCGCCAGCGACTTGCCCTTGCTGGACGGGCGCTGGGGCGATGACCTGTTCAACCCGGAAACCCTCAAGCAGCTGGGTGTGCGCGTCGGTGGCGGGATCGCTGCTGGCGCAGCCGCCGGAGCTGGTGTGGACTTGTTGGTCGGCGGTCTGACCCTCGGTGCCGCCGCCATCGCAGGCGCCATTGCCGGTGGCGCCCTGCAAACCGCACGCAGTTATGGCAGCCGCCTGCTGGGCAAACTCAAGGGCCAGCGTGAGCTGACGGTCGACGACAGCGTGTTGCGCCTGCTCGCCCTGCGTCAACGCCAGTTGCTCAAGGCCTTGAACCTGCGCGGCCATGCAGCGATGCACAGCATCAAAGTCGACACGCCCCAGGACAAAACCTGGCGCGAAGGCAAGCTGCCGGACGCGCTGCACAAGGCCCGCGCCCATCCGCAGTGGTCGTCGCTCAACCCGCACGCCAAGGTGAGCCAGGCCGAGCGCCAGGAACAGGTCGAAGCGCTGGCCACGCGACTTGATGAAGCGTGAGGCGGTTATACCTCGTACCACTCAAACGCCAGAAAAGTCGTACATAACGTGCGAATCAGCGCTTTATCCGCTTTGTCAGCGACACCGTTGCGGTCGATATCAGTATTGGTAAAAGACTCCAACACCCCGTCGCTGTCACCGTCATAGGCAGCGGCCGTGTAGATAAGCGACCCTTTGCACTGACGTGTCGTGCGCTCATGGAAATCCAGCTTGATGGCATTCGGCCGCGCTGTTTTCCCGTAGTGATCGGCATACATCGTGAGCGTACGCTGCCAATGGCTGCGTTTATTGAACCAATTCAACTTCAAAAACGCATCGGCGAAGACATCTACCCGCTGCTTTTCAAGCATCTGTGGCCGGCTGATAGGGTTGAGGTCGTCGGCCCATTGAAGATCGACCCTGCCATCCGCGCTCATATCTACCGCGAAAATCTCGTGGACCAATTCGTCAGGACAGCCGACCTGCTGCTGGTAAAAGTGCAGGATGACCGTATCTGCGTGACCGTTGCCGCTCATATCCTGGGCAGCCACTTTCAAGTAGCGCATCTGCATTGCTCCTTTGATTGAAGAAGCAAGCACCTTAGTGACACGACAACCGCAGCTCCAGACGGCGAGTCTGCGATTACCGTAAGGCCCGTCTACGCGGCCAGTAGTCGTGAGGCCTTGAATCTGATCAGTTTAATGTCAGCTATTGCGCAACAGGCGCAGGCCATTGAACACCACCAGCAGGCTCACGCCCATGTCGGCGAAGACTGCCATCCACATGGTCGCCATGCCCAGGAACGTGACCGCAAGGAAGATCGCCTTGATCACCAGCGCCAGGGCGATGTTCTGCTTGAGCACAACCGACGTTTGCCGGGAAAGCCGAATGAACGCCGGGATCTTGCGCAAATCGTCGTCCATCAAGGCCACGTCGGCCGTCTCGATGGCCGTGTCGGTGCCTGCAGCGGCCATGGCAAAGCCAATTTCGGCGCGGGCCAGGGCCGGGGCGTCGTTGATGCCGTCGCCGACCATGCCCACGCGGTGGCCTTGGCCGTAGAGGGTTTCGATAGCGTGCAGTTTGTCGGTGGGCAACAGATCGCCTTGGGCCTGGTCGATGCCGACCTGAGCCGCAATCGCCTGGGCGGTGTGGGTGTTGTCACCGGTGAGCATCAGGGTCTTGATGCCCAGCTCGTGCAGTTGCGCGATGGCTTCGCGGCTGCTGTCCTTGACCGTGTCGGCCACGGCGAACAGCGCCAGCGGGCCGGACTTGTCGAGCAGCAACACCACGGACTTGCCCTGTTTTTCCAGGGCGAAGAGTTTTTCTTCCAGCGCCGATGAGCACAGGCCGAGGTCTTCCACCAGGCGGTGGTTGCCCAGGTAGTAGGTTTCGCCGTCGATATCCCCACGCACACCACGACCGGCCAACGCCTCGAAGTTATCCACAACGTGGGCCGACAGGTTTTTATCCACAGCCGCGTTGGCAATTGCCAGCGACACCGGGTGATCGGAACGCCCGGCCAGGCTGGCGGCCAGCGCCGGAGCACGCTCCTCAACGTTGGGAAACAACGCCAGGTAATCGGTTTGCACGGGCTTGCCGTGGGTGATCGTGCCGGTCTTGTCGAGGGCCAGGTAGTCGAGCTTGTAACCGCCCTCCAGGTACACGCCGCCCTTGATCAGGATGCCTTTGCGCGCCGCCGCCGCGAGGCCGCTGACGATGGTTACCGGGGTGGAGATCACCAGGGCACATGGGCACGCGACCACCAGCAGGACCAGGGCGCGGTAGATCCAGTCGAACCAGGCGCCGGCCATGAACAACGGTGGGATCACCGCCACGCCCAAGGCAAACAGGAATACCGCCGGGGTGTAGATTTTCGAGAAGCTGTCGACAAAACGCTGGGTCGGCGCGCGGGCGCCTTGGGCCTGTTCCACGGCGTGAATGATGCGCGCCAGGGTCGAGTTGTTCGCCGCGGCGGTGACCCTGTATTCCAGGGAACCGGCCTGGTTGATGGTGCCCGCGAAGACCTTGTCGCCCACGGTCTTTTCAATCGGCAGGCTTTCACCGGTGATCGGTGCCTGGTCGATGGTGGACTGGCCGGCGGTGACTTCACCGTCCAGGCCCACGCGCTCGCCAGGTTTTACCCGCACAATGGCGCCCAACTCGATGCTTTTGATCTCCTTTTCAACCCAACTACCATCAGCTTGCTGCACCGTGGCCTGTTCCGGGGCCATTTGCATCAGCCCGCTGATGGCATTGCGCGCACGGTCCAGAGACTTGGCTTCGATCAACTCGGCCACGGTAAACAGGAACATCACCATCGCCGCTTCCGGCCACTGGCCAATCAGCACCGCGCCGGTGACCGCGATGCTCATCAGCGCGTTGATGTTCAGGTTGAGGTTTTTCAGGGCAATCCAGCCCTTTTTATAGGTCGTGAGGCCGCCGCTGAGGATCGACACCAGCGCCACAATGGCGATGACCCAGGTGGGCGCGGCGTCGGTGAAGTGCAGCACTTCGGCAGCCAACGCACCCACGCCGGACACTGCCAGCGGCCACCAATGTTTCTTGGCCGGTGGCTCGGCGGCAGGTGTGCCCTCTTCGATAGGGTCGGCCTGCATGCCTAAGGATTTGATCGCGTCGATGATCGGCGCGGTGCTCGGCAGGTCATGGGTGACGCCGAGGATGCGGTTGATCAGGTTGAATTCCAGTTGCTGCACGCCGGCGAGCTTGCCCAGTTTGTTCTGGATCAGCGTCTGCTCGGTGGGGCAGTCCATGGCTTCGATGCGGAAAGTGCTCAGGCGCGAGCCGGCGGTGGGCGCTTCGCTCAGTTGCACCAGCGCGGGGGCTGGGCTGGCGGCGCAGCATGAACCGCCATGGTTATGCACAGGCGTGAGTTTCTTAGGTTCATGGTCATGGTCATGATCGTGTTTGTGCGGGATGTGGATGGAATCGCTCATTCTGTCGCGTCCGTAAAGGTGCCTGTTGCCAAGTAAAGACCCTGTAGCCACTATAGGGTCAAGCACCCATTTGGAGATTGCTGCGATGAAGATCGGCGAACTGGCCAAGCTGACCGACTGCCCGGTGGAAACCATCCGCTATTACGAGAAGGAAGGCCTGCTGCCGCCCCCGGCACGCACCGACGCCAACTACCGCGTGTACACCCAGGCGCACAGCGAGCGGCTGATCTTTATCCGCAACTGCCGCAGCCTCGACATGACCCTGGAGGAAATCCGCAGCCTGCTCGGGCTGCGCGACAGCCCACAGGACCAGTGCGAAAACGTGAATGCGTTGATCGACGAGCATATCCACCATGTGAAAGCGCGGATCGATGGGTTGTTGGCGTTGCAGGAGCAATTGCTGGACCTGCGTCAACGCTGTGGTGGCGGACCGGAATGCGGGATTTTGCAGCGGCTGGAAGTCAGCGGGAGCGTGACCAATGATGCAGAGCCTTCACACGTGGGCAGGAGCCACGGGCACTGAACTCAAGTGAACATAGTTCAAAGGTGGGAGGGGCGGTGCGACGATTCGACTTGCTCCCGATGGCGGTGTACCAGTCTACATATCTGCAAACTGACACTCCGCTATCGGGAGCAAGCCCCCTCCCACATTTTGAACCGGTTGACCTTTAGATCGCCACGTCGGCCTTGATGCTTGGGTCGGCGTCGTAACCGACAATCTCGAAGTCTTCGAACTTGTAGTCGTAGATCGACGCAGGCTTGCGCTTGATCACCAGCTCCGGCAGCTTCTTGGGCGTGCGCGCCAGCTGGGTCTGGATCTGTTCCATATGGTTGCTGTAGGCATGGGTGTCGCCAGTGGTGACGATGATCTCGTGGGGGATCAGGTCGCACTGCTGCGCCAGCATATGGGTGAGCAACGCCAGCGCGGCGGTGTTGTAGGGCAGGCCGAGGAACACGTCGGAGCTGCGGATATACAACTGCATCGACAGATGGCCGTCGTGCACGAATGCCTGGTACAGCAGGTGGCAAGGCGGCAGCGCCTGCTTGCCGTTGCGCGCATTCTCCTGCGGGCTCTTGGTTTCGTCCGGCAGGTACTCGACGTTCCAGCCGTGGAACAGGATGCGGCGGCTGTTGGGGTTGGTCTTGAGCGTGTGCACCATGTAATCGATCTGGTTGATCGTGCCGCCGTCCTTGGTCGGCCAGGCGGTCCACTGCTCGCCGTACACCGGACCGAGGTCACCGTCTTCGGTGGCCCACTCGTCCCAGATTTTCACGCCGTTTTCGTTGAGCCACTTGATGTTGGTGTTGCCGCTCAACATCCAGATCAGCTCGTTGGCGATGCTTTTGAAGTGAAGCTTCTTGGTGGTCAGCAGCGGGAAGCCGTCGGCCAAGTTATGCCGATACTGACGGGCGAATACGGCCTTGGTGCCGGTGCCGGTGCGATCGCCCTTGGTCAATCCATTGGTCACGACGTCGTTCAGTAGCTCGAGATATTGCTTCATTTTTTTACCCGTATCGTTGAAGCCGAGACTCGCAAGCCTCGGCGTTCGAATTTAAAGCGCGGTGTTCTTCAGCGGCTGCGGGCGGTTGTAAGCCCACCACAGCAAGCCCAGGCCGCCCAGGATCATCGGCAGGCTGAGGACCTGGCCCATGGTCACCCAACCAAACGCCAGGTAGCCCAGTTGCGCATCCGGTACACGCACGAACTCGACGATGAAGCGGAAGATCCCGTAGAACAGCGCGAACATGCCCGACACCGCCATGGTAGGGCGCGGCTTGCGCGAGAAGATGTACAGGATAAGGAACAGTGCCACGCCTTCCAACGCGAACTGGTACAGCTGCGACGGATGGCGCGGCAGTTGCGCCGGGTCGCTGAACGGCGGGAACACCATGGCCCAAGGCACGTCGGTTGGCTTGCCCCACAACTCGGCGTTGATGAAGTTACCGATACGCCCGGCGCCCAGGCCGATGGGCACGAACGGCGCAACGAAGTCCATCAGTTGGAAAAACGACTTGCCGTTACGGCGACCAAACCACCAGGCGGCAATCATCACGCCGATAAAGCCACCGTGGAACGCCATGCCGCCCTTCCACACTTCGAAGATCAGCGTCGGGTTGGCGATATACGCAGACAGGTCGTAGAACAGCACATACCCCAGGCGCCCGCCGACGATCACGCCCATCGACATCCAGAACACCATGTCGGAGAGCTTCTCCTTGGTCCAGGTCGGGTCGAAACTGTTCAGGCGCCGGGAAGCCAGCAGCCAGGCACCGCCGATGCCGATCAGGTACATCAACCCGTACCAGTGGATTTTCAGCGGACCGATGGCCAGGGCCACCGGGTCGATCTGCGGGTAAGGCAGCATTGCGACTCCTCGTTAAATCATTCGTTATGGCGCCGGACCATGCCGGGGCGCGATTAAGCCTGCATTACAACAAAAAGTTTATGCCGACACAGAACAGCAATCCGGCAAACAGCCGCTTGAGCAATCGCGGCGACAACCGATGCGCCAAGCGTGCGCCGAAGCGCGCAAACACCATACTGGTCAGGGCAATGCCCAGCAGTGCCGGCAAATACACGAACCCTAGACTATGAGCAGGCAACAGTGGGTCATGCCAGCCCAGAATCATGAAACTTAAAGCGCTGGCCAGCGCAATCGGCAGGCCGCAGGCCGATGAGGTGGCCACCGCCTGCTGCATCGGCACGCTGCGCCAGGTCAGGAACGGCACGGTCAGCGAGCCGCCGCCAATCCCGAAAATCGCCGAGGCCCAGCCAATCACCGTGCCCGCGAGGGTCAGGCCGACCTTGCCCGGCACCGTGCGGCTGGCCTTGGGCTTGACCTCCAGGGCCAGTTGCACGGCGATAATCAACGCGAACACACCGATAATTTTCTGCAAATGGGGGCCGGAAATCGCCTCCGCGGTCAGCGCGCCAAAGCCGGCGCCGATCAGGATGCCCAGGGTCATCCACATGAAAATCGGCCAGCGCACCGCGCCACGCCGGTGGTGCTCGCGCACGGCATTGACCGAGGTAAAGATGATGGTCGCAAGCGACGTCCCCACAGCCAGGTGGGTCAGCACCTGCGGGTCAAAGCCCTGCAGGGTGAAGCTGAACACCAGCACCGGCACGATGATGATCCCGCCGCCCACGCCGAACAGCCCGGCGAGCACGCCCGCACAGGCGCCGAGCAGCAAATAGAGCAGAAATTCCATGGGAGCCCCCAAACCAAGTCCGGCATGTTAACGGATGGAAGGCATACGACCCAACTGGATACGATGGAACGCCTGAGCCCGAGTGGGTAGAGTGGCTAAAAACACAAAAAGGGAATCGCCGGATGTGCCTGATTGTTTTCGCCTGGCGGCCGGGCCACGCCCAACCGCTGATCGTCGCGGCCAACCGTGACGAGTTCTACGCCCGCCCCAGCCTGCCGCTGGCCCAATGGCCAGACGCGCCGGACGTCTACGCCGGTCGCGACCAGGAAGCAGGCGGCACCTGGCTGGGAGTGAGCGCTGACGGGCGCTTTGCCGCCCTGACCAATATTCGCGACCCGCACCAGCCGCCGGCACGCAAATCGCGTGGGGAGTTGGTGGCGCGTTTTCTCAACGGTTCGCTGCCGATTGATCAATATTTGGCCGATGTTAACGGTCGTTCGATTGAATATGCCGGGTTCAACCTGCTGGTGGGGACACGGGATGAGTTGTGGCATTACAACGCCAATCACACCGAACCCACGCAGTTGAAGGCTGGGGTTTATGGCTTATCCAATGCCGGGCTGGATACGCCGTGGCCCAAGCTGCTCAAGGCCAGGGCGGCGTTGAGCGAATTGCTGGAAGATCCACAGCCGCAAGCCTTGCTCAGCATTTTGAGTGACCCGCAGACGGCAGCATTCGCCGAGTTGCCGGATACCGGCGTTGGGTTGGCGACGGAAAGCCTGCTGTCGAGTGTGTTTATCGCCAGCCCCAGTTATGGAACGCGGGCGAGCACAGCGCTGATTGTGAATGCCGACGGGACGCGGCGGATGCTGGAGCGCAGCTTTGGGCCGCATGGTGGGCGGCTGGGTGAGGTAGAACTCACTCTCTAGCCACACCGCAAAACCAATGTGGGAGCGGGCTTGCTCGCGAATAGGGAGTGTCAGGCACTGAGTTTGTGTCTGATACACCGCATTCGCGAGCAAGCCCCCTCCCACATTTTGATCGGCGCCAAACGCTACAAAGTCTTTGCTGAGGCCGGGTTGATCATCCGCGTCAGCCCCAAATTCTTCAGCGCCAGTTGCAGCGAGCTGTGGATAACTTGCGGGTTGTCGATGGTCATCAACTCCGCCAGCAAGTCCTTGGCCATGCTCAGCTCAACCTGGCGCAGCATCCACTTGACCTTGGGCAGGTTGGTGGCGTTCATCGACAGGCTGTCAAAGCCCATCGCCATCAACAGCACCGCCGCCGCCGGGTCACCGGCCATTTCACCGCAGATGCTCACCGGCTTGCCTTCGGCATGGGCGTCGCGCACCACGTGTTGCAGGGCTTGCAGCACCGCCGGGTGCAGGTAGTCGTAGAGGTCGGCCACCCGTGGGTTGTTGCGGTCCACGGCCAGCAGGTACTGGGTCAGGTCGTTGGAGCCTACCGAGAGGAAATCCACTTGCCGCGCCAGTTCCTTGGCCTGGTACACCGCCGCCGGGATTTCGATCATCACGCCAATCGGCGGCATCGGCACGTCGGCGCCTTCGTCGCGCACTTCGCCCCAGGCACGGTGGATCAGGTGCAGCGCCTCTTCCAGCTCATGGGTGCCGGAGATCATCGGCAGCAGGATGCGCAGGTTGTTCAGGCCTTCGCTGGCCTTGAGCATCGCGCGGGTCTGCACCAGGAAGATTTCCGGGTGGTCGAGGGTCACGCGGATACCGCGCCAGCCGAGGAAGGGGTTGTCTTCCTTGATCGGGAAATACGACAGCGACTTGTCGCCACCGATGTCCAGGCTGCGCATGGTCACCGGCAAGGGGTGGAAGGCCGACAGCTGCTCGCGGTAGATCGCCAACTGCTCCTTCTCACTCGGGAAACGCTGGTTGATCATGAACGGCACTTCGGTGCGGTACAGCCCAACCCCTTCGGCGCCGCGCTGTTGCGCGCGGGCCACATCGGCGAGCAGGCCGGTGTTGACCAGCAGCGGCACGCGGTGGCCGTCAAGGGTCACGCAGGGCAGCTCGCGCAACGAATCGAGGCCCAGCGCCAGTTGTTTCTCTTCTTCCACCACCTCGGCGTATTGCTTGCGCAGCAATTCGCTGGGGTTGGTGAAGACTTCGCCGCGATGGCCATCGACGATCATGTCGATGCCGTCGACCTTCGAATACGGCAGGTCCACCAGGCCCATTACCGTCGGAATACCCATGGCCCGGGCCAGGATCGCGACGTGGGAGTTACCCGAACCCAGTACCGACACCAGGCCCACCAGTTTGCCTTCCGGCACTTCGCCGAGCATGGTGGCGGTCAGTTCTTCACTGATCAGGATGGTGTTGTCGGGGTAGACCAGGTTGGTGGTGCGGTCTTCCTGCAGGTAGGCCAGCAGACGGCGACCGAGGTCGCGCACATCCGAGGCGCGCTCGCGCAGGTAGGCGTCGTCCATCAATTCGAAACGGTTGACGTGATCGGTGACCACCTGGCGCAGCGCGCCCTGGGCCCACTGGCCGGTCTTGATCACGGTTTTGACTTCGTTACCTAGGGACGCGTCATCGAGCATCATCTGGTACACGTCGAACAACGCGCGCTCTTCGGGGCGCAGCTGCGTGGCCAGCTTGGTCGACAGGTTGCGCATGTCGGCGCGCACGCCTTCGAGGGCGGTTTTGAACAGTTTGATCTCGGCGTCGATGTCTTTGACGATCTTGTCCGGCACCACATCGAGGTCAGCAGGCGGCAACATGACCACCGCAGTACCGACCGCCGCGCCAGGCGAACCCGGCACACCGACGAACTTGGCTTCCTGGATGCCTTTACCCTCGCGCCCCAGGCCGCGAATCGACCCCGTGGCTTCGGCGTGGGCAATAACCCCGGCGAGCTGCGCGCTCATGGTCACGAGGAAGGCTTCTTCACCTTCGTCGAACTGGCGGCGCTCTTTTTGCTGGATGACCAACACGCCGACAACGCGGCGGTGGTGAATGATCGGTGCGCCGAGGAACGAGGCGTAACGCTCTTCGCCGGTTTCGGCAAAGTAGCGATAACGCGGGTGATCGGCCGCGTTTTCAAGGTTCAGGGGTTCTTCACGCGTCCCCACCAGGCCCACCAGACCTTCATTGGGCGCCATGCTGACTTTGCCGATGGAGCGCTTGTTCAAGCCCTCCGTGGCCATCAGCACAAAACGGTTGGTCTCGGGGTCCAGCAGGTAAACCGAGCAGACCTGGCTGCCCATGGCTTCCTTGACGCGCAACACAATAATCCCCAACGCCGCTTTGAGATCCTTGGCGGAGTTAACTTCCTGGACGATCTTGCGCAGCGTATTGAGCATGGCTCGGGGTCGAACTCCGTCGTCAGTCGCGCGCTAAAAGGCGCGGGGCAAGCTCTTTGAGAGCGCGACGATAAACCTCGCGCTTGAATGTCACCACCTGGCCCAACGGGTACCAATAGCTGACCCAACGCCAGCCATCGAACTCCGGTTTACCGGTCAAATCCATCCGCACCCGCTGCTCGTTGGAGATCAGGCGCAGGAGAAACCATTTCTGTTTCTGGCCGATGCACAGCGGTTGGCTGTGGGTACGCACCAGGCGTTGCGGCAAACGATAGCGCAACCAACCACGGGTACAGGCCAGAATTTGCACATCTTCGCGCTCAAGGCCGACTTCTTCATTCAACTCACGGTACAAGGCGTCTTCAGGGGTTTCATCGGGGTTGATTCCGCCTTGAGGAAACTGCCAGGCATCTTGGTTGATTCGGCGAGCCCATAGCACCTGTCCGGCATCATTCGTAAGAATAATCCCGACATTAGGACGGAAACCATCGGGGTCGATCACGGCAACAACCTCGCAAACGCATGTCGCCGCATTGTTCCACAAAGGTTGATACAGCGGCAACGAGGCTTCTTACCTTATGTGCACTCTTGTGAAAAGACCGTATTCTGGACGCCTTTTTACAGACTTTTCAGCGAGTAACTGCAATGCGCCTGGCTTTATTCGACTTGGACAACACCCTTCTCGGCGGTGACAGCGACCACGCCTGGGGCGATTACCTGTGTGAACGCGGGATTCTCGACCCGGTGGCCTACAAAGCCCGCAACGACGAGTTCTACCAGGATTACCTGGCTGGCAAGCTGGACAACGCCGCCTACCTGAACTTCAGCCTGGAGATTCTCGGCCGCACCGAGATGGCCCAGTTGGACGAATGGCACAACGACTTCATGCGCGACTGCATTGAGCCCATCGTGTTGCCACTGGCCGTGGAGCTGCTGGCCAAACACCGCGCCGCCGGCGACAAGCTGGTGATCATCACCGCCACCAACCGTTTCGTCACCGCACCGATTGCCGCACGCCTGGGCGTGGATACCCTGATTGCTACCGAGTGCGAGATGGAAAACGGCCGCTACACCGGGCGCAGCACCGATGTGCCGTGCTTTCGCGAGGGCAAGGTGACGCGTTTGAATCGTTGGTTGGCAGAGACTGGGTTTAGCCTGGAAGACAGCTATTTCTATAGCGACTCGATGAATGACCTGCCGCTGCTGGAGCAGGTCACCCACCCGGTGGCAGTGGACCCGGACCCGAATCTGCGCGCCGAAGCCGAGAAGCGTGGCTGGCCGGTGATTACCCTGCGCAACTGATGACGCTATCGCAGGCAAGCCAGCTCCCACATTTGGAATGCATTCCCCTGTGGGAGCTGGCTTGTCTGCGATGAAGCCGGCTCGGCCCCAAGCCCTACATCGGCTTGGCCACCATCAGGTAGAAAATCGCCATGAATGCCAGGAACGCCGGCCACCCCAGGCCAAACCACCAGCGCATATAGGTCGTGGCTTTGATCGGCATCGCCGTACCGTCCCTCAGTGCTTGCTCCGCCATCTTGTGCACGCGAATCTGCAACCACACCACCGGCAGCCAGCAGATACCCGCCAGCACATACAAACCGAATGTCCATTGCAGCCAACTTTGCTGCATTGACCACCCCGCCAAGTGCATCAAGCCGACCCCGCTGAGCGGTTGAAACACGGCGGTGGTCGCGGTAAATGCCCAGTCGGCGAACACCAGGTGCTTGAAAGTCACCGCGATCACTTCCACCTTGCCGGTGCGCCAGGCGCGCAACGCGTAGTACGCCGAACCCGCGCCCAGCCCGAACAGGATGGTCGACGACAGGATATGCAGGGTTTTCAGCAGCAGGTATGCGCTCATCGCCGAGGTTCAGTCCAAAATAGCCAGAGAGTGGCCACCATCAACACCAGGTTCTTGGCGACGGCGGCATAGGGGTCAAACCAGTAGTGGGGCAGTACCACGCTGATGCAAACGGTGTAACCGGCCATGAGCAACAGTTGCAGCATCAGGGCCTCTCTGCGCCAACGTGCGACCAGCAACGCCAGGCCCAGCAAACCGTCGCACACGGCCCCCGCGACTACAGCCCACCTTGCCCACGCGCCCTGCACACCGGCTTCAGCCATGATGCGCAGGCCCCAGTCGTACCCCGGGCCCAAGCACACCACTGCGGTGCCCAGCCAGATCAGCACCAGTACTGCCAGCATCAACGGGCGGATAGTACGCTGACTGCTCACGGCCGCTGTCGGCCAATTCTGCAAACGCGAGGAAAACGGCGCCGCCGAATAACCGCAAACCGATGCCAGCACCTCGGGGTCGGCCACGTTGTCCTGTTGCGAAAGGGCGATGCTTTGGCGGTTCAACGCTCGCCAGCCCAGGCGATCCCCCAACCAACCGCCCAACTTCAAAAGCGGCGCTCGCACATATCGCCCCGCCCGCCAGCCTTGGGCGGCGCGCAGGCGGTCAATGACCTGAGACAGCCGCATCGGCTCCGGCCCCACCAATGGCAAAACCATAGATTCTCCCGGCCACCGACGCAGCAGCGCCAGCACGGCACCGACCACGTCATCAATATGCAAGGGTTGCAGAGTGGCCTTGAGGTCCAGCAACGGGATCAGCGGCCAGGGCGAAAGCCCCGCGAGCCAGGCACTGCTGGCACCGCCCTCACCTACCACCAATGAAGGTCGCAGCACCACGCAGGGCAGGCCCAGGCCGAGCAGATAGTCATCTGCTACGCCTTTGCTGGCGAGAAAGGGCACGTCCGATTGCGCTGAGGCGCCGAGTGCAGATAGCTGCAGCACCCGAACGCCGCGCCGGGCCGCCAGATCAAACAAGGCGCGAGCCCCCTGATCCTGCACCCGGCTCAACTCAGCGGCATCCACACTCAATAGCCCGGCGGCATTGATCAATAAATCAACAGACTCGGGAAAGGTGAAGCTATCGGGATCGGCAGCGAGCAGGTTCAAATCCAGCGCACGCCACTCCACCCCGGGCCAAACCTGTCGAGGCGCGCGACAGGTCGCTATCACGGAGTGCCCAGCTTGCTGCAGGGCGCGCAGAAGGTGGCTGCCGACAAAGCCTGTGGCACCCACCAGAAGAATGTTCATGAAGTTCCTTTAGACAGGTTTGGCGCCCATCAACCCCGCAATCGCCACAAACCCCAGCAGGCTGACCACCGCCAGCACCAGGGTGAAATTCAGGCTGCCGCCCTCGCCCTTGCGCAGGCGATTAAGCCGCGCCACCAGCCAGAACCAGGCCAACGCTGCCACGGTGTAGAGAATGCTGGACCCCAGGATCCAGGTTTGCCCCAGCGGCCAGCCGACAAGGTGCACCAGCCACCAGCCGGTAAACGGCATGCTGAACACGCAAACGCCCATCAGCAGCCACACAAACACCCATGGGCGCTGCACGGTCACCGCCGGGCCGGCACTGCGTTTGCGCCAGGCCAGCAGCGCCAGGGCCAGGCCGCTGAGCAGCAGTACGACCGTGGCCGCCATGTGGATAACTTTCAGGGTGATCAGGGTTTCCATGTGTCGTCTTCCTTAAAGGCCGCCCCCGTCAGCGTAGTCGCTCAACCGAGGAACAGTTTGTAAGCGGGGTTATCGCTTTCATCCCAGTACGGGTAGCCAATGGCTTCCAGGGCTGCCGGCACCAGATGACGCTCGTTCGCCGGCACTTGCAGGCCGGCGACCACACGGCCGTCGGCTGCGCCGTGGTTGCGATAGTGGAACATCGAGATGTTCCAGCGCCCGCCCAATTTGTTAAGAAAGTTGAACAGGGCGCCCGGCCGCTCGGGGAATTCGAAACGGAACACCACTTCATTGCTGACGTGCGCCGCATGCCCGCCGACCATATGGCGGATGTGCAACTTGGCCAGCTCGTTCTCGGTCAGGTCCAGCACCGGGAACCCCTGCTCGGTAAGGCTGGCGATCAATGCGCTGCGCGGGTCGCTTTCCGGGTGGGTCTGCACGCCAACAAAGATGTGCGCCTCGCTGCCCGAGTGGTAGCGGTAGTTGAATTCGGTAATCTGGCGCTTGCCCACGGCTTCGCAGAACGCCTTGAAGCTGCCCGGCTGCTCGGGGATGGTCACGGCGATGATGGCTTCACGGCCTTCACCCAGTTCGGCGCGCTCAGCCACGTGGCGCAGGCGGTCGAAGTTGACGTTGGCGCCGGAGTCGATGGCGACAAAAGTCTGGCCGCTGACACCACGGGTTTCGACGTACTTCTTGATGCCCGCCACGCCCAATGCGCCCGCAGGCTCGGTGATGGACCGGGTGTCGTCGTAGATGTCCTTGATCGCCGCACAGATTTCATCGGTGCTCACGGTGATCACTTCATCCACATAATCTTTGCAGATGTCGAAGGTGTGCTGGCCGATCTGCGCCACCGCCACGCCATCGGCGAAAATGCCCACGGCCGGCAGCACCACGCGCTCCCCGGCGGCCATGGCGGCTTGCAGGCAGTTGGAGTCGTCCGGCTCGACACCGATGATCTTGATCTCCGGACGCAGGTACTTCACGTACGCCGCAATACCAGCGATCAGCCCGCCGCCGCCCACCGGTACGAAAATCGCGTCCAGCGGCCCCGGGTGCTGACGCAAAATCTCCATCGCCACGGTGCCCTGCCCGGCAATAGTGTGCGGATCATCGTAGGGGTGAATGTAGACGTAGCCTTTTTCGTCGACCAGTTTCAGCGAGTAGGCCAGGGCTTCCGGGAAGGAATCACCGTGCAGCACCACTTTGCCGCCAC
Source organism: Pseudomonas syringae (assembly GCF_021606685.1). Lineage (GTDB taxonomy): Bacteria > Pseudomonadota > Gammaproteobacteria > Pseudomonadales > Pseudomonadaceae > Aquipseudomonas > Aquipseudomonas syringae_R. The sequence goes on from NZ_WKCB01000028.1 coordinate 60,257, forward strand.
GCGAACGCACGCCTTCAACCTTGATCTCCGGGGTGGTCTTGGGCATCACGATGGTCGCCTTGACCCCCAGCACCTTGGCCGCCAGGGCCAGGCCCTGGGCATGGTTGCCCGCCGAGGCGGTGACCACGCCGCGCGCACGCTCTTCAGCCGTCAACTGCGTCAGCTTGTTGTACGCGCCGCGAATCTTGAACGAGAACACCGGCTGCAAGTCTTCGCGCTTGAGCCAGACTTTATTGCCCAGGCGCTCGGAGAGCTGGCGGGCGGTCTGCAGCGGGGTTTCTACGGCAACGTCGTAAACGCGCGAGGTGAGGATCTTTTTGACGTACTGTTCGAGCATCGGCAGGCATCACTGGGCGGGTTGGGGCTGTCTT
>NZ_WKCB01000029.1 GCF_021606685.1 Pseudomonas syringae
GGTTGGGGTTGTCTGAACGGCTGTGGACAGGGGTTGGGCCTTAGACCCGGTGAGAAATTTTCCTGAAAAACGCCCCAAAACAGCGCAACCCTCTCGCGCCAAAAGCACCATAATCTCCTCCTGAAATCTCCCCCTCTTTTGTACCCATGGTTTTTCGCGAGGACAGCGTGTCTAAAGGTGTTGTGTTATCGGTGTCGGCCTCGGTGTTGTTTGCCGTGATGTATTACTTCACGTCGCTGCTCACGCCGCTGAGCGGTCTGGAAATTTTTGGCTGGCGCATGTTGCTCACCGTGCCGTGCATGACCGTGTTCATGATCATCAGCGGCGAATGGCGGCGGGCCTGGGAACTGTTGCGCATGCTGGCCGCCAAGCCTCGGCTGATTGGCGGTGTGCTGCTGTCGTCGGCCTTGCTCGGCGTACAGTTGTGGTTGTTCATGTGGGCACCGTTGAACGGGCGCAGCCTGGATGTGTCGGTAGGCTACTTCCTGTTGCCGCTGACCATGGTGCTGACCGGGCGCCTGGTGTGGGGCGAGCAGCTGTCCTACCTGCAAAAGATCGCAGTGTTTTTTGCTGGCCTCGGGGTGCTCAATGAGCTGTACCAGGCCGGTGGGTTTTCCTGGGCGACGTTGGTGGTGATCATCGGTTACCCGCTGTACTTCATTGTGCGCAAGTCCCTCAAGACAGACAACCTGGGCGGGCTGTGGCTGGATATGGCGCTGATGCTGCCGGTGGCCTGGTGGTTTGTGCAAAGCGGCGAACAGGGCTTTGCGGTGATGGACAGCCATCCAAAACTGTACGCGCTGATCCCCCTGCTGGGCCTGATCAGTGCCTCGGCACTGGTGAGCTATATCATCGCCAGCCGCTTGCTGGCCTTCAGCCTGTTCGGGCTGCTGAGCTATGTCGAGCCGGTGCTGCTGCTGGTGGTGGCGCTGTTGCTGGGTGAAGGGATCAAGTCGGGCGAATGGCTGACCTATATCCCGATCTGGATCGCGGTGATGGTGCTGGTGTTCGAAGGCTTCAAGCACTTGGTGCGCCAGCGCCGGGCGTGAAGCAGGCACTAAAAAGCCCGGCCGGGGGTTAACCTCGGCCGGGCTTTTTTTCAGCTTCAGTCGGTGGTCAAGACACCGCGACGCACCTGGTCACGCTCGATGGATTCGAACAACGCCTTGAAGTTGCCCTCGCCAAAGCCATCATCGCCCTTGCGCTGGATGAATTCGAAGAACACCGGGCCCATCAGGGTTTCCGAGAAGATCTGCAGCAGCAGGCGCTTATCGCCCTCAATCGAAGAACCGTCGAGCAGAATGCCGCGGGCCTGCAACTGGTCAACCGGCTCGCCGTGGTTTGGCAGGCGCCCTTCGAGCATCTCATAGTAGGTATCCGGCGGCGCGGTCATGAAGCGCATGCCGATGTTTTTGAGCGCGTCCCAGGTCTTCACCAGGTCGTCGGTCAGGAACGCCACGTGCTGGATGCCCTCGCCGTTGAACTGCATCAGGAACTCTTCGATCTGCCCCGCGCCCTTGGACGACTCTTCGTTCAGCGGGATGCGGATCATGCCGTCCGGGGCGCTCATGGCCTTGGAGGTCAGGCCGGTGTATTCGCCCTTGATATCGAAGTAGCGCGCTTCACGGAAGTTGAACAGCTTCTCGTAGAAGTTGGCCCAATAGGCCATGCGGCCGCGATACACGTTGTGGGTCAGGTGGTCGATGACCTTGAGCCCCGCGCCCTGCGGGTTGCGCTCTACGCCTTCGAGGTAGACGAAGTCGATGTCATAGATCGAGCTGCCTTCACCAAAACGGTCGATCAGGTACAGCGGCGCGCCGCCGATACCCTTGATGGCAGGCAGGTTCAGCTCCATCGGGCCGGTTTCGATGTGGATCGGCTGGGCGCCCAGTTCCAGCGCGCGGCTGTAGGCTTTTTGCGAGTCCTTGACGCGGAACGCCATACCGCACACCGAGGGGCCGTGCTCCGCCGCAAAGTAGGAGGCCAGGCTGTCCGGCTGGTTGTTGAGGATCAGGTTGATCTCGCCCTGGCGATACAGGTGTACGTCCTTGGAGCGGTGGGTGGCGACTTTGGTGAAGCCCATGATCTCGAAGATCGGCTCCAGGACACCTGGGGTCGGCGACGCGAATTCGATAAATTCAAAGCCCATCAGGCCCATTGGGTTTGCGTATTGGTCGGCCATTTCGGCACCTCATCATTCTTGTAGTGAGCAATCAGTCAGTTGCGAGCAAGGATGAGGTGGCAGGGTGGCGCACAGGACAGGCCCCGCACGCTGCGGGCGAGGAAGTCACCAAAGATGAGGGGGGAGCCGAGTAGCTTCATGGTTACATCAGTCTCTGACGGCCGAGGCTTGCGTGAGCGCAAGTCCATATTCTTGTATGCGTAAATCGATTCTACACAGCGTAACCGTGTTTGTCCGTACTCTTATCAAATCCCCATTGCCCTGGCCCGCGCAAGGGGTTTGTTGCACAGGTAGATGCCCAGCAGGATGACGGCCCCGCCCACCAGCATCGGCGCTGTCAGTTGTTCGCCCAGCAGCAGCGCACCGCAGATCACTGCAGTCAGCGGGTTGAGCGCGATAAATACCCCCGAACGCGTCGCACCAATGCGCCGAATGCCGTCGTAGTAGCCGATATACGCCAGCGCGGAGCCCAGCACGCCCAGGTACAGCAGGCTCAGCAACTGCGGCATCTGCACCCGGCTCAGCCCTTCGACGGTGAGGCTTCCCGTGGCCAGGGTAGTAACAGTCAGCATCAATGTACCTAGCAATACCGACCACGTAACCGTCTGCAAGGGCCCCAGGCTCTGGTTGAGGCCCCGCGAACACAGCGAGTAAACGCCCCACCCGGCCACGCAGCCGAGGATCAACAGGTCGCCGATCCAGGCATGGGCGGTTGCCTGCAGCAGCTGTGGGTTGCGACTGACAATCACCGTCGCCGCGCCGGCCAGGCACACCGCGATACCCAGTAGCTTGAGACGGCCCAGGCGCTCGTTGAACAGCAGCCAACTGGCCACGCCGATCACCGCCGGGTTGAGCGCGACAATCAACGAGGCCCGCGACGCATTGATGTACTGCAAGCCATAGAAGAAGCACAGGTTGTAGGCAAAAATCCCGAAGAACCCGAGCACCGCCAGTTGCAGCATCTGCCGCCGGGTCGGGCATGTGAGGCGAATCCGCGCGCACCCCATGAACAGCAGCAGCGCCAGACTGGCCAGGATAAATCGCAGGCTGGCGGCCAACAGCGGGTTGACCTGGTCGGCCAGGAAGCGCCCCGCTACAAAGGTGCCGCCCCAGATCATGGTGATGGCGGCGAGTTTGCAATACGTCAGGCGGTCGTTGGCAGGGCTCATGGGGTTCGGCTCACGGTATGGAAAATTTCGCGTATCCTTCAACTAATGTTCGATCATCGTAAAATGAGTGTTCACTCATGACCCTGACCCAATTGGAAATTTTCTCGCTGGTCGCCGAGCTGCAAGGCTTCACCAGTGCGGCCCACCGCCTGGGCATCAGCCAATCGGCGGTGTCCCATGCCATCAAGGCCCTCGAGCAGGAACTTGGCGTGGCGCTGTTTCGACGCCATCAGAGCCTGGTCGAGCCCAGCGACATCGGCCTGCAATTGCTCGGCCGCGCCCGCGCCATGCTGGGCCTGGCCAACACCCTGCAACAGGAAGCTGCGGATGCCCGTGGCATGGAGCGCGGCACCTTGCGCATCGGCTCATTCGGACCGACCGCGTCGATCCGCCTGTTGCCGGGCATTCTCAGCCGGTTTCGTGCCGCGCATCCGGGGGTCGAAGTGCACGTTGACGAAGGCCCCGACCGCCAGGTGCTGCAATGGCTGGATGAGCGACGCATCGACGTGGGGTTTGTGGTGCTGGAACAGGAGCGCTTCGATACCTTCGCGCTGTTCGAGGACCAGATGGTCGCCTTGCTGCCCGCAGGCCATCCGCTGGCCTTGCGCGACACGTTGAGCCTGCACGACCTGTGTGATGACCCGTTTATTCTCACGCAGGCCGGCTCGGCCGAGCTGGTCACGCACCTGTTCAGCGCCGCGCAACTGCGGCCCAAAGTGCGGTACCGCTGTGCCCAATTGCTCAGCACCCTGGAAGCGGTCAGCCGTGGTGACGGGCTGAGCATCGTCGCAGAAGCGTCGCTGCCGCACGTTCATGACCCGCGCTACGTCAAACGGCCGCTGTCGCCCCGGGTTTCGCGGCGGATCGGCCTGGCGGTGCTGGACCGCCGCCAGGCCTCGCCGGCCACACTGGCCTTTATCGATATTGCACAAAGCCTGGGCATGGCGAGCTTATTTGAACCGGCCCGTCTATCATCGGCGCATCCCTAGCCCTCTGCGCAACAGGCTCCAGTTCCCATGCCGCTCACCGTCAAAGGCCCTCGAAAGCCCCTCGCCCGTCATTCCATCAGTGCCGTGTGCGGGCTGCTGCCGGTCGTGTTGGGCGTGGCCATCCTGCATTGGCAAGCCGAACGCAGCCTGGAGCAAAGCACGGCGCAAACCGCGCAGGAAGCCGTACGCCAATTTGACCTGATGCTCGACAACACCGCCCTCGCCGCTCAAACCCTGCTGCCGCTGGCCGGGCAACCTTGCGACAACGCGGCGCAACTGGCGCTGCGCGAGCAGGTCACACGTCGGCCGTTCGTACGCGCGACCACCTTGTCCTGGCAAAAAAACATCTATTGCAGTTCATTGTTCGGCCGTTATTACGAGTCGCCCGTCAACCCGGACGACTATGTTGACGGCACGTTGTGGTTGATGAATGGCAACCCGGTGACGCCGGATACCGCGCTGCTGGTCTACCGGCTGGTTGACGGCGACAAGGCCGCGTTTGCCTCGGTTGATGGCTACCACCTGACCAACGCCTTGCGCCTGATCAGCCGCTATGCACAGCTGGTGCTGCAGGTCGGCCCCAACTGGCTCGACGCCGATGGCCAGGTGCGCACCAGCGCGCCCCCCGTGTTTGCCGTGGCCCAGCATCACCTGGCGTCCGCGCGCTATCACTACAGTGTTGACGCTGGCATGCCCGCGGGGGAAGTCTGGCGCTACATGCAAGCGCGTTATCCGGCGCTGTTCAGCCTGCTGCTGTTCTTTGGCGTGTTGGCGGGGCTGCTCGCCCATTGGTTGCAACAGCGTGCGTCGGCGCCGACCCAGGAACTGCAGCGGGCGCTGGGTGCCAATGAGTTCATCGCGTACTTTCAGCCGGTAGTGCGCGGCGATACCCGCGAATGGGCCGGCTGCGAAGTGCTGATGCGCTGGCAGCACCCCAAGGAAGGTCTGGTGCGCCCGGATCTGTTCATCCCGCTCGCGGAGGATTGCGGCCTGATCGTGCCGATGACCCGCGCCCTGCTGCGCCAGACCGCAGCACAACTGGCACCGCATGCTGTGCATTTCAGCCCGGGTTTTCATATTGGCGTGAATATCACCGCGCGCCACTGCCAAGACCTGGCCCTGGTGGAGGACTGCCAGGCGTTTCTCGCCGCCTTCACGCCTGGTCAGGTCACTCTGGTGCTGGAATTGACCGAGCGCGAGCTGATCGTGCCCACCGACATTACCCGTCGCCTGTTCGACGCCCTGCATGACCTGGGGGTGATGATTGCGATTGATGACTTTGGGACCGGCCATTCCAGCCTCGGTTACTTGCGCAACTTCAATGTCGACTACTTGAAAATCGACCAGAGTTTTGTCGCCACGATTGGCGCGGATGCACTCTCCGGACATATTCTGGACAGCATCATTGAGTTGTCTGGCAAGCTTGACCTGGGCATCGTTGCAGAAGGGGTAGAAACAGTGGAGCAGTGCGAGTATCTGGCAGCCCGCGGTGTAGATTTCCTACAGGGTTACCTGTTCGGCAAGCCGTTGCCCTGTGATGATTTCATTAAAACACTGGTCAACCATTGAATAGCCAGGCACTACGCGCATTGAAATAATGTTAGTGAAACAAAAGACGTGATTTACTCGTGGCTCATTAACTACTACAATTTTTTCCTGCCGGTGCAGCACTCGCAGAAAGGCGTCTTTTTTGAGTTGCCTTATCGCTCTTGGCTTACAGCTTTGTTTGCAGTTGATAGCAGCCAACAACACTATGTGGAGTACCTATTTTGTCCAGACTCGCCGAATTTCGCGCAGCAGAAAAAGCCCTTCAAGAGCAGCTTGCCCAGCTGGAATCCCTGAAGAACGACGCTGGCCTGAAGAAAGAAATCGAATTCGAAGAAAAGCTTCAAGGGCTGATGAAGACGTATGGCAAGAGCCTGCGTGACATCATTGCTATCCTTGATCCTAACCTGGGCAAGGCTGGCGCTGCTGCCACTGCTGCACCTAAACAGCGCCGTGCGCGCGTGGTCAAGGTCTACCAGAACCCGCACACCGGTGAGCTGATCGAAACCAAAGGCGGCAACCACCGTGGGCTCAAAGCCTGGAAAGAACAGCACGGTGCCGACACCGTCGAGTCCTGGTTGCGCAAGTGATTCAACCGCACTAAAAAAAGCCCCGCGTACGCGGGGCTTTTTTATTCACGGGTTCGAAAGCGAACTTAAATAACATTTCATATTGTTCAACATCGATCGGCGCAGGGATTTAAAGTTTCAGGCTGTCGCGCACTGAACTGACTTCATCCTTGCTGGTTTCGTACGCTTGAGCTTGACCGGCGTAAGAAAAAACATAGGCCTTTTCGCTATCAACAGCGCCTACCAATGTTTGCGATAGCACGTGTCGGCCATTTTCGGTAATCACGCAAGTAGTTTCCAGTGCATCAAGGCCACTCAATGTGGCTGGGTGCATTTTGGTGCACACACTTTGATAACCGCCTTGGGCAAAATCCTTCTGGATGGATTTACGCATTTCCAGCAACACGCCTTGAAGATTAACTTTATGTCCCGCCTCAATTGGCGTGCCGGTCAACTCCATGACCATCAAGGTGTTACCGTTTTCATCGTTCTTGATAGCCCGTTGACGCGACACGGCGGCAGGCTTGGGTGCCTGATCATCGGGCACTACCTCCTCCACTTGCCAGCCACTTGGCCAATGGACTACAGGGTCGGCGGCCAGCACACAGGGGCTGCCCAACACCAAACACACAGCGCACAACAGCGATTTACGAAATTCGATCATTGCAGGAAACGCCCAAGGTTCAAGCGCCAAAGTTTGAGCCCGGCCACCCATTGCTCGCAAGGGCTGCGAGTGCTTTTTCGTTTGGCGTGGCCGGCACGCCTTGCGTATCATGGCTGCGCTGCACGGATGCCTGCCGCAAGCCAAGGGATCGCTCTGTTTTAGGAGCGAAGTTTGCCCCATTTTTTTCTGGAGGGCCCATGAGCCTGCACGAATTGAACACCTTCCCGGGCGTCACCGCTCAACCTGACACCGCCACTTCGAACTTCGTGTTCAACCACACCATGTTGCGGGTCAAGGACATCACCAAGTCGCTGGACTTCTACACCCGCGTCCTGGGGTTTTCGCTGGTTGAAAAACGTGACTTCCCGGAAGCCGAATTCAGCCTGTACTTCCTGGCTCTGGTGGACAAATCCCAGATCCCGGCCGACGCCGCCGAGCGCACGCAGTGGATGAAGTCGATCCCAGGCATCCTGGAACTGACCCACAACCACGGCACTGAAAACGACGCAGACTTTGCTTACCACAACGGCAATACCGACCCGCGTGGCTTTGGCCATATCTGCATTTCGGTGCCGGATATCGTCGCCGCCTGCGAACGCTTCGAAGCCCTGGGCTGTGATTTCCAGAAGCGCCTGAGCGATGGCCGCATGAAAAGCCTGGCATTCATCAAGGACCCGGACGCCTACTGGGTTGAGATCATCCAGCCTACGCCCGTGTAAAAAAACCTGCGCAATAAAAAACCCCATGATCGCTCATGGGGTTTTTCATTTCCGGGCACGGGTTTACGCCGGGGCGGAAGTACGGATCAGGTGATCAAAAGCACTCAGGGAAGCCTTGGCGCCCTCGCCTACCGCAATCACGATCTGCTTGTACGGCACGGTGGTTACGTCACCGGCGGCGAATACGCCCGGCAGTGAAGTTTCGCCACGCGCATCGACAATGATCTCGCCGCGCGGTGTCAGCTCCACGGTGCCTTTGAGCCAGTCGGTGTTGGGCAGCAAACCGATCTGTACAAAGATACCTTCCAGGTCGATGGTCTTGAACTCGCCGCTGTCGCGATCCTTGTACGCCAGGCCGGTGACTTTCTGGCCATCGCCTTTGACTTCACTGGTCAGCGCACTGGTGATCACGTCCACGTTCGGCAGGCTGTAAAGCTTGCGCTGCAACACCGCATCGGCGCGCAACTTGCTGTCGAACTCGAGCAAGGTCACGTGGCTGACGATACCTGCCAAGTCGATGGCTGCTTCAACGCCGGAGTTACCGCCGCCGATCACCGCCACGCGCTTGCCCTTAAACAACGGGCCGTCACAGTGCGGGCAGAAGCACACGCCCTTGGCTTTGTATTCCTGTTCGCCCGGCACACCCATCTCTCTCCAGCGCGCACCGGTCGCCAGGATCACAGTCTTGGACTTGAGGGTCGCACCGCTTTCGAAGCGGATTTCGTGCAGGTCACCGGCATTTTTCGCCGGGATCAGGCTGCTGGCACGCTGCAGGTTCATGATGTCCACGTCGTACTGACGTACGTGGGCTTCCAGCGCGCTGGCCAGTTTCGGGCCTTCGGTTTCCTGTACCGAGATAAAGTTCTCGATGGACATGGTGTCCAACACTTGCCCGCCAAAACGCTCAGCGGCCACACCTGTGCGGATGCCTTTACGTGCGGCGTAGATCGCTGCAGCAGAACCGGCTGGGCCACCGCCAACGACGAGTACATCAAAGGCGTCTTTGGCGCTGATTTTTTCAGCGGCCTTTTCGATGCCGCTGGTGTCGAGCTTGGCGAGGATTTCTTCCAGGCCCATGCGGCCCTGACCAAAGTTCACACCGTTGAGGTACACGCTGGGCACTGCCATGACCTGGCGCTCATCGACTTCAGCCTGGAACAGCGCGCCATCGATGGCCACGTGGCGGATGTTCGGGTTGAGCACGGCCATCAGGTTCAGCGCCTGGACCACGTCCGGGCAATTCTGGCAGGACAGCGAGAAATAAGTCTCGAAGCTGAACTCGCCTTTGAGGGCGCGGATTTGTTCAATCACTTCAACACTGGCCTTCGAGGGGTGGCCACCCACTTGCAGCAGGGCCAACACCAGCGAAGTAAATTCATGGCCCATGGGGATGCCGGCGAAACGCAGGCTGATATCGGCACCCGGGCGATTGATGGAGAACGACGGCTTGCGCGCATCATCGCCATCGGTTTTCAGGGTAATCAGCGTAGTGAGGCTGGTTACGTCTTGCAAAAGAGCAAGCATTTCCTGGGATTTCGCACCGTCGTCGAGGGAGGCGACGATCTCGATCGGCTGGGTGACCCGTTCCAGGTATGACTTCAACTGAGCTTTAAGATTGGCGTCCAACATACGGGCGATTTCCTGTTTATTCGGTTTATTGCAGACAAAAAAACGCCCGAGCGACTCTCGCCCGGGCGTTTCGAGGGCGGATGCAGCTTACTGATTAGGTGCGGAATCCCGCCCTGGGTATTTCATGGACTTAGATCTTGCCGACCAGGTCCAGGGACGGAGCCAAAGTAGCCTCGCCTTCTTTCCACTTGGCTGGGCACACTTCGCCTGGGTGAGCAGCGACGTATTGAGCAGCCTTGATTTTGCGCAGCAGCTCGGAGGCGTCACGGCCAACACCACCGTCGTTCAGTTCAACGATCTTGATCTGACCTTCTGGGTTGATCACGAAAGTACCGCGGTCTGCCAGGCCAGCTTCTTCGATCAGTACGTCGAAGTTGCGGGAGATGGTCAGGGTTGGGTCGCCGATCATGGTGTATTGGATTTTGCCGATGGCTGGCGAAGTGTTGTGCCAGGCAGCGTGAGCAAAGTGGGTGTCGGTGGAAACGCTGTAGATCTCGACGCCCAGCTTCTGGAATTCGGCGTAGTTGTCAGCCAGGTCTTCCAGCTCGGTTGGGCAAACGAAGGTGAAGTCGGCTGGGTAGAAGAACACAACGGACCATTTGCCTTTCAGGTCAGCGTCCGACACGTCTACGAAGTTGCCGTTTTTGTACGCGGTAGCTTTGAACGGTTTTACTTGGCTGTTGATGATAGGCATCGTTGACTCTCCGTCAGGGGTTAAGAAGTTGATGAGGTGAATCCTACCCACTCTCCCGGCCGATGGCTCATTGGCAAACCTGATGCTGACGATTGGTTTTCTCTATCAGGCAACGGTATTAATAGAAGAAATCTCAAAGCAGCGGTTGGGTGGCCAAGGTCATGCCAAGAAAGGGCGTCGCTTCAACATAGCGCATGGCAGATTTCATGTCGCTCCAGCCGACGTAACTCATCAATGATTTCAAATCCCACCCACTGCGGTGGGCCCAGGTGGCAAAGCCCCGACGCAGTGAGTGGCTGGTGTAGTGCTCGGCGGCAATGCCGGCGCGCTCCAGCGCCTGGCGCAGCAGCGGGATCACACTGTTGGCGTGCAACCCCTCCTCGCCGAGGTTGCCCCAGCGATCGATGCTGCGAAACACCGGGCCACGCACCAGCGCCGAGGCGCTGAGCCATTCGCTGTAGGCCTGGACCGGGCACAGGCGCAGCAGCGCTGGGGTTTGGTAGGTTTTGCCGAGGTTATCCCGATCACTTTTGCTGCGCGGCAGATACAGGCTGATCCCGGCGCCGGGCGTGGCCTGCACGTGTTCAATCTGCAGGCGGCACAGCTCATCACTGCGAAACCCGCGCCAGAAGCCCAGCAAGATCAGTGCAGTGTCGCGTTTGGCGCGCAGCAACCCCGGCAGGTCCTGCGCGCTGCCCGCCTGCAGCGCCTCAGCCTCAAGAGACGCCACCACTTGCTCAAGGTGTTTGAGTTGCAGCGGTTCGGCCTGTTTTTCCTGTGCCGGGTGCACGGCGCGAATGCCCTTGAGCACCTTGCGCACCACCGGTGCCTTGGTGGGGTCGGGAAAACCCTGGCTGGTGTGCCACTGCGCCAGCGCCGAAAGCCGCAGCTTCAAGGTGTTCACCGCCAGCAACCCGGCGTGCGCCACCAGGTAGCGCGCCACGCTGTCGCTGGTCGCAGGTAAGAACCCGCCCCAACTCACTTCGAAGTGCTCAATGGCCGCGCGATAACTGCGGCGCGTGTTATCGCGGGTGGCGGCGTCGAGGTAACGATCCAGATCACTCATGAAAGGCCCATTCGTACTGCTTAGCGGTGCGCCGGCGCTCAAACCGGCTATGACACGGGATAATACGCCAATATCCCATCTGTTAAATCATGAATTTAAATGAGCTTTTATCCATGTTACAGTACGTAACTACATAATACATACCACAGTACTAAATCGACGGAGACTCCATGGCTCGCGGCGGCATCAACAAAGCAGTAGTTCAAACGGCGCGCCTGGCGATCCTTGCCCGCGGCGAAAACCCAAGCATCGATGCCGTACGCATCGAAATGGGCAATACCGGCTCGAAAACCACTATTCATCGCTATCTCAAGGAATTGGACGAGAGCGAAACCCGCACCACCATCACCCAGGCGCCGCTCGACGACGAGCTTGGCGAGCTGGTCGCGCGACTGGCGCAGCGCCTGAAAGAAAAGGCCCAGGAGCCCATCGATCTGGCCCTGGCGCAGTTCGAGCAGCAGAAAACCGCCCTGCTCGCCCAACTGGAAACGCTTGAGGCAGCTCACAGCCAGCTCAAACACCAATTCGACATCCAGGCCGCCGCCCTCGCAGAGCAAAGCGCCGCCCTGCAAACGGCCAGCACCAGCCTGCAGACCGAGCAAACCCGCAACGCCGGGCTGAGCCAGGCGTGCAGCGACTACGAGCTGCGGATCAACGACAAGGACGAACAGATTCGCTCACTGGAAGACAAGCACCTGCACGCCCGCGATGCCCTTGAGCACTATCGCAATGCAATCAAGGAGCAGCGTGAACAGGAACAGCGTCGCCACGAAGGTCAGTTGCAGCAGCTACAGGCAGAGCTGCGCCTGGCCCAGCAAAGTGCCATGGTGCGCCAGGATGAAATCACCCAACTGCATCGTGATAACGAGCGACTGCTGATTGAGCACCGAGTAACGGCGAAGGAATTGGCGGCTCAGCAGGAGCAAGCGCGCAAGGAGCAGGCTCTACAGCTGAAATTAAGCGAACAGCTCAGCCTGGTTGACGGCGAACGCAACCTGCTGCAAGAGCGCTTGCGCGTAGCGGTACTGGAAAGCCAGTCGCGCCAGGACGCGCTAGCCGAACAGCAACAGACTCAAAAAGCCCTGGAGCTGGACCTTATAAAGACCCAGGCCCAGGTCGAGGCATTGCGCCTGGCCGCCGTCGTTGCAACGGCGCCAGAGGCAACACCAGACGCCTGATCAGTTGGCCACTGGCGTGCGCATGGTGACGAATTCTTCCGCCGCCGTGGGGTGCACGCCGATGGTTTCATCGAAATGCTGCTTGGTCGCGCCGGCCTTGAGCGCGATCGCCAGGCCCTGCACGATCTCGCCTGCGTCTGGGCCGACCATATGGCAACCCAGCACCTTGTCGGTGTCGGCGTCGACCACCAGCTTCATCAGGGTTTTTTCCTGGCAATCGGTCAGGGTCAGTTTCATTGGCCGGAAACGGCTTTCAAAAATCTGCACCTTGTGGCCTTTGTCTTTGGCTTCTTCTTCCGTGAGGCCAACAGTGCCAATGTTCGGCAGGCTGAACACGGCCGTCGGGATCATCGCGTAATCGACCGGGCGGTAGTGCTCGGGCTTGAACAGGCGACGCGCCACGGCCATGCCTTCTGCCAGCGCAACCGGTGTCAGCTGTACTCGACCGATCACATCGCCGATGGCCAGGATCGACGATTCTGCGGTTTGGTACAGGTCGTCCACTTCGACGAAGCCACGCTTGTCGAGTTTGACGCCGGTATTTTCCAGCCCCAGGTTGTCCAGCATCGGCCGGCGACCGGTGGCGTAGAACACACAATCGGCTTCCAGCACCCGACCATCCTTCAAGGTGGCCTTGAGGCTGCCATCGGCCTGCTTGTCGATGCGCTCGATATCGGCGTTGAATTGCAGATCCAGGCCACGCTTGGTCAGCTCTTCCTTCAAGTGCGTGCGCACCGAACCGTCAAAGCCGCGCAGGAACAGATCGCCGCGATACAGCAGCGTGGTGTGGGCGCCCAGGCCGTGGAAAATCCCGGCAAACTCGACAGCGATGTAACCGCCGCCAACCACCAGCACGCGCTTGGGCAGCGCCTTGAGAAAGAACGCCTCATTGGAGCCAATGGCATGCTCGCGCCCCGGAATCTCCGGAATCTGCGGCCAGCCACCGGTTGCGATCAGGATGTGCTTGGCGGTGAATCGCTCGCCGTTGATTTCCACCTGGTGCGGATCGACCAGACGCGCATGCCCTTCGTGCAGGGTCACACCGCTATTGACCAGCAGATTGCGGTAAATACCGTTGAGGCGGTTGATCTCGCGATCCTTGTTGGCGATCAGGGTCGCCCAATCAAAATTCGCCTCGCCCAGGGACCAGCCAAACCCGCTGGCCTGCTCGAAATCTTCGGCAAAGTGGGCGCCGTAGACCAGCAGCTTTTTCGGCACGCAGCCGACGTTGACACAGGTTCCGCCCAGATAGCGGCTCTCTGCCACGGCCACCTTGGCACCAAACCCCGCAGCAAAACGTGCTGCGCGAACACCGCCGGAACCGGCGCCAATTACATACAAGTCAAAATCGTAGGCCATTTCACTCTCCTCGGCAGCACATCAGCATACCGACTTACATGGGGCTGAAAAACGAAAAAGCCACCCTAGGGTGGCTTTCTGTAGCGTTCGAGCATTAAAACAGACGGGCAAACGTCAATCAGTAAGCCTTGCCAGTCTTGTAGAAGTGCTCGTAGCAGAAGTTGGTCGCTTCGATGTAGCCTTCAGCGCCGCCGCAGTCGAAACGCTGGCCCTTGAACTTGTAGGCAATCACGCAGCCGTCTTTGGCTTGCTTCAGCAGGGCGTCGGTGATCTGGATTTCGCCGCCTTTGCCTGGCTCGGTTTCTTCGATCAACTTGAATATATCCGGGGTCAGGATGTAACGACCGATGATCGCCAGGTTCGACGGCGCATCTTCCGGCGCTGGTTTCTCAACCATGTCGCGGACGCGGATCAGGCCATCACCAATGTCGTCGCCGGCGATAACGCCGTACTTGTTGGTTTCGGTCGGATTCACTTCCATTACCGCAACGATGGTGCAACGGTATTTCTGGTACAGCTTGACCATCTGGGTCAGTACGCCGTCGCCTTCGAGGTTAACGCACAGGTCGTCCGCCAGGACCACGGCGAACGGTTCGTCACCGATCAGCGGGCGGCCAGTGAGGATGGCGTGGCCGAGGCCTTTCATCTGGGTCTGACGGGTGTAGGAGAACGAGCACTCGTCGAGCAGTTTACGGATGCCGACCAGGTATTTTTCCTTGTCGGTGCCTTTGATCTGGTTTTCCAGCTCGTAGCTGATGTCGAAGTGGTCTTCCAGAGCGCGCTTACCGCGGCCAGTCACGATGGAGATTTCGTTCAGACCGGCATCCAGTGCCTCTTCGACGCCGTACTGAATCAGTGGCTTGTTCACCACCGGCAGCATCTCTTTGGGCATGGCCTTGGTCGCTGGCAAGAAGCGAGTGCCGTAACCGGCTGCTGGGAACAAGCATTTCTTGATCATATGGGTCCTTACAAAGGGCTGTGCGTACGGAATTCGGCGCAGTCTAATCAGGCCGCAGGAACCTTACAATGGGTCCTGCTGGCGTTGCGATGTCATCATAGAGAAAAAATGTCGGCGTAAGTTCCGCTGATCTTACGAAGAGCATCTGCACTGACACCGCAAAACAGGTTTTCCGATCATTGTTTCAGAGGGCTGCAGCCCTTTTAGCATGCTTTTGGGCCCGAAACGCTGAACTGCAATAACTTGCGCGGCCCAGCGACATTTGGCGCTATCATTAGCGCCTTGAACCAGACCACGAGATTGTTAATAGATGTCAGAACCAAAAGGCGTGAACGGCTACCTGATCACAAAACGAGCGGACGGTTGGCACCTGATCAACTTCCACGGAGACAGCGTCGCCGGGGCATTTGCGACCGAACAACAGGCTATCGCGGTAGCCGAAGTGTTTGTGGATGAAGCAGGCCACGCGTCGAGTAAGCGTCCCAAGGGCAAATAAGCCCCCTCGTACTGCGCAAAAAGCCCCTTTAATGGGGCTTTTTTGTGTTTGTCTGTACCCGGATGGCAGATCGCTATAATCTTCCGCAAACGCCCCCACGACAGTGTCAGCGCGCCCCTTCCAACACCCTTGACGACGAACCTACATGAACAAGATTCTGGCACTGACTGCGGCACTGGCGATGACCGGCTGCACCACCACCTCCGACGTTTACCTGAAAAACGGCGAGCAAGGCCTGACCATCGATTGCTCGGGCGAAGCCAATTCCTGGGCCAGCTGCTACGAAAAAGCTGACGCCTCGTGCGCTGGCACCGGCTACCGCATCGTCGGCACTGAGGGCACCCCATCGCTTAAAGAAAGCGACAAGACCCTGGGCCAGGACGTGGGCAACTTTAAAAGTCGCAGCGTAGTGGTGGTCTGCAAGTAACCGCCAGGGTTACAAATGAATCTCGGCAAACTTGATCCCCAGCTCGCGCAGGATCTCGCTTAGCTCATCCAGGCTCGCAAAGGATTCGACCTCATCCTGGTCGTCCACCAGAAAAAAACTGCGCCCGCCGCTCTTTTTGAAGAAGACGATCCACTCACCCAGGTCGGCAGGGTTCTGGATGACATGGGTCGCCGAGATTTCTCCCTCGGCATGCCGGGCTCTGACGTGTTCACGTTTCATAGATGATCTTCCACCACGGCATCAGCCGGAAATGCACGCTTCCCCGGCCTTTTTCACATCACCCGGGCGGATAGGCACGTTGGACATGCTCTCGTAGAGCTTGATGCTGCTGCCGCTGGAGCGTTCGTCAATTTCAAAGATTGCCGACGGATCGGCGGAAAATTTCTGCGGCACGATCACACGCACACCTTCCTTGTGCGGTTCGATCTGCGGCGGCCGGCGGGTTGCGGACAGTTTCTGCACCACACACGCGGCATATTCCTGAGGCTTCTTCCCGGAAATGACTGCCAACGTCGGCGGGGTCTGCTTGATATCTGCAACCGAAGCACACCCACCTATCGCCAAGGCCAGAACCAACACACTCCACTTCATACAAAACCTCCGATAAAGACCCTACGACACCGGGGATGGTAATTTTCTCCCGCCCACGTAGGATTTATCCCTGATGACTCGGTAAATAACTGTTTTAAATTGTCGACGCCTTTGAACACGGGCCGATAATAAACGCGCTGGGGCTGATAAACTCCATCTTAACCTACGTATCGTTCTGATTTTTCAGAAAAAGCCCTTCTGGAGACACCCTCATGAAATTCATCCACCAGCGCGAGCACCTCAACGAGGGAGACATTGTTGTCATCGAATGCTCGCAGACGTGCAATATTCGCCTGATGAGCGACGCGAACTTTCGCAGCTTCAAGAACGGCGGCCGCCACACTTACCACGGTGGCGCGTTCGACAAATTCCCCGCCAAAATCACTGCACCGAGCACCGGGTTCTGGAACATCACCCTGGACGTGGTGACGCGCCGCGCGATCAGCGTGACCAAGAAACCTGCGTTGTCCCACAAGATCCGCATCGTGCGTCGTACCAGCACCAAGCTGAGCTGACTCGAACTGCCTATAGGAAATAGCCGTGACCACCACCAAATACGTGATCAAGTACAAGCTCAACGGCGAACGCCGCTTTGAATTCGCGCAGCTGAACAGCAACAGCGTGGAAGAAGCAAAGCAAGCCCTGGCAAAGATTCACGATGCCAGTGATGAAATCACCGACATCAACGTGAGCAAGGCGCTGTAAGACCATGCCCGGCCCCACTGCCGACCTGTTCGCCGATGACGCCCTGCAACAACCCGCCGGGCGCGAGCAAATTGGCGAACAGTCCTACGTACTGAGGGGCTTTGCCTTGCGGTGGATTGAGCGGGTTCTTCCCGAACTGCGGCATGTGCTGGCTCAATCGCCGTTTCGACAAATGGTCACCCCCGGTGGGTTTACCATGTCGGCGGCCTTGAGCAGTTGCGGCGACCTGGGCTGGACGACCGACTCCACCGGCTACCGCTATTCCCCCTTTGACCCGCGCAGCCAGCAGCCCTGGCCTGCCATGCCGGTTGCTTTGCGCGAATTGGCGATAACCGCGGCGGCCGAGGCCGGGTTCGTTGACTTCCTCCCCGACGCCTGCCTGATCAACCGCTACATACCGGGCGCCAAAATGTCCCTGCACCAAGACAAGAATGAACGCCGCCTCAGTGAGCCGGTGGTGTCGGTGTCGCTCGGGCTGCCGGCGATTTTTCTGTTTGGCGGGCATGAGCGCAGCGCCAAGGCTCACAGGATTTCGCTGTTCCATGGCGATGTAGTGGTCTGGGGCGGGGTCGATCGCCTGCGCTTTCATGGGGTGATGCCGATCAAGGACGGCACGCACCCCATCATGGGGCCGCAGCGCATCAACCTCACCTTCCGCACCGCCGGCTGATTTGACCGCAAGCTTCGGAGTGCCAGGCCGACGTGCCACGGCTAAGCTGGCCTGGAGCCGTCAGGAGTGCCGACTATGACCACCGAACAAGACCCGCGCTGGGCTGCGATTCTGGCCCGCGACCCCAAAGCCGATGCGCTGTTCGTCTACGGCGTAAAAACCACCGGCGTGTATTGCCGTGCGAGCAGTGCATCGCGCTTGCCGCGGCCGGAAAATGTCGAGTTCTTCGACACCCCGGAGCAAGCCCAAGCGGCCGGCTACCGCGCCAGCAAACGCGCCGCCGGCGACCAGACCCAGCTTGCCGCACACCATGCACAGCGGGTGGCCCAGGCGTGCCGTCACATCGAGCAGGCCGACACCCCGCCGCCCCTGAGTACGCTTGCAGCCCAAGCCGGGCTCAGCCCGTTCCATTTCCACCGCGTGTTCAAAGCCGTGACCGGCCTGACCCCAAAGGGCTATGCCAATGCCCTTCGCTCACGCAAGGTGCGCGCTGGGCTCAAGGGTCGGCAGTCAGTCACGGATGCGCTGTATGACGCGGGATTCAACTCCAACAGCCGCTTTTATGAGTCGGCCAGCCAAGTACTCGGCATGAAGCCCAGTGACTACAAAGCCGGCGGCACCGACAACACGATCCTGTTTGCCGTCGGGCAATGTTCGCTCGGCGCGATCCTGGTGGCACAGAGTAACCGTGGCGTGTGCGCGATCCTGCTGGGGGATGACCCGGACAAACTGGTGCGTGACCTGCAGGACCAGTTCCCCAAGGCCAACCTGATAGGCGCCGATCACGGCTTCGAACAGCTGATCGCCCAGGTGGTGGGGTTTGTCGAGGCGCCCGCCCTGGGCCTGAACCTGCCGCTGGACCTGCGCGGGACGGCGTTTCAGGAACGGGTGTGGCAAGCCCTGCGCGAGATTGCGCCAGGCAGCACCGCCAGCTATGCGCAGATCGCCCAGCGCATCGGTGCGCCCAAGTCCTTTCGCGCGGTGGCCCAGGCGTGTGGCGCCAACTGCCTGGCGGTGGCGATCCCCTGTCATCGCGTGGTTCGCAGTAACGGTGACTTGTCCGGCTACCGCTGGGGCGTAGAGCGCAAACGCCGGTTGCTCGACCGCGAAAGCGAGACCTAAAGCAACTGACGTTTGCGAAACTGCGCCACCTTAAACCGATTGCCGCACAGCGCCATGCTGCACCAGCGGCGTTTGTGGCCCTTGGTGCGATCGTAAAACCACAGCACGCATTCGGGATGCTCGCAGGTACGGATCAGGTTGAAGTCCCCTTCCACCAGCAAGCCGGCTGCGGCCTCGGCAACAATTGAGAGAAATTGCTGCGGCGTTTGCACGCTGCGCTGGCGCTGCAGCTGCAGTTCGCCCGGCGCAGGCCATGCCAATTGCGGATGGCTGACGGCCTTGCGTAAAAAGCCATTGAGCGCAGCCGGGTTACCTTGCTTGCCCGCCTTGCGCTGCTCCAGCAACACCCGCACCACCTCGCGCAATTCGACCGCCGCCGCCAGCAACGCACCCTGCGCAAAGACCGGCACTGCGCCCTCCTCGGCCCAGCCCACACGCACCAGCCAGCGCTCGACATCCGCATCGCTCTGCCAGAACTCAAGGGGTTCAGCGTCGACATTGGCCCGGGTGTTGAGCATATCCAGCACCGGGTGATCGGCCAGGACGTAGGGTTCCAGGGGTACGGCGGGAGGTGCGGAGGCAGTCATGGTCAATCCTCTAGGAAGCGCCGACATCGTAACCGCTATTGACAAGGATGTGTAGTTACCAGCCGCAAAAATATAACCAGATAAATTGATTTGACAGGTTACAGATTCAGGCGCAGATTTTTAACACGGTAACCCGTATACAAATCTTATCCAGTTACACAGGAACGCTAACCATGACCCCTCAAGCCCCCGTTGTTCACTATCGCCACCTCGACGTCGATGGCCTTCGCATGTTCTACCGCGAGGCCGGCGACCCGAGTGCTCCGGTGATGCTGCTGTTGCATGGTTTTCCCAGCTCATCCCATATGTACAGTGACCTCATCCCGCTGCTCGCCACGCGCTTTCGGGTGATCGCGCCGGACCTGCCGGGCTTTGGCTTTACCGACGTGCCTGCGCAGCGCGAGTACGTCTACACCTTCGACAACCTGGCGACTACCGTGGGGCATTTTGTCGAGGCGCTGGCGCTGAGCCGCTATGCGCTGTACGTCTTCGACTACGGCGCTCCCGTCGGCCTGCGCCTGGCCGTCGCTCACCCGGAGCGGGTCAGTGCACTGGTTTCGCAAAATGGCAACGCCTACCTGGAAGGTCTGGGCGATGCCTGGGCGCCGATTCGTGCCTATTGGGCCGAGCCGAGCCAGGCCAATCGCGAGGTGATCCGCAGCGCCGTCATCAGCCTCGAAGGCACCCGCTATCAGTACCTGCACGGCGTAAGCGACCCACAACGGGTGGCGCCGGAGTCCTACATGCTCGACGTGCTGCTGATGCAACGCCCCGGCAATGACGAAATCCAACTCGACCTGTTCCTCGACTACCGCAACAACCTCACGCTCTACCCAGCGTTCCAGGCGTTTTTCCAGGCCACGCACGTGCCGACCCTGGTGATCTGGGGCCAGAACGACCCGTTCTTCATCCCGCCAGGGGCGCACGCGTACGCCACCGACAACCCCAACGCAGTGGTGGAGCTGCTGGACACTGGCCACTTCGCCCTGGAAACCCATGCCGCGCATATTGCCGCGCGCATTCACGCGGTGCTGGGCCACGCTATCGACTGACGCTACACCACGAAACGTCGCTATCGTCCAGTGAATAAAACAGACTGGCCGGGTGCCAAGGGCCCTGTTAAAACAGCGAAAAGCCTCACTTACGCTGGAGACGCACCCCATGAGCACCTGGCCAGATACTCGCCTTCTCGACCTGCTGGGCATTGAAGTGCCGATCATTCAGGCGCCTATGGCGGTCGGCACCACCACCGCCATGGTCATCGCCGCCAATAACGCAGGCGCGCTGGGCTCCCTGCCTGCGGCCGCCCTGAGCATCGAGCAATTGCGCGAAGCGTTGACCGCCATTCGCCAGGCCAGCTCGCGCCCCCTGAACGTCAATTTCTTCTGCCACCAGCCACCTGCGCCCGATGCTGCGCGCGACAAGCGCTGGAAAGACCTGCTGGAGCCGTACTACCGCGAGTTGGGTGCCGATTTTGAGGCGCCGACACCGGTGTCCAATCGCGAACCGTTCAACGAAGCCGCCTGCCAGGTGGTGGAAGAGTTTCGCCCCGAGGTCGTGAGTTTTCACTTTGGCCTGCCGGAGAAAACGCTGCTGGACCGGGTAAAAGCCACGGGCGCCAAGGTGCTGTCTTCCGCCACTACCGTCGAAGAAGCGATATGGCTGGAACAGCATGGCTGCGATGCAGTCATCGCGATGGGGATTGAGGCCGGCGGGCATCGTGGGTTGTTCCTCAGCGACGACCTCAATACCCAGATCGGCTTGTTTGCCCTGCTGCCGCAAGTTGTCGACGCCGTGCGTGTGCCGGTGATCGCCGCCGGCGGGATCGGGGATGCGCGCGGGATTGTCGCGGCATTTGCCCTGGGCGCCTCGGCGGTGCAGATCGGCACGGCGTACCTGTTCACCCCCGAAGCCAACGTCACCCCCTCCCACCACCATGCGCTGCGCCATGCCCAGGCCAGTGAAACGGCGCTGACCAACCTGTTTACCGGGCGCCCGGCGCGGGGCATCGTGAACCGGGTGATGCGAGAATTGGGCGCGATCAACCCGGCGGCGCCGGCGTTTCCGACCTCAGGCGGTGCGCTGATGCCGCTCAAGGCCAAGGACGAAGCAGGCTTCAGCAACCTGTGGTCAGGCCAGGCACTGCGCCTTGGCAAAGACACCACCACCTATGCGCTGACCCGCGAACTGGCCGAACGGGCGTTGGCCACGTTCAAATAAATCGCCGCAACTTTGCGCTGTACCGGCAATGGCCAACCGCTATATATTCGCCTACATAGCGGTTGAGCCTTCTCCCTATAACAAGCCGTACATCCCCAAGGAGCTGCTTCATGAAGATTCACGCCTCACGCCTGGCCGTCCTGGTCGCCGCCCTCGCTTTCGGTTCGGCCAATGCCGATGAAGTGCAGGTGGCCGTCGCGGCCAACTTCACCGCGCCGATCCAGGCGATTGCCGCCGATTTCGAAAAAGACACCGGGCACAAGCTGGTCGCGGCCTACGGCGCCACCGGGCAGTTCTACACCCAGATCAAGAACGGCGCCCCGTTCGAAGTGTTCCTGAGTGCCGACGACACCACCCCGCAAAAACTTGAGAGCGAAGGCGATACCGTCAAAGGCTCGCGCTTCACCTATGCCGTGGGCACCCTGGCGCTGTGGTCGGCCAAAGAAGGCTATGTGGATGCCAAGGGCGACGTCTTGAAGGCAAACCAGTTCAAGCACCTGTCCATCGCCAACCCGAAAGCTGCGCCTTACGGGTTGGCCGCTACCCAAGTGCTGGCCAAAGAAGGCCTGACCGACAAGGTCAAGGACAAGCTCGTCGAAGGCCAGAACATCACCCAGGCCTATCAGTTCGTTTCCACCGGCAATGCCGAGTTGGGCTTTGTGGCCTTGTCGCAGATCTATAAAGACGGCAAAGTCACCAGCGGTTCGGCGTGGGTGGTCCCGGCCTCCCTGCATGACCCGATCAAACAGGACGCGGTGATCCTCAACAAGGGCAAAGACAGCGCCGCTGCCAAAGCGCTGGTCGAGTACTTGAAAGGGCCAAAAGCCGCTGCCGTCATCAAGTCCTACGGTTACGAGCTGGCCAAGTAAATGCCCCTGTCGAGTGCCGATTTTTCCGCTATCTGGTTGACCATTAAACTGGCGTCACTGACCACCGTGATCCTGCTGGTCATCGGCACTCCGATTGCCCTTTGGCTGTCGCGCACCCGTTCCTGGTGGCGCGGCCCGATCGGGGCAATCGTCGCCTTGCCGTTGGTGTTGCCGCCGACGGTGATCGGTTTCTACCTGCTGTTGAGCATGGGCCCCAACGGCTATTTCGGTCAGTTCACCCAATGGCTGGGCCTGGGCACCCTGACCTTCAGCTTTGCCGGGCTGGTGATCGGCTCGGTGATCTATTCCATGCCGTTCGTGGTGCAGCCGTTGCAAAACGCTTTCTCCGCTATCGGCACCCGCCCACTGGAGGTGGCCGCGACCTTGCGCGCCAACCCGTGGGACACGTTTTTCAGCGTGATCCTGCCCTTGGCTCGCCCGGGGTTTATCACGGCGTCCATCCTCGGGTTTGCGCACACCGTCGGCGAGTTCGGCGTGGTGCTGATGATCGGCGGCAATATCCCGGATAAAACCCGCGTGGTGTCGGTGCAGATCTACGACCACGTCGAAGCCATGGAATACGCCCAGGCCCATTGGCTGGCGGGCGCTATGGTGGTGTTCGCGTTCCTCGTATTGCTGGCACTGTATTCCAGCCGTAAAACCAAGATGGGCTGGAGCTGATGTCGATGATCGATGTGCGCCTGCAACTGAACTATTCCGGCTTTGCCCTAAATGTCGACCTGCATCTGCCCGGGCGCGGGGTGACGGCGCTGTACGGGCATTCCGGCTCGGGCAAGACCACCTGCCTGCGCTGCATCGCCGGGCTGGAGCGAGCCAGGGACGGGTTTATCCAGGTCAACGATGAAGTCTGGCAAGACAGCCGCAACGGGCTGTTCGTCGCGCCGCACAAGCGTGCGCTGGGCTATGTGTTTCAGGAGGCCAGCCTGTTCCCGCATTTGTCGGTGCGCGCCAACCTGGAGTTCGGCCTCAAGCGTATCGCGCGTCAACTGCGTCGAGTCGAAATGGCCCAGGCCACCGAACTCCTGGGGATCGGCCACTTGCTCGAGCGCCACCCCCAACACCTGTCCGGCGGTGAGCGCCAGCGCATCGGCATCGCCCGCGCGCTGCTCACCAGCCCGCGCCTGTTGTTGATGGACGAGCCCCTGGCCGCCCTCGACAGCAAGCGCAAAGGCGAAATCCTGCCCTACCTGGAGCGCCTGCACGATGAGCTGGATATTCCGGTGCTGTATGTCAGCCATGCACAGGATGAGGTTGCGCGCCTGGCCGACCACATCGTGTTGCTCAGCGACGGCAAGGCCCTGGCCAGTGGCCCCATCGGCGAAACCCTGGCGCGGCTCGACCTGCCCATGGCATTGGGCGATGACGCCGGTGTGGTGGTCAATGGCAGCGTCAGCGCCTACGACGATCACTACCACCTGCTGACCCTGCAGCTGCCCGGCAGCGCCCTGCACCTGCGCGTGGCCCATGCGCCGATGGCCGTGGGCAAAGCCTTGCGCGTCAAGGTGCAGGCGCGAGACGTAAGCCTCAGTCTGCAAGCCGAGGAGCACAGCAGCATCCTCAACCGCCTGCCGGTGACGGTCATCCAGGAGATTGCGGCCGACAACAACGCCCACGTGCTGGTGCGCCTGGACGCCGAGGGCACGCCGCTGCTGGCACGTATTACGCGCTTCTCCCGCGACCAGTTACAACTGCACCCCGGCCAGACGCTGTGGGCACAGATCAAAGCGGTCGCGGTATTGGCGTAGCAAAGCTTTTGGCACGACCGCACACGGCTGCGGTCAATCAGGCATACCGGCCTGATTTGTTGCCAAGGAACCCGCCCCATGTCCGACTCTGAGCTACCCCGCGACTTGCATTACGTTGACGACACCCAGCCCGGCATTCGCCGCAAGACGTTGCGGGGCAAGTTCCAGTATGTCGACGCCAAGGGCGTTCGCATCACCGATGCCGATGAAATCAAGCGCCTCAATGCCCTGGCGGTCCCACCGGCTTACACCGACGTGTGGATCTGCGCCGACCCGCGCGGCCACCTGCAAGCCACTGGCCGCGATGCGCGTGGGCGCAAGCAGTATCGCTATCACGCGCGTTGGCGTGAGGTGCGCGACAGCGACAAGTACGCTCGGCTGCAGGCGTTCGGCAACGCCCTGCCGACACTGCGCAAACAGCTGGAAGCCCAAATCGCCGAGCCCGGTTTTACCCGCGAAAAAGTCTTGGCTACCGTGGTGATGTTGCTCGACGCCACGCTGATCCGCGTCGGCAATACCCAATATGCGCGGGACAATAAATCCTACGGGCTGACCACCCTGCGCACCCGCCATGTGGATGTGAAAGGCAGCGAAATCCAGTTCCAGTTTCGCGGCAAGAGCGGCGTCGAGCATCAAGTCAGCGTCAAGGACCGGCGCCTGGCTACCGTGGTCAAGCGCTGCCTGGAATTGCCGGGGCAGAACCTGTTCCAGTACCTGGACGAAGACGGCGAGCGGCACACCGTCAGCTCCCAGGACGTGAATGACTACCTGCACAGCCTCACGGGTGCGGACTTCACCGCCAAGGACTACCGCACCTGGGCCGGCACGGCCATGGCGCTGGCGGTACTGCGCGAATTGGAGTGGCAACCCGAGTCCGATGCCAAACGGCACGTGGTGGCGATGGTCAAGGAAGTCGCCAAGCAGTTGGGTAACACCCCGGCGGTGTGCCGCAAGTGCTACATCCACCCCGCCGTGCTCGAGCATTTCAGCCTCGGCGAACTCTCGCGCCTGCCCAAGCCGCGCTTGCGCAAAGGGCTCAAGGCCGAGGAAGTGGCGCTGGCCATGTTCCTTGAGAAACTGGCAGCGGACTTGCCGAAAAAAGCCAAGGCAGGTTAGGCTTTGCCTCCCTTCTGACTTCCAGGATGACCGCCGACGTGAACCTCTAAGCCTTCCAAAATGTATCTGCAACGAGCCGCCTGGCGCGCTTGTTGGCCTGTTTGACATTTTTCTGGAGGTGCTGATGACTGACGTCAACCGGCTGCCCGTCCTGGTTTCCCTGCAACACCTGTCTTTGCAGTTCGCCAATGGCGAAACCCTGCTGCGCGACATTACGCTGTCCATCGACCATACGCACACCGGCATCGTCGGGCGAAACGGCAGCGGCAAAAGCATCCTCGCGCAGCTGATTGCCGGGGTCTTGTCCCCCTCCGGCGGTGCGCTCACGTGTACGGCTAGCGTGGCGTATGTGCCGCAAAGCATGGTGGTAGCTGCGGCGGACACCGTGGCCGACATCACGGGCACCGCACAGGGTTTGGCGGCACTGCAGCGCCTGGCGAGCGGTGCTGCGCAGGCCGACGACCTGGCAGTGATCGACGACCGTTGGGACCTGGCTGAACGCTTGCGCAACGCCCTGGATGGCGCGGGCCTGGAGCAGTTGGCTAGCGATACGCGCGCCGATCAACTCAGTGGCGGGCAACTCGCCCGGGTGGCGGTGATCGGTGCGCTATTGGCCATGCCGCAACTGCTGGTGCTCGATGAGCCGACCAACCACCTCGACAGCGCCGGTCGCGCGTGGCTGCTGCAGGTCTTGAACGCCTGGCGCGGCGGCCTGGTGGTGGTCAGCCATGACCGGCAATTGCTCGACACCCTGGGGCGCATCATCGAACTGTCGCCCTCGGGCGTGCGCAGCTACGGTGGCAACTACGCGACCTATCGCTTGCAGCGCGATAACGAACAGCAGGCCGCCGTCACCGCCCTGCAGCACGCACGCGTGGAGCGCAGCCGCGAACGCCGGCGCCTGCAACAGGATCACGACAGCCTGCAACGCAGCGCCGCCCGCTCACGCAAACACGCAGAAACGGCGAATGTCGACCGGTTGACCAAGGCCCGCTGGAAAGGTGCCGCCACGGACGTTGTCAGCGGTGTGCGCAGCGCCCATCACGCCCACAAGCGTCAGTTGGACGATCAGGTACGCCAGGCCTATGCACGCGTCGCTGATGAAACACCGACCCTGCTCACCTTGCCCGGCTCTGCGCTGCCCAATGGCCGACAAGTCCTGGCGCTGACGAATGCCCGGTTACCTTGGCTGCACCAGCCTGCGCTCACGCTGCAGCTGATGGGGCCGGTACGCGTCGCCGTGCAGGGGCCGAACGGCTGCGGCAAATCCACCTTGCTCAAAGTGCTCGCAGGCCACGGGCAGCCGGTGAGTGGCGAGTGTTTGGTGCCGGTGCCCTGCGCGTATATCGATCAGCACCTGACGCTGCTGGACGATCAACGCAGCGTGGTCGAGCAACTCAACTTGCTCGACACGCCGTTGACCCAAGGTGAACTGCGCACCCGCCTGGCCTTGCTGCAACTGGACGCCCGGCGGGTGACCCAACCCGCCGGGCGGCTCAGCGGCGGCGAGCGCTTGAAAGCCGCGATGGCAATTGCCCTCTGGCGGGCAACACCCGCGCAACTGCTGTTGCTCGACGAACCCACCAACCATCTCGACCTCGAGTCGGTGCTGGCCTTTGAGCAGGCGCTGCAGGATTTTACCGGCGCGATGCTGGTGGTGTCTCACGATGCAGCCTTTGTGCAGGCGATCCGGCCAACCCATCATTTGCGATGGGAACCTGAGGGTTGGCGGCTGGTGTGTGTCTGAGGTCATTGCGCGCACCCGCAAAGCGCCCTACCGTAGTGGCCGGATAATCTCACCGAGGAGCCCGGCCCCATGCTGCCTTCGCCCCGCACGCCTTGCGCTAATGCCGCACTTGCCCATCAACACCGCTGGCGTGGCCGGGTCGGCTTGATGCTGGTGGCTAGCCTGTCGGTGCTGGCGGGCATGACCGATGCCATCGGCTTTATGGCCAGTGGCGACTTTGTGTCGTTCATGAGCGGCAACACCACCCGCTTGGCGGTGGCCATCAGTGCCGGTGAGCTGGGGTTGACCGGGCGCCTGCTGTTGCTGGTTGCCACGTTCGTGATCGGCAATGCCTTGGGGGTGATCGTCAGCCGCCTCAGTCGGCGCCATGCCCTGCCCCTGCTGCTGTGCATCGCGGCCTTGCTGTGTGGCGGCGCCTTGCTGCCATTTGCCGACACGCTGCCCGCCTTGCTGGCGGCGATCATCGCGATGGGCATGCTCAATGCCGCCGTGGAAGAGGTAAACGGTTTGCCGGTGGGCCTCACCTACGTCACCGGGGCGCTGTCGCGTTTCGGCCGCGGGCTGGGGCGCTGGATGCTGGGCGAGCGGCGCAATGGCTGGAGAGTCCAGCTGATTCCCTGGGCGGGGATGTTTGTAGGGGCGGTGATCGGCGCACTGCTGGAGCAACAGTTGGGCCTAAAGGCGCTGCTGGTAAGCGGAGTGCTGGCGGGGGTGCTGGGGCTGGTGTCGCTGAAGATTCCCCGGCGCTGGCATCTGGGCTTTATGCCGCGATAGGGAAAAAGAAGAGCTTGCCCGACGTTTAGGCCTCGACGTCCGTGTACTGGTAAAGAGCCATCATGTCGGGCAAGCGGAGTGAATCATAAGCCAATGTCCGGCGGCTGTCCGCCGGGCATTTCCTGAAAACACTAAGGCAATGGATTACAGACAAGTCGCCAGAGCAGCCAGACGGCGCTTGGCGGGCATGTTGTCCTCGGCGGCGTAGTACTTGACGGTAGAGCCGGCGCCGGCGCTCAGCACATCGACAAAATAGTCGCCGCCGGTGGTGTAGACGGTAAAACCACCCGCGCCGGTCGGCTCCTTGAAGCCGCCAGCGTCCACGCCAAACACGCTTTCATCCTGCCAACCGAACTGGATGCACTCAGCCACCACCAAGGTGGCTTTGTCTGACGCCATGGCCTTGTAGGGGTTGCCTGTGCGCGCTTCTTTCATCTTCGAACCCGCGCAACCGGCCAGTGCAGCCAGTACCAATGCGCCCAATACAAGCTTGTGCATGCCATTGCCTCCTTGGAAAAAAACGCGACTCTATCATTAGCGCCGACGCTTGCCATGACGGATTACCGCAATGGCGATCGGGGTAGCGCCATCTGGATCATGGCTTTATGATGCCACCGTTGATCTCACTGAGGAGTTCAACGGGATAGTCTCTACAAGGAAGCGTCATGAAAGATTTCGTCATCAGCGTTAACAACTCCGTGCTCTACATCGCCCTGGCCTTCGTTTGGCTGATCGGCCTGGTGTCGATGTTCAGCGCGAGTTTTCTGTCGGGCCTGGCGGTCCTGGTCGGCGGTACGTTGACGTGGTGCATCATCTCTGGCTTCTGGTTCGTCCAGTCGGCCACCTACGAAGAGCTGCGCAAGCTCAACGCGAAGAGCTGATGCAACAGCGGCCCCGATTGGGGCCGCTTTGCTGTGCGCAGTATGAATTTTGTTTCACTGTGAAGGGCGAATGCGCGGTCTATAGTCGGCCAGCTCATTTTTTAGAAGTCTCCCTTCTGCCCGCCCTCCCGCGGGCTTTTTTTTGCCTGCGACCCAGCGCAGCCGGTGCGCTCACAGCCACCAGCGAAACAGATAGAACAGCCCCATGCTCAACAGCACGGTCATCAACACATTGCGTGTCCAGAACATCAACCCCACTGCACAGACCGCGGCCAGCAGGTAAGGGTTGGCCGGGCTCAGGTTGAGCTGGTGGTCGGCAAGAAAAATGATCGGCCCGCAAATCGCCGTCAGCATGCCTGGCACCGCAAACCCCAGGAACTCCCGCGCGCCACGGTTGAGCCGCACCGGCAGGCGCGGCTCGATAAACAGGTAACGGTTGAGAAACACCACCAGGCCTATGGCCACAATCATCAGATAAATCATCGCTGGCCGACCCCCAGTCGTTTGCACACAAAGCCTGCACTCATGCCCAGCACGCCGGACACCACCACTGCCGACTCCCACTGCAGGAAGCTCAGCCACACCGAAAACAGCAGCGACACGCCGACGCAGACCACCGTTGGCACATCACGCACCACCGGGGTGATCAGCGCAATAAACGTCGCGGCAATGGAAAACTCCAGGCCCAACTGATCCAGACCAGGGATGCTTTTGCCCAGCACGATGCCAGCCAGCGTAAAGAGGTTCCAGGCGATATAGAACGTCAGGCCAACGCCCAGGGCATACCAGCGGTTAAAGGTCTGGCGGTCGTAGTGGCTGACCAAGGCAAAGAATTCGTCAGTCAGCAGAAACCCCAGGCTCATGCGCCAGCGGGTCTTGAGCGGTGAAACGATCGGGCGCAGGTGCATGCCATAGAGCAAATGCTGAGAGGTCAACAGCAAGGTCGTGAGCACGATGGAAATCAGGCTGGCGCCGCTCTTGACCATGCCAATGGCGACGAGTTGGGCAGCCCCGGCAAATACGATGGCGGACAATCCCTGGGCTTGCAGCGGGGTGAAGTTTGCATCGATGGCCATCGAACCGGCCAGCAAGCCCCAGGGCGCACAGGCCAGGGACAGGGGAATGACGGCGATTGCGCCGCGAGCGAAAGCGTAATGGGGTAAGGCGGCAGGCATGGACACGGCTCATCGACAGACAGTCGACAAGCATGCCAGCGCAACAGGGCGTTTGTCTTGAACGATCTTGCTCAGGCCAGCCGAACCGACACCTGCTCCACTGAATCGCGCGCTTCGCGCAGTTCGTGGGCATCCTGGTTAAGCCGGTGAATGGTGTTGAGCAAGCGCTGGCGCAGCACTTCATCGCCGAGTTTTTCGACGGCACGCATCAGGTCGAACGCCGCGGTTTCGTTATTTTCCGCGACGGAATCCAGGGTCTTGCGCAGGTTGCGAGTGGCACGGGTCACGCGGTTACTTCCTTTATCACTGATGGTCGGGCACTTTAGGACACTAGTGTTTCATTTTAATTTCAGGTACTTATCCGGGAATTAGTAGGACTTGTCGCAAGTCAATCCTTACACCGTTTTTTCCGCGCCTGGGGGCTCGAATGCTGGTTGCCATTGGTATCTTTCTGGTTACGATCGTGTTGGTCATCTGGCAGCCCAAGGGGCTTGGCGTAGGATGGAGCGCCACCCTGGGCGCAATCCTGGCGCTGGCCTGCGGCGTGATCAGCCTGGCCGACATCCCGGTGGTGTGGCACATCATCTGGAACGCCACCGGGACGTTTGTGGCGCTGATCATCATCAGCCTGTTGCTGGACGAGGCCGGGTTCTTCGCCTGGGCCGCGCTGCATGTGGCGCGCTGGGGCCGTGGCCGTGGTCGGCGCTTGTTTGCCTACATGGTGCTGCTCGGTGCGTTGGTCTCTGCGCTGTTCGCCAATGACGGCGCGGCGTTGATTCTGACCCCCATCGTCATGTCGATGCTGCTGGCCCTGCGGTTTTCGCCGGCCGCGACCCTGGCGTTTGTCATGGGCGCGGGGTTTATCGCCGACACGGCGAGCCTGCCGCTGGTGGTGTCGAACCTGGTCAACATCGTTTCGGCCGACTACTTCAAGATCGGCTTCAACCAATACGCAGCGGTGATGGTGCCGGTGAACCTGGTCAGCGTGGCGGCCACCCTCGCCGTGTTGCTGTGGTTTTTCCGCCGCGACATCCCGCAGACCTACGACCCGGCCGACCT
Organism: Pseudomonas syringae; assembly: GCF_021606685.1. Lineage (GTDB taxonomy): Bacteria > Pseudomonadota > Gammaproteobacteria > Pseudomonadales > Pseudomonadaceae > Aquipseudomonas > Aquipseudomonas syringae_R. The sequence continues at coordinate 30,948 of NZ_WKCB01000029.1, forward strand.
CGCCGACCCCACCAGCGCCATTCACGACCGCGCTACCTTCCGCGCGGGTTGGTGGGTGCTGGGTATCCTGCTGGTCGGCTGCTTCGCCCTGGAGCCGCTGGGCATTCCCATCAGCGCCATCTCCGCCGTGTGCGCCGTGCTGTTGTTGGTGATTGCCGCCAAGGGCCACAAGATTTCCACGCGCAAAGTGCTCAAGGAAGCGCCGTGGCAGATCGTGATCTTCTCCCTGGGCATGTACCTGGTGGTCTACGGCTTGCGTAACGCGGGCCTCACCACCTACCTGGCGACCTGGCTCGATACGTTCGCCCACTACGGCGTATGGGGGGCGGCCATGGGCACCGGCGTGTTGACCGCCGTGCTGTCGTCGGCGATGAACAACCTGCCGACCGTGTTGATCGGCGCCCTGTCCATCGAGTCCAGCCATGCCGTGGGCGTGGTCAAGGATGCGATGATCTACGCCAACGTGATCGGCAGTGACCTCGGCCCCAAAATCACCCCCATCGGCAGCCTGGCCACGTTGCTGTGGCTGCATATATTGGCGCGCAAAGGCATCACCATCACCTGGGGCTACTACTTCAAGGTGGGGATTGTGCTGACCTTGCCGGTGCTGCTGATCACCCTGGCCGCCCTCGCCGTGCGCCTGAGTATTTAGGTATGCTCGGCGCTTCCCTCTGTCGCGAGCCGACTCGATGAGCGCCATGCAGCACGCCTGGCTGGGCAATTATGAAATCAGCAGCACCACCTGCACCGGCCTGACTTTTGCCCGCCACAGCCATGACGAATGTGTGATCGGCGTGAACCTGGTGGGCGAGGAGAACGTCTGGCTGGACCGCCGCGAGTTCCATGCCGGGCCGGGCTCCATCACCTTGTACAACCCTGGGCAGATTCAGGGCGGCGGCGCGGCGGCGGGCGCGCCCTGGCAGTTTGTGAGCCTGTACGTCACGGCGGACCAACTGGCCGCTGACCTGGGCTTGGCGCAGCTGGAGTTCGATCGTTCGCTGTGCTTCGCACCGGACCTGGCCCTGCGCCTGGCGACGGCAGTCCAAGGGCTGTTGAGCAGCGATACGCGGGCCCGCGAGTTGCACGAAGACGCCTTGGTGGTGTTGCTCGGTGAGGTGGTCAGCCTCAGCGGTGTGCGCGTGCCCGGCAGCGCCGCCAGCGGCAAACAGCTGATCGGCCGCGCGCAAGAATTGCTCGCCGAACACTTGCATCAGGCCCTGCCCCTGGAGCACCTCGGCGATGAGCTGGGGTTGTCCAAATTCCACCTGCTGCGCACCTTCCAGAAGGAAACCGGGCTGAGCCCTCGGCAATGGGCCATGCAATTGCGCACGCGGCGCGCCAAGGGCCTGCTGCGCAAGGGCGTGGCGGCGGGTGTGGTCGCCCACGACCTGGGCTTTGCCGACCAGAGCCATCTCAATCGGCATTTCCGTGCGGCCTACGGCATCACTCCAGGCCACTACCAAAGCGTGCTGAAACGCTGAGCAGCGCAATCTGGTTCAAGACAGCCCGCGCCGGTGTCCGCACACTGCCCGCCATTATTTGAAGGAACGCGGGCATGCTGACGATCTTCTTTTACGCGCTGGTATTCGGTTTTGTGTTTTGCCTCTCCCCCGGCGCTGTGCTGGCAGAGACACTGCGCCGGGGCTTGTCGCAGGGTTTCACCCCAGCGTTGCTGGTCCAGGTCGGCTCGTTGGTGGGCGATGCCGTCTGGGCGGTGATCGGCCTCACCGGTATCGCCCTGCTGATCCAGCACGATGCTGTGCGTGTGCCGCTCACGATCGTGTGCGCGTTGTACCTGGCCTGGCTGGGCGTGCGCAGCCTGATAGATGCCTGGCACTTGCCTCCAGCCGACATCGCGCCGGCCAGCAGCGCGAAGAACGCGCTGGCGGTCGGCGCGGCAATCTCCCTGGCCAACCCCAAGAACATTGTGTACTGGGGCGCGCTGGGCAGCGCCTTGTCCGGCATCGTCGGCGCCACACCCAGCCATGGGCAGACCCTGATGTTTTTCAGCGGCTTCATGCTGGCAGCGGTGCTGTCGTGTTTTTTGACGGCGGGACTGGTCAATCTGCTGCGCAAAAATGCCTCACCAATGTGGCAACGCATCAGCTATGGCGCCTGCGGTGTGGTGCTGCTCTATCTGGCCATTCTTGCCGCCCAGGGGATATGACGTTACCTATCATGCCGAGCACGTCCTATGATGGCGCCACCCCAGGAACAAGAGATAAACCCGTGAACCGTATCGAACAGCTCACGCTGCTGGCGACCTACAACCAGTGGATGAACCGCAAGATCTATGACGCCGCCGGTACGCTGAGTCACGCGGCGCTGCTGGAAGACCGCCAGGCGTTTTTCGGCTCGATCCTCGGCACTCTGAACCACCTGGTCTTGGGCGATACGGTATGGCTCAAGCGCTTTGCCCTGCACCCAGGCGGCCATGCGGCGTTGGCACCGTTGAACGCCATCGCCACGCCGCACGATCTCAAGCACCTGGCCTTCGCCGATCTGCCTGCCCTGGCGGCCCGGCGCGCCTGGCTGGATCAACTGATCATCGACTGGGCCAACAGCCTCAGCGACAGCGACCTCGACCACTGCCTGCACTATCAAAACATGCGCGGCGTCGCGGCCGACAAAAACTTCTTCAGCCTGTTAGTGCATTTTTTCAACCACCAGACCCACCATCGCGGCCAGGCAACCACCTTGCTGACCCAGGCCGGCGTTGATGTGGGGGATACGGACCTGCTGGCGCTAATCGACTAGGCCCCGCGCGGGTATCTATTCGTTTGAAGGCCATAACCGAACGTCACACCGCGCATGGGGTCGTAATTTCAGGTGCCGGGTTTTTTAACCGCCCGCCCTCCCCGCGCGCATTGTGGGTCTACCGGTGCGCGTACCCCATAAGAAGGAGACGCTTACATGGTCATTCACTTCAAGGTCGCCGGGCATCTTGCCTGCGGCCATCACGGCAGCAACCTACCCTCCAGCACCGAGCTGAACCGGGTCAAATGCCGTACCTGCCGCAACACCGAAGCCTACAAGGAAGCGCGCCGCACCCAGCGCAACGCCGCCCGCCGCGCATCGCGCAAAGCCAAGACCCACACCGCCAGCGACTGGCGCAGCGCCTGGACCCAACGCCTCACCGACCTGCCAGGCCTGCAGCGCCTGCCACGCGGCTTCAGTGGTCAGCCGTTCGTATAAGTACGTCGCCGATCCAAGGTGGGGCTTGCGGGTAAGCCCCACTGCGACCGCTCAAACGCCTCAAGGCTGCGCAAACGACGGCAGGCAGGCTGGAACCCGACACAGCGTCGTCAAACACTGCGTAGGAATCTTCCGGAAATCTTCCAAAAGCCGCTGTAGATCACTGATCTAACGAGCTTTTTCATCGAATAAACACCACAACAAAGCTGGCCTTTGACCTTGCGCCCACGCGCCTGGGTCTATATATTCTCAACCCTGCTGCACCGCGCTACCGCCCGAATGGCGAAACTGGTAGACGCATGGGACTTAAAATCCCCCGCTCGTAAGGGCGTCCCGGTTCGATTCCGGGTTCGGGCACCACAGATATCAAGGGCTTGCATGATGAACTTCATGCAGGCCCTTATCTTTTGCGCTCCGCAATTTCGGGATCTGTTGCGCAATCCCCCTCTCTGGCGTTCTGCCAACTCACCTTGAGCTTGAAATAGTGGCGCTTTGCCGGTATTGATGGCGGCTTCCATCAGTAAGGACGCTAACCCGCATGCCATCCGTCAAAACAAGCTCACTCCTCGTATGACTTCTGGGTGCTTGCGCACTCGCCGGATGCACCGTAGGCCCGCAACCCACATGGACCGATTTAGGCCCTGGCGGCATAGCCACCAAACGCGGCCAAATCGCCTGCTATACAGACGCGAACATCATCGACGGGAAGCGAGTGGAAGGCACTTTGTGTGCGCTTCCCACATCCGGATTCCTGGGCGACGGCGAGCCTACGGTGATCGCTAGAATGGGCTATGGGCAGAAGTACACTTTGGAGCTCAGCAAGACGCTGGCGGGGTTTGAACTTCCATTCGGCGACAAGAAGGGCGTTCTCAAATGCGATCCTATGAAGACTGAGCCAGGCAGGACAATGCCTGAGAGCTTTTGCACGCTCACGGTCAATGGCCAGAAACTGGTCAGCGCCAAGATACTTTTTGGTGGCCTGTGACAGTCACCCGTGCTGCGCTCACCTGCAGCACACGTAACACTCTCGGGCGTGGCCACCCTGCCCACTACTCGATCGAGTCGCACATCATGGCGGGGAATCTGACACCGTTATTGGCCGAGTACCCTGCGTCTGACGAGAACGTCACCTATGCCCAAAACGCACGCACGCGGTGCGTCGTTTCTACCCAGGTGACATTTTTCGGGGCGCGGCAGACTTCGCTCCACGCCATAGACTCCTTTAAAATCATATACATAGCATTTATGGCCTGAAGCTTGCTTTTGAACTACCGCCGCGCCTTGCGGTACTCGTTTCCCCCATCCTCCCAGGGTGGGCGACCCAGCCTCAACGATGCGGCTGGCGTCTCCAAGTGAAGCGACTCACACATCCAGCCGACAGCGCCGTCGGTATGTGAAATCAGGCCCTCCTTCCCCGCCTGCATTTCTTCCCAGACCTTCTCTCCTTCATTGCCAACTGTCGTGCCGGGCTTTTTCCTGGCGTGCTTGGGGCTGTGGTGGAGGCTGGGGTCCGGGTTTCAGGAGTCTTCCGAATGGCTATGAATCGTCGTGCTTTCCTGCGCACATCGGCTATTTCCGCCGCTGCATTGTCTACCTTGAGCCTCAAGCCTTTCTCGGCGTTTGCCGCTGACGACGCGATCAATATCGCCTCGCTGTATGACAACTCCGGCGGCCTCGACATCTACGGCAAACCCATCGTCGATGCCCTGACCTTCGCGGTCGAAGAACTCAACAGCGCCGGCGGTTTGCTCGGCCGACCGCTTAACCTGATCAAGTACGACACCCAGTCGAACATGCAGCTCTACGCGCAATACGCCCAGCAGGCCGCGCTCAAGGACCGCGCGGCGGTGGTGCACGCCGGTATCACCTCGGCGTCGCGGGAGGTGGTGCGTCCGGTGCTGGACCGCTACAAAACCCTGTATTTCTACAACAACCAATACGAAGGCGGCGTGTGTGACCGCAACTTCTTCGGCACCGGCGTCACCCCCGGCCAGACCGTGGAGAAGCTGGTGTCGCATGTCACCAAGCAGTGGGGCAAGAAGGTCTACATCGTCGCGGCGGACTACAACTACGGGCAGATCGTCACCGCCTGGGTCAAGAAGTACGTCGAGCAAGCCGGTGGAGAAAGCGTTGGCATCGAGTTCTTCCCACTGGACGTGACCAACTTCGGCGCGACTATCTCGAAGATCCAGGAAGCCAAGCCGGACTTCGTCTGGTCGGCGCTGGTGGGCGGCGCGCACATGTCGTTCTATCGCCAATGGAAAGCTGCAGGCATGACCGGTAAGTTGCCGATTGCGTCCACCACCTTCGCTGGCGGTAACGAACACATCGTGCTGTCGCCGGAAGAATGCAACGGCATCCTGATCTGCCAGAACTATGTGCAGGAACTGGCCACGCCGCAGAACCAGGCGTTCGTCGAACGCTTCCACAAGCGCTTTGGCGCCGACTACCCCTACATCACCGAACTGGCCATGGGCGCCTACCAGGGCATGATGCTGTGGGCCGAAGGTGTGCGCCAGGCGGGTACGGTGGAACGCATGGCCGTGACCCAGGCGCTGGAAAAAGGCATCAGCCTGGACCTGCCCAGCGGCAAGGTCAGCATTGACCCGGCGACCCATCACTGTGTGCTCGACGTGCACATCGCCGAAGTCCGCGACCGCCGCCTGGAAGTGGTTGAAAGCTTCGCCCAGCAAGCGCCCTCCGACACCGCCGCCGTGTGCGACCTGGTGAAGAACCCGCGCGACGCCAAACAATACAGCATCGCGCTGTAAGGAGGTCGTCATGGATTGGGCTGCCATTTTTTCCCTGCAAATCGTCGGCGCCATCGCCACGCTGGTGCTGCTGAGCATTGGCCTGGCGGTGGTCTTCGGGATGATGAAAATCATCAACCTGGCCCACGGTGAATTCATGATGCTCGGCGGTTACGTCGCCGTGCTCGCCACCCACAACCTGCACGTACCGATCTGGATTTCGATCCTGGTGCTGGCGCCCCTGAGCGTGGGCCTGTTCGGCATGCTGGTGGAGCGCCTGCTGGTACGGCACCTGTATGGCCGCATGATCGACACCATGCTCGCCACCTGGGGCCTGAGCCTGGCACTGACCGGCGCCGCCACCATGCTGTTTGGCAATACCACGGTAGGCATCAGCTCGCCGTTGCCGGGCATCACCGTGGGCGCTTACCAAACCAGCGGCTACGGCCTGTTTGTGATCGGCGTGGCGGTCGTCGTGCTGTTGGGCATGTGGGCGCTGCTGCGGTTTACCCACTTCGGCCTGTGCGCCCGCGCCACCATGCAGAACGCCAGGATGGCCGCTGCACTCGGTGCCAATCCGGGGCGCATCTACAGCCTCACGTTTGGCCTGGGCGCGGCGCTCGCCGGTTTGGGCGGTGCCGTGTTAGCACCACTGACCGGGGTGATCCCCACCCTCGGCGCCAGCTACATCGCCAAGGCCTTCATCACGGTGATCGGCGGCGGCAGCGCGGTGATCACCGGCACCCTCAGCGCTGCGGGCGGCTTCGGTGTGATCAGCCAAGTGGTGACGTTTTTCAGCACCCCGGTGTTCGGCGAAGTCGCGTTGCTGCTGGCGGCCATCGTGCTGATTCGGGTATTGCCCCAGGGCATTACCGGTCGATTCTTTCGGAGGGCGTTCTGATGCCTGTTGATATTCGCACCCTGTTACCGCTGCTCGGTTGCGTCGTGGCCGCGCTGCTGGTGGCGGTCCTGCCACAGTGGCTGGACCTGTTTACCCTGCTGTCGCTGACCATCTACCTGGTGATGGCGCTACTGGCCCTGAGCCTGGCGTTTATCTGGGGCTTTGGCGGGATTCTGTGCTTCGGCCAGGCGGCGTTTTTTGGCCTGGGCGCCTACGCCTACGCGATCGGTGTAATTAACCTCGGTGACAGCACCTGGCCGGTGTTGCTGGCCATCGTGGTGCCCGCACTGGTCGCCGCCGCCATGGGTTACTTCATGTTCTACGGCGGCATCAGCGACGTGTACCTGGGGGTAATCACCCTGGCGGTCACCTTGATTCTGTTCAATGTGATGAACTCCACCTCGGGCTCCGACTACCACATCGGCAGTGCATTGCTCGGCGGTTTCAACGGCATTCCGGCGATTCCCACCCTCAACGTGCCGTTCAACCCTGAGCGTGTGCTGGAACCGGAAACCCTGTTCCAGGTGATCGGCGCCGCGCTGATCCTCTGCTACCTGGGCCTGCGCGCCCTGCTCGGCAGCCGTTTCGGCAAGGTGGTCGTGGCCATTCGTGAGAACGAACAGCGCGCCGGCTTGCTCGGCTATGACACGCGCCTGCACAAGCTGATCGTGTTCAGCCTGGGTGGCGGCATCGCCGGGCTCGCGGGTTGCCTGTTCGCCAACTGGGGTGCGTTTGTCAGCCCTGGGGTGTTTGGGTTGGCGCAATCGGCGCAGATCATCATCTGGGTCATCGTCGGGGGCCGTGGCACCTTGTTCGGGCCGATCCTGGCGTGTATCGGCATCCAGGCGCTGATGGCGCGCCTCGGTGAACAGCAGCAGGTGGACAGCGGCTTTGTGCTCGGCCTGATTCTGCTGGCCTTCGTCATGTTGCTGCCGCGTGGCTTGCTGCCGACCTTGACCGGTTGGGTAGCGCGTGTTTTCCAACGTCGTGCGCAACCGACACCTGCACAGGAGCGCGCACTATGAGCCTGTTGCAAACCCAAGGCCTGGGCGTCAGCTTCGGCGGCGTGCATGCGGTCAAAGCCGTGGATTTCACTCTCGAAAGCGGCGAACTGCGCTGCCTGATCGGCCCCAATGGCGCCGGCAAAAGCACCTTCTTCAAGATGCTCAGCGGCCAACTCAAACCCACCCGTGGCGTGTGCCACTTCAAGGGCCAGCGCATTTCCGGGCTGGCGCCGCATAAGGTCGCCCGGCTCGGCATCGGCATCAAGACCCAGGCCCCGAGTGTGTTCGACGGCCTGGACGTGCTGGAAAACCTGCGTCTGGCCGCCAGCCGTAGGCAAACCCCAAGCGAAGCACGCAACAGCGCCGAAGAGACCCTCGAACGCATCGGCCTCACCGAGCTGCGCTCACGCCTGGTGGGCGACCTGGCCCACGGCCAACGCCAATGGGTGGAGCTGGGCATGATCCTCGCCTCGCGCCCGGAGCTGGTATTACTCGACGAACCCGCCGCCGGCATGACCTACCAGGAAGTGCGCAAGACCGCCGCGCTGATCAAGGAAATCAATGCCCACAGCACCGTGGTGGTGGTCGAGCACGACATGGAGTTCATCCGCCTGATCGCAGGCACCGTCACCGTGTTCAACCAAGGCGCGATCCTGGCCCAGGGCAGCTTTGCCCAAGTGACCCAAGACCCGGCGGTGCGCGAAGCGTACTTGGGCAAGCAGGAGATCAAACATGCTTGAAGTCATCGATTTGTCCGCCGGTTATGGGCGCATTCCCGTGTTGCGTGACATCCGCTTGAGCTGCGCAGCCAACACCTGCGTGGGTGTACTGGGTCGCAATGGCATGGGCAAGACCACCTTGCTGCGCGCGCTGATGGGCGAGCTGCCGGCCATGGCCGGCAGCCTGCACTTTGCCGGCGAAGACTTGAGCAAAGCCGCCGCCCACCAGCGCGCCCGCGCCGGCATCGGCTACGTGCCCCAAGGCCGCCAGATTTTCCCGTACCTGAGCGTGCGGGAAAACCTGCGCATGGGCTGCGTGAAGGACTTCGCCGCCGCCGACGCCACCATCGAGCGCATCCTCGCGTACTTCCCGCGCCTGCACCGCCTGCTCGACCAGCCCGGTGGCGCGCTGTCCGGCGGCGAGCAACAACTGCTGGCCCTGGCCCGCTGCCTGTGCGGCTCGCCATCAATCATCCTGCTGGATGAGCCGACCGAAGGCATCCAGCCCTCAATCTGCGACGAAATCATCGAAACCCTGCAGCGTCTGCGGGTGGAACAGAACCTCGCGGTGATCCTGGTAGAGCAGGACATCGAGTTTCTCAGCGCCCTGTCCGACCGCATCCTGATCATCGAGAACGGCCAACTGGTGGACGAGGTTGACCCAGCCCACACCAGCGCCGAGGCGATCGCTGAACGCTTCATGGGTTTTCATGCATAAGGAACCTGCCATGTCTATTCAACGCCCTACCCTGGCCGAACTCACCCAAGTCGGCCACAGCCTTGGCCTGCAAATGGCCGAGCCGCTGCTGCACGAATACGCGAACATTCTGGAAGCCGTGTGGCAGGACTACGACCGCCTGGACGCGATCGCCACCCTGCCGTCGCCGCCCCGTTACCCACGCGGCCCCGGCCAGGTGCCGCAGCACAACCCTTACAACGCCTGGTACGTGCGCACCGATATCCAGGGCGCCGCCACGGGCAAACTGGCCGGCAAGCGCATCGCGCTCAAGGACAATATCTGCCTGGCCGGCGTGCCGATGATGAACGGTGCCTCGACCCTGGCGGGCTACGTGCCGGACATTGACGCCACGGTCGCCACCCGCGTGCTCGACGCCGGTGGGCAGATTCTGGGCAAGGCCCATTGCGAGTTCTTCTGTGTGTCGGGCAGCAGCCATACCAACGCCACCGGCGCGGTGCACAACCCACGTAATCCGGGGCATTCCACCGGCGGTTCGTCGTCGGGCTGCGCGGCGCTGATCGCGGCCGGCGAAGTGGACCTGGGCATCGGCACTGACCAGGGCGGTTCCGTCCGCATTCCGGCGGCCTACTCCGGTATCTACGGCATGAAGCCGACCCATGGGTTGATCCCCTACACCGGCATCATGCCCATCGAAATGACCCTGGACCACGCCGGCATCATGAGTGCCAACCTCGCCGACAACGCCCTGCTTTTAGAAGTGCTGGCCGGCGCCGATGGCCTCGACCCCAGGCAGGACCGCGTCGTGCCGACCGAGGCCTACACCCAGGCCCTCGGCAAGGGCTGCAAGGGGCTGCGCATCGGTGTGGTGCGCGAGGGCTTCGGGCATGCCAACTCCGAGGCCGATGTGGACGCGGCGGTGCGCCGTGCCGCTGCGTTGTTCTTTGACCTCGGGGCACGGGTGGAGGACATCTCGATCCCGCTGCACGCCCTGGGCCACGCCATCTGGACACCCATCGCGGTGGAAGGCACCACCCAGTTGCTGCGCGGCTACAATTACGGCTCGAACTGGAAAGGCCTGTACGTGGAGAGCCTGATGAACGCGCAGCAGGACTGGCAGAGCCAGGCTGGGCAATTCCCCCACGACCTGAAAACCTGCCTGCTGGCCGGTGAATACGCGTACAAGCGTTTTGGCGGCCAGTATTACGCCAAGGCCCAGAACGCCGCCCGACAGTTGCGCGCTGCCTACGACCACCAACTGCAAGACTTCGACGTGCTGCTGATGCCCACCGTACCGCTAAAGGCGCCCAAGCTGCCCACCGTAGATGCCTCGGCCAGCGAGTGGGTACAACGGGCGCTGGAAATGAACGCCAACACCGCGCCGTTCGATGTGACCGGCCACCCTGCCCTGTCGATCCCGTGCGGGCTTGCCAGTGGCCTGCCGGTGGGCATGATGCTGGTGGCGCGGGATTACGACGAAGCCATGCTGTACCAAGTGGCGCACGCGTTCGAACAACATATCGACTGGGAAAGCCTGACGTCATGAGCACCACCGACTACAAAGTCGGCCTGTTGTTTTCCGAGAGCAGCCTCACCGCTGCCTCGGAGACTACGCAGGCCAACGCCACCCACCTGGCAATCGCCGAGGTCAACGACGCCGGCGGCATCCACGGACGGCCACTGGTGCCGGTGGACGGTCATCCCGGCGCGGAGCCGGCGGACTACCGCGACAGCGCCCTGCGCCTGTGTGACGAGCACCAGGTGCAGGTACTGTTCGGCACCCACATGTCGAGCACCCGCAAAGTGGTGTTGCCGGTGGTGGAAAGCCGTCGCCGATTGCTCTTCTACCCCACGCTGTACGAAGGCTTCGAATACTCGCCGTGGTGCTTCTACACCGGCTCTGCACCGAACCAGAACTCGGTGCAGCTGGCGCGTTATGTGCTGGAGCATTTCGGCAACCGGGTGCTGTTCGTCGGTGGTTCCTACGTTTACCCATTCGAGTCCAACCGCATCATGCGTGAGCTGTTCGAGCAGGCCGGTGGCGAAGTGGTGGACGAGATCTACCTGCCGTTCCACGCTACCGCCGAGGACTTTGAACAGGTGATGCAACGGGCGCGGGACACTGCACCGGATGCGATCTACTCGACCATCGTCGGCAGCGATATTCCGGCCTTGCACCGCGCGTACCGACAGGCCGGTTTCGACCCGGCGCGCATGCCCATCGTCAGCCTCGCCACCAACGAGGTCGACGTGTTGCAGATGAGCGATGAGGAGGCCGAGGGGCACGTGTCGGCGGCGCCGTGGTTCTCCACCCTGGCGACGCCCGCCAGCCAGGCGTTCGTCGCACGTTACCGGGCGCGCTTTGGTGACACGGCGCCGCTGACGGCGGGGGGCGAGGCCGCGTACTTTCAGGTGCACCTGTTCGCCGAAGCAGCGCGGCGTGCCGAGGGTTCGTCCATCGAAGCGCTGCGCAAGGCCTTGGCCGGGGCGCAGTTCGACGCGCCCCAGGGCCGCGTGCAGATCGACCCGGACACCCAGCACACCTGGCTGTGGCCACGCATCGCGCGTCTCGACCACCAGCGCCGTTTCGAGCTGGTGGTGCAAAGCGAACAGCCGGTGAAACCCAGCCCTTACATGGTCGATTACCAGTTGGATGTGCAGCCATGACCCGCGGGAGTGCGAGATGACCCAGGCACCTTCGCTGTTGCGCGAACTCAAGGGCCTGCGCGTACTGGTGATTCACCCGGTGGATGCCGAGGCCCGCGTGGTACTGGACCAGTTGCAGCGTATTGGCTGCATCGTCGAGCAATGCTGGCCGGTGCCTGCACAGTTGCCGGAGCACACCGATGTGGTCCTGCTTGCCGTGGAACTCAGCCAGCGTCTGAATACCCGGGCGCTGGTGGAAGGGCTGAGCGAGCAGGCGCCGCCGATCATTGCCGTGGTGGGCTATGAAAACCCGTCAATGCTGCAACTGGTGCTGGAAACCCAGCCGGCGGCCGTGATCGAGCGGCCGCTACGACCCTTCGGCCTGTTGACCCAGTTACTGATGGCCCGCGCCGCCTGGCGTGCGCGTATCGACATGCTGGCGCAACTGCGCAAATTACAGACCCGGCAACCGGCGGTGTCGAAGATCTCCATGGCCAAGGCCCTGCTCATGGCCCGCCATCGCATCGGCGAAAACGACGCCCATCGGCGCCTGCAGCGCGATGCCATGACCAGCCGCACCAGCATGGAAGCAGTGGCCCAGACGATCATCGATGCCGGCCTGCCGCCCCAATCAGAATAAGAGGTTGTTTATGCAAGCGTTCAATTTCAGCACCACCGCCCACCTGATCTGCGCCAGTGGCGCCGCCGCCCAACTGGCCGAACAGTGCGCCGCCCGCGGTGCGCGCACTGTGCTGCTGGTCACCGACGCCGGCATCCTGCGCCACAACTTGCTGGACTCGGTGCTGCCTGGCTTCGCCGCTGCGGGGATCCACCTGCAGATCTACAGCGACGTCCTCGCCGACCCGGCCGAAGAGCTGGTGCTGGCGGCTACTGAACAAGCACGCGCAATCGGTGCCGAGCTGATCGTCGGTTTCGGCGGCGGCAGCTCCATGGACACCGCCAAGCTGGTCGCTTACCTGGCCCATCCCGAACAGCGCCAGGGCCTCGGCGACATCTATGGCGTCAACCTGGCCACCGGCACCCGCCTGCCATTGATCCAGGTGCCGACCACGGCCGGGACCGGTTCAGAAGTCACGCCGATTTCGATCGTCACCACCGCCACCGGTAAATCCGGCGTGGTGTCCCCGCAATTGTTGCCGGACCTGGCGATCCTCGACGCGCAACTGACGGTAGGCCTGCCCGGCCCGGTCACCGCCGCCACCGGCATCGACGCGATGGTGCACGCCATCGAGGCCTACACCAGCAAGCTGCGCAAGAACCCGATCTCCGACCTGCTCGCCCGCGAAGCCCTGCGCCTGCTCAGCGCCAACCTCGAGCGCGCCGTGCGTGAGCCGCACGACCTCGAAGCGCGCCAGGCCATGCTGCTGGGCGCGTGTCTGGCCGGCCAGGCCTTCGCCAACGCGCCAGTGGCAGCCGTGCATGCGCTGGCCTACCCGCTGGGCATTACGTTTCACCTGCCCCACGGGCTGTCCAACGCGCTGGTGCTGAACCCGGTACTGACCTTCAACCTGCCCCACGCTCGCACGCTCTACGCCGAACTCGCGCCGTGCGTGCTGGGCGACCGTCTGCTGCCGGGGGATGGGGCCGCGCAACTAATTGAAGAACTGCGGCGGATTCATGCAGCCGTCGGGCTGCCGTTACGCTTGAGAGACGCCGGAGTCACCCTGGAAAGCTTGCCGGAGTTGGCCCGCAGTGCAATGCAACAGCAGCGGCTGCTGGTCAACAACCCACGCGCTGTACTCGAAGCGGACGCCTTGGCGATTTATACCGCGGCGTATTGAGAGGCTGGCGCTGCCGGGGTCAGGGGGCAATATTCCCCAAAAGGTGAATCGCCCCCCGACCCTGGCAGTTATTACTGAGCAGCGGCCTCGCGAACGAAGTCTGCATAGGTGCGCAGTGGATGCCCGATGATGGCCTCTAACCGAGCCACTGTTCCGTCAGCGGCCTGCATGCCGAACGCCTGGATACCCGCCATCATCAGGCGCATGTCGTACGCCAACCAGCCTGGACCGTACCCAGCCAATTGACCTTCGAAGGCCACCACGTCATCACCCCCGTAAGCGATCTCGCGCCCCAGGGCCGCACTCCAGGTTTTTGCCACGGACGCGCCCGTCAGTGCTTGCGGCCCCACCAATTCCAGCGTTACGCGGTCAAGCGCCGAAGAGGCTTTGTCGCGTCGCAGCAGCTCTGCCACGGCGACATCGGCAATGTCGCGCGCATCGATCATTGACACGCCGGCCGCGCCAATCGGCATCGGGTACACCGCGTAGTTCTGGATCGTCTGCTGAACCATCAGGTCGTTTTGCATGAAATAAGCCGGACGCAAAATGGTCGCGGGGATGTCGAGGCTTTCGATCATGCGTTCAACCGTATGCTTACCGGTGAAGTGCGGCACATTGGTGAATTTGTCAGCGTGGATCACCGACAGATAGACAATGCGCTCAATGCCCGCTTCGTGAGCGAGGTTCAGCGTGATCAGCGCCTGCGTCACCTCATCAGGCGTCACGGCGTTGAGCAGGAACAGCGTGCGCACCGAAGACAGCGCGACGCGCATCGATGCGACATCGGTGAGGTCGCCAACCACCTCGGTGACACCGGCTGCGAATTCGCGCTTACCCGCTTGGCGGACAAGCGCTTTAACCTCGGCGCCGGCTTGCGCCAGGCCTTGAGTGATGAGTGAACCAATGGTGCCCGTGGCGCCAATAACGAGAATGCTCATGGTTGAATCTCCTGCAACGGATAGTGGGTATGAATTAACGAGAGAAGTCCGCCACGACTTTGCCGGTGCCTGAAGCGCTTCGATTACCTTCGATGGCCGCCGGGATATCATTGAAGCCAACGACCTTGCCGATCCTGGACTGCAGCGCGCCGCTGGCGACTTCCTGGGCCAGCGTCTCCAGCAATACAGGGTCAGGCTTGTTCATGAACCAGAGGCCTCGACGATTGGCTGGCGTGCGCGCCAGGATGTCGGGAGATGAGGTGCCAACGATCACGCCGTTTTCCGCCAACACCTGCCACGAGCGATCCAACACCTCGCCCCCGACGTAGTCGAGCACCAAATCAATGTCTTGGACGATGTCCTCGAAACGCTGGGTTCGGTAGTCAATCACGTGGTCCGCGCCTTGGCTGCGTACGTAATCCAGGTCAGCGGTGCCTGCCGTCGCGAAGACTTCGGCGGCGGCCCGCTTGGCGTATTGCACGGCAAAGGCGCCCAACGCACCCGCCGCGCCGTGAATGAGGATTCGCTGGCCTGGGTAAACCGGCCCTGCGTGATGAAGGCTATTCCAGGCGGCTACGGCGGCGACGGGAATCGCGGCAGCCTGGATATCCTCGAGGTGTTCTGGCGTCAGCGACAGACTCGCTTCACTAACGGTCACGAATTCGGCGTACGCGCCCAGTCCACCTATCGCGCCCATGACCCGATCGCCAACACGCAACCGAGTGGCGCCGGGGCCGACCGCCTCGACCACGCCCGCCATTTCGGCACCGAGGACGATGGGCAGTGGCAGCGCGAAAGCATTTCGCACATGGCCTTCACGCACCTTCCAATCTATGCCGTTCACGCCGGCGGCTCGAACGCGAACCAGCACCTGGCCTTGTTCGGGTTGATGCTTTTCGACCTCGCCCACGCGCGCGGCGTCAGCGCCGCCATAGGCCCGGATCAGTACAGCGCGTTGCAGAGTGCTCATGGCAGTTGCTCGTCTTGAGTGGCGATGACGAGAAGATAATCTGTTGCGAAGGTAAATCAGAGACACCAAAATACAGACACTTCGTTTCAATAATGGAACACCATGAACGTTAACGCGCTGATCGATTTCATACTCGTCGCGACCAATGAGGGCCTGGGGAAGGCAAGCCGTGCGAGCGGTATCTCCAAGGCCACCTTGTCGCGCCGGATCGCCGACCTGGAGGAACAACTGGGCGTGAGGCTGATCGAGCGCAGCGCTCGCGGCTTGAAGCTCACCCAAGCCGGCGAAAGCCTGATGGCTCGAACAGAAGGCCCCTTGAGCGAGGTGGCCGAAGCCATGACGGCCGCACGTGAGGGCTTATCGACACCGCGCGGACGCTTGCGTGTGGCCGCCCCTGTGTTGTTCTCCCAGCTTGCGATGGGCCGCATTGGCGCCGAATTCTGTCGCGCCAACCCGGAGGTAGAAATCGAAGTCGTGGCGGAGGATCGCCTGGTTGACCTCGTCGAGGAACACTATGACGTCGCCATTCGGATCAACCCGAACCCAGACAGCCGCCTGGTCGGCCGCTGCTTCGCCAAGGACAGGCTGGTCGTGGTGGCGGCACCTCAAGTCCCCAGGCCCATGCCCGGCGCGATCAGGCCCGTGCCCAGCATCGTCACAACGAGTTTCCAGCCCACCCACTGGAGTCTCGATGACGGGCAACTGGTCCTGGAGCCGATCCCCACGCTGCGCTTCTCTTCATTGCTGATGGTTCGCGATGCGGCCATCGCAGGCGGTGGGGCGGCCTTGATCCCACAGTCCATCGCATGGAATCAGCTTGCGCGTGGCGAGCTGGTCCAGTGGGGCACCGTATCGGGTGTAGAACCGGCGCTTTGGGTCTTGCACACATCCAGGCGCCTAACCGCCCCGAAAGTTCGCGCATTCGTCGACTTCATCTGCGCCAAGTACCCAGACATGTCGCTGGTCTTGAAGGGCTAGAAGCTCACGCCCTGATGGGTTTTGGCATTCGCTCAGCGCGGTGGTTGTGCGAAGAGCCCCATTTGAACCTGGCGTATCGTTGGTGGTGCCGGTTGAGCCTTGAAGAGCAAGTCCAAATGACCGTCTCACCAATTCTCCAAGGCCATGGTTGCCTTCCTCGTTAACCGGTAGCATCACCGCTCAAACGTTGAAGGAAATGAGCTCATGTTAACCGTGCAGGACCTGATGAATGTCGAGCTGTTGAAGCTACAGGCGGTCGCAGGCGAAGGTGCTACGAGTCGACTGATCACATGGGCTCATGCCGTCGATTTGCCGGACCCTTGGCGGTGGATTTCTCCTGGTGACCTCGTCATGACAACCGGGGTGGGCATTCCTCGTGCAGCGCAGGATCAAGTTGTATGGCTGGAGCAACTGGTACAAAGCAACGCCAGCGCGTTAGTGGTTGCGCCCCGCCCCGACGCACCGCCCCTGTCAGATCAGATGCTCAAAGCGGCGAACGACCTGCTGTTTCCGATCCTGCGCGCCAGCTTTGAGCTTGAGTTTGTCAAACTGTCCCATTACGTCATTGAAAGCGTATTGAACGCCCAGCGCGAACGTTTCAACGCCAGTGAGCGCCTGTTCCAGACCTATGCGGACGCACTGCACAAGTCACCCGATATGTCTGGTCGCTTATCCATCCTTGGCCAAACGCTAAAGTTGGATCTGGCCATCGAGGACGCAGTCAGCGGGATAAAGATCGTCGAAACGGCCGCTTCTCTACAGCCGCGCAACGAACACATCGAGCGGATAGCAATTGGGGGGCGCACTCGCGCTAACTTGGTCATGATCCGTAGAGCCGAGAGAACAATGGATGACTCCATTCTCGTGCGCTCGCTTGTGGGCCTGCTGGGCGTCGAGCTGGAACGGTTGATGATCCACCGCGACCAGCAGCGGGAGGAAGGCGCGGCACTGCTGCGTAGCCTGATGGACAGTGAAATGCAGTTTACCCTGGCGCGTCCGATTCTGGAGCGACGCGCGCTCAATGGCACGCTGGTGAGCCTGGCAATTTGCGCAGGCCAAAGAAGCCCGTGGGGTGTCGACGAGATACACCATTCACCTGCCCTACACGCAACACCTCTTCTGTTCCTGGAGGACAAAGAACTGCTGTTGGCGATCAGCCCGGACGACAGTACGACGTTCGACGCCCTTCGTGCCAATCTTGGAGACGGCACAGTGATCGGTGTAAGCAGGCCGATCACGTCAGCGACGGGCGTTCGTGAAAGCGTCAGACAGGCGCGGCTGGCGCTGATTCAGGCCAGAGAACTCGGCTCTGGCCTATTGCGCTATGGTGAAGTCGAAACCGGGCTGATCATGGCGCCCAAGTCGCTGTCTGAGGCCAGGGCTCTTGTGGGGCGTTATCTCGGCCCCTTGATAGAGCACGACCGTGCGAATGGCACTGCGCTTTTAACGACGCTGATTACGTTCCTCGAAAACGATGGCAATTGGAAAAGCTCGGCGTTCGATCTGGGTATTCATCGCCAGACACTGGTTTACCGACTCAAGTCGGTAGAGCAATTGACGGGATTCAAGCCCACCACCACTCACGGCATTGCCAGGTTCTGGATTGCGATCCAGGCGGGTAAAAACACCGAATTGCTCGATATTCACCCGTGAATGCAAACGACCCCGCAGCGTGCTAAGGGGCCGTTCATGTGAGGTATCAATCCACTCAATCAGCGGTTGATACGGCCAAGGTAATGCACAGGCCTGGGTGTGAGCGTTCAGTAAATGGCGTACACCTTCCTGACCTTCTTGATCACATCCCATCGGCCACTCCAGCCCGGCGGGAGAATGATCAGGTCACCGCTCGTGACCTCCACAACGCGGCCGCTGGCCTCATCAGTCAATAACGCCACGCCCGATATAATGTAGGTGAACTCCGTATCCGGCCGATTGCTCACCGGCCAGCCGCCCGGCTCGCATTCCCAAACCCCGAGATTACCAGACGCCTCACGCGCAACTTGCTGGGTAGCTATTTGCGGATCGCCCTGGTCTGCTCCGGCACGCTGCCCTCCGGGGTTCAGCGGCAAGGATTGAAGGTCGGTGGATTTGATAATGGTAAATGAAGTCACGTGTATCTCCTGTTAATGCGCACCGGTCAATTTTTCCAGCAACTTCGCAGTGCAAGATGGGCGATGGGTGATGCGTTCTTCGATATCGCTGAGTGAAGCCGCAGCAAGCCCGCTGTTCACTCCGAGCCAGCGCAAGGGCTCTGGCTCCCAGGCTGGGGAGCGATGGTTGACCAGCGCCAGCGTATTGATCTGCTCGTCCCGGCCAAGAATAAGGTTGCGCAAAATGCGCCCGGCCAAGTTACTCGTGGCGACACCATCGCCCACATAGTTACCGGCCCAGGCCAAGCGTTTTTGCCGATCAATACTCACCGTGGGGCACCAGTCACGCGACACCCCGAGGGCGCCACCCCAGCGATGCGTAATGTGCGCATCAGCAAGGTCGGGAAAGAACTCCAGCATTGCGGCATGGATCTTGGAATGAACCTTATCCACCAGATCCGCATCGCCAGACATCTGCGAACCCCAGTGGTACGGCGCGCCCCGACCACCAAATACCAGGCGCCCCTCTGCCGTGACCTGCCCATACACCCTGAGATGGCGCATGTCGTTGAATGCCATGCGATGGTCAAGATTGAGTTTGCCGAGTAACTCACGGGGCAGCGGCTCAGTGGCCAGTACCAGCGAATACAGCGGGATAACAAAGCGCGAGTAACCGGGTTGCTGCGACGTAAACGCCTCTGTCGCACGCACAGTGAAGCCCGCCTTGACCGATCCTTGCGCCGTACGAACCTCGCCTGGGGTGAGCTGCGTTACCGCAGAGTGCTCATAGATCCTGGCCCCCATTTGCTCGACGAGCTTAGCCAGGCCGCGCACCAGCTTGCCAGGATGGATGAGCGCGCAGTGCTCGGTATAAAGACCACCTAAGGTGCCTTGGGCACCGACCTTGGCAAGCGCTTGCGCACTGTCGAGAACACGCCATTGGTGTGGCAGCCCGAAGCGCGCAGAGGCGTCCACTGCTGCCTTGGCGCGGGCCATCTGCGGGGCGCTGCGGGCCAGCGAAAGGAAACCTTGCTTCGAATAATCTGCATCCACGTTTTCGTGGGACAGAACACGGCCGATCTCATCGACCGTATTGTTCATCGCTGCCTGCAAATCGAGTGCGGCAGAGTGGGAATACAACTCGGCTACACGGGAAAGCGAGATCGGGAAAATCGCCGAAGCCCAGCCGCCATTTCGCCCGGACGCGCCGAACCCCACATGGTGTTTGTCAAGCAATACCACCTGAAGGGACGGATCACTCTTGAGCAAATAGTAGGCCGTCCATAGCCCTGTGTATCCAGCGCCAACGATAACCACATCGGCTTGCACCGAGCCTTCCAGGCGCTCACGGGACGGCCCCGACGCAAACCACAGCGGCTGGTTGGGTAATTGATTCAACTCTAGTTTTTCCGGCATGTTATTGGCTTCCCACTGACGACCCTGCACAGGGCTTATGTCCGATACGGCTTGGCGTGCTAAGTGCTGCTTGCTGGCCGCGGTTTGAGTTCAGTGCTGCTCTGGCGAGCTCGTGTCCACCGTAGAACGGCGTATGAGAGGGCAATCACGAAGATGGCGATCACACATTGAAGGAGGCTTACCCGCATCGAGGCGTCGAATGCCATGCTCACCAACACCGCAATAATTGACGCGGTAACCAGCAGGGGCAGCCAGGGGTGAGCCCACATGGCGAACTTCAAAGAGCCCTCATCCAGCCACTTCTGGCGAAGCTTGAGTTGCGACAGACAGATCATCAGGTAGACAAAAAGGAACACAGTGCCGGACGAATTGATGAGGAACTGAAACACGGTATCCGGCCAGATCGCCGCAATAACCACGCACCCGTACCCCACCAGTGTCGAGGCGATCACGCCACGCACCGGTACGCCATTGCGGCTCACTGCCGCCATCCAGCGAGGTGCCTCGTCGTTGGAAGCCAGTACGAATAACAATCGCGACGAGGTGTAGAGGCCCGCATTCAATACCGAGAGCACGGCCACCAGAATGACCACCGTCAACAGCGTACCGGCGCCTGGAATACCGATGTGTTCCAGCGTGGTCACGAACGGCGATTTACCAGGAACGATGTCGGTCCAAGGCTGCGCCACCACGATAAAAAAGGTCGCCAGCACAAAGAACACCAAAATTCGAACCATCACCGTGTTAACGGCCTTGCGGATATTGCGTGACGGGTCTTCGGACTCCGCAGCAGCAAGCGTGGCCACTTCTACGCCGGTCATCGAGAAAATCACCACCACTACACCGGTGAATAGCGATGAAACACCATGCGGCAAAAACCCTCCATGCTCGGTCAGGTTGCTCAAGCGTGCCGTCGACCCTGGCCAGAGGTTGAAGACGTAGACACCCACTACGATCAGAAAGACGACGATGGCCGCGACCTTGATACCCGCGAACCAGTACTCGGCTTCTCCAAATGAATGCACCGACATCAGGTTCAGCAGGGTCATGCTTATCATCAACCCCAGCGCAATCACCCAGACAGGAATATCCGGTAGCCAGCCATTGATAATTTGCCCACCGACTACCGCCTCGAAACCCACCACAATTACCCAGAAATACCAGTACAGCCATCCCATCATATACCCCGCAGGACGCCCAAAAGCCATGCGGGCGTAATCCACGAAAGAACCTTTGGAAGGATGTGCAGAAGCCATTTCACCGAGCATGCGCATCACCAAGGCGACGATAAGCCCGGTCATTGCGTAGGTGATGAAGGCACCCGGCCCGGTGGAAGCGATTACAGCGCTGGAGCCTACGAATAGCCCAGCGCCGATGACTCCGCCCAGTGCCAACATGCTGATATGTCGCGTCTTGAGTGAACGTTTCAAACGCGGGTCGTGTTCGGTCTGAATAGGCATGGTCGTCTCCTTTTATTGTTAGTGATCAACGGGCCTGTTCAGAAGGGTATGCAGGTACAAAATGATTGAACACGGTAAAAATCCATGTCCGACAGCTTCTGGTTGTACAAATGTATGAAGTGCATCGACATACCAGATCAGCCGCAACCGCGCGGTTTCGTCTGAGGGTTACGGGTTGACCACCCGCTACAATCAGCGCCACGGCCTTCACCGCTATCTGTTCGTAAAAGGCCATGAGGGCTGCAGGCACGGCTCATGAATGCCGCTCTGCATCAGCGTTTGCGAGGGCCTGCTGCGGATTGATTAGTTCTGCTCATAGACCCATGCCGATTTAACCGGGTAGTCCGATCGTGCGTGCTCGCTTAACGTCCTCCCATCGAGGTGGCAGCCAACCGGCTGCCACGCTCACCTTGGCTTACGGGCTGGGCGGGAGTGTTGACGCTGGGAGATAACGCAATGCAAAAGCGCTACTTGGGTAACAGTTCTCTAGAGGTTTCGGCCCTTGGCCTGGGGTGCATGGGGCTGAGCCACGGCTATGGCCCGGCCACGTATACCCAGGATGCAGTGTCGCTGATCCGCGCTGCCGTTGACCTGGGCGTGACCTTCTTCGACACCGCCGAGGTGTATGGCCCCTACCTGAACGAAGACGTGGTTGGCCAGGCATTGGCGCCCGTGCGCGATCACGTGGTGATCGCCACCAAGTTTGGTTTCACCTTTGGCGACGACAATAAGCAGCAGATTCTCAACAGCCGCCCCGAGCATATTCGCCAGGCCGTCGAGGGCTCGCTACGCCGGCTCAGGACCGATTACATCGATCTTCTCTACCAGCATCGGGTCGACCCGGACGTGCCCATCGAAGACGTTGCGGGCACCGTCAAGGCCCTGATCGCTGAAGGCAAAGTAAAGCACTTCGGCCTCTCGGAAGCCGGCGCGCAAACCATCCGCCGAGCGCACGCGGTGCAACCGGTCACGGCGCTGCAGAGTGAGTATTCGATGTGGTGGCGTGAGCCAGAGCTGGAGATTTTCCCCACCCTTAGCGAGCTGGGCATCGGCTTTGTACCGTTCAGCCCGTTGGGCAAAGGGTTTCTCACCGGGGCCATTTCGGCTGACGCATCGTTTGGCAGCGATGACTTTCGCAGTGTCGTGCCACGCTTTGCCCAGGAGGCGCTGCAGGCCAATCAGAACCTGATCATCCGGCTGCGCGAGATCGCCGCGCAAAAAGGCGTGACCCCTGCGCAAATAGCCCTCGCCTGGCTGCTCGCCCAGGCACCGTGCATTGTGCCGATTCCGGGGACGACCAAGCTGCATCGGCTTGAAGAAAACATCGCCAGCGCGTCGGTCACCCTGACCCCAGCGGAGCTGGCGGCCATCGCATCGGCCTTGGCGCAGATCAGTGTCCAGGGTGACCGTTACCCCGAGGCGCTTAAAGCCCGTGTCGGACGCTAAGGGAGGCGGTATGAACGACCCCGATTCGCTGCGCCGCACAGTAGTTTTCGCATTGGCCAGCTCACCGCTTCTGGCACTGGGCAGCACGCAAGCCCGTGAAGAACAAGCACCATCCGGTTCTCGCAGCCTGGTGGCGTACTTCTCCCGGTCGGGCAATACCCGCGTCGTGGCCGGGCTTATCCAGCGCGGCGTGGGCGCGGACATATTCGAAATCCGCCCTGCCGCCCCCTACCCCCACGACTACCTGCAAACCGTGGAACAGGCGCGCCAGGAGCGCGACAGCGGCTTCGAGCCGGTATTGGAGAGCCGGGTTCACAACCTGGACGCGTACGACACCGTGTTCCTCGGTTTTCCCATCTGGGGTGAAACCCTGCCGCCAGTGGTGCGCGCTTTTCTTTCAGCCCATGACCTGAGCGGCAAAACCATCATTCCCTTCACCACCCATGGCGGCTATGGCTTGGGCAGCAGCCGTGCTGTGCTCCACGCTCATGCGCCCCAGGCCAAGGTGCTCGAGGGGTTCGTCATGGAGGGCGAGCAAGAGCGCAGAACCATGGAGACCGTCAACGCCTGGCTAAGCGACAGCCACTTCAAACCTTAACCACCGCATCGCCCGGTTTGCGCCGAGGACACAGCAATGAAAACCCGCATCTCGGGCAACGGCCTGGGCCAGGAGTTACACCTATGAATCCGCTGATCGCTCCACTGGTAGCCTTTTCGCTGATGGCTGGCGAAGCCGCCGCCGAAGACAACAAAAACGTGCGTGTCACCCGTGTTGGCACCCAGCCTTCCGCTCAAGGCCCGGCCGACAATTTCACCGGCACGGTGCGGGTTGATGGCCTGTTCAAGGGGGATGCGCCTGCCCGCGTGGGCGGCGGCACCGTGACCTTCGAGCCTGGCGCACGCACCGCGTGGCATACCCATCCGCTGGGGCAAACGCTCATCGTCACCGCGGGCATGGGCTATGTGCAGCAGGCGGACGGCCCGCGCCAGGAAATTCGCCCGGGCGACACCGTATGGATCCCGGCCAATGTGCGTCACTGGCATGGGGCGTCCCCCACCACGGCCATGACCCATATCGCGTTGGCCGAAGCCGTCGATGGCAGCGCCGTGACCTGGGGCGACAAGGTCTCGGATGCCGAGTACGCAGGCCTGAAACCGTCCACCGCCACCACCGCACCGCCGTCCGAAACATTGTCGAGCCAACAGCAGGCCATCCCACTGATCGCGGCGTTTATGGCCTCCAGCGACATGCCCAATCTTAATCAAGCCTTGAATCAGGGTTTGGATGCCGGGCTGACCCTCAGTGAAGCCAAGGAAATACTGGTGCAGCTGTATGCGTACGCGGGCTTCCCCCGCAGCCTGAATGCGCTGGGTGAACTGATGAAGGTGGT
Organism: Pseudomonas syringae; assembly: GCF_021606685.1. Classification (GTDB taxonomy): domain Bacteria; phylum Pseudomonadota; class Gammaproteobacteria; order Pseudomonadales; family Pseudomonadaceae; genus Aquipseudomonas; species Aquipseudomonas syringae_R. The sequence continues at coordinate 55,351 of NZ_WKCB01000029.1, forward strand.
TGAGGCGCGCAACGCGCAAGGTATTCAGGATGCCCCAGGGCGCGAGCCCGGCCAGCCGATTCCAAGCGGCCAGGCCTTGCTCGAGGTCGGTACCGCCAACCAGACGCGCATTTCCGGCGGTGCGGTGCAAGGCCCGCTGTTCGACTTTGCGCCAGTCATCAACCAGTACCTGCAAGCCCACCTGTTCGGCGCCATCTTCGAGCGTGACAACCTGGACTGGCAAAGCCGTGAGCTGGCCACTGTGGGCGCGTTGGCAGCAACGCCGGGGGCCGAACCGCAGTTGCGTTCGCATATGCTGGCGAGCCTGCGGGTCGGCCTGAGTGCTAGCCAACTGCGCCAGGTGGCCGCTGTACTCGCCAAACACCCGGACGCCGCCGTGGCCACCCGGGCGCAGGCGGCGCTGACTCAAGCCCTTGCCGCATCGGAGGGCTGAAGATGCAGCGTACCACGACCGTTCTCTGCCTCCCTCTGGCCTGCCTGCTTTCAGCCTGTACGGTGCCTGCCAACCACTCTGGCAACAGCGCCGCGCCGTTGCAGATCGAGGCGCAAGGCAGCTTTGCCGCTGGCGGCACCCTGACCACCGCGCCAGGTACGTTTGACCCGCGCAACCCTATGGCGCCCGCGGGCCAGACCTACCATGGCGATCACGCCTATGTGTTTTACCAAGTGCCGGCCAACGCGCGAAAACTGCCGATTGTGATGTGGCACGGTGCCGGCCAGTTTTCCAAAACCTGGGAAACCACAGCCGATGGTCGCGAAGGCTTCCAGACCCTTTTCCTGCGCCGTCAGTTTGGCGTCTACCTGATCGACCAACCGCGCCGCGGCAACGCCGGTCGCAGCATGGTGGAGGCAACGCTCAAGCCGACGCCGGACGAACAGCTGTGGTTCAACCAGTTCCGCATCGGGGTATGGCCCAACTACTTTGACGGCGTGCAGGTGGCGCGCGACGAGCAGACACGCGAGCAGTTCTTTCGCGCCATGACCCCCAATACGGGGCCGTTCGATATGGGCGTGGTGTCCGATGCCGTATCGGCTGCGTTCAACCGGATCGGCCCTGGCATTTTATTCACTCACTCCCAAGGCGGCGGCCCTGGCTGGCTCACCGCGATCAAGAACGACAAGGTAAAGGCTATCGTCGCGTTCGAGCCGGGCAGTAGCTTCGTGTTTCCTGCCGGAGAGGTTCCGGCCCCGATCCCCAGCGCCTTCGACACGGTGCAAGGCGCCCAAGTACCGCTGAGCCAGTTCTTGGCACTCACACGGATTCCGATCCTGATCCTCTACGGCGACAACATTCCCGATCACGCCATCGACCTGCCCGCCCAGGACAGCTGGCGGGCAAGGCTTGAGATGGCGCGGCTATGGCGCGACAGCGTTAACCGGCATGGCGGCGATGTGAAGCTGATTCACCTTCCGGAAATCGGCATCAAGGGCAACACGCATTTTGCCATGTCAGACCTGAACAACCGCCAGATCGCGGATTTGGTGGCCCAGTTCCTGGCAGAGAAACAGCTGGATTGACCCGATCGGCATGCGCGCCGATCAGAAAAAACCTGTTAATCCCCTTCAATCCTTTGGAGCAAACCCATGCAAAACACCGTTCTCAAAGCCACGTTCATGGCCGCGATGGTCGGCCTCTCAGCCGGCACGAGCGTGGCTGCCGACGACAAGAAAAACCCGTTCACGCTAGTGTATGCCGGCGCGATTGCCCGCAATGAGCCGGGCAAGGTCAACATCCATCCGGTGACCTATAAGCTCAACGGCCTGGACATCGTCGCCAACGTCTACACCCCGGCCAGCTACGACCCGCAAAAAGCCTACCCGGCCATCGTGGTGGCGCACCCTAACGGCGGTGTAAAAGAGCAAGTCGCCGGGCTGTATGCCCAGCGCCTGGCCGAACAGGGCTACATCACCATCACCGCCGATGCGGCCTATCAGGGCGGTAGCGGCGGCCAACCGCGCAGTGTCGACAAACCCGCCAACCGCATTGAAGACATCCACGGCATGGCTGACTTCATTGCCCAGTACGCCGGCGTCGATGCGCAGCGCCTGGGCCTGCTCGGCATCTGCGGCGGGGGCGGCTATTCCCTGGCCGCGGCCGAGACCGACAAGCGCTTCAAATCGATTGCCACCCTCAGCCTGTTCAACTCAGGCCGTGTGCGCCGTAACGGCTACGTCGACTCCCAACTGGACAGCGTTCAGGATCGCCTCAAGCAAGCGTCCGAGGCGCGTGCCCTGGAAGCTGCGGGGGGTGAGGTTCGATACGCGGGCGATGCAAACCTGAGCGACGAGCAAATTGCCAAATTACCCTTTGATCTCTACCGCCAGGGTTACGAGTACTACTGGAAAACCCACGCGCACCCGAACTCGACCTTCAAGTACACCACCAGCAGCCTGCTCGACCTGATGCGCTTTGACGCCACTGACCAGATCGACCTGATTGACCAGCCACTGCTGATGATCGCCGGCAGCCAGGCCGACAGCCTGTACATGACCGAGGATGCGTTCGCCAAGGCCTCCGGCACGAAGGACAAAGAGCTGTACAAGATTGAAGGCGCTACCCATATCGAAACCTACTGGGTACCCAAGTACGTTGACGCGGCACTCGGCAAACTCGCGCCGTTCTACGCAAGAACCCTCGCGAAGTAGTCGTGCATGACTGCCTCGGAGCACGCGAGGCAGCGTCGCACGAAACACCCCCTGCGTACCTGCATGAAGGCCCCTCATCAATGTCCCGCGCCAACCTCAACGACCTGCATGCCTTCGTGATCATCGCCCGCGAAGGCAGCTTTACCCGCGCCGCCGCTCAACTGGGCGTTTCGCAATCGGCGATCAGCCACACCCTGCGCACCCTTGAAGCGCGCCTGGGCGTGCGCCTGCTGACCCGCACAACGCGCAGCGTATCGCCCACTGAAGCCGGCTTGCGTTTGTACAAGGCCATGGCGCCACGCTTTGAAGAAATTGAACTGGAACTGGCGGCCGTCAGCGAGTTTCGCGACACCCCGTCAGGCACCGTGCGCATTTCTGCGTCCGAGCACGCTGCCAACAACATTCTCTGGCCAAAGCTGTTGAAGGTGCTGCCCGACTACCCGGATATCCACGTGGAAATCACTGTGGACTATGCCCTCTCCGACATCGTCGCCCAGCGCTACGATGCCGGCGTGCGGCTCGGTGACCAGGTGGCCAAGGACATGATCGCCGTCCCCATCGGCCCTCGGCTGCACATGGCGGTCGTGGGGGCGCCCGACTATTTGCGCAAACACACCGCGCCTCAAGCCCCGGCAGACTTGGCGACACACAACTGCATCAACCTGCGCCTGCCGACCCACGGCAGCTTGCTGCAATGGGACTTTGAAAAGGACGGCTACGAGCTCAAGGCCCGTGTCGAGGGGCAATGGACATTCAACAGCAGCCTGCCGATTTTGCGCGCGGCGGTCGCCGGCTGCGGCCTGGCGTTTCTGCCGGAAGACATGGTGGCCAAGGACATTGCCGAGGGCTCACTGGTACGGGTGATGGAGGATTGGTGCCAGCCGTTTCCCGGCTACCACCTCTACTACCCCAACCGGCGCGAGCAGTCGTCAGCGCTCGGCATAGTGGTGGATGCGTTGCGGCATGAGCAGTGAGCGTTGCCCGGTGATACTGGCGTTCACTAAGCAAAAACCAAGCAAAAACCCGGCGCTTGGCCGGGTTCGTGGAGGTGGAACATCTGATCAGTTATCCGGGTGTTCGCTTGCCACCGAATCGGCGGCGTCTACATCCGACATGTCCTCCTCAAGCGGCGCATCGTCGTCCGCCGGCAGCGGGATTGCATCGTCGTCCCGCCTCGGGTCATGGCCCGTCTCATTGTCGGTGCCACGGGTGACGTCCTGCTGTGACAGGTTGCCTGGGGCATTCTCATTGATTTCCATGCTGGCTCTCCGTTCTATCGCGCGGAATATCCTCGCTTAAAACTCTGAGGCGGCGCAGCGCTCAGAGTGCCGGGCATTAGACGAATGGTGCGCCACCCTGCGCGCACTCAAGCCGATGGCGCAGGCCGGAAGCATGAACAAATCCCCCCCGATGCCCGCGTCTGATCTACGATTAACAGCCTACGGCCTGCCTATCGGAGAACCAGCATGAACCCTCACGCGACTGCCCTTGTCTTGATCGAATTCCAGAACGACTTCACTACGCCGGGTGGCGTGTTCCATGACGCCGTCAAAGACGTGATGCACAGCACCGACATGCTGGCCAACACCGCAGCCGCCGTTGAGCAGGCACGTGAGTTGGGCGTGAAGATTATTCATATGCCGATCCAGTTTGCCGAGGGCTACCCGGAGTTGACCACGCGCTCCTATGGCATCCTCAAAGGCGTTGCCGATGGCGGTGCGTTTCGAGCCGGCAGCTGGGGCGCCGCGATCACTGACGAGCTTGGCCGTGAGGCAGGCGATATTCTGGTGGAGGGCAAGCGTGGGCTGGATGCGTTTGCCACCACCGGCCTCGACCTGGTACTGCGCAACAATGGCATCCATAACCTGGTGGTCGCGGGGTTCCTGACCAATTGCTGCGTCGAAGGCACGGTGCGTTCGGGGTATGAGAAAGGCTACGACGTGGTCACACTGACCGATTGCACAGCCACCTTCACTGCTGAACAACAACAGGCCGCCGAGCAATTCACGCTGCCGATGTTTTCCCAAACGCTGAAACACGCGCAATGGCTGGAAGCGTTGAAAGCCGGCTGAAACGCGCGATCTATGCCGAACCGGCTCCTGTACCGAGCGGCCCCCTGTACCGAGCCGGCCCTTGTGGCGAGCGGGCTTGCCCGCGTTGGGGTGCGAAGCGCCCCGCTTTAGGCTTTCAGATCTGGGGCTGCTACGCAG
>NZ_WKCB01000003.1 GCF_021606685.1 Pseudomonas syringae
ATCCTCAAGGCATACGCCACCTCCGAGGTTTGCGGCCGTGTGTAGCTGTCGACCCCAAAGAACGTACCGGGTGCGAGATACGCCTCGTCAGGTTGTGCCTGGGGCGGGAAGATCTCCCAGGCGCTGAAGTCCGTTCGCGCTCGGCTGCCCTTGTCGTCCCAGATCATGGGCCCCAGGTGCGAGCCGATCACCAGGTCCGCCCTGACACAGCGAATAGTGTTGAGGGGTGGGCGCTCGTAGCCCACGCTGCAAATGTGCCCCAAGGCGACATAGCCAGCGGGCGGAATGGGTCGCCATACGGCGATTTCGGCAGAGCCTTTCGAGCCCTGGTTGTTCCACACCGCGGTCAACTCCTCGGGCGGGCGCAGGGCGGTACCGTCCGTGGCGTTGGCGTCACTGACGACCGCGACGATCCGGCGGTTGTTGATCTGGCCGTAACCTTCAACGGCGATATCGCCTAGCGAAAAAAAGTTGTTGAGGTGGTTGGCGGAGGTTTCAGGGCGCCAGAAGCTGGCTGACTTATGCGCGCCAGAGCCTTTGTCATTCCAGAGCAGATGGAACTCGGTGGTGAAGTTGATCAGCAGGTCTTTGTATTGCAGCGAGGTCATTGAGGCACTCTCCAGTGGGTTCGAGACCTCACTATCGAGCAGTTTGCGCAGCACCCAGCGGTAGCTATGTAGGGCGCAAAAAACTAGCGGTACTTACCGTCTTTACCGTGCCCAGCCATCGCCTGGTTACTGCGCAGGCTGATCATCAACTTGATATCGATCCACTCGATGCCCTGGGACTTGAGCTTGGGCAGTTCACGCTCCAGCACCGCGAGGGTTTGCGGGTACGGGTGGCCGATCATCACTGCCGAGCCCTGCTTGTGGGCCAGCTTGATTGCGGTTTGCAATTGCGTGGTGATCGCCGCTTCGGTGCGCTCGTCATCGAGGAAAACATCCCGCGAGACGCTGGCCAAACCAATTTTCTGCGCCTCGGCGGCGGCCACGGTCTTGGCGCTGGTGCGGCTGTCGACGAAGAACTTGTGCCGGCGTTGCAACTCGCCCATCAGCCAGGCCATGGCCTGCGGCTGCGCGGTCATGCGACTGCCCATGTGGTTGTTGATGCCAGCAGTGAAGGGCACGGCCTTGAACGCGGCGTCCAGGCGTTTGCCCAACTCTTCGATAGGCAGCTCGGGGTGCCAGGCGAACGGGCCGGTGGCCGGGTCCATGGGCATGTGCAGGATCACGATTTTGCCGGCCTTGTGGGCTTCGCGGGCGAACTCGGCGGCGTGGGGCGTGTCGGGCATGATCGCCGTGGTCACCGGGCCGGGCAGGGCGAGCACGCGCCGATCCCGGGGCAGGTTTTGCCCCAGGTCGTCGATGATCAGGGTCAGGTAGGCTTTATGCGCTTCGCCGGCAGGGGCCGCTTGGGCGACCCCTGCCAGGCTGCACAGCACAGCGATGATCAGGGCAAAACGCATATCAACGGCTGCGGGTGATGCTCAGGCCTTTGAGCAGGCTCAGCGCCTGGGCCAGCTGGTAATCGTCGTCCTGCGGCATCGGCTTGGCTTTCGCGCCGCTGCCGGTAGGCTGGTCGGCGCCGCCGTTACCATTGCCCAGGTGACCTTGCAGGTCAGCTTCCTTGTAGTACTCGCTGTCGATCTCGTTGGTGATCCTGGCTTTGCGTACTTCGATGTCCGGCACGATGCCCTGGGCCTGGATCGAGCGACCATTGGGGGTGTAATACAGCGCGGTGGTGATCTTGAGTGCGCGCTCGTTGTTCAGCGGCAGCACGGTTTGTACCGAGCCTTTGCCGAAGCTGGTGGTGCCCATCAGCACGCCGCGTTTCTGGTCTTGCAGGGCGCCGGCGACGATCTCCGACGCGGAGGCGCTGCCGCCGTTGATCAGAACAGCCAATGGCACGTTCTCACTGAGGTCGTTGCCGGTGGCCGAGAAGCGCAGCTCGGAGTTGGCGATACGGCCCTTGGTGTACACGATCAGGCCTTTGGTGATGAAGTGGTCGACCACTTCCACCGCCGATTGCAGCACGCCGCCCGGGTTGTTGCGCAGGTCGAGCACAATACCGCTGAGCTTCTTGCCGTTGTCCTTGCGCAGCTTGGCCAGGGCCTTGGCCACTTCGTCGCCGGTCTTGACCTGGAACTGGGTGATGCGGATGTAACCGTAGCCCGACTCCAGCAGCTGGCTCTTCACGCTCTTGACCACGATGGTGGCGCGGGTCAGGGTCACGTCAAACGGGTTGCCACCGTCGCGCACCAGGGTCAGGGTGATTTTCTGGCCGATCTTGCCGCGCATCTTGTCGACGGCTTCGGTCATGGTCTGGCCGCGGGTGGGCTGGCCGTTGATCTTCACGATAAAGTCGCCGGCCTGGATGCCCGCCTTGGACGCCGGGGTGTCGTCGATTGGCGACACGACTTTGATGTTGCCGTCTTCGGCGCCGACTTCAATGCCCAGGCCGCCGAACTCGCCACTGGTGCTTTCCTGCAGCTCGGCAAAATCTTCCGGGCCCAGGTAGGCGGAGTGCGGGTCGAGGTTGCTGAGCATGCCCTTGATGGCATTTTCCAGCAGGGTCTTGTCGTCTACAGGTTCGACATAAGCGGCCTTGATGCGGTCCATGACCTCGGCAAAGGTGCGCAGCTCGTCCAGCGGCAACGGCGCCTTGGTGGTCGCGGCGGTGGCGGCGGGTGCAGCCGGGGCGGCCTGGCCAGCGAAAGCCAGGGGCGCGCCGATCACCAGAGCGATGGTCAGGGCCAGCGAAGTGAGGCGGGACAAATGCAGCATGTCGAACGAACTCCTAATGTAGATGCGGCCCTATCCTTGGGAACGGCACCATTGTGCAGGATCGCTTGGGCGACCCTGCTGACGAATAGCGAAGTACAGCGCCGGGGTGTCCTGGCCACCACTGTTACCCACAGTGGAGATGGATTCACCGGCTTTTACAACATCACCTGCCGACTTGAGTAAAGTCTGATTGTGGCCGTAAAGGCTCAAATAGCCATTACCGTGGTCGAGAATCACCAGCAAGCCGGCGCCACGCAACCAATCGGCAAACACCACGCGCCCACCGTGAACGGCGTGGACCTGGCTGCCGGCTGAGGCGCTGATCATCACGCCATCCCACTTGGCACGGGTGTCGTCGCCACGGGTTTCACCGAAGCGTGCCAGTAATCGACCATCAACTGGCCATGGAAGTTTGCCGCGGGCTGAAGCAAAAGGCCCACCGAACGATTCGCCGGCGCTGGAAACCACTGGGCCAGGGGCTGCACGCGCCGGTTTACGCGGCGTCGGCGCGTCCGTGGTAGCGGCCAGCTCGGCCTCACGCTGGCGCTTTTTTTCGGCTTCCTGCTGGGCGATCAGCGCTTTTTGCCGCGCTTCTTCGGCCTCACGTGCCTGGCGAGCCAGGGTTTCTTCGATGGTTTTGAGCACTTTGGCCAGGTCGGCCTGGTCTTGCTCGCGGGCCTGCAGCTTGGCGTCGCGGGCCTTTACGTCGTCATTGAGCTTGGCCAGGGCCACCTGGCGCTCCTTGCGGACCTTGTCCAGCTCGTCGCGCTGGGCGGTGAGGCTGCTTTTCTGGTCTTCCAGCTGCGATTGCTGGTTGGCGATCTCCTGTTCGACGTTGACCAGCTGGCGCAGGGTCTCGTTGAAGCTTTTCAGCTGCTCCATACGGGCCTTGCTCAGGTAGTCGTAGTAGGTCAGGGTGCGCGCGAATTTTTCCGGGTTCTGCTGGTTGAGCAGCAGCTTGAGGTATTCCTGGCGGCCGTTCTGGTAGGCGGCGCGGGCCTGGATCGCGATCAGGCGTTGCTGTTCAACGCGTGCGCTCTGGAGTTTTTTTTTCTCAGCGTCGAGTCGCTCCAGTTCCGACTCGCTCTTCTTTAGTTCTTTTTGTAGCTCCTGGACCTGCTTCTCCAGCTTGCCCATTTCGGTTTCCGTGCCGCGCAGGTCTTTCTGCACCCCGGATTTTTCTTCCTGGAGCTTGCCGAGCAGTTTTTTCAGCTCGGTAATGTCCTGACGCGTAGCGTCCAACTGTTGTTGGGTTTGTGCGCGCTCATCGGCAAATGCCGGTTGGAGCAGGCAGACAAGAGCAAGGGTAATCAAGGCGCGAAGCATAGAGGCGGGCGACACCAGGGAAAGGGACGGCCTAGTATGCCCGCCAAGCGCGGCAAAAAAAACGCCCAATTCGGGCTCCGAGGCAAGATAGGCGCCGAGTGGCGCAGGTATGGCAGAAAGATATCTACCAAACACCGCAAAGCAAATGTGGGAGGGGGCTTGCTCCCGATGGCGATGTATCAGGCACAGATGCTGTGACTGACCCACTGCTATCGGGGGCAAGCCCCCTCCCACATTGGTTTGTGGCGTGTGTTGGATTCAGACCAGAATCGAAGTGCCGGTCATCTCCACCGGCTTCTCCAGCCCCATCAGCATCAGCATGGTCGGCGCCACGTCCGCCAGTACGCCGCCGTCACGCACCTTGAAGTCACGTTTGCCGACGTAGATAAACGGCACCGGCTCGGTGGTGTGCGCGGTGTGGGCCTGGCCGGTGGATTCGTCGGACATCTGCTCGCAGTTGCCGTGGTCGGCGGTGATCAGCGCTTCGCCACCGACTTTTTCCAGGGCCTCGACGATGCGGCCGACGCACAGGTCCAGGCATTCCACGGCCTTGGTGGCGGCTTCGAGGTTGCCGCTGTGGCCCACCATGTCGCCGTTGGCGTAGTTGACCACGATCACGTCATAACGCTGGTGCTCGATGGCATCGACGATCTTGTCGGTGACTTCCGGCGCGCTCATTTCCGGCTGCAGGTCGTAAGTGGCGACTTTCGGTGACGGGATCAGGATGCGCTCTTCGCCCGGGAACGGTTCTTCGCGCCCGCCCGAGAAGAAGAACGTCACGTGGGCGTATTTCTCGGTTTCGGCGATGCGCAGTTGGGTCTTGCCGTTTTTTGCCAAGTAGTCGCCCAGCACGTTGTCCAGGCTGCTCGCGGCAAACGCGGCGGGGGCCGGGATGCTGGCGGCGTATTGGGTCAGGCCCACGTACTGCACTTTGGGCTGGCGCGCGCGCTCGAATTCCTTGAAGCCGTCTTCGACAAACACGCGGCTCAGCTCGCGGGCGCGGTCGGCGCGGAAGTTCATGAACACCACGGCGTCGCCGTCTTCCACCTTCACCGGCTCGCCGATGGTGGTTGCCTTGACGAATTCATCGCTCTCGCCACGCGCGTAGGCGGCTTCCAGGCCTTGCTGGGCGGTGGCGGCATTGAATTCGGCCTGGCCATCGACGATCAAGTTGTAGGCCTGGGACACACGGTCCCAACGGTTGTCGCGGTCCATCGCGAAGTAGCGCCCGACCAGGCTGGCGATGCGGCCTTTGCCGAGGGCGGCGAAGGTGGTGTCCAGCAGCTCGATGGACGATTGCGCGCTTTTGGGCGGGGTGTCGCGGCCGTCGAGGAAGGCGTGCAGGTAGATTTTGTCGGCGCCGCGCTTGAACGCCAGCTCGGCCATGGCGACCAGGTGGTCCTGGTGGCTGTGCACGCCGCCATCGGACAGCAGGCCCATGAAGTGCACGGCTTTGCCGGCAGCCACTGCTTTATCTACCGCCGCGCAAATGGTCGGGTTCTCGAAGAACTCGCCATCGCGGATTGCTTTGGTCACGCGGGTGAAGTCTTGATAGACCACTCGTCCGGCGCCGAGATTCATGTGGCCGACTTCCGAGTTGCCCATCTGGCCATCCGGCAGGCCCACGTCCATGCCCGATCCGGAGATCAGGCCGTTGGGAACGGTGGCGACGAGGCGGTCGAGTACTGGCTTGCTGGCCGCGTATACCGCGTTGTCGTGGTGGCTTTCACTGTGTCCGAAGCCATCGAGAATTATCAGGACCAAAGGTTTAGGCGTGGTAGTCATAGATCCTCTCGCGGCGGTAATAAAGGAAGACAATTGAAAAGGGAGTGGCAGTTTAAAGCGAAGTTCCGACGACGTCACCGCTTTACGGGGGTTGGCCCCCCCTGACGGCTGTGTATACTTACCGCCATTTTAACGCCCTGGAACCTCCTTGATGGTTGATCACCTGATTGCATTTGCCACTGCCCACTACCTGCTCGTGGGTGCCTTCGTCATCCTGCTGGCGCTGCTGATCGCTCACGAGTTGAGCCGTGGTGGCCGCAGCCTGAGCACGTCGGAGCTGACCGCGATGGTCAACAAGGATGAGGCCGTTGTCGTGGATATCCGCCCGGCCAAGGATTTTGCTGCCGGCCATATCGTCGGCGCCCTGAACATTCCGCAGGACAAGCTGATCGCACGCTTGGCCGAGCTGGAAAAGTACAAGGCCAAGACCATCATTCTGGTCGACGCCCAAGGCCAGCACGCCGGCACCCACGCCCGCGAAATGCTCAAGACCGGTTTCACCGCCGCCAAGCTGTCCGGTGGTATCGGCAGCTGGAAGGCCGACAACCTGCCACTGGTGAAGTGATATGAGCCAGGTTGTCGTGTATTCCAGCGATTGGTGCCCTTACTGCATGCGGGCCAAGGCCTTGCTGGAGAAAAAGGGCGTTGCCTTCGAAGAGATCAAGGTCGACGGCAAACCCCAGGTGCGCGCCGAAATGGCCCAGAAGGCGGGGCGCACGTCCGTGCCGCAGATCTGGATCGGCGCCAAGCACATCGGTGGCTGCGATGACCTGTTCGCCCTGGAGCGTGCCGGCAAGCTCGATGCGCTGCTGCTCGTCTGACTCCCAACCCCTAAAGACCCCAAGATCAAGAAGGATCTGCGATGACTGACCAACAGAACACCGAAGCAGCAGAAGCCCAAGCGCCACAATTCTCGTTGCAGCGGATCTACGTGCGTGACCTGTCGTTCGAAGCGCCGAAAAGCCCGGCGATCTTCCGCCAGGAATGGACCCCAAGCGTCGCGCTGGACCTGAACACTCGCCAGAAAGCCCTGGAAGGCGACTTCCACGAAGTCGTGCTGACCCTGTCGGTAACCGTCAAAAACGGCGAAGAAGTAGCCTTCATCGCTGAAGTGCAACAGGCCGGTATCTTCCTGATCCAGGGCCTGGACGATGCGTCCATGAGCCACACCCTGGGCGCGTTCTGCCCGAACATCCTGTTCCCGTATGCCCGTGAGACCCTCGACAGCCTGGTGACGCGCGGTTCGTTCCCGGCGCTGATGCTGGCTCCGGTGAACTTCGATGCCCTGTACGCTCAAGAGCTGCAGCGCATGCAACAGGAAGGTTCGTCGACGGTTCAGTAATTTCGAACCCGACGCAGGACCCAATGTGGGAGGGGGCTTGCCCCCGATAGCGGTGGATCAGTCACATAGATGTCGACTGACAACCCGTCATCGGGGGCAAGCCCCCTCCCACATTTGTTATGTGTGTTACTTGAAGCCGAGCTGGCGCCAGCCTTCGTAGACGGCGACGGCGACGGTGTTGGACAGGTTCAGGCTGCGGCAGCCCTCGCGCATCGGCAAGCGCAGGCGATGGCCGTCGGGCAGGGCGTCGAGCACCTCGGCTGGCAGGCCTCGGCTTTCGGGGCCGAACAGGAAGGCGTCGCCCTCGGCAAAGCTGGCATCATGGAATGGCCGCGAACCCTTGGTGGTGAACGCGAACAGCCGTGGGTGGCCGAGGCTTTCCAGGCAGCTGGCGAGGTCGGCATGGCGCTTGAGCGTGGCGTACTCGTGGTAGTCCAGTCCGGCGCGGCGCAGGCGCTTGTCGTCCATGTCAAAGCCCAGCGGCTCGATCAAATGCAGGTGGCAGCCACTGTTGGCGCACAGCCTGATAACGTTGCCGGTATTCGGCGGAATTTCTGGTTGAAAAAGGATGACGTGAAACATGCACGGCTCCGAAGGCAAAGATGCGCTGCATTCTACCCCCGAAGAGGACCCAAGGCCGAAGCTTATGCCGAGGGTCATGGGCTCATTGGCGATTGTCGGCCTGATGGTGGGCCTGATGATCGGCCGCCTGACCACCCCGGACCCGGTCGAACTGCAGCAGGTCGAGACCGCAGCAGACGGTGTGGTGGTGTGGTTCAACAGCGAGCCCAAGCTGCACGGCGAGCATATCGACGGCACCGTGGCGCTGCTGTTCGACGCGCAGGGCACGCCGGCCAGTGGGCAACTCAAGGTCAATGACAAGGACGTGAACTGGCGCGTGCGCAAGACCGATGGCGGCTTGCTGCTGAACCTGGTGGCGGCTCGGCCGTTGTGTGGGGAGTGGAAAGGTGCCGAGGCCGATGGCCGCTGGCGGCTGGAGATCCATCTCCAGGAGCAATAAAAGAGGGAATCCCCGGCCTGCCTGTACCAAGGTCCCCAAAACGGGCTGGGGCTATGGGCGCTGCGCCACATAAGCCCCGGGTGTAAAGAAGGGAGTTCCCGGCCTGCCTGTACCAGGGCTCCCAAAACGGGGTGAAGCCAGAGGCTTCGGTGTTAAAGAGGGAATCCCCGGCCTGCCTGTACCGAGGTTCCCCAAAGCGGTGTGGAGCGCGACGCGGTTCGCATCAAGCACCCCGGGTGTAAAGAGGGGATTCTCGGCCTGCCTGTACCAAGGTCCCCGAAACTGGGTAGTACCAGGGTTATTGCAGGGCGCGTGCCAGAGTGGCCACGTTGGGCCAAATAATCTCATCAGAAAGCGCAAAGCCCCGGAATACGGGGCTTTGGTGTTTTTGGTTTTTAATGTTTTGTTAACCGCGCAGGTTTTACAGACGTGAGATCCATGCCCGATGCCGGTTCATGGTGCATTGAAGCGGTGCACGGTCATGAACCTTGTGAAGATCCAAATGTGTAGGCGATCCAAATGTGGGAGGGGGCTTGCTCCCGATGGCGGAGTGTCAGTCGACATCCATGTGACTGATCCACCGCCATCGGGAGCAAGCCCCCTCCCACATTGGATTCTCAGAAGATTGGAGGTTGGGATTCAGCCCTCATCACCCTCGTCATCATCCCCACCATCCACCTTCATCCCCAGCTCCTTGATCTTGCGGGTCAAGGTATTACGGCCCCAGCCCAGCAACACGGCAGCATCGCGGCGGCGGCCGGCGGTGTGCTTGAGGGCGGTTTCGATCATGATCCGCTCGAAGGCGGGCACGGCGCTGTCCAGCAGGTTCGACTGGCCGCGTGCCAAGGCCTGGTCGGCCCATTGGCGCAGGGCCTGTTCCCAGTTGGTCACGGGGGCCGAGTCCTGCGGCAGGCTGAGCAGCTCCGGCGGCAGGTCGCTGATATGCACCTCGCGCCCGGAGGCCATCACGGTGATCCAGCGGCAGGTGTTCTCGAGCTGGCGCACGTTGCCGGGCCACGGCAGGTTCTTGAGGTATTCCTCGGTCTCGCTTTTCAGCAGCTTGGGCTCGACGGCCAGCTCCTGGGCGGCGCGGCTGAGGAAGTGGCGGGCCAGGGTCGGGATGTCTTCGCGACGGTCCGACATGCGCGGGATGTGGATGCGGATCACGTTGAGGCGGTGAAACAAGTCCTCACGGAATTTGCCCGCATGCACCAGGGTTTCGAGGTTCTGGTGGGTCGCCGCGATGATGCGTACATCGACCTTGACCGGCGTGTGCCCGCCGACACGGTAGAACTCGCCGTCGGCCAGTACGCGCAGCAAGCGGGTCTGGGTGTCGGCCGGCATGTCGCCGATTTCATCGAGGAACAGCGTGCCGCCGTCGGCCTGTTCAAAACGCCCACGGCGCAGGTTGGCTGCACCGGTAAACGCGCCTTTTTCATGGCCGAACAGTTCGGACTCCATCAGGTCCTTGGGAATCGCCGCCATGTTCAGCGCGATGAACGGCGAGGCCGCCCGCGGGCTGTGGCGATGCAGGGCGTGGGCGACCAGCTCTTTACCGGTACCCGACTCGCCGTTGATCAGCACGGTGATGTTGGAGTGGCTCAGGCGCCCGATGGCGCGAAACACTTCCTGCATCGCCGGTGCTTCGCCGATGATTTCCGGCGTGCGGGTCAGGGCGGGCGGGGCTTCCTGGTTCTGTTGTTCCTGGGCGTGCTGGTTGGCGCGTTTGACCAGCGCCACCGCCTCGTCCACGTCGAACGGCTTGGGCAGGTATTCAAAGGCGCCGCCCTGGTAGGACGCGACAGCGCTGTCCAGGTCAGAGTGCGCGGTCATGATGATCACCGGCAGGCGCGGGTGCTGCTCGCGAATCCGCGCCAGCAGGTCCAGGCCACTGGCGCCGGGCATGCGGATGTCGGAGATGATCACGTCAGGCTGCTGGCGTGCCAGGCGGCTCATCACCCCGTCGGCGCTGTCGAAGCTCTGGGTGGTCATGCCTTCCTGTTGCAAGGCTTTCTCGAGGACCCAGCGGATAGAACGGTCGTCATCGACGATCCAGACAGTTTCACTACGGCTCATGTCGATGGGGCTCCTTGTTCCAGAGGCAGAAAGATCGAGAACGTGGTGTGGCCGGGATGGCTCTCACATTCGATCAGACCCTGGTGCTGGCTGATGATGTTCTGGGTAATGGCCAGGCCCAGCCCGGTACCGTCCGGGCGGCCACTGACCATGGGGAAGAAAATGGTTTCCTGCAGTTCCGCAGGAATGCCCGGCCCGTTGTCGATGATCTCGACCTTGGTGACCAGGCGATGGCGCACATGGCCAATGGTGAACTGGCGCAAGGCGCGGGTGCGCAGGCTGATGCGGCCCAGGCGCAGTTCGTTCTGGCTGCTGATGGCTTGCATGGCGTTGCGCACGATATTGAGCACCGCCTGGATCATCTGTTCGCGGTCGATCAATACGTCGGGAATGCTTGGGTCGTAGTCGCGCACCAAGGTGATGCAGCCCTGGCTTTCGGCCTCGACCAGGTGGCAAACGCGCTCCAGCACTTCGTGCACGTTGGTCATCGCCAGCGACGGCAACTTGTTCGAGCCGAGCATGCGGTCCACCAGGTTACGCAGGCGGTCGGCCTCCTCGATGATGACGTTGGTGTAGTCCTTGAGGTTCTCGTCCGGCAGCTCGCGCGCCAGCAACTGCGCGGCGCCGCGAATGCCGCCGAGGGGGTTCTTGATCTCGTGGGCGAGGCCGCGCACCAGCATCTTGCTGGTTTCCTGCTTGGACAGTTGCGCTTCCTCTTTGGTGATGCGCAGCAGGCGGTCGCGGGGGTGCACTTCGAGCAGCAGCAGGGTCGCGCCGTTGCTCAGGATCGGGGTCACGGCGTAGTCGACGGTCAGGGTCTGCCCCGTCAGCGCCGTGAGCATTGCTTCGCGTTTGGTGAAGGGGTGTGCCTGCTCCACTGCCTGGCGCAATGAGCTCAAGGCTTCGGCCGACTCGGTGAACAGCTCGCTGATGAACTGCCCATGGCTGCGCTGGCCGCTGATGGCCAGGAGCATCTCCGCCGCCGGGTTCATGTACTCAAGGCGCAGGTCGTCATTGAGCAGGATGGTCGCGGTGGTCAGGTTGTCGAGTAACAAACGGTGCAGTGCATCGCTGATGGTCATCAGGACCTCTTTTGGAGCAAGGCGCGTGCTTGAGGCACACGCTGATACAAGGAAAATGCAAAAACCAAACCAAGGCTCCGAAAAGAAGCGTTAAACCCCTGAAATAGGCGTTTAAGGCTCGAAACTGTGGCGTTCTGCCAGCTTGACCGGGAAGTTTCGAACCAAAATGGGCTGGGCAGGTGGGAAGGGTGCAGTCTATCGCACCAATATAGTGCGGTTTTGTGAAGGTTGTTCAGGAAGTGATGGCGGGCGAAAAATTGTCTGGAGCAACTGGGTCGATGTGGGGGCTGGCTTGCCCGCGATAGCAGTGTCGAATGTGCCGCCGCTATCGCAGGCAAGCCAGCTCCCACATGGTTTGATTGTGGGTTGCAGTCTTTAGCCTTTGTAGATGCACAGCTCGGCGGTGGCACGGATCATCGCCAGTTGGCGCAGCGGATCATTCAGCGGCTCATGCACGGCGGCAGCCAGCCACTGCGGGCACTGCGGGTCGGTACGCTGCGGGGTGAAGTCGGCCAATTGCTGCAGCAGGCGTTTCTGCAGCTCGTCCAATTGCGGGCGGATCTGTTTCACCAGGTCGGGGCGTGGATCGTCAGGTGCCTTGCCCTGGAATTGCCAGTCGGAGAGGTGGGTGTACTGCACCAGTTTGTTGGCTTCGATCTGCGCCGAAAAGAACTGCTCGGCAGCGCCCGGTGGCAGCGTGTAGCTCGGTGCCTGGGCGGCGACGCTGGCGATCACCTCTTGTTCGCGCTTTTTATCTTCTACAGGCTTTTTGCTGTCCCATTTGCTCAGTGCGACCTGATCGGCAATCTCCAAACGTTCGGCGATGCTGTTGAGCAGCGGTTCGAGCGTGGGTGGCGCGGCACTCGCAGTGGCACTGGCGAACAACAGAGCGAATACAAATCGAAACTTCAAGGGTGATCTCCTGTGGGGAGGGGGCTTGCTCCCGATGGGGGTGTATCAGTTGACCTCTATTTGACTGAACCACCGCCATCGCGAGCAAGCCCCCTCCCACATTTGGATTGGGTTTGCAGGTTTTGAGCGGCGTCAGTCAGAGGCTACCTTAACTTGCGTGGTTGCCTACAGGTGCGCCAGAATCCGCCGGCTTGTACGGCTGGCTTGTCGTCTCTAAGGTTGCTCGGTCGCTGCTCATCAGCGATCAGGTTTAGTAGCCTGGATTCGAATTGTAGGTCGTGCATTCTCCATCAATCAGATTTCCCAAATCTGTGCTTGATGGTGGCTGTGCGCAGGGCATTTTCGGATGCGCCGGGCTTCTACATTCACCGGTCTACTAACCTGCGCACAGCCGCCACCCTTTCGTTTAGTAGCGAAGCGAAGGCGGCCTCATTTGAGGAATGTAGAAAATGTTCAAGCCAACCCCAAATCCACCCCCATCAGTCTTCACAATCGCCGCCGATATCGACGACGAAGCCCTGATGATCAACAGCTTCGAGACCTTCTCCTCGGTCAGCACCTTGTTGCTGGATCTCTCTGAGGATCTGGATGGCAAACACCGCGATGCAGCGCTGGCCATCCACCAGTTGAGTGCATTGGGCATGTTGATGGTCAGCCGGATGCTCGACCGCCAAGCGGCCATCTGATAATCCCCAGGCAAAAAAAAGACCTCCCGAGGGAGGTCTTTTTTGTCACGCCGCTTCAAGAAGCGGCGCTACCGGATCAGCAGCTGTAGTACAGCTCGTATTCCAGTGGGTGTACGAAGGTGCGAACCTTGATTTCTTCTTCGCTTTTCAGGCCGATGTAAGCGTCGATGAAGTCGTCGCTGAACACGCCGCCTTTGGTCAGGAACGCACGGCCCTTGTCCAGCTCTTCCAGGGCTTCTTTCAGGCTGCCGCACACTTGTGGGATCTCTTTGGCCTCTTCAGGCGGCAGGTCGTACAAGTTTTTGTCGGCGGCGTCGCCAGGGTGGATCTTGTTCTGGATACCGTCCAGGCCAGCCATTACCAGCGCAGCGAAGGCCAGGTATGGGTTGGCTGCTGGATCCGGGAAGCGCGCTTCGATACGGCGAGCACGAGGGCTGGACACGTAAGGAATACGGATCGAGGCGGAACGGTTGCGAGCCGAGTAGGCCAGCATGACCGGTGCTTCGAAACCTGGGACCAGACGCTTGTAGGAGTTGGTCGACGGGTTGGTGAAGCCGTTCAGGGCCTTGCCGTGCTTGATGATACCGCCGATGAAGTACAGGGCAGTGTCGGACAGGCCGGCATAACCTTCGCCAGCGAAGGTGTTCTTGCCATCTTTGGCGATGGACAGGTGAACGTGCATACCCGAACCGTTATCGCCGTACAGCGGCTTAGGCATGAAGGTAGCGGTACGGCCGTAAGCCACGGCAGTGTTGTGTACGCAGTACTTGAGGGTCTGAACTTCGTCAGCCTTGGCCACCAGGGTGTTGAACTTCACACCGATTTCGTTCTGGCCGGCAGTCGCCACTTCGTGGTGGTGCACTTCGATGACCAGGCCCATGTCTTCCATGGCGTTGCACATGGAGGTACGGATTTCGTGGTCGTGGTCGAACGGCGGAACCGGGAAGTAACCACCTTTGATACCTGGACGGTGGCCATGGTTGCCGCCTTCCACGTCCTGGTC
This sequence comes from Pseudomonas syringae, assembly GCF_021606685.1. Lineage (GTDB taxonomy): Bacteria > Pseudomonadota > Gammaproteobacteria > Pseudomonadales > Pseudomonadaceae > Aquipseudomonas > Aquipseudomonas syringae_R. The sequence continues at coordinate 14,017 of NZ_WKCB01000003.1, forward strand.
GGACATCCACGAACCTTGTTCGGAGTAGATCTTGAACATGGAGCCGGAGATGTCGGACTTGAACTTCACTTGGTCAAAGATGAAGAATTCTGGCTCTGGGCCCACGAATACGGTGTCACCGATACCGGTGGACTTGAGGTATTCCTCGGCACGCTTGGCGATCGCACGTGGGTCGCGGTCGTAGCCTTGCATGGTCGAAGGCTCGATCACGTCGCACACCAGGATCAGGGTGGCTTCTTCGGTGAACGGGTCCAGCACGGCAGTGCTGTCATCCGGCATCAGGATCATGTCGGAGGCTTCGATGCCTTTCCAGCCGGCGATGGAGGAACCGTCGAACATTTTGCCTTCTTCGAAGAAAGCTTCATCCAGCGCGTCGCGAGCCGGCATGGTCACGTGGTGCTGAGTGCCTTTGGTGTCCGTGAAGCGCAGATCAATCCATTTAACGTCATGATCTTTGATGAGTTGAACCGACTTCGACATAGTGTCCTCCGGGTGGCTTCGGGCTGGGGTAGTGGAGTTAGCCCTTAGAATGTGGGTGATGCCGGCGCGGATACTCCGCCATGGCAACCTGCCTCACAAGAGAGCAAATTGCATGCCAGTGCGCCAACATGGGTTTTTTGCTCCAAAAAGGCCCCTATAAAGGTGCATTACCACAAAAGCTCGAAAATAGCGCACCGCAATGTTGCGTCTTTGTGTGCAAATGCACTTCTTTAGTGCGTTGCGAGTGCTGTGCATATTAACTGGTTAAACCTTGAGCGATTTCCGCTATAATCCGCGCCCCCCTTTTTCGGCAGGCCCTGCGCGCGCTGTTTCCATGAAATTAATCGTTAAAGTCTTCCCCGAGATCACCATCAAGAGCCGACCGGTACGGACGCGTTTCATCCGTCAGTTGGCCAAGAACATCCGTGCCGTGCTCCGTGACCTGGACCCGGCTGTGGTGGTGAATGGCGTGTGGGACAACCTCGAGCTGGAAACCCGTGTAACCGACGCCAAAGCCTTGAAGGACATGACCGAGCGCCTGAGCTGCATGCCGGGTATCGCGCATTTCCTGCAGGTGGATGAGTACCCGCTGGGCGACTTCGACGACATCACCGAAAAGTGCAAACAGCACTACGGCAGCGAGCTCGAGGGCAAGATTTTTTCGGTGCGCTGCAAGCGTGCCGGCAAGCACGCGTTCAGCTCCATGGACGTCGAGAAATACGTCGGCAGCAAGCTGCGTCGCGAGTGCGGCGCCGCCGGAATTTCCCTGAAAGCGCCGCAAATTGAAGTGCGCATGGAAATTCGCGACCAACGGTTGTTTGTGATCCACAGCCAGCACAACAGCATCGGCGGCTACCCGCTGGGCGCCCTGGAACAGACCCTGGTGCTGATGTCCGGCGGTTTCGATTCCACGGTCGCGGCCTACCAGATCATGCGCCGCGGCCTCATGAGCCACTTCTGCTTCTTTAACCTGGGCGGGCGTGCACATGAATTGGGCGTGATGGAAGTCGCGCACTTTATCTGGAAGAAGTACGGCAGCTCCCAACGCGTGCTATTTGTGAGCGTACCGTTCGAGGAAGTGCTGGGCGAAATTCTCGGTAAAGTCGATAACAGTCATATGGGCGTAGTATTGAAGCGTATGATGTTGCGCGCTGCGTCCCGAATCGCCGATCAATTGCAGATCGACGCGTTGGTGACCGGTGAGGCGATCTCCCAGGTATCGAGCCAAACGCTGCCGAACCTGTCGCTGATTGATTGCGTCACCGAAAAGCTGGTCTTGCGCCCGCTGATCGCCAGCCACAAACAGGACATCATCGACCTGGCAGAAGAGATCGGCACCGCCGACTTTGCCAAACATATGCCTGAGTACTGCGGGGTCATTTCGGTGAACCCCAAGACCCACGCCAAGCGCAACCGCGTGGAATATGAAGAACAACAGTTTGATATGGCGATTCTGGAGCGTGCGCTCGAGAACGCCAAACTGGTCCCGATCGATCGCGTAATCGACGAGTTGGGCCAGGATGTGCAGATCGAAGAAGTCAGCGAAGCCCTGGCCGGCCAGATCGTCGTCGACATCCGTCACCCGGATGCCGCCGAAGATGAGCCGCTGGAAATCGCTGGCATCGACGTGCAAACGTTGCCGTTCTACGCACTGAACGCGCGTTTCAAGGAACTGGATAACAGCCGTCAGTACCTGCTGTATTGCGACAAAGGCGTGATGAGTCGCCTGCATGCCCACCATTTGCTCAGTGAGGGGTATGCCAATGTGCGCGTTTATCGACCGAGCTAAGAGCCCGGGGCTGTTTGCCTGTGGCCTGCGTCACCGGCCCCCCGACTCTGCCGTCAAGCTGTAACGGCAAGGCCTGACTCTACTGTTAATCGCTGCCACGACCTGTCAGCACACCGAATCCTCTGATCGAGATACACAAGTGATCGAAAATCTACGTAACATCGCCATCATTGCTCACGTTGACCATGGTAAAACCACCCTGGTAGACAAACTCCTGCGTCAATCCGGCACCCTGGAGCGCAACGAGCTCAACGACGAGCGCGTGATGGACTCCAACGACCAGGAAAAAGAGCGCGGTATTACCATCCTGGCTAAAAACACCGCTATCAACTGGAACGGCTACCACATCAACATCGTGGATACCCCGGGCCACGCCGACTTCGGCGGCGAAGTAGAACGCGTAATGTCGATGGTTGACTCCGTTCTGCTGCTGGTTGACGCTCAAGACGGCCCTATGCCGCAAACCCGTTTCGTGACCAAGAAGGCGTTCGAAGCCGGCCTGCGTCCGATCGTGTGCATCAACAAGGTTGACCGTCCAGGCGCGCGTCCGGACTGGGTTCTGGACCAGATCTTCGACCTGTTCGACAACCTGGGTGCTACCGAAGAACAGCTGGACTTCAAAGTCGTCTACGCCTCGGCCCTGAACGGTATTGCCGGTCTGGACCACACCGACATGGCTGAAGACATGACCCCGCTGTACCAGTCGATCGTCGACAACGTACCGGCGCCAAAAGTTGACCGTGACGGCCCGTTCCAGATGCAAATCTCGGCACTGGACTACAACAGCTTCCTGGGTGTTATCGGCGTTGGCCGTATCGCTCGTGGTAGCGTCAAGCCGAACACCCCGGTTGTGGCTATCGGCGCCGACGGCAAGAAGCGTAACGGTCGTATCCTGAAGCTGATGGGTCACCACGGCCTGCACCGCATCGACGTTGAAGAAGCGTTCGCTGGCGACATCGTGTGCGTGAGCGGTATGGACTCGCTGTTCATCTCCGACACCCTGTGCCAGCCGGACAACGTCGAGGCGATGAAGCCTCTGACCGTTGACGAGCCAACCGTTTCCATGACCTTCCAGGTAAACGACTCGCCTTTCTGCGGTAAAGAAGGCAAGTTCGTGACTTCCCGTAACATCAAGGAACGTCTGGACAAAGAGCTGCTGTACAACGTTGCTCTGCGCGTTGAAGAAGGCGACTCGGCTGACAAGTTCAAGGTTTCCGGCCGTGGTGAGCTGCACCTCTCGGTACTGATCGAAACCATGCGTCGCGAAGGCTTCGAAATGGGCGTTGGTCGTCCTGAAGTGATCATCCGTCAGGTTGACGGCGTGAAGCAGGAACCGTTCGAAAACGTCACCATCGACACCCCTGAAGAATCCCAGGGCAAGGTCATGGAAGAGATGGGCCTGCGTAAGGGCGACCTGACCAACATGGTGCCGGATGGCAAAGGCCGTGTGCGTCTGGAATACAACATCCCTGCTCGTGGTCTGATCGGTTTCCGTAACCAGTTCCTGACCCTGACCAACGGTGCTGGCATCCTGACCTCGATCTTCGATCGCTACGACACCATGAAGTCCGGCGACATGTCCGGCCGTCAGAACGGTGTTCTGGTATCGGTTGAAACCGGCAAGGCACTGACCTACTCCCTGGAAACTCTGCAGGCGCGTGGCAAGCTGTTCGTAGAACACGGTCAAGAGATCTACAACGGTCAGATCGTTGGTCTGAACAGCCGTGACAACGACATGGGCGTTAACCCAACCAAAGGCAAGAAGCTCGACAACATGCGTGCTTCGGGCAAAGACGAAACCATCGCTCTGGTCCCACCTGTTCGCTTCACCCTGGAACAGGCCCTGGAATTCATCCAGGACGACGAGCTGTGCGAAGTTACGCCTAAGTCGATCCGCCTGCGTAAGAAGATCCTGGACGAAGGCGAGCGTACCCGCGCTGCCAAGAAAGCCAAGAACTGAGTTAACTCAGGCTGAATGAAAAACGCCCCCGGTCGAAAGGCCGGGGGCGTTTTTTTGTGCTTGGGTTTTGGCCGCTTTGTGGCGAGCGGGCTTGCCCGCGTTGGGCCGCGAAGCGGACCCAAAACCATGCACTGGGTTTTATCTGAAGGAAGGCGGTGAGCTTGTTGGGCCTGCTTCGCAGGCCAACGCGGGCAAGCCCGCTCGCCACAACAGCCCTGTCACCACAGCTCTGTCGTTACGCGTCGGATCAGAACTTGTCGAGGGTCTTGAGCTTGGTCTCGCGCACCACTTCTTTTGGCTTGTAAGCGCAATACCCCGGGCGTGGCCCGATTTTCGGGTGGTTGCGGCAGGTGTCCGGGCGCTTGTCATAAATAGTGCAGAAGCGCGTCTTACGATCCAGGTACAGGCAGTCGTTGTTGCTCATGCGCTGCAGGGTAAAGATTTCGGATTTGTTGTTGTAGCGCTCGACGATGCCTTCCTTCTGCAACCGCTTGGCGATGTTCTTGGGCGGGTCGCCGCGCTCGAACTCATCGACGATGCCAATGCGGATCAGGTCCTTGATCTTCACCTCGACCGGCAGCGTGCAGCAGCTGGACACGCAGCCGCCGCACATGTGGGCGGAATATTTCTGCCAGGTCTCGAGACGGTCGAGTTCCGCGGCGGCGATCAGTTGAGGCTTCATCAGGGTTCCAAGGTGGGGCTGTATCCGGGCGCGCGATCATACCGGGATTGGTGGTTTTTTGAACAATATTTTGCAGCTTTCAGCTCAAAGGGCTGCGCCCAGGCCGATCGGGCACGACCCCTGCATCTAATTCATGCAAAGGTGAATGAGTTAAAAAACTGCCGAACCAGAGCGTCTACCGTCTGTCAGACCGTCTAGGCTCTAGCAACTCCTTCTATCTCGCCCGAGGTCGCAATTGATGTCTCAGGAACCACTTGCACGAGAAGCAGAGGTAGCCGCATTTCGCGATGCCGTCTTGACCAAACTCACCTACGCGGTGGGCAAGGACCCGGATCACGCCTTCGACCATGACTGGTTCGAGGCCATTGCCCTGGCCGCCCGCGACCAGATGGTCGATCACTGGATGGACCATACGCGGCGTATCTACCGCAAAGGCCAGAAGCGGGTGTACTACCTCTCCCTGGAATTCCTCATCGGCCGTTTGCTCTACGACAGCTTGAGCAACCTTGGCGTGCTGGAAATCGCGCGTGAAGCCCTGTCCGAGCTGGGTGTGGACCTTGAGCGCATCCGCCTGCTGGAGCCCGACGCGGCGCTCGGCAACGGTGGCCTGGGCCGCCTGGCGGCGTGCTTCATGGAAAGCATGTCGACCTTGGGAATCGCCGGCCACGGTTATGGCATTCGTTATGAGCACGGCTTGTTCCGCCAGGCAATTGTCGATGGTTGGCAGCAGGAGCAGACCGAGCGCTGGCTGGATTTCGGTAACCCATGGGAGTTCGAGCGCGCCGAAGTGATCTACCCGATCGGCTTTGGCGGCAGCGTCGAAACGCTGCCGGATGCCTCCGGCAAGCAAATTCAAGTGTGGTCGCCGAGCGAAACCGTACGTGCCGTTGCCTACGACACACCTGTAGTCGGCTGGCGCGGCGCCAGCGTCAACACCCTGCGCCTGTGGCGTGCGCGGGCGGTGGAAGACCTGCACCTGGAGCGCTTCAACGCCGGTGACCACTTGGGCGCGGTAGCCGAAGTGGCGCGCGCCGAAAGCATCTCCCGGGTGCTTTACCCGGCTGACAGCACCGAAGCGGGGCAGGAACTGCGCCTGCGTCAGGAATATTTCTTTGTCTCCGCCTCGCTGCAAGACCTGCTGCGCCGCCACAAGAACATGCACGGCTCGGTCCTGAGCCTGGGCGAGCACGCGGCCATCCAGCTCAACGACACCCACCCGTCCATCGCCGTGGCCGAGTTGATGCGCCAGTTGGTCGACCTGCACGACATTCCATGGGAAGCGGCGTGGGACGTCACCGTCGAAACCCTGTCGTACACCAACCACACCCTGCTGCCCGAAGCCCTGGAAACCTGGCCGGTGGGTCTGATGGAACGCATGCTGCCGCGGCACATGCAGATCATCTACCTGATCAACGCGCAGCACATTGATTCGCTGCGCGCCAAGGGCATCCACGATTTTGACGTGCTGCGCGCCGTGTCGTTGATCGAAGAAGACAACGGCCGCCGCGTGCGCATGGGTAACCTGGCGTTCCTTGGTTCGCATAGCGTCAACGGCGTGTCCGGCCTGCACACCCAGCTGATGCGCAGCACGGTGTTCTCCGAACTGCACAAGCTCTACCCGGAGCGTATCAACAACAAAACCAACGGCATCACCTTCCGCCGCTGGCTCTACCAGGCCAACCCCAAGCTCACCAACATGCTGGTGGAAGCCCTGGGGCCGGACATCCTCGACAACATGGAAACCCGCCTGGGCGAGCTGGAAACGTTCGCCGAGAAACAGGCCTTCCGCAAAGCCTTCGCCGACCAGCGCCTGCACAGCAAGCGCGCGCTGGCCGACATCATTCATGAGCGTCTGGGCATCGCGATCAACCCGGCGGCGATGTTCGATGTGCAGGTCAAGCGCATCCACGAGTACAAGCGCCAACTGCTGAACCTGCTGCACACCGTGGCGCTGTACCAGGCGATCCGTGCCGAGCCGGGCACCGACTGGGTGCCGCGTGTGAAGATCTTTGCGGGCAAGGCGGCGGCCAGCTATCACCAGGCCAAGTTGATCATCAAGCTGACCAACGACATCGCCCGCACGGTGAACAACGACCCGACCGTGCGCGGGTTGCTCAAGGTAGTGTTCCTGCCCAACTACAACGTCAGCCTGGCGGAAAGCATCATCCCGGCGGCGGACTTGTCGGAGCAAATCTCTACCGCCGGCTTTGAAGCGTCGGGCACCAGTAACATGAAGTTTGGCCTCAACGGCGCGCTGACCATCGGCACCATGGACGGCGCCAACGTGGAAATGCACGAGCGTGTGGGCGCCGATCACATGTTTATCTTTGGTCTCAGTGCGCAGCAGGTGGAAGCCCGCAAGCACGCCGGCGAATTCAATGCCGGGCCCGACATTGCCGCCTCCCATCGTCTCAACGATGTGCTGCAAGCGATTCGCGGCGGGGTGTTCTCGCCGGACGACCCAGGCCGCTATGTGGGCTTGATCGACGGGCTGATCGACTACGACCGCTTCCTGGTGTGTGCCGACTTCGATTCCTACTGGGACGCCCAGGCGCGGGTCGAGGCGCACTGGCATGATTCCAAGGCGTGGTGGCGTTCGGCGGTGCTGAACACGGCGCGGATGGGGTGGTTCTCTTCGGACCGGACCATCCGCGAGTACGCGACGGAGATCTGGAAAGCATTGGATTAATCGCCACAGATCCAAATGTGGGAGGGGGCTTGCTCCCGATAGCGGAGCGTCAGTTTGCAGATATGTAGACTGACACTCCGCCATCGGGAGCAAGCCCCCTCCCACATTGGGCCCGCGTCGATATACTGAGCGCCGGTTTGCCCGCTTCGGGCTGGACAGGGATATCGACCATGCAATGGATTTTCACGCTGATTGGCCTGGTGCTCGGCTGGACGCTCGATGAGTCGTTCTACGATGCCGGCATCGGTGCGCTGCTGGGCCTGGGCATTGGCCAGGCGATTCGCCTGTCAAAGCTCGCGACTCAGGCGGACCAACAGGCGCGTCAGTTGGAAACCACGCAAAAGGCGCTGATCGCGCTAGGTGATCGCCTGCGGCAACTGGAAGTGCCCGCGCCGCCGAGCAATGCCATCGTCGAAGCCCCAATCCCTGAACCCACACCCGTTGCCAAGGCGCCCGAGCTTGTCTGGGAGTTGCCTGTCGAACTGGCCCCTGTCGCAATGGTTGCCGAACCAAGCCAGCCGCTGCCGGCTGACGTGTGGGCGCCCGCTCCAACCCCGCAACCTGAAGAACCCGCCATCCCCCGTGGCCCCAACCTGATCGAGCGCGCTATCAGCGGTGCACGCAATTGGCTGTTCGGCGGCAACACCGTGCTGCGGGTCGGCGTGGTGCTGTTGTTCCTCGGCCTGGCGTTCCTGTTGCGCTATGCCACTGAAGGCATGGTAGTGCCGATCGAATTGCGTTACGCCGGGGTGGCCGCTGCCGCATTGGGCCTGTTGGGCTTGGGCTGGTGGTTGCGGCTGCGCAACAGCAACTACGCCCTGATGCTGCAAGGCACCGGGATCGCCGTGTTGTACCTCACGGTGTTTGCGGCGATGCGCCTGCACCCGTTGATTGACCCCGGCGCGGCGCTCGGCCTGCTGGTGGCGGTCACGGTGTTTTCGGCGATTTTGGCGATTACCCAGGATGCGCTGGGGCTGGCCTGTGCTGCCGCGCTCGGCGGGTTTGCTGCGCCGATCCTCACCTCCACCGGCGCCGGCAACCATGTGGCGCTGTTCAGTTACTTTGCCCTGCTCAACGCGGGCATTCTCGCCATTGCCTGGTTCAAGGCCTGGCGCCTGCTCAATTTGATCGGCTTTGTCGGCACTTTCGGGATCGGCTTTGCCTGGGGCATGCGTTCGTATACGCCGGAGCTGCTGTGGAGCACCGAGCCGTTTCTGATCCTGTTTTTCCTGATGTACCTGGCCATCGGCTTGCTGTTCGCCCGGCGCAAACTGCTGGAGAGGGGCGACGCGCCCGAGGGCCGTGAGGCCCTGCTGCGTTGGTCGGCGGCCAAGGGCGATTATGTCGACGGCTGCCTGCTGTTCGGCCCGCCGCTGGTGGGCTTTGGCTTGCAGTTCGCGTTGGTGCAGCACCTGGAGTTTGCCGCTGCGTTCAGCGCGCTCGGCCTGGGCATTATCTACATGGGCCTGGCGCGTTTGCTCAGTGGTGGGCGCGCGTTGCTGTTGGCGGAAACCTGCCTGGCGCTGGGGGTGATTTTTGCCAGCCTGGCGATTCCCCTGGGCCTGGATGCGCGCTGGACGGCCGCCGCCTGGGCGGTGGAGGGCGCGGGTATTTTCTGGCTCGGCTTGCGCCAGCAGCGGCCATTGGCGCGCGCGTTTGGCGTGTTGTTGCAGTTGGGTTCGGCGCTGGCATTCCTCAGTGAAGTGCGCGTCGGCGAACTCACCTTGCTCGAGGGTGCGCCACTGGGTGCGCTGTTGCTCGGCGCGGCGTTGTTGTTCAGCTACGACCAGTTGCGCAAGGCGCCCACGCAACAGGCGGCGCCATGGGAGCGCAAAGGCCTGCCGGTGCTGGCGAGCCTCGGCCTGAGCTGTATGTACCTGCTCGCGCCGCTGCTGTTGCTGACCCAAGGCACGGCCATCAGTTGGGCGATCGCCGGTCTGGTGACGCTGTTTGTCGGCCTGCGCATCGGTTCACGTACTTTCCTGTTCAGCGCTTTCGCCGTGCAACTGTTGGGTGGCGTGCTGTTCCTGTTGCGCCTGCAGGGTGGCGACGGGGCGGCGGTGTTCAATGCTGGCTGGAGCGGTTTGCTGAGCGCCTCGTTGATCGGCCTGGCGCTGGTCGGCGGCATGTTGCTGGCGGCACGCGACGATATGGTGCGCGGCGACGTGCGTCTGCTGCGCGGGCTGTCGGTGGTGCTGCTGGCCGGGCTGGTGCTGATCAACCTCGCGGTGCTGTTCGTGCTGCCGTGGGAAAGCGCCAGCGGCGTGTGGGCGGCCAGTGGTCTGTTGATCATCTGGTTGAGCCTGTACCTGCAGCAGCGTGTCAGTTTTGTATTCGGCTTGCTGCTGCAATTGGTCGGCGGCGCCTCGTTCCTGCTGGCGGTGCCAGAGCTGCTGGGGCCGCTGACCGGCGAGGGCTTGCGCCCACTGGCCCATAGCGGGTTCTGGACGCCGATGGTGCTGGGCCTGGCCGCCCTGGTCGGCGCCTGGTGCCTGCAGCGTGAACCGCATGCGCCGGCGTTTACGGTGTTGAAGCTGCAACGCCTGTCCGATGTGCTGTTGGTGTGGGGCGCAGGCTGGTGGACGTTGGCCCTGGCGGGTGAAGTGTTGCGCTTTATCCCGAAAGAGCTGCTGGGTGCGTGCCTGCTGGGGCTCGCGGCGGTAAGCGTAGCGATCTGGGCGCTGCTCTCGGTGCGCTTGCACTGGGCCTCGCTGGGTGTGCTGTGCACGCTGCTGATGCCGGCGGCGGGCGTGGCGTTGCTGGTGTCTGCCAGCACCTATTACCATCCGGCGGCGAACTACGGCTGGCTGGCCTGGCTGGCGGTGTTTGGGGTGCATTTCATCTCGCTGCGGCGTTTGGCGAGCGTGGTTCCGCGCACGGCGCTGAGCATCGCCCACGTGCTGGGCTGCTGGATGCTGATCGGCATGCTGGCGCTGGAGTTGCGCTACGGCCTGCTGCGTTTTTCGGCCGAATACAACGCCTGGCGCTGGCTGGGCTGGGCGATTCTGCCGAGCTTGTATTTGGTACTGGCTGCTGCGCCGCGCAACTGGCCGTGGCCGGTGTCGACGTATTCAAGGGAGTATCGCGTATTGGCGGCAGTGCCCCTGGCGGTGCTGATGCTCGGCTGGTTCTGGTTGGCGAATATTTTCAGCGACGGCACGGCCAAGCCGCTGCCCTACGTGCCGCTGGTTAACCCGCTGGACCTGGGCCTGTTGTTTGCGTTGCTGGGCGTGTACCTGTTGTCGCGCAGTGTGGCACCGCAACGCGGTCCGCGTGCCGAATTGCTCGTCCAGGGCGTCGCGGGTGTTTCGCTGTTCGCGTTCTTTACCGCGTTGGTCATGCGGACCGCGCACCATTGGGGTGGCGTGCCGTTTCATCTGGACGCATTGCTGGCATCGATGCTGGTGCAGGCCGGCCTGTCGATTGTCTGGACCCTGATCGCCCTCAGTCTGATGATCGGCGGCCACCTGCGCCATCGCCGTGAGGTGTGGCTGATCGGTGCTGCGCTGATCGCTGTGGTGGTTGCCAAGCTGTTCTTTGTCGAGTTGAGCAACCGTGGCGGCCTGGCGCGGATCGTGTCGTTTATCGGGGTGGGCGGGCTGTTGCTGGTGGTGGGCTACTTTGCACCGCTGCCACCCAAGCGCGCCGACCCTGTGGTGGAAACTCAAGGAGCATCCTCTTGATCGGTAAGTTGAGCGTGATTGTGCTGGGCATGTGTACGGCGTTGTCGGTATGGGCGCAGGAAACGCCTGCCGATTTCGCCACCCAAGTGCCGCTGGCGGTGAGTGGCAGCGGCCCCTGGTATCGCCTGGAGTTGCCCTTGTCCGTGCAGTTGAACGCGCACCAGGCCGACCTCAGCGACCTGCGCGTATTCAATGCGGCGGGTGAACAGCAGGCCTATGCATTGTCGCGTCAATCGTCTTCACGCACCGAAAGCCGCAGCGTCACCGAGGTGAAGTGGTTTCCTCTGTACGCCGCCGATACCCAGCAGGCCCTGCCTGGCGTGATGATGAAAACCACCCCCCAAGGCACCGTGGTGGAGATCAAACCGGCCACCGCACCCAAGCCCGGCAAGCAGGTGCTGCGCGGTTGGGTGCTGGACGCCAGCGCGATCAAGGCACCCTTGCAGCAGTTGAGCCTCGATTGGAGCCACGAGCAGGAAGGGTTCCAGCGTTTCAGCATTGAAGCCAGCGATGACTTGCAGCAGTGGGCGCCCTGGGGCGATGGGCAGGTGGCGCGGTTGTCGTTTGCCGATGAGCAGGTCGAGCAACATGACGTCAGCCTGCCCGGGCGGTCGGCGCGCTACCTGCGCCTGGTGTGGCAAGGGCAGGCGGCGCCGCTGCTGACCTCGGCCAAGCTGGTGAGCGCAACCAGCAGCCTGCCGATGCCGTGGGTGTGGTCGCAGCCGCTGGCGGGCAAGCGGCTCAAGGCGGGCGAGTACAGCTGGCAATTGCCGAAGGGGCTGAGTGTCGAGCGCGTGCGTATCGAATTGAAGCAACCCAACACGCTGGCGCCGGTGACATTGGCGGGGCGCCGCGACAGCAATCAGGCCTGGCAGCCATTGAGCAACGGCTTGCTGTATCGCCTTACCCAGAACGGCCAGGACGTGGTGCAGGATGAGTTGCAGTTGCCTGGCCAGGCCGTGACCCAGCTCAAACTGCAGGTGGACGAGCGTGGCGGCGGCCTCGGTGTCGAGGCGCCGCCCTTGCGCTTTGCGGTGCGCGCTACGCAGGTGGTGTTCCTGGCGCGGGGTGAGCCGCCGTTCACCCTGGCGTTGGGCAATGCCACGGTCAAGGCGGCGAACCTGCCGCTGTCGACCTTGATTCCCGACTATAACGCCGAGCGTCTCAAGGCGTTGGGGCAGGCCAAGGTCGTGGGTGAGGTGGCAGTCAAGACGCCTGCCGCCGGCGTGTCGCCCGACGCTGGCAGCGACTGGAAGAAGCTCGGCCTGTGGGCCGTGCTCCTGCTGGGTGTGGCGGCGTTGGGGGGCATGGCCTACAGTCTGTTGCGCAAACCGCAGGGCAAACCGTGAACTCTATTGGTGTTAAATCCTCTGATTAGAGGAAATCAGCCCCGACTCGCGCTAAACTGCGCGGGTTTTTAGCCCCCCCATTCTCCGGAGCCTTCCATGTCCCGCGTTACCTTGAGTCGCTATTTGATTGAGCAGACCCGCAGCAACAACACGCCTGCCGATCTGCGCTTCCTTATCGAAGTGGTGGCGCGTGCCTGCAAGGAAATCAGCCACGCCGTGTCCAAAGGCGCGCTGGGTGGTGTCCTGGGCAGCATGGGCACAGAAAACGTGCAGGGCGAAGTGCAGAAGAAACTCGACGTGATCTCCAACGAGATCTTGCTCGAAGCCAACGAATGGGGCGGTCACCTGGCCGGCATGGCGTCCGAAGAAATGGACAATGCCTACCAGATCCCGGGCAAGTACCCGAAAGGCGCCTACCTGCTGGTGTTTGACCCACTGGACGGTTCGTCCAACATCGACATCAACGCGCCGGTCGGCACCATCTTCTCGGTACTGCGTTGCCCGAACGAATACCTGAGCCAGAACGAAGCCCTGAACGAAAAGGCCTTTTTGCAGCCAGGCACTGAGCAGGTCGCTGCCGGTTACGCCATCTACGGCCCGCAGACCATGCTGGTGCTGACCCTGGGCGACGGCGTCAAAGGCTTTACCCTGGACCGTGAGATGGGCAGCTTCGTACTTACCCACGAAGACATCACCATTCCTGCGTCGACCCAGGAATTTGCGATCAACATGTCCAACCAGCGCCACTGGGAAGAGCCAGTCACCCGCTACGTAGGCGAGTTGATGGCAGGCGAGGAAGGCCCGCTGAAGAAGAACTTCAACATGCGCTGGGTAGCCGCGATGGTTGCCGACGTGCACCGTATCCTGACCCGTGGCGGCCTGTTCATGTACCCACGCGACAGCCGCGAGCCTTCCAAGCCGGGCAAGCTGCGCCTGATGTACGAAGCCAACCCGATGTCGTTCCTGGTTGAGCAGGCAGGCGGCGCGTCCACCGACGGTCACCAGCGTATCCTCGACATCCAGCCCGAAGGCCTGCACCAGCGTGTGGCGGTATTCCTGGGTTCCAAGGAAGAAGTTGAGCGTGTAACGGCCTACCACAAGAAGTAACACGCGGCGATAGATTATCCGTGTTGTTGTGAGCCGGTTCACCCTTGAAGAAGCCCCGAAACGTTTCAGCGTTTTCGGGGCTTTTTTGTTTTCGCTCGTCGGGAACCAGACACCTCTTTTCCCTTCTAAGCTTCTGGCAGATACCCAAGCTGCTTGGCCCCTCCAGGAGTTTTTCCATGTCGTTACGCCGTCTCGCCCTGCTGGCTTTTTGCGTGCTGTTGGCCGCTTGCAGCAAGGTCAACCAAGAAAACTATGCAAAGTTGTCGGCCGGCATGGCCAAGGCCGAGGTGGAGTCGCTGCTGGGTAAACCGACCGACTGTTCTGGCGCACTGGGCATGTCCAGCTGCACCTGGGGCGATAAAAACAGCTTTATCAGCGTTCAATATGCCGGTGACAAGGTTCTGATGTTTTCCGGGCAAGGCCTGAAGTAAACCGGGGCGAGAGCCTGCGGGAGAAGAAGAATGATGCGTTTTGTTTTGTTCCTTTGTGCCAGCCTGTTATTGGCAGGCTGTGCCAGCCATTCTGGCGATGATCTGCAACCCAAGACCGCCGGCAGCGTCAACCTCAAGCGTTACCAGGGCACCTGGTATGAGTTGGCTCGATTGCCGATGTACTTCCAGCGCAACTGTGCGCAGTCCGAAGCCCGCTACACGCTGCTGCCTGACGGCGACATGTCGGTGTTCAACCGCTGCCTGACGACCGAGTGGAAGTGGGAAGAAGCCAAGGGCACGGCCACGCCGCAAGTGCCCGGCAAGACCGACAAGCTCTGGGTGGAATTCAATAACTGGTTTACGGCGTTGTTGCCGGGCGTTGCCAAGGGCGATTACTGGGTGCTGTACGTCAGCGATGACTACAAGACCGCTATCGTCGGCAGCCCGAGCCGGCGTTACATGTGGATCTTGTCGCGCACGCCGACGGTCAGTGCGGACACCCGCGAAGACCTGCTGAGCAGGGCGCGGCAGCAGGGGTATGACACCACGCGTTTGATCTGGCGTACGTCGGACAAGCAGATGGCGAAGACCTCGCAGTAAATTCGGATCACCGCCAGTCCAAATGTGGGAGGGGGCTTGCCCCCGATGGCGGTGTATCAGCATCAGATGTACTGACTGACACACTGCTATCGGGGGCAAGCCCCCTCCCACATTTAATATGTATTGCCTGTTAGTTCAGCAAATCCCTCAAGACCTGCGTGAACGCCCGGCTGCTGTCTTCCTCGCCTGCATGATGCCCATCGCGCACCACCCACTTGCCGTTCACCAGCACATCACGCACCTGTCGATCACCCCCGGCAAACAGCCAGCGATTGAGAATCCCATCCTCTGTCGCCGTGGCCAGGTACGGGTCATTGCCGTCCAGCACAATCCAATCCGCACGCTTGCCCACTTCCAAGCGACCAATCGGCTGCCCGAGCGCCTGTGCGCCACCGTCCAATGCCGCGTCAAACAGTGTGCGGCCAACCATCGGCTGATCACTGCGATACAAGCGATTGCGCCGCTGATCACGCAAGCGCTGGCCATACTCCAGCCAACGCAGTTCTTCCACCACGCTCAGTGATACATGGCTGTCGGAGCCGATGCCCATGCGTCCGCCCTGGGCGAGGAAGTCCACCGCCGGGAAAATTCCGTCGCCCAGGTTAGCCTCGGTGGTCAGGCACAAGCCGGCAATCGCACGGCTTTTGGCCATACGTGCCACTTCGTCGGCATCCGCGTGGGTGGCGTGCACCAGGCACCAGCGTTCATCCACTTCAACGTTGTCATACAGCCATTGCAGCGGGCGTTTGCCGCTCCAGGCCAGGCAGTCGTCGACTTCCTTTTGCTGCTCAGCGATGTGGATATGCACCGGGCACGCCTTGTCGCTGGCCGCCAGAACTGCGCTGATTTGCTCCGGCGTGACCGCGCGCAGGGAGTGAAAGCACAGGCCCAACTGCTGCGCCGGTTGCGCCGCGAGGATCGGCTTGAGGCGCGCTTGCAGGTCCAGGTAGTTTTCCGTGCTGTTGATAAACCGTCGCTGGCCCTCATTGGGTGCCTGGCCGCCGAACCCGGAATGGGTGTAGAGCACCGGCACCAACGTCAGGCTGATGCCGCTGCTGGCGGCCGCCTGGCTGATCTGCCGCGACAGCTCCGTACGGTCGGCGTACGGCTGGCCGCTGACGTCGTGGTGCACGTAGTGAAATTCGGCCACCGAGGTGTAGCCGGCCTTGAGCATCTCGATATACAGCTGGCGCGCGATCACCTGCAATTGGTCCGGGCTGATCTTGCCGACCATGCGGTACATCAGCTCGCGCCAGGTCCAGAAGCTGTCGTTGGGGTTGCCGGCTACTTCGGCCAAACCTGCCATGGCGCGCTGGAAAGCATGGGAGTGCAGGTTCGGCATTCCCGCCAACACCGGGCCTCTCAGCCGCTCGGCAGCGTCTGCTCTGGCATTGGCCTCAACGTGGGTCAGCAGGCCATCGGCGCTGACTTCAAAGCGTACATCGTTGGCCCATCCATTAGGCAGCAGTGCGCGTTCGGCAAAGAAAGCGGACATGATCAGAGCACCCCGGTCGTGTGTTTATTTGTATATACATATACAGACGTTTGCCTGCTCGGTAAACTCCGGCAATCTATGCATCTTTTCCCCCTGCAAGGATTCCCCGTGCCGACTCCGCCCGCCAAGTCTCCACTGGCTGCCCACATGGACGAAAGTCCGGCGCCCTTGTATGCCCGCGTCAAACAAATGATCAGCCAGCAGATCCTCAACGGCAACTGGCCGCCCCATTACCGCGTGCCGTCGGAGAGTGAACTGGTCAGCCAGTTGGGCTTCAGCCGCATGACCATCAACCGCGCGCTGCGCGAGCTGACTGCCGAAGGTTTACTGGTGCGCATGCAGGGCGTGGGTACTTTCGTCGCCGAGCCCAAGAGCCAGTCGGCGCTGTTTGAAGTGCACAACATTGCCGATGAGATCGCCTCGCGCGGTCATCGGCATACCTGCCAGGTCATCCACCTGGGCGAAGAGGCCGCCGGCTCCGAGCGTGCCGTCGCCCTGGAAATGCGCGAAGGCGGGCGGGTGTTCCACTCGTTGATCGTGCATTTTGAAAACGACATTCCCGTGCAAATCGAAGACCGTTTCGTTAATGCCCTGGTCGCGCCGGAGTACCTGCAACAGGATTTCACTCAGCAAACCCCCTATGCCTACCTCAATCAGGTCGCACCGCTGACCGAGGGTGAGCACGTGGTTGAGGCGATTCTCGCCGACGCCGCCGAGTGCAAGCTGTTGCAGATCGAGCCGACCGAGCCGTGCCTGTTGATTCGCCGCCGCACCTGGTCCGGCCGTCAGCCGGTGACGGCGGCCCGCCTGATCCACCCCGGTTCCCGTCATAGCCTGGAAGGACGTTTCAGCAAATGAGTGCAGTGAAGGTCTGGCGCGCCACCGATTACGTGCGCATGCCGTGGAAAAACGGCGGTGGCAGCACCGAAGAAATCACCCGTGACGCCGGCGAGGGCCTGGAGGGTTTCGGCTGGCGCCTGTCGATCGCCGATATCGGCGAGTCGGGCGGGTTTTCGACCTTCGCCGGTTACCAGCGCGTAATCACGGTGATCAAGGGCGCGGGCATGGTCCTGACCGTGGATGGCGAAGAGCAACGCGGCCTGTTACCGCTGCAGCCGTTCGCCTTCAAGGGTGATAGCCAGGTGTCATGCCGTTTGATCACCGGGCCGATTCGCGATTTCAACCTGATCTATTCGCCACAGCGCTACCACGCGCGTTTGCAGTGGGTCGATGGCGTGCAGCGCTTTTTCAGCACGGCGCAGACGGTGCTGGTGTTCAGTGTGGCGGACGAAGTGAAGGTGCTGGACCAGAAGTTGGGCCATCACGATTGCCTGCAAGTGGACGGTAACACTGGGTTGCTGGATATCTCGGTCACTGGCCGTTGCTGCCTGATCGAACTGACCCCGCGCGGTTAAAAAATGTGGGAGGGGGCTTGCCCTCGATGGCGGTGGATCAGTCGGTACATCTATGACTGAAACACTGCTATCGGGGGCAAGCCCCCTCCCACATTTGTTTCTGTGTTGTTCAAGAAATCTGTTTCCAGTTCTCGCACCAATTTGTTACCGAATGCCCCAGCGTGGCGCAAAACCATGCTGTCGTGACAAACCGCCCTCGCCGTAAAACCCCCTCCCAAGAAATTTCATCAAGCCTTGAAGCCTTAATTTCCAAGGCTCGCGCACGCGTTTTCAAAAAATCCAAACACCTCGACCGAAAAGTTGGCCGCTTGATTGCATATGCTTGTACATACAAGTAAAGATGTGTGCGTAAGACTCTCCTTCGCACCATCAATGTTCGCGCATCGATCGCCGAGGAGTCCTAGCTGTGACCAAGCCTACTAAATACCGTGATGTCGAAATCCGTGCCGCCCACGGTAACAAGCTCACCGCCAAAAGCTGGTTGACCGAAGCGCCGCTGCGCATGCTGATGAACAACCTTGACCCGCAAGTGGCCGAGAACCCGAAAGAATTGGTGGTGTACGGCGGTATCGGCCGTGCGGCGCGCAACTGGGAGTGCTACGACCAGATCGTCGAGAGCCTCACCAATTTGAATGACGACGAAACCCTGCTGGTGCAATCCGGCAAGCCGGTCGGCGTGTTCAAGACCCACAGCAACGCGCCGCGCGTACTGATCGCCAACTCCAACCTGGTGCCGCACTGGGCCAGTTGGGAACACTTCAACGAGTTGGATGCCAAGGGCCTGGCCATGTATGGCCAGATGACCGCCGGCAGCTGGATCTACATCGGCAGCCAGGGCATCGTCCAGGGCACCTACGAAACCTTCGTTGAAGCCGGTCGTCAGCATTACGACAGCAACCTCAAAGGCCGTTGGGTGCTCACCGCCGGCCTCGGCGGCATGGGCGGCGCCCAGCCATTGGCCGCAACCCTGGCTGGCGCCTGCTCGCTGAACATCGAATGCCAACAGGTCAGCATCGACTTCCGTCTGAACAGCCGTTACGTCGACGAGCAAGCCACCGACCTCGACGACGCGCTGGCTCGCATCGCCAAATACACCCAGGAAGGCAAGGCTATCTCCATCGCGCTGCTGGGCAACGCGGCGGAAATTCTGCCGGAGCTGGTCAAGCGCGGCGTGCGCCCGGACATGGTCACCGACCAGACCAGCGCCCACGACCCCCTCAACGGCTACCTGCCCGCCGGCTGGACCTGGGACGAGTACCGCGCCCGCGCCAAGACCGAGCCCGCTGCCGTGATCAAGGCCGCCAAGCAGTCGATGGCCGTGCACGTCAAAGCCATGCTGGAATTCCAGAAACAAGGCATTCCGACCTTCGACTACGGCAATAACATCCGCCAGATGGCCCAAGAAGAAGGCGTGGAAAACGCCTTCGATTTCCCAGGCTTCGTACCGGCCTACATCCGCCCACTGTTCTGCCGTGGCATCGGCCCGTTCCGCTGGGCGGCGCTGTCGGGCGACCCGCAAGACATCTACAAGACCGACGCCAAAGTCAAAGAGCTGATCCCTGACGACGCCCACCTGCACAACTGGCTGGACATGGCCCGCGAACGCATCAGTTTCCAGGGCCTGCCGGCACGTATCTGCTGGGTCGGCCTGGGCCAGCGCGCCAAGCTTGGCCTGGCGTTCAACGAGATGGTGCGCAGTGGCGAGCTGTCGGCGCCGGTCGTGATCGGCCGTGACCACCTCGACTCCGGCTCGGTCGCCAGCCCCAACCGCGAAACCGAATCCATGCAGGACGGCTCCGACGCCGTGTCCGACTGGCCACTGCTCAACGCCTTGCTCAACACCGCGAGCGGCGCGACCTGGGTCTCGCTGCACCACGGCGGCGGCGTGGGCATGGGCTTCTCGCAGCACTCCGGCATGGTCATCGTATGCGACGGCACCGACGAGGCCGCCGAGCGCATTGCCCGCGTGCTGCACAACGACCCGGCCACCGGGGTGATGCGCCATGCGGACGCGGGTTACCAGATCGCGATTGATTGCGCCAAAGAGCAGGGCCTCAATCTCCCGATGATCAAGTAACCCATGTGGGAGGGAGCTTGCTCCCGATGGCGGTGTATCAGCCAATAGGTCTGGTGACTGACCCACTGCTATCGGGAGCAAGCCCCCTCCCACAGTTGAGCGGCGGCGACCCCCAAAACAATCCATCAGAGGTTGAACACCCATGGCTGCAAGTGACGCGCGTGCAAGCACCACCCCGTTGATCGAGAAACGTTCGATCGACTACATCCCCGAAGCGGAAAGACACGGTCGTCTGTTGAGCCAGTTCACCCTCTGGCTGGGTGCCAACCTGCAGATCACTGCAATTGTCACCGGGGCCCTGGCCGTGGTGCTCGGCGGTGATGTGTTCTGGTCGTTGATCGGTCTGTTGATCGGCCAATTGATCGGCGGCGGCGTCATGGCGTTACATGCGGCGCAAGGGCCCAAGTTGGGCCTGCCGCAGATGATCTCTAGCCGCGTGCAATTTGGTGTGTATGGCGCGGCCATCCCGATCGTGCTGGTGTGCTTGATGTACCTGGGTTTCACCGCCACCGGCACCGTGTTGTCCGGCCAGGCGCTGGGCCAGTTGTTCGGGGTCAGCGACAGCGTCGGTATCCTGATCTTCGCCAGTGTGATTGTGCTGGTCACGGTGCTGGGTTACCGGGTGATCCACTTCATTGGTCGGGTTGCGAGCGTCATTGGCGTGATTGCCTTTGTCTACCTGTTCAGCCGCTTGATGGGCCAGGCCGACGTCGGTGCACTCCTGCAAATCCGCCACTTCAGCTGGAGCAGCTTCCTGCTGGCGGTGTCACTCGCGGCCTCCTGGCAGATCGCCTTCGGCCCTTACGTGGCGGACTATTCGCGCTACCTGCCGAGCAAGACGTCTTCGGTGAAAACCTTTCTCGCCGCCGGCGCAGGTTCGGTGATTGGCGCGCAGGTGGCGATGATCCTCGGCGTGTTTGCCGCTGCAATGTCCAACGGTAAGTTTGCCGGTCACGAAGTGGCTTACATCGTCGGCCTGGGCGGGACGGGGGCCACGGCAGCGCTGCTGTATTTCAGCATTGCGTTCGGCAAGGTGACTATCTCCACACTGAACTCCTACGGCAGCTTCATGTGCATAGCGACCATCATCAGCGGCTTCCGTGGTCGCCTGGAGGTCACGCGCTTGCAGCGCCTGGTTTTCGTATTGGTCATCGTCGGCACGGCGACCCTGATCGCGCTGCTCGGCCAGCACTCGTTCCTGGGGGCGTTCAAGTCGTTCATCCTGTTCCTGCTGGCGTTCTTCACGCCTTGGAGCGCGATCAACCTGGTGGACTACTACTGCATCACCCGCGACCGCTATGACGTGCCGGCGCTGGCCAACCCCAATGGCCGCTACGGCCGCTGGAACCCGATTGGTATCAGCGTGTATGTGTTCGGCGTGCTGGTGCAATTGCCGTTCATCTCCACCAAGTTCTACACCGGCCCGCTGGTGGCGGCCCTGGGGGATGTGGACATTTCCTGGATCATCGGCCTGGTGCTGCCCGCTGCGCTGTACTACTGGGCGGCGAAAAAATGGCCGCGTACACACCCTGATCACCTGATCCTGCCGACAGAGCAGGGCGTTGCACCGACGACGACAAGCGGGCTGGCTGCACAAGTCTGATGGGACGTGGACAGGGCAGGATGCCTACTGACTGCCGTAATCCATTTCAAGATTTGGGAGCGTCACAACAATGAAAATGCATAAGACCCTGTTAGCTACCGTGCTTTCTGCGGGTTTACTGGCCTGCGCTGGCGCCCAGGCAGCCGGTTGGTGCGAGTCCGGCAAACCGGTGAAATTCGCCGGCCTGAATTGGGAAAGCGGCATGTTGCTTACCGACATCCTGCAGACCGTGCTGGAAAAAGGCTACGACTGCAAAACCGACAGCCTGCCGGGCAACTCCATCACCATGGAAAATGCCCTGAGCAGCAATGACATCCAAGTATTTGCCGAAGAATGGGTGGGCCGCAGCGAGGTCTGGAACAAGGCCGAGAAGGCCGGCAAGGTCGTCGGCGTTGGCGCACCTGTGGTGGGCGCGATCGAAGGCTGGTACGTGCCGCGCTACGTGATCGAAGGCGACGCCAAGCGCAAGCTGGAACCCAAGGCGCCGGACCTGAAAAACATCGCCGACCTGGCCAAATACGCCTCGGTGTTCAAGGACCAGGAAGAGCCGTCCAAAGGCCGCTTCTACAACTGCCCGGCCGGCTGGACCTGCGAGCTGGACAACAGCGAAATGCTCAAGAGCTATGGCCTGGAAAGCACCTACACCAACTTCCGCCCAGGCACCGGCCCGGCGTTGGATGCGGCGGTGCTGTCGAGCTACAAGCGTGGCGAGCCGATCCTGTTCTACTACTGGTCGCCGACGCCGCTGATGGGCCAGGTCGACCTGGTGAAGCTGGAAGAAAAACCCGGTGTGGACAAGAGCGTGAGCATCAAGGTCGGCCTGTCCAAGACCTTCCACGAGCAAGCCCCGGAGCTGGTCGCCGTGCTGGAAAAAGTCAACTTGCCCATCGACCTGCTGAACCAGAACCTGGGCCGCATGGCCAAGGAGCGAATTGAGTCGCCGAAACTGGCGAAAATTTTCCTCAAGGAACATCCTGAAGTCTGGCATGCCTGGGTAAGCGACGAGGCAGCCAAGAAAATCGACGCGGCCTTGTAGGTCAAGCGTGCCCGGCTACCCTGAGGGGCAGCCGGGCGCCTGGCCTCAACCCACTGGATCGAGAGCACGTTATGTTTCCTGAGAGTTTTACGTTTTCCATTGCCGACTGGGTCAACGGTTGGGTGGATTCGCTGGTCACCAACTACGGCGACGTGTTCCGGCACATCTCCGACACCCTGCTGTGGGCCATCGTCAACCTGGAAGGGTTGCTACGCGCGGCGCCCTGGTGGCTGATGCTGGCCATCGTCGGCGCGGTTGCCTGGCACGCCACCCGCAAGGTGGTGACCACGGCGGTGATCGTCGGTTTGCTGTTCCTGGTGGGCGCGGTCGGGCTGTGGGACAAGCTGATGCAAACGCTGGCGCTGATGATGGTCGCCACGGTGATCTCGGTGCTGATCGGCATTCCCTTGGGCATTCTGTCTGCGCGCAGCAATCGCCTGCGTTCGGTGCTGATGCCGTTGCTCGACATCATGCAAACCATGCCCAGCTTCGTGTACCTGATCCCGGTGCTGATGCTGTTCGGCCTGGGCAAGGTGCCGGCGATTTTCGCCACGGTGATCTACGCCGCGCCGCCGCTGATCCGCCTGACCGACCTGGGCATTCGCCAGGTCGACGGTGAAGTCATGGAAGCCATCAATGCCTTTGGTGCCAACCGCTGGCAGCAACTGTTCGGCGTGCAACTGCCGCTGGCGTTGCCAAGCATCATGGCCGGTATCAACCAGACCACCATGATGGCGCTGTCGATGGTGGTGATCGCCTCGATGATCGGCGCCCGTGGCTTGGGTGAAGACGTCCTCGTGGGCATCCAGACCCTTAACGTCGGCCGTGGCCTCGAAGCCGGGCTGGCGATCGTGATTCTCGCAGTGGTCATCGACCGCATAACCCAGGCCTATGGTCGTCCACGGCATGAGGCGAGCAAATGACTACTGTCAGCAAAATCGAAGTCAAAAACGTCTTCAAGATCTTCGGCAACCGCTCCAAGGAAGCGCTGGCGCTGGTCGGCCAGGGCAAGACCAAGGATCAGGTACTGGCCGAGACCGGTTGTGTGGTCGGCGTGAACGACCTGTCCCTGAGCATCGGCACCGGTGAGATCTTCGTGATCATGGGCCTGTCGGGCTCGGGCAAATCCACCTTGGTGCGCCACTTCAATCGCCTGATCGACCCGACCAGCGGCGCGATCCTGGTGGACGGCGAAGACATCCTGCAGCTGGACATGGAAGCCCTGCGCCAATTCCGTCGGCACAAGATCAGCATGGTGTTCCAGAGCTTCGGCCTGCTGCCCCACAAGAGCGTGCTCGACAACGTTGCCTACGGCCTCAAGGTGCGGGGCGAAACCAAGCAGGTCTGCGCCGAACGCGCGCTGCACTGGATCGAAACCGTGGGCCTCAAGGGTTACGAAAACAAATACCCGCACCAGCTCTCTGGTGGCATGCGCCAGCGTGTGGGCCTGGCCCGCGCCTTGGCGGCCGACACCGACATCATCCTGATGGACGAAGCCTTCAGCGCCCTTGACCCGCTGATCCGCGCCGAGATGCAGGACCAGTTGCTGGAGCTGCAAAAGACCCTGCACAAAACCATCGTGTTTATCACCCACGACCTCGACGAGGCCGTGCGCATCGGCAACCGCATTGCGATCCTCAAGGACGGCAAGCTGATCCAGGTCGGCACGCCTCGGGAGATCCTGCATTCGCCGGCGGATGAGTATGTCGACCGGTTTGTTCAGCGGCGCGCTGCGGTGGTGTGAGCCAGGTTTTGTGGTGAGGCTACTGGCCTCATCGGGAGCAAGCCCCCTCCCACCTTTTGAACTGTGAACACGATCAAAGGTGGGAGGGGGCTTGCCCCCGATAGGGCCAGTGAAGCTGCACAAGAATTAAAGAAGGTATGAAGATGTCCCAGGCAGCAAAAATCACCATCGCCGACACCCCATTGCGCTGGCAGGACGTAGTCGCCGTCGCCCGTCATGGCGCGCAGCTCGAACTCTCGGGCCAGGCCTGGGCGCGCATCGACAATGCCCAGGCCATCGTGCAGCGCATCGTCAGCAGCGGTGAGCGCGCCTATGGCGTCAACACCGGCCTCGGCGCGCTGTGCAATGTGTCGCTTGAGGGCGAGCAACTCAGCCAGCTGTCGCGCAACACCCTGCTCAGCCACGCCTGTGGCGTCGGCCCGATGCTGAGCGATGAGCAAACCCGCGCGATCATTTGCGCGGCCGTCATCAACTACAGCCACGGCCACTCCGGGCTGCATCCGCAGGTGGTGCATGCGTTGCTGGCGCTGCTCAACCACGGCATCACGCCGCAAGTGCCGTCCCAGGGTTCGGTGGGTTACCTGACCCATATGGCCCACGTCGGTGTGGCTTTGCTGGGTGTGGGGCACGTGAGCTACCGGGGCCAAATTGTCCCGACGCAACACGCCTTCAGCGCAGAAGGTTTGCAGCCTGTGGTGCTCGGCGCCAAGGACGGCCTGTGCCTGGTCAACGGCACGCCGTGCATGACTGGCCTGAGCTGCCTGGCCCTGGCCGATGCACATCACCTGCTGCAATGGGCCGACGTGATCGGCGCCATGAGCTTCGAGGCCCAGCGCGGGCAGATCGATGCCTTCGATGAAGCCATCATTGCCCTCAAGCCA
The DNA here is from genome assembly GCF_021606685.1 of Pseudomonas syringae. Taxonomy (GTDB): domain Bacteria; phylum Pseudomonadota; class Gammaproteobacteria; order Pseudomonadales; family Pseudomonadaceae; genus Aquipseudomonas; species Aquipseudomonas syringae_R. Next base: position 39,038 of record NZ_WKCB01000003.1, read on the forward strand.
CACCCCGGCATGCAGCATGTCGGCATCAACCTGCGCGCGTTGCTCGACGGCAGTGAAGTCATCGCCAGCAGCCAGGGCGTCCGCACGCAGGACGCGCTAAGCATCCGTTCGATCCCGCAGATCCACGGCGCGGCGCGTGACCAGGTGGAACACGCCACCCGCCAGATCGAGACAGAACTCAACAGCGCCACTGACAACCCGCTGCTGCTCGGCACGCCGGGCGACTACCGCGTGGTGTCCCAGGCCAACCCCCACGGGCAGTCCGTGGCACTGGCCGCCGACATGCTCGCCATCGCCATGGCTGAAATCGGCTCGGTGGCCGAGCGCCGTCTGGACCGCCTGATCAACCCGCACGTCAGCGGTTTGCCCGCGTTCCTGGTGAGCAACCCCGGGGTCAACTCGGGGATGATGATCGTGCAGTACGTCGCCGCGTCCTTGTGCGGGCAGAACCGCCAATTGGCGCAGCCGGCGGTGCTCGACAATTTTGTCACCTCGGGCCTGCAGGAAGACCACCTCAGCATGGGCACCAATGCCGCGCTCAAGCTGCATCAGTTGTTGGCCAACGTCACCCAGATTCTGGCCATCGAATACCTGCTGGCGGCCCAGGCCTTCGAATTTCTCCAGGCGCAGCGCTTTGGTGCGGGCACCGGCAGCGCCTGGCGCCTGTTGCGTGAAGTGGTGCCTGCCTACGAGCAGGACCGCTGGCTCGCGCCGGACATCGCGACCACCGCCGCGTTGCTCAATGACACCGCGTTGCTGCATCAAACCTTTCCCGATTTGCACTGAAAAATAATTCAAAAGGAGCATGAATGTGACTGCCCTAAACCTGATCCCGGGCCAACTGAGCCTTGCCCAACTGCGGGCCATCTACCAGCAGCCGGTAACCCTCACTCTGGATGCCAGCGCATCCGACCCGATCGAGGCCAGCGTGGCCTGCGTGGAGCAGATTCTCGCCGAGAACCGCACCGCCTACGGCATCAACACCGGCTTCGGCCTGCTGGCCTCGACCCGCATCGCCAGTGAAGACCTGGAAAACCTCCAGCGTTCCCTGGTGCTCTCCCACGCTGCGGGCGTCGGTGAGCCGATCAGCGACGCGCTGGTGCGGCTGGTCATGGTGCTCAAGGTCAACAGCCTGAGCCGTGGCTTCTCCGGGATTCGTCGGCAGGTGATCGACGCGCTGATCGCGTTGATCAACGCCGAGGTGTACCCGCACATTCCGCTGAAAGGTTCGGTGGGTGCCTCCGGTGACCTCGCGCCATTGGCGCACATGTCCCTGGTACTGCTGGGCGAAGGCAAGGCGCGCTACAAGGGCGAATGGCTGGAAGCCACCGACGCGCTGAAAGTCGCCGGCCTGACGCCGCTGACCCTCGCCGCCAAAGAAGGCCTGGCGCTGCTCAACGGCACCCAGGTGTCCACGGCCTATGCCCTGCGCGGGCTGTTCGAAGGCGAAGACTTGTTCGCCGGTGCATTGGCCTGTGGCGGCCTCACCGTCGAAGCCGTGCTGGGTTCGCGCTCGCCGTTCGATGCGCGCATTCATGCAGCCCGTGGCCAACGTGGGCAGATCGACTCGGCTGCGGCCTATCGCGACCTGCTCGGCGACAGCAGCCAGGTGTCGCAGTCGCACCAGAACTGCGACAAGGTGCAAGACCCGTACTCCTTGCGTTGCCAGCCACAAGTCATGGGCGCCTGCCTGACCCAGTTCCGCCAGGCCGCCGAGGTGCTGGTGGTGGAAGCCAACGCCGTGTCGGACAACCCGCTGGTGTTCGCTGCCGAAGGTGATGTGATTTCCGGCGGTAACTTCCACGCCGAGCCGGTAGCCATGGCCGCCGACAATATGGCCTTGGCCATCGCCGAAATCGGCTCCCTGAGTGAACGCCGTATCTCGCTGATGATGGACAAGCACATGTCGCAATTGCCGCCGTTCCTGGTCGGCAATGGCGGGGTCAACTCCGGTTTCATGATCGCTCAGGTTACCGCCGCCGCGCTCGCCAGCGAGAACAAGGCGCTGGCCCATCCCCATAGCGTGGACAGCCTGCCGACGTCGGCCAACCAGGAAGACCACGTGTCGATGGCGCCAGCTGCCGGCAAGCGCCTGTGGGAAATGGCTGAAAACACCCGCGGCATCCTCGCCGTGGAATGGCTGGCCGCGTGCCAAGGCCTGGACCTGCGCGAAGGCCTGAAAACCTCGCCCAAGCTGGAAAAAGCGCGCGCCATCCTGCGCAACAAAGTCGCGTTCTATGACAAGGACCGCTTCTTCGCCCCGGACATCATCGCCGCCACTGAGCTGCTCGCCAGCCGTTGCCTGAACGAGCTGGTGCCGGCCACGCTGCTGCCAAGCCTGTAACCGAGGAGGGTGGGATGAAAACGCTTTGGCAACACTGCCACGTCGCCACCATGGCGCAGGGCAACTACTCGATCATCGAGGATGCCGCCCTGGTCACCGTCGGCTCGCTGATCGAGTGGGTCGGCCCGCGCAGCCAGGTGCCGACCGCCGATTACGCCCAGGTCCATGACCTGCAAGGCGCGTGGGTAACCCCGGGGCTGATCGACTGTCACACCCACACGGTGTTCGGCGGCAATCGTAGCGGCGAGTTCGAGCAACGCCTTGAAGGCGTGAGCTACGCCGAGATCGCCGCCAAGGGTGGCGGTATTGCCAGCACCGTGCGCGCTACCCGTGCGGCCACTGAAGATGAACTGTTCGACAGTGCTCGCAAGCGCCTGCGCAGTCTGTTGCGTGATGGCGTGACCACGGTGGAGATCAAGTCCGGCTACGGCCTGGACCTGGCCAACGAACGCAAAATGCTGCGCGTGGCGCGGCGCCTGGGCGAAGCGCTGCCGGTCAGCGTGCGCGCTACCTGCCTGGCGGCCCATGCGTTGCCGCCGGAGTACAAGGACCGCGCCGACGACTACATCGAGCATATCTGTAATGAAATGCTGCCGGCTTTGGCAGCGGAAGGGTTAGTGGATGCGGTGGATGCGTTCTGCGAGTACCTGGCGTTTTCCACCGAGCAGGTAGAGCGGGTATTCAATGTTGCCCAGCAACTTGGCCTGCCGGTGAAGCTGCACGCCGAGCAACTGTCGTCGCTGCACGGCTCCAGCCTGGCGGCGCGTTACCACGCGTTGTCGGCGGACCACCTGGAGTTCATGACAGAAGAAGACGCCATCGCCATGGCCGCCTCCGGCACTGTCGCCGTGCTGCTGCCGGGCGCGTTCTACTTCCTGCGCGAAACCCAGCTGCCCCCCATGGAGGCCCTGCGCAAGCATGGGGTGAAGATCGCCATCGCCAGCGACCTCAACCCCGGCACTTCGCCGGCGCTGTCGTTGCGCCTGATGCTCAACATGGCCTGCACCCTGTTCCGCATGACCCCGGAAGAAGCCCTGGCCGGCGCCACGCAACACGCGGCCACCGCCCTCGGGCTGGGCGACACCCATGGCTCGCTGGAAGTCGGCAAGGTCGCGGACTTTGTCGCCTGGCAGATCGATCGCCCGGCCGACCTGGCCTACTGGCTGGGTGGCGAGCTGGATAAACGCGTGGTGCGCCACGGCGTCGACGTTACTGTGTGAGGAGTACTGCTTGTGGATAAGGTTCTGAATTTCAAACAAGGCCGCGTGCCGCTGCTGATCAGCATGCCCCACGCCGGCCTGCGCCTGACGCCGGCGGTGGACGCCGGGTTGATCCCCGAGGCGCACAGCCTGCCGGACACCGACTGGCACATCCCAACGCTGTATGACTTTGCCGAGGAACTGGGCGCCAGCACCCTGTCGGCGGAGTACTCGCGGTTTGTCATCGATTTGAACCGCCCAGCGGACGACAAGCCGCTGTACGCCGGCGCCACCACCGGGCTGTACCCGGCAACGCTGTTCGACGGGGTGCCGTTGTTCCGCGAAGGGCTGGCGCCCAGCGAGACCGAACGTGCCAGTTACCTGCAGAAAATCTGGGGCCCGTATCACCGTACGCTGCAAGAGGAGCTGGCGCGGCTCAAGGCCGAGTTTGGCTATGCGCTGTTGTTCGACGCGCACTCGATCCGCTCGGTGATCCCACACCTGTTTGACGGCAAGCTGCCGGACTTCAACCTCGGCACCTTTAATGGCGCCGCGTGCGACCCGCAACTCGCCAGCCAGCTGGAAGCCATCTGCGCCGCCCATCCGCAGTACACCCACGTGCTCAACGGGCGTTTCAAGGGCGGGCACATCACCCGGCACTATGGCGACCCGGCGCAGGATATCCACGCGGTGCAGCTGGAGTTGTGCCAGAGCACGTACATGGAAGAGTTCGAGCCGTTCCGCTATCGGCCCGACTTGGCCGAACCGACGCGGGTCGTATTAAAGCAATTGCTGGAAGGGTTGCTGGCTTGGGGGCGTGGGCATTACCGGTGATTTGCGGTGTTGCTGAAATAGCTATCGGGAGCAAGCCCCCTCCCACATTTTGAACGCATTCTCATAGTTGAACTCGGTCAAGTGTGGGAGCGGGCTTGCTCGCGAAAGCGGCCAGATGGTCGCCCAAAACGTGGCCAGGCAGTGGCTACGCGACCACCCCGTGGCCCTCACCGCGTGCGCAGTCATATGCCGACCTCGCCCACACCACTCGCCGGGTGACCCCGCCCTCTTTAAATACCGGCATGGCGAACTGCTGACACAGGTCTAAGTACTCAAGGACATGCTCATTGCACAATTCGGGTTTATAGTGCCAGACGGCAAAATAAAAGACGTCCCCCCAGGGATGAACCCGACCCCCTACGGAGCGCGCAATGCAGACTTGGTACCCGCAGATCAAACCCTACGCCCGGCACGATCTGGCCGTCGATGACACCCACACGCTGTATGTCGATGAAAGTGGCTCCCCCGAAGGCTTGCCCGTCGTATTCATCCATGGTGGCCCAGGCTCCGGTTGCGACGCCCAGAGCCGCTGCTATTTTGATCCGAACCTGTACCGCATTGTCACCTTCGACCAGCGCGGCTGCGGCCGTTCCACCCCGCGCGCCAGCCTGGAAAACAACACCACCTGGGACCTGGTCGCCGACCTTGAGCGCATTCGCGAACACCTGGGCATAGAAAAATGGGTGCTGTTCGGCGGCTCATGGGGTTCGACCCTGGCCCTGGCCTACGCGCAAACTCATCCCGAGCGCGTGCATGGCCTGATCGTGCGCGGTATTTTCCTCGCCCGCCCTCAGGACATTCACTGGTTCTACCAAGAGGGCGCGAGCCGCCTGTTCCCGGATTACTGGCAGGATTACCTCGCGCCGATCCCGGCCGACGAGCGCCACGACATGATCGCGGCCTACCACAAGCGCCTCACCGGCAACGACCAGATCGCCCAGATGCATGCCGCCAAGGCGTGGTCCGGCTGGGAAGGGCGCATGCTGGGCCTGTGCCCGAGCCCGCAGCATGTGGAACGTTTTTCCGAGCCTCAGCGCGCGCTGTCGATTGCGCGTATCGAGTGCCACTACTTCACCAACAACTCCTTCCTGGAGCCCAACCAGCTGATTCGCGACATGCACAAGATCGCCCATCTGCCTGGCGTAATCATTCATGGCCGCTACGATATGATCTGCCCGCTGGACAACGCCTGGGAGCTGCACCAGGCCTGGCCCAACAGCGAATTGCAGGTGATCCGCGAAGCGGGCCATGCGGCGTCCGAGCCGGGAATCACCGACGCGCTGGTGCGCGCCACTGGCGAAATGGCACGGCGCCTGCTTGATCTGCCGCCAGAAGAAGCATGAAGGGTCTGTTGCAACGGGTGCGTGGCGCCCGGGTCGAGGTAGAGGGCGAAACCGTCGGCGCGATTGACCAGGGTTTGCTGGTACTGGTGGCCGTCGAACCGTCTGATACGCCCGAGAGCGCCGACAAACTGCTGCACAAGCTGCTTAACTACCGGGTGTTCAGCGACGACGGCGGCAAGATGAACCTGTCGTTGAAAGACATTGAGGGCGGTTTGTTGCTGGTGTCGCAGTTCACGCTGGCGGCGGACACCAAAAGCGGGCTGCGCCCAAGCTTCTCCACAGCGGCCCCTCCGGCACTGGGAGCGGCGCTTTTTGATCACTTGTTGTTACAAGCGCAACAATTGCATGGCAAGGTGGCGTCGGGGCGTTTTGGGGCCGATATGCAGGTGCATTTGGTCAATGATGGCCCCGTGACCTTCCTGTTGCAGACATGAATGTATTAAAAACGACTTTAATGCCTAAAAACGCAGGGTTTCGCTACAAATACTTCGTTGTCCCTGGTGCGTTGTTTCGCGGGCTACTAGATAATCGCGCGCTACGGGGATCAGCGTTGGTTGGTCCATTTTTGACTTAGGTAGAGACTTGTCCGACGGCCATTGGGGAATCATTCTGATCCAATGCAGTCGGAACAATGCTCGCCAACCTGGCATATAGATAGCTGGCCGTTGGTTTTTTGATCTGTTTTCGGCGAGGGTTGCTCGTGATTGTTAGTCCCTGTAATGCACCAAAATTGTCTGCCAAACGGTTACGTAACGCCCTGGTAACGGGCTCCGCCCTGTTTTGCCTGTTCGGCGCGGGTCAGCTGTGGGCATTCAGTCTGGATGATGTGTCGGCCAAGGCTAAAGAGCTGGCCGGGCAGAAATACGAAGCTCCGCGCAGCAATCTGCCGAACGAATTCCGCGAGATGAAATTCGCTGATTACCAGAAGATTCGTTTCCGTACCGACAAAGCCGAGTGGGCCGATCAAAATACCCCGTTCAAGCTGTCCTTCTATCACCAGGGTATGCATTTCGATACACCGGTGAAAATCAACGAAGTCACCGCTGACAGCGTGCAGGAAATCAAATACGACGCGTCGCGTTTCGATTTCGGCGACGTCAAGGTTGATCCCAAGGCCACCGAACAGCTGGGTTATGCCGGTTTCCGTGTGCTGTACCCGATCAACAAGGGCGACAAGCAAGACGAAATCATGACCATGCTCGGCGCCAGCTATTTCCGCGTCGTCGGCAAGGACCAGGTGTACGGCCTGTCCGCGCGTGGCATGGCGATCGATACCGCGCTGCCGTCCGGCGAAGAATTCCCGCGTTTCACCGAGTTCTGGATCGAACGTCCCAAGCCTGGCGACAAGCACCTGGTGATCTTTGCCCTGCTGGATTCGCCACGCGCCACGGGTGCCTATCGCCTGATCCTGCGTCCAGGCACCGACACCGTGGTGGACGTCAAATCCCAGATGTTCCTGCGCGACAAGGTCAGCAAGCTGGGCGTTGCCCCGTTGACCTCGATGTTCCTGTTCGGCGCCAACCAGCCGTCCAAAGTGCTTAACTACCGTCGTGAGCTGCACGATTCCAGCGGCCTGTCGATCCATGCCGGGAATGGCGAGTGGATCTGGCGCCCGCTGAACAACCCTAAACACCTGTCGGTCAGCAACTTCACCGTAGAAAACCCGCGCGGGTTCGGCCTGCTGCAACGCGGCCGCAACTTCAGCCACTACGAAGACCTGGACGACAACTACGACAAGCGCCCAAGCGCCTGGATCGAGCCTGAAGGCGACTGGGGCAAGGGTTCCGTCGACCTGGTAGAAATTCCGACTGCCGACGAAACCAACGACAACATCGTGGCCTTCTGGAGCCCGGCCGAACTGCCGGAAGTCGGCAAGCCGCTGGATGTCGCCTACCGCCTGCACTGGACCCTGGACGATGCCGCGTTCCATTCGCCGGACAGCGCCTGGGTCAAGCAGACCCTGCGTTCCACCGGTGATGTGAAGCAATCCAACCTGATCCGTCAGCCGGATGGCAGCGTCGCGTACCTGGTGGACTTCGAAGGCCCGTCCCTGAAAAAACTGCTGCCGGACGCTCCGGTGCGCAGCCAGGTGAGCGTCGGTGATAACGCTGAGCTGGTCGAAAACAGCGTGCGTTACAACGAACACACCAAAGGCTGGCGCCTGACCCTGCGTATGAAAATCAAGGACGCAGGCAAGCCGACCGAAATGCGTGCGGCCCTGGTGCAGGACATTCCTCAGCCTGAGCCGGAAAAAGTCTCGAGCCAAGTGCTCAAGGCCGACAAAGTACTGGCCAAGCAGCACGAGAAGCAGGCCAAGAAAGACGCGAAAGACAAGGAAGCCAAGCAGCCAGAAGCTGCCCCAGCCACACCGGAGCCGATCAAGACCGAGCAAGTCCTGACCGAAACCTGGAGCTATCAGTTGCCTGCCGATGAGTAATTCTCAAGTCACGCCCGAGACTCTGTCCGAGTATCTGGCGCATCTCCCGATGACCGCTGAGCAGCGCGCCGAACTGGCAGGCTGCTCATCCTTCAGCGAGCTGCATCAGCGCTTGGCGTCCTCGACGTTCGATGCGCCGGCTGACGCCGCCCAAGCCTCGGTTGGCCGGCGGTTGACCCTCAACACGGCCGAAGAACTGCAGGACGCCGAAATGCTGGCGCTCGACGCCAGCGGTCGCGTGTGCCTCAAGGCCACGCCGCCGATTCGTCGCACCAAGGTCGTACCGGAGCCGTGGCGTACCAATATCCTGGTACGCGGCTGGCGCCGTATGACCGGTCGCACCAACCCGCCCAAGCCGCCGAAAGATGAACGCGTGCTGCCGGCTGCGCGCTGGCGCACCGTCGGTTCGATCCGCCGTTACATCCTGCTGGTGCTCATGCTCGGCCAGACCATCGTGGCTGGCTGGTACATGAAAGGCATCATGCCGTACCAGGGTTGGTCGCTGGTCGACTTCGACGAGATCCGCAACCAGACCCTGCTGCAAACCGCGACTCAGGTACTGCCTTACGCCCTGCAAACCAGCATCCTGATCATGTTCGGGATTCTGTTCTGCTGGGTGTCGGCCGGGTTCTGGACCGCGCTGATGGGCTTTCTCGAGTTGCTCACCGGTCACGATAAATACCGGATCTCCGGTAAAAGTGCCGGCGACGAGCCGATCCCGAAAGACGCGCGCACCGCGCTGGTGATGCCGATCTGCAACGAAGACGTGCCGCGTGTGTTTGCGGGCCTGCGCGCCACGTTCGAATCGGTCGCCGCTACCGGTGACCTGGATCGCTTCGACTTCTTCGTGCTCAGCGACAGTAACGATGCCGACATCTGCATCGCCGAGCAGCAAGCCTGGCTCGACGTGTGCCGCGAAGCCGGTGGCTTTGGCAAGATCTTCTATCGCCGTCGCCGCCGTCGTGTGAAGCGCAAGAGCGGCAACCTCGACGACTTCTGCCGTCGCTGGGGCGGTGACTATAAGTACATGGTAGTGCTCGACGCCGACAGCGTGATGAGTGGCGAATGCCTCACCAGCCTGGTACGCCTGATGGAAGCCACGCCGGATGCCGGGATTATCCAGACCGCGCCGCGTGCGTCGGGCATGGACACCCTGTATGCGCGCATGCAGCAGTTCGCCACCCGCGTGTATGGCCCGCTGTTCACCGCTGGCCTGCACTTCTGGCAATTGGGTGAATCCCACTATTGGGGTCACAACGCAATTATCCGCATGAAGCCGTTTATCGAGCACTGCGCCTTGGCGCCGTTGCCGGGTAAGGGTGCGTTCGCCGGTGCGATTCTGTCCCACGACTTCGTTGAAGCCGCGCTGATGCGCCGTGCCGGCTGGGGCGTGTGGATTGCCTACGACTTGCCGGGCAGCTACGAAGAACTGCCGCCGAACCTGCTGGACGAACTCAAGCGTGACCGTCGCTGGTGCCACGGCAACCTGATGAACTTCCGCCTGTTCCTGGTCAAGGGCATGCACCCGGTGCACCGCGCGGTGTTCCTGACCGGGGTGATGTCTTACCTGTCGGCGCCGTTGTGGTTCTTCTTCCTGGTGCTGTCGACGGCGTTGCTGGCGGTGAACACCTTGATGGAGCCGCAGTACTTCATGGCGCCGCGCCAGCTGTACCCGCTGTGGCCGCAATGGCATCCGGACAAGGCGGTGGCGCTGTTCTCCACCACTATCGTGCTGTTGTTCCTGCCTAAGCTGCTGAGCATCATCCTGATCTGGGCCAAGGGCGCGAAAGAGTTCGGCGGCAAGTTCAAGGTAACCTTGTCGATGCTGCTGGAGATGTTGTTCTCGATGCTGCTGGCGCCGGTGCGGATGATTTTCCACACGCGTTTCGTGCTGGCCGCGTTCCTCGGCTGGGCTGCGACCTGGAATTCGCCGCAGCGTGACGACGACTCCACGCCATGGAGCGAGGCGGTCAAACGCCACGGTCCGCAAACGCTGCTGGGCTTCCTTTGGGCACTGCTGGTGGTGTGGCTGAACCCGAGCTTCCTGTGGTGGCTGATTCCGATCGTCGGTTCGCTGATGCTGTCGATTCCGGTGTCGGTGATTTCCAGCCGGGTCAAGCTGGGCCTCAAGTCCCGCGACGAGAGCCTGTTCCTGATCCCTGAGGAGTACAACCCGCCGCAGGCGTTGCTGTCGACCGAGAAGTACACCCACGAAAACCGTTGGCACGCCCTCAATGACGGCTTTGTGCGTTCGGTGGTCGACCCGCAGCAGAATGCCCTGGCCTGCGCCCTGGCGACCTCGCGTCACCGTGAAGCGGAGCCGATCGAGTACCTGCGCGCCGAGCGTGTGCGTCACGCGTTGAAAGTCGGCCCGGCCGGCCTCAACAACGGCGAGCGCCTGGCTTTGCTCAGCGACCCGGTGGCCCTGGGTCGCCTGCACGAGCAGGTGTGGAGCGAAGGGCATGCCGAATGGCTCGCCGCTTGGCGTGATTCGATCAAGTCCGATCCGCACGCGCCGTTGCTGCCACTGCAACCGCTGTCGTCCCAGGCCCAACCGGCCTGATTCAGACGCCCCCTAGGGTCAACTTAGGGGGCGTTTGAGGCGCTGGTCCTACAGCGTTTCAACCTCCTTCCTCGTCGCCCTGACGCCTTGTTATTTCGAAACAAAAGACCCTCCCCCAAGGCATATTGCCGGGCCCGAGGCTGGGTTAGCATCGCCCCGAATTTGACGTGGTCGCGGGGTATTCATGAACAAACGCTTTTGCTTGGCACTGCTGGCAGGCGCTGCTGCATTGCTTCACATCAGCCTGGTGCAGGCGGGGGCCATCGACGACGCCGTGCGGCGTGGCGTGCTGAAAGTCGGCACGACCCCCAATTACGTGCCTTTCGAAATGACTGACAAACAGGGGCGCATCGTCGGCTTCGAGATCGATTTGCTCCGGGCGATGAGCCGTGCCCTGGGCGTCGAGCTTGAGTTGGTCGCGTTGCCCTATACCGAGTTGCTGCCGGGCTTGATGGCCAAACAATTCGATTTGATTGGCAGCGGCATGACCGTCACGCAGGAGCGCAACCTCAAGCTGAATTTCAGCGACGCCTTTATCGTGGTGGGCCAGACCGTGCTGATGCACCCCAGCCTGGCTGGCAAGGTGTCCAGTATCGAAGACCTGGACGAGGCCGGTTACCGCATCGCTGCCACACAAGGCACCACCGCAGAGGCTGCTGCACAACGTTTCCTGGGCGCAGCCCGGCTCAGCAGCTTTGCCACGTCCGAAGAAGGCCTGCGCCAGGTAGTGGAGGGCAAGGCCGATGCCTTTATCCATGATGCGCCCTCCAACCTGATCGCCATGACCCGCCCGGAGAACCGCGCGTTGCTGGCGCTCGAGCAGCCTTTCACCTATGAGCCGTTGGCGTTCGGCTTGAACAAAGGTGATTACGACAGCCTCAACTGGATCAATCATTTTCTCAGCCAGGTGGCCCAGGACGGGACTTACGATCGGCTGCACGACAAGTGGTTCAGCGACACTGCCTGGCTCACCGAGATCTACTGATGGTCATAACTTTTTACACATCAGCCCAGCGCTGCGCAGGTTGCCTGATCGGTCTATCTCCTGCGCTCGGCTGCACCGTTGTAGTGCCTATCCGACATACGCCATAACAATTACCCGTGAAACCTTTGTGCCGGGCAGCGAGTGGGTTAGGATCGCACCCCGAAATGGTGCAGCCCTTTTGCGCGCCGACCTCATAAGAATCGTTCAGGGGACTTGATGATGAAAAAGTATCTTTCGATGCTGCTGCTAGGCGTCACTGCACTGGTGGCTGCGAATGCGGCCCAGGCCGGCGCCATCGATGATGCGGTCAAGCGCGGCACGCTGAAAGTCGGCATGGACCCGACCTACATGCCGTTTGAAATGACCGACAAGCGCGGTGAAATCATCGGCTTCGAAGTCGACATCCTCAAGGCCATGGCCAAGTCCATGGGCGTCAAGCTCGAGCTGGTGTCCACGGGTTATGACGGGATTATCCCGGCGTTCCTGACCGGCAAGTTCGACATGATCGGCAGCGGCATGACCCTGACCCAGGAGCGCAACCTGCGCCTGAACTTCAGCGAACCCTTCATCGTGGTCGGCCAGACCCTGCTGATTCGCAAGGACCTGGAAGGCACCATCAAGTCCTACAAAGACCTGAACGACGAGAAGTACCGCCTGACTTCCAAGCTCGGCACCACCGGTGAGATGGTCGCCAAGAAGCTGATTTCCAAAGCCAAGTACCACGGCTATGACAACGAACAGGAAGGCGTGCTGGACGTGGTCAACGGCAAGGCTGACGCCTTTGTGTATGACGCGCCGTACAACGTGGTTGCCGAGAAAAAAGTCGGCAACGGCAAGCTGGTGTTCCTGGAAGAACCCTTCACCTTCGAACCGCTGGCCTTCGGCCTGAAGAAAGGCGATTACGACAGCATCAACTACATCAATAACTTCCTGCACCAGATCCGCAACGACGGCACCTACGATCGCATCCATGACAAGTGGTTCAAGAGCTCCGAGTGGCTCAAGGACATGGAATAAGGGCTGACACCGAGCCGACTTCATCGGGGGCAAGCCCCCTCCCACCTTTGAAGGTGTTCACAACTCAAAATGTGGGAGGGGGCTTGCCCCCGATGACGGCCTGCCAGGCGACACATATCCCGGAAAGTGAAATGAAACAGAAAAAAGCCCAATGGCCCTGGCACCTGCTGACCGTGGTCGTGCTGGTCGGCCTGGCCGGCGCCTTGTACTACGCCACCTCGTTGATGTCCTACGAGTGGCGCTGGAACCGCGTGCCGCAATACTTCGTCTATCAGGCCGAAACGTCCCAGCGCGCAGCCGACATCTCCACCGTCGTTGAGCTGGTGCGCAAAGGCGATGTGGCTGAAGTTACCTTGCGCAACGACGCGGGCGCCCTGCAAACGCTGACGGTGGCGGACAACAGCCTGCAAGTGGCACGCGGCGACGACGTGGCCGAAGGCGATGTGGTCGGCGTGACCCGGCACTGGGCGCTGGGGCCGTTGATGTGGGGCCTGTGGACCACGTTGTGGTTGTCAGTGGTGTCCGGCATCCTGGGCCTGGCGATTGGTTTGGCGACCGGGTTGTGCCGGCTGTCAAATAACCCGACCTTGCGCGACCTGTCGACGATCTACGTCGAACTGGTGCGCGGGACGCCGCTGTTGGTGCAGATCTTCATTTTCTACTTCTTTATCGGCACGGTATTGAACCTGTCCCGCGAGTTTGCCGGGATCGCCGCGCTGTCGCTGTTCACCGGCGCCTATGTGGCCGAAATCGTGCGTGCGGGCGTGCAGTCCATCACCCGTGGTCAGAACGAAGCCGCGCGCTCCCTGGGCCTGAGTGCAGGCCAGTCGATGCGTCATGTGGTGCTGCCGCAAGCGTTCAAGCGCGTGCTGCCGCCGCTGGCGGGGCAATTCATCAGCCTGGTGAAGGACACTTCCCTGGTGTCGGTGATCGCGATTACCGAACTGCTCAAAAGCGGCCGCGAAGTGATCACCACCTCGTTCTCGCCGTTTGAAATCCTGTTCTGCGTGGCAGGCCTGTACCTGCTGATCAACCTGCCGCTGTCGAAAATGGCCAGCCGGCTTGAGCGGAGGCTCGCGCAAAGTGATTGAAGTCCGCGATCTGGTAAAAGTCTTCGACACCCGTGGCCATGTGGTGCGCGCGGTGGATAACGTCACCACCCAGGTGGCCAAGGGTGAAGTGCTGGTCGTGATCGGCCCGTCCGGCTCCGGCAAGTCGACCTTCCTGCGCTGCCTCAATGGCCTGGAAGAATTCGACTCGGGTTCGGTGAGCATCGACGGCCTGCAACTGGCCGACCCGAAAACCGACGTGAATGCCTATCGCCGCGAAGTCGGCATGGTGTTCCAGCACTTCAACCTGTTCCCGCACATGACCGTGCTGGAAAACCTGTGCCTGGCGCAAAAAGTTGTGCGCAAGCGTGGCAAAAAGGAGCGCGAGGCCAAGGCCATGGCGCTTTTGGAAAAGGTCGGCATTGCGCAGAAGGCCAACGAGTTCCCGTCGCGCTTGTCCGGCGGCCAGCAACAGCGCGTGGCGATTGCCCGGGCGCTGGCGATGGAGCCCAAGGTGATGCTGTTCGATGAGCCCACCTCGGCACTCGACCCGGAAATGGTCGGCGAAGTGCTGGATGTGATGAAGACCCTGGCGCTGGAAGGCATGACCATGGTCTGCGTCACCCACGAAATGGGCTTTGCCCGCGAAGTAGCCGACCGCGTGTTGTTCTTCGACCACGGCAAGCTGCTGGAAGATGCGGCACCCGCCGAGTTCTTCGACGCGCCAAAAGACCCACGGGCCCAGGCATTCCTGCGTCAGGTGCTTTAACCTCCAACACCTGGGAGGTCACACCTTGAACCTCCCCACGCACTGCTGCAGATCCGTTCCCAGCCGTGCCAACTCCTGACTTGCTGCCGCCGTCTGTTCACTGGCGGCGGCGGTTTGCTCCGAGACGTCCCGCACCTTCAGCACGCTGCGGTTGATCTCTTCGGCGACCGCGCTTTGCTCCTCGGCCGCCGCTGCAATCTGCGGGTTCATTTCCTGGATCACTGCCACGGTGCGGGCGATTTCAGTGAGTGCGTCCCCCGCATTGCGGGCCAGGCCGACGCTGTTGTCGGTCAGGGCGCGGCTGTGGTCCATGATGTCGGCCACCTGTTGTGTACCGCCGTGTAGCCCCCCGATCAACTCTTCGATTTCCTCGGCCGACTGCTGGGTGCGCTGCGCGAGGCTGCGCACCTCATCGGCGACCACCGCAAAACCTCGGCCGGCCTCGCCGGCGCGGGCCGCTTCGATTGCTGCGTTAAGCGCCAGCAGGTTGGTTTGCTGGGACACCGACTTGATCACATCAAGCACGCTGCCGATCTTCTGGCTTTCCCGTTGCAGCCCCAGCATCGCTTGGCTTGAGCGTGCCATCTCATGGGCAAGGTGTTCGATCTGCGCCACGGCATCCGTCACCACCTGGCCGCCCAGTTCTGTCTGTTGATGGGCCTGACCGGCCGCCAGCGACGCTGCTTCTGCGTGGCGGGCCACCTCCTGGGCGGTAGCCAGCATCTGGTTCATCGCCGTCGCCACTTGCTCGGTTTCTTCACGCTGGTTATTTACCCCCGTGCGCGTTTGCTGGGTCACCGCAGAAAGCTCCTCGGCGGCGCTGGCGATCTGCCGGGCATTGCTGCTGATATTGCCGATCAGCTCCCGCAGGTTCTGGGTCATCTGGCTCATGCTGTTTTGCAACTGGCCCAGCTCATCCTTGCGCCGGGTGTGCGTGTCCTGACTCAGGTCGCCCTCGGCAATGCGATTGGCGGCTGATAACGCGATGCGCAACGGCTTCACGATTTGCCCGGCAATCACCCAGGCCGACAGGGCGCCGAACAGCAGGGCGATTGCGGTGATGCCCAGGGTTTGGGTGCGGGCCTGCTCGGCTTCGCGGTCGCGTCGCTGGGTCTGGTCCTGGCTCAGCAGGTCGCTCTGGCGGAGCAACTGATCCAACTGTTGCTCCAACTGGTTTTGGGTATTTTCGGTGGTGAGTTGGGTTTCCTTGAGGCGCGTGAGCTGGGTGCGAATGCCCAGCAGGGTGTTTTTCAGCGCGGCGCTGTCCACCGGCAGTTTCGCCACGGCGGCCTCGCTGAGTTCAAGGTTGCGCTCGGCGTCGCTGACGGCCTGGGTGTAGGCGTCCAGCGAATCGGCGGCCCAGGCCGGGCTTTGGGCGCGGTCCTCGGCCTGCTCGATCGCCTGGCGCAGGCTTTCGATAGCGTCGAGGGCTTTTTCATCTTCCTGGTTGGGCAAATCGCTGGCCAGTTGCGCCAGTACGTCACCGGTGCGGGTGGAGCTTTGTTTGAGTTGTTCGCGGGCCGTCTCGCGGTTTCCAGCCAGTGTGGGCACGTCCTTGAGGGTGGTTTTGAACGTGGTGGAAATACGCGTCATTTCCTGCAGGTAAGCAATCGCTTCCGACGCCCTGAGCCGGTCGGAAAGCGCCGCCAGGGACGTGTCGATTTTCTCCAGGCTCACGCTCAATTTGTTCAGGCTGTTGGTGTCATCCAGGGTGCGGTAGACGATTCTGTCGGCGCGCATTTCCTCGCCAGCCACGGCCAGTTGCGCGAGCAGCGTCAGGGTTTGCGAGCGATACAGGGAGGCGGCCAGGGCCTGCCAGCCGGTTACGGCAATCACCAGGCTCAGGGCCAGGACCACGGAAAATCCCAGGGCCAGTTTGAGGGTGACACGGGTGTCACCCAATAGATGAGTCATTCGGCGCAGCATGGTCGACCTCCGGCAAGTGAATAGCACTGGCTTGAACGCTAGTGCTCTTGACGGTGGGGCGGGCCTGAAAAGCGCGTAGGAAATTTCAGAGGTTGCAGGCGGCGGCCCAAGACAGGCCGCCGCGCGGGGGGAGGGTGTCAGACCCGGAAGCGGCCGACCAGCATTTGCAGGTGGTTGCCCAGGCGCGCCAGTTCGGTGCTCGACGCCGCCGTCTCTTCACTGGCTGCCGCCGTTTGCTCCGAGATATCACGCACGTTCAGCACGCTGCGGTTGATCTCTTCGGCCACCGCGCTTTGCTGCTCGGCGGCGGTGGCGATCTGGGAGTTCATCGCCTGGATGGTCGAAACCGTGCGGGTGATGTTGCCCAGGGCGCTACCGGCGCGGCGGGTCAGTTCGACGCTGCTGTCGGTGAGGTCACGGCTGTTGTCCATGATGGTCGCCACCTGCTGGGTACCGCTCTGCAGGCCGACGATCAGCTCCTCGATCTCTTCGGTAGACTTCTGGGTGCGCTGGGCCAGGCTGCGTACCTCGTCGGCCACCACCGCAAAACCCCGCCCGGCTTCACCGGCACGTGCCGCTTCAATCGCGGCGTTGAGCGCCAGCAGGTTGGTTTGCTGGGCCACGGATTTGATCACATCGAGCACGCTGCCGATCTTGTCGCTTTCGCGCTTGAGATCGCCCATGGCTTGGGTGGAGTTGCCCACCTCAGTGGCCAGGCGTTCGATCTGGGCGATGGCTTCACCGACCACCTTGTCGCCTTCGCGCGCCTGCTGGTCGGCAGCCACTGCGGCTTCAGAGGCTTCTTCGGCGTTGCGTGCCACTTCTTGCACGGTGGCCGCCATTTCATTCATGGCGGTCGCCACCTGGTCAGTCTCGACCTTTTGACTGTTGACCCCGGCGCTGGTCTGTTCGGTTACTGCTGACAGCTGCTCGGCGGCGCTGGCGATCTGGGTCACGCCGTCGCTGATGCCACCGATCAGTTCGCGCAGGCCCACGCTCATGCTCTGCATGGCGCGCTGCAGCTGGCCCAGTTCGTCCTGACGCAGGGAGGTCAGGTTGTGGCTCAGGTCGCCTGAGGCGACGCGCTCGGCGACCGCCAGGGTCTGGTTGAGCGGGAGGGTGATTTGACGGGTGATGGCCCAGGCCGCGACCAGGCCCAGGATCAGCGCCAGCGCCGTGACCAGCAGCAACAGGTATTTGGCTTCTGCGGCGTCGGTGTCGCGCACCACGGTCTGGGAGGCGGTGAGTTTTTCACTGTGGGCCAACAATGTATCGCCCTGGGCGACCATGGTCTTGAGGGCCTCTGCGCTGGCTACCTGGGAATCGCGGTACTGGCTGACGGCGGCGCGGTAGGCTTGCAGCGAGACGCTGGCCTCCTGCAGATTGGCCTGGTACTGGGCGGGCAGTTGGCCGTCGAGTTCGGTGATTTTTTTGAGGGCGTTGTCGATGGCATCCAGGGCCGGCTGTTCGGCCTCGACCTTGCCGCTGTAGGTGTAGCCGCGCACCTGGAAGCGCGCTTGCTGGATCAGCTTGCTCAGGTCGACCACGCTGTTGAACTGAATGACGCTGTCGCCTTGCAGCAGGTTTTTTTCAATTTCGTTGATCTTCGCCACGGCATTGTCGGCAGTGTCGCCGAGCTTGCTGCGCGCGCCTTCACGCTTGAGGCCGGCCTGGACCATGGCCGCGAAAGCCTTTTTGTACTGGTTCAAGGCGTCCTGTTGCTGTTCCACCAGGGCCTTGTCGTTGGGCTGCTCGATCAGCTCGCCGGCGGTTTTCAGGCCGTTATCCAGTTGGGTGAGCAGGGCGGTGACCGCCCCGGTACCTTGTTCGCCGCGACGCATTTCGAAGTCCAGGCGTGCCAGGCGCAAGTCCTTGGTCAACCCGTTGAGGCTGGAGATAAAGCCCAGCTTGTCACCACGACTGATCACATCGCCCAGACCGGTCCAGCCAGTCAAGGTGATCACCAATGTCAGCAGCAATACCAGGCCAAACCCGACGCCCAGTTTGGTTTTTACCCTGACATTCCCCAGCTTTTCGGCTAACCAACCATACATGTTGCGGACTCCCCTGGAACAAGGCTTGGACTTATTCAAGGGTTATCGGCCTGCATGCGGGATTCTGTAGCGCAGCTACACCAATGTGGGAGGGGGCTTGCCCCCGATAGCGGGGGTTCAGTGAATACATTGGGTGACTGATACACCGCCATCGGGAGCAAGCCCCTTCCCACAATGGATTTGCAGTGTGTTTAGAACAGGCGGGCGAGCAGCGCGGTGACGGCGGTTTCGACCCGCAGGATGCGTGCGCCGAGTTGCACCGGTTGTAATCCGGCTTTGCTCAGCAGGTCCACTTCATAAGGGATCCAGCCGCCTTCCGGGCCAATTGCCAGGGTCACCGGCTCATCCAGGCCACGCGGGCAGGCGGGGTAGTCGCCGGGATGGCCGATCAGGCCCAGGGTGCCCTCGGTCATGGCTGGCAGGCGGTCTTCAACGAACGGCTTGAAGCGCTTCTCGATGACGATCTCGGGCAGCACGGTGTCCCGCGCCTGCTCCAGGCCGAGGATCAGTTGCTCGCGAATCGCCTCAGGCTCCAGGAACGGGGTTTGCCAGAAGCTCTTCTCGACCCGGTAGCTGTTGACCAGCACCACCTTGGGCACGCCCATGGCGGCCACGGTTTGCAGCACGCGGCGCAGCATCTTGGGGCGTGGCAGTGCCAGCAGCAGGGTCAGGGGCAGTTTGGCCGGGGGCGGCTGGTCAAAGCTGACCTGCAGCTCGGCTTCACCGGCATCCAGGCGTATCAGCTGTGCATTGCCCATCAACCCACCGATGCGGCCGACGCGCAGGTTGTCGCCCACCGCCGCGCGGTGGACGTCCTGCATATGCACCAGGCGCCGGTCACGCAGCACCACCCGGTCGGCCGCGATAAAGTCGGCCTCTTCCAACAGCAGCAGGTTCACGGCTGGGTCGCTGGCGGCTGGTCGTCGTCGGCGGGTTGGTCATCCGGGTGTTCGCCACGCTTGCTGATCAGGCCGCTGAACAGGATGCCGATCTCGAACAGCATCCACATCGGCACGGCCAGCAAGGTCTGGGAGAAGATGTCCGGCGGCGTCAGGATCATGCCGACCACAAAGCAGCCGATGATCACGTACGGGCGGATTTTCTTCAGGTATTTGACGTCGACCACGCCGATCCACACCAGCAGCACCACGGCCACCGGGATTTCGAAGGCCACGCCAAAGGCGAAGAACAGCGTCATCACGAAGTCTAGGTAGCTGGTGATGTCGGTCATCATCTCCACGCCAGCCGGGGTGGCGGCGGCGAAGAACTTGAAGATCAGCGGGAACACCAGGAAGTAGGCGAAGGCCATGCCGGTGTAGAACAACAGGATGCTCGACACCAACAGCGGCACGGCGATGCGTTTTTCATGCTTGTACAGGCCCGGTGCGATAAAGCCCCAGATCTGGTGCAGGATTACCGGAATCGCCAGGAACAGCGAAACCATCATGGTCAGCTTCAACGGCGTGAGGAACGGCGACGACACGTCGGTGGCGATCATCGTCGCGCCGGCCGGCAGGTACTGGCGCAACGGCGTGGAGACGAAGGTGTAGATCTGCTGGGTAAAGGCGAACAGCCCGGCAAATATAATGAAGATCGCCGCTACGCAACGCAGCAGGCGGGTACGCAGCTCGGTGAGGTGCGAGACCAGCGGCATATGCTGGTCGTTTTCCGGTTTATCAGCGCTCATGGGGCTCGCGGCGGCAATGTAGGGTCATGGGGAGCGGGCGCCGCAACGGGCGCCGGCGCTGGCTCGGTCGGGGTGACAACGGCGGGCGGCGCTTCGGCGGCGGGGGCCGGTGCGATGCTGTGCTCGGCCACAGGCTCCGCCGGTTTGGCCGGTTCCTGTACCGGGGAAAGAATCTTGCGGGCCTCTTGCTCCAACGACAGGATATGTTCGTTGTGCAGCTGCCGGCGGATCTCGTCGGCGCCGATTTCCCGTTCAACTTCCTGTTTGATGGCGTTGAAACTGCGTTTCAGGCGCCCGATCCAAAGGCCGGCCGTGCGTGCGGCACCGGGCAGGCGCTCCGGCCCCAATACCAGCAGGGCCACAAGGCCGACGAGGAGCAGTTCAGAGAAGCTGATACCAAACATTAGTCAGTGCTCACACGTCTTTGCGGGTTGGCTCTTCGACTTTCTCAGCCTGTACGTCGAAGGTACGACGCTCGGTGATCGGCTGAGTGGCCTGCGGGTGCACAGGTTGCGCCGGCGGCACCGGATTGACGGCAGGGTCGGCAGGCTTTTCGTCGTCGTTCATGGCTTTACGGAAGCCCTTGATCGACTCGCCCACGTCGGTACCCAGGTTCTTGAGTTTTTTGGTGCCGAACACCAGTACCACGACCACCAGAATGACGATCCAGTGTTTCCAGTCAAAAATGCCCATGCTGCAAATCCTCTAGTCTTAGTTATTCAAGCGGACGGGCGCGAGGCCTTCTCGGCATGCCCGGACAAGCCGAAGCGACGGTCCAGTTCATCCAGTACGGCCTGTGGATGCTGCCCCAGTTGGGCGAGCATCACCAGGCTGTGGAACCACAGGTCGGCGGTTTCGTAGATTACATCGCTGCAATCGCCGCTGATTTGCGCGTCCTTGGCGGCGATGATGGTCTCGACGGATTCTTCGCCGAGCTTTTCCAGAATCTTGTTCAGGCCCTTGTGGTACAGGCTGGCGACATAGGAGCTGTCGGCGTCCGCGCCTTTGCGGTCTTCCAGCACCTGGGCCACACGGTTGAGGGTATCGCTCATGTTCAGTGTCCTGCCGAGTAGATGGCGTGCGGGTCTTTGAGCACCGGCTCCACGACCTTCCATTCGCCGTTCTCGAACACGCGATAGAAGCAGCTGTGACGGCCGGTGTGGCAGGCGATGCCGCCGATCTGCTCGACCATCAGGATCACCACGTCAGCGTCGCAGTCCAGGCGTATCTCGTGCAGGGTCTGCACGTGCCCGGACTCTTCGCCCTTGCGCCACAGTTTGCCACGTGAACGTGACCAGTAAATGGCGCGCTGCTCAGTGGCAGTCAGGCTCAGGGCCTCGCGGTTCATCCAGGCCATCATCAGCACACGCCCGGTTTTGTAGTCCTGGGCAATGGCCGGCACCAGGCCGTCACTGTCCCACTTGATCTCATCCAGCCAGTCTTTCATGTTCGGCTCCGGCAATTTGCGACAGTGTATAACCGGATTGGCTATCGACGCACGATCAGATAAACACCCACGGCGACCATGATGCCTGCCGGCCAGTGGCCAAGTTGGTTCAACGGCCCACCAATCGCCAGCATCACCCCGCCCACCAGGTGCGCCGCGCCCAGCAGGCGCAGGAACCAGTCGTCCTTGCGCTTGTGCCACGGCGGCGGTGGGTCCTTGGCATGCGGCTGGGACATGCGCTCCAGCAGGTCGCGGGTCATGTTGGCCAGGTGCGGCAGCTGTTCGAACTGGCTGTGCAGGTTGCCCAGCAGGGTTTTCGGGCTGACGCGCTCGCGCATCCAGCGCTCCAGGAACGGCTGCGCGGTGTTCCACAAATCGAGGTCCGGGTACAGCTGGCGGCCCAGGCCTTCGATGTTGAGCAGGGTCTTTTGCAAAAGAACAAGCTGCGGCTGCACTTCCATATTGAAGCGCCGCGCAGTCTGGAACAGGCGCATCAGCACCTGGCCGAAGGAAATATCCTTTAAAGGTTTTTCAAAGATCGGCTCGCACACCGTGCGGATCGCCGCTTCGAATTCGTTGAGCTTGGTTTCCGCCGGCACCCAGCCAGAATCGATATGCAGCTGGGCCACGCGGCGGTAGTCACGCTTGAAGAACGCAAACAGGTTGCGGGCCAGGTAGTCCTGGTCCTCCGGGGTGAGGCTGCCGACGATACCGCAGTCGATCGCGATGTATTGCGGGCTCCACGGGTTCACGGTGCTGACGAAAATGTTGCCCGGGTGCATGTCGGCGTGGAAGAAACTGTCGCGGAACACTTGGGTGAAGAAGATCTCCACGCCGCGCTCGGCGAGCATCTTCATGTCGGTGCGCTGGTCGGCCAGGGTCGCGAGGTCGGTGACCTGCACGCCGTAGATGCGCTCCATCACCAGCACTTTGGGGCGGCACCAGTCCCAATACACTTGCGGCACGTACAGCAGCGGCGAACCTTCGAAGTTGCGCTTGAGCTGGCTGGCGTTGGCCGCTTCGCGCAGCAGGTCGAGTTCGTCGTAGATGGTTTTTTCGTAGTCGGCGACGACGTCCACCGGGTGCAGCAACCGCGCGTCAGCGGAGAAACGCTCGGCGGCGCGGGCAAGGATAAACAGCCACGCCAGGTCCTGGCCGATGATCGGCTTGAGGCCCGGGCGGATCACCTTCACCACCACTTCTTCGCCGGTCTTGAGCTGCGCGGCGTGCACTTGTGCCACTGAGGCCGAGGCCAGGGGCGCGACGTCAAAGCGGCTGAATACATCGCTGATCTTGCGGCCCAGTTGTTCTTCGATCAGCTTCATAGACTGCTGTGAATCGAACGGCGGCACGCGGTCCTGCAACAGCATCAGTTCGTCGGCGATGTCTTCGGGCAGCAGGTCGCGGCGGGTCGAAAGGATCTGCCCGAATTTGATGAAGATCGGCCCCAGGTCCTGCAACGCCAGGCGCAGGCGCGCGCCACGGCTCAGCTCCAGCGGCTTGCGCGGAAACCAGCGCCACGGCAGCACATAGCGCACCGCCAGCAGGAACCACGGCAGGGGCAGCGCGAACAGCAGGTCATCGAGGCGGTAGCGCATTACAACGCGCTGGATACGAAACAAACGGCGGACGGCGAGCAGCTTCATGCGTTATCGCTTGGATCAAGGGAACGGCTCAGGCGCTCGAAGCGAGCCTCGAGGCGTTCCAGGTCGATTTTGGCCTTGTCGAGTTCACGAAAGCGCGCTTGCGCTTCACGTTCTCCGACCAGGGTGCGCGACTCTTCGCTCAGGTATTCGGCGAGGTTCTGGTTGAGGCTGGCGAACCCTTGCTGGTACCAGCGCGAGCGGCTGCGCAGGTGCCCGCTGACCAACTGGGTGGCCACGGGGCCGATCCAGCGGGACAGTTCGTATTCCCAATCCAGCTCTAAATCTTGCAACACGGCGGCCAGGTCCATCAGCACCGCGCTGTCGCCTTCCAGATGCACGTCAGGGCCGTGGAGGATGGCGGTCTTGTTGCGGCTCAGGGCCAGGTGCAACAGGCTCGTTGCCGGCGCACGCAGGGTGCAGTCGGCCTCGGCGGCCCATTGGGTGGCCAGCAGCAGGCCTTCATCGCTGGGCAGGATAAACAGCTGCAAGGCGGGGCTGCTGCAGTCGACGGCAATCACCTTGCCGTTCAAGTGCGCGAGCCGCGCCAGGGCGGTGCTGTCCAGGCGCAGTACACGGTTGAGGCCGTGTTCGACGCTGGCGAGGAGGCCTGCGAACAGCATCAGGGCTTGATGCCGCGGTGCAGGGCGACGATGCCCGACGTCATGTTGTGGTAGGTCACGCGGTCAAAACCGGCTTCAACCATCATTGACTTGAGCGTTTCCTGGTCAGGGTGCATGCGGATCGATTCGGCCAGGTAGCGATAGCTCTCGGCGTCATTGGTGATCAGCTTGCCCATCAACGGCATGAAGGCGAACGAGTAGGTGTCGTAGACCTTGGACATCAGCGCGTTGGTCGGCTTGGAGAACTCCAGCACCAACAGACGACCGCCCGGCTTGAGGACGCGCAGCATCGAGCGGATCGCGTCCTCTTTATGGGTCACGTTGCGCAGGCCGAAGGCGATGGTCACGCAGTCGAAATGGTTGTCGGGGAACGGCAGTTTTTCGGCGTCGGCCTGGACGAATTCGATATTGCCAGCCACGCCTTTATCCAGCAGGCGGTCACGGCCGACCTTGAGCATCGAGCCGTTGATATCGGCCAGCACGACCTGGCCGGTAGGGCCGACGAGCTTGGAGAACTTGGCCGCCAGGTCGCCCGTGCCACCGGCGATGTCCAGCACGCGGTTGCCGGTGCGTACGCCCGACAGCTCGATGGTGAAACGCTTCCACAGGCGGTGCATACCGCCCGACAGTACGTCGTTCATCAGGTCGTACTTGGCGGCTACGGAGTGGAACACCTCAGCGACTTTTTCCGCTTTCTGGCTTTCCGGGACGTTCTTGAAGCCGAAGTGAGTGGTGGGTTCGGCATCGCTGCCTTTGCGCTGATCAGTCATATCGCTGTCACCAAAAGAGAATGCGGGACATGATAATCCCCAAGGCCTGCTTTGTCTTGGCAAGGCTGAAGGTAAGATAGGCGGTCACCGAGGCTTTTTGCCGCATGGCCGGTGTTTCAGTCGTTATAAAGAGGAGTCATTGCAATGGCCCGTATTACCGTTGAGCGTGCACATTCCCTGGGTAAAGAGGGCGCACGCGCCAAGGCCGAGAAGTTGGCGCACAAACTCCAGGAGCAATATGGCCTGGAACCTTCATGGTCCGGCGATACCTTGAACCTCAAGCGTTCGGGGGTTAAGGGCACGGTAGTCGTCGCGGATGATTCGCTGCGTATTGATGTGGAACTGGGCCTGTTGATGTCGGCCATGAGTGGCACCATCAAGTCTGAAATCGAGAAAGCCCTGGATAAGGCGCTGGCGTGATCCTCATGTTCTTAGGGTGCCGATTCTAATTTTCCAGCCTACTTTGTGCCCAAGCCCTCAACTCCTGTGGGCCGTTCCTCCCCCCTTTTCTGCGTGAGGTGCACCATGGCCAAAGTTATCCTGAAGAAAAAAATCGACGCACAGACTACTGCCCTGAGCGACGTTAAAAGCTATGCCCGCAAGATCTGGCTGGCAGGTCTTGGTGCTTATGCCAAGGTTGGAAGCGAGGGCAGCGACTACTTCAAAGAGCTGGTTAAGACTGGTCAACATGTTGAAAGTAAAGGTAAAAAAGTTGCTATTGAACAACTTGGTGCCGCCAACAGTCAGATTGACCAAGTAAAGAGTAATGTCTCCGCTGTCAAAGGTCTGGTAGAAGTTCAGCTGGATAAAGTTGAAAAAGCTTTTGATACTCGTGTTGCCAGTGCCTTGAATCGAATTGGCATTGCGTCTAAACATGACGTGGAGACACTCTCTGCTAAGCTCGAAGAGCTGACGGCATTGCTCGAACGTGTCGCGCGTAAACACTAAGGAGACATCGGGATGGCTGTTAAAAAGACTACTCAGAAAGAAGGCAGCTCGTGGGTCGGGGAAGTTGAAAAATATTCCCGTAAGATCTGGCTTGCTGGTTTAGGCGTGTACTCGAAGGTTAGCAGTGACGGCGGTAAATACTTCGAGACTTTGGTCAAGGACGGCGAGAAGGCCGAGAAGTTGACCAAGAGCACGGTCGGTAAAAAAGTTGAAGCGGCCAAGGCCACTGCCGGTTCCGCCAAGTCGAGCATTTCTGACACTTGGGGCAAGTTGGAAGAAACCTTCGACAAGCGCCTTAACAGTGCCATTTCGCGACTCGGCGTGCCTAGCAAAGCAGAACTCAAGACGCTGCACAGCAAGGTCGATACTCTGACCAAGCAAATTGAAAAACTCACCGGTGCTAAAGTTGCTCCGGTTAAAACGGCGGCTGCAAAACCGGCTGCCAAGCCTGCGGCTAAAACTGCAGCGGCCAAACCCGCCGCGAAGGCAGCGGCCAAGCCTCTGGTGAAAGCCGCGGCTAAACCTGCTGCCAAGGCGCCAGCCAAAGCGGCTGCCAAGCCAGCTGCGAAAACCGCTGCTGCAAAACCCGCTGCCAAGCCTGCCGCCAAGCCAGTGGCCGCTAAAGCCGCTGCCAAACCGGCTGCAAAACCCGCCGCCAAGGCCGCCGCAAAACCAGCCGCCAAACCAGCGGCTAAAACCGCCGCCGCCAAACCTGCTGCCAAGCCAGCTGCTGCAAAACCTGCAGCCAAACCGGCCGCCGCAAAACCTGCGGCTGCCAAGCCAGCGGCAAAACCTGCTGCAGCGAAAAAGCCCGCAGCAGCCAAGAAGCCAGCTGCACCCAAGCCAGCCGTTGCGGCCAAGCCTGCAACCCCGGCGCCAACCGCTTCGACCGCCAACTCGGCGTCCGCACCGAGCCACGCGGCTACTGCCCCGACTGCAACGCCGGTAACCCCGACGCCCTCCAGTCAGTCCTGATTTTTTCAGGACACAAAAATGCCCGACCTGCAAAGGTCGGGCATTTTTTTTGGCGCACGTTCAAGAACGCCCTCGACTTTAAATGTGGGAGCGGGCTTGCTCGCGAATACGGTGTGTCAGTACCCGATGTGCTGACTGAAACACCGCATTCGCGAGCAAGCCCACTCCTACCGTATTAATCAATTTCATCCAGGTATTTGAGCGCGAACTTCTCGGTCGCCATCCGCGCCGGCACCATCAGGTGCGGCGCCACCAGCATCACGATCTGGTAGACCACCACGCGCACCTCACCTTCACGGTCGAGAATCCGCTGATAATCCAGCGAGAACAGCAGGGTCAGGGTGATCTGCTCCACCAGTTGCCCCAGCGCCTGGGTGTCGCTGACCAATTGCCCGGCTGCCTTGAGGCGCGCCAGCAATGACGCCAGGGTGCGCTTGAGTGCCGTCAGCAGCGTGCGAATACCCTTGGCCAGCTTGGGCAGGCGCCCCGCCAGGTTCGACAGGTCCTGGAACAGAAACCGGTAATGGGCCATGCGTTCGATGATCAGGTGCAGGAACAGCCAATAATCCTCGGTCTTGAGCTGCGCATCCGCCGGTGGGTCAAGCAGCGGCGCCAGTTCACTTTGAAAACGCTCGAACAAGCCGAGAACCAACGGCTCCTTGCCATGAAAGTGGTAGTAGAGGTTGCCAGGGCTGATCCCCATTTCATTGGCCACCTCCATGGTCGACACGTTCGGCTCGCCCTTCTGGTTGAACAGCTGCAGGGCACATTCAAGGATACGGTCGCGGGTCTTCATCCAGTCTTCTTAATGTGATCGTTGAGCTCAGCGCACGCGCACGTAGGTGCCTGGCGCCGCTTCCATCGGTGGGTAATTCTGGTTGCCCAGGGCGGTCAGGGTTTCGCGCTGTACGCCCGAGCGTTGCTGAATCCACTCCAGCCACTGCGGCCACCAGCTGCCTTCGACGTGATTGGCGTCGTAGTACCAGGCACGCGGGTCGCTGCTCAGCTTGGGGTTTTCGACGTAATTGGCCTTGGGGTTGCCCGGCGGGTTGAGGATGCTCTGGATATGCCCGCTGTTGGACAGCACGAAGCGCCGCTCGCCGCCCAGCAACTGCGTGGAGCGGTACACCGCGTCCCACGGCGTGATGTGGTCGTTGATGCCGGCCACGCTGAAGCTGTCGACCGTGACCTTCTGCAGGTCGATGGGCGTGCCGCACACCTCCAGGCCGCCGGGATGGCTCAGCGGGTTGTGCTTGAAGAAGTCCAGCAGGTCACCATGCAGCGCAGCGGGCAGGCGCGTGTTGTCGTTGTTCCAGTAGAGGATGTCGAACGCAGGCGGCTCTTTGCCCAGCAGGTAATTGTTGATCCAATAGTTCCAGATCAGGTCGTTGGGGCGCATCCAGGCGAACACCCGCGCCATGTCACGGCCGTCGAGCACGCCTTGCTGGTAAGAGCGGCGTTTGGCCGCTTCCAGGGCTTGCTCGTCGACGAACAGCGTGGCGGGGCTGTCGATCTGGCTGTCGAGCAGGCTCACCAGGTAACTGGCGCTGGAGATGCGCCGCAACTGGCGCTTGGCTTGCAGGTGGCCTTGCAGGGCCGCGATGGTCAGGCCGCCGGCGCAGGCGCCCATCAGGTTGACCTCGCGGGCGCCGGTGATCGTGCGGCACACGTTGAGCGCTTCCTCCAGCGCTGCCACGTAAGTGGACAGGCCCCACTCCCGATGGCGGACATCCGGGTTGCGCCAACTGACCATAAAGGTCTGCAGGCCGTTCTTGAGGGCGTACTGCACAAAGCTGTTGGCCGGGCTGAGGTCGAAAATGTAGTACTTGTTGATTTGCGGCGGCACGATCAGCAGCGGCTTGGCGTATTGCTTTTCGCTCATCGGCTTGTACTGGATCAGCTCCAGCAGCTCATTGCGAAACACCACCGAGCCCGGGGTGGTGGCCACGGTCTTGCCCACCTCGAACGCCTGCTTGCTGACCTGGCGCGGCAGGCCGTGGTTGTGCAGCAGGTCGTCAAACAGGTTGCTCACGCCGCGCACCACGCTGTTGCCGCCGGAGTTGAGCAGCTCTTTGACCGCCAGCGGGTTGAGCAGGGTGTTGGAGGGCGAGACGGCGTCGTTGATCAGGGCGAAGGCGAAGTGCGCACGGGCGCGGTCGTCGGCGCTCAATGAGCTGTCATCGATCCAGTGGCGGGTCTGCTTCTGCCAGCTCAAGTAGGCTTGCAGGCTGCGCCGATAAAACGGGTTGAGGGCCCAGGTCGGGTCGCTGAAGCGACTGTCGTGAGGGTTGGGCGCATGCACCGTTTCGCCCAGCAGCACGCGACCCAGTTGACCGCCCAGGGCCAGCGCGTGGCGGGCAGTGTGCACCGGGTTGCGCAGGCCGTGGGCGGCCACACTGCGCAGGGTCGAGAGCAGGTCCCGGCCACGCAGGCCGGTGATCGCATTTTGCGCATTGATGAACGCAGCGGGGGTGGGCGCCGGGTTCGTCACGGGTCGTTCTCGCATGAGCCAACACTCCTTCGTCAAGGCAACAACAGGCACGCCAATTCAGAACCATAGCCGGTTCTCGACAAGTTGCCCGGCGGTGCAGTCCTTACACGGCCGGTCGCGGGTGAATCACTGCGCGCAGGCGCTCCTCCTCAAGAAACTTCATGATGATCGGCGCCACGGCTTCGGCCCGAGTGATCAGGAACAAGTGGCCGTCATCGATGATGTGCAACTGTGCGTTGGGAATGCGCCAGGCCAGCATGCGCATGTTGATCAAGGGGATCAGCGGGTCGTCGTCGCCGGCCAGTACCAGGGTCGGTTGGCGGATCTTGTGCAGCCAGTGGATGCTGGTCCAGCCCAGCCCCGCAAACAGCTGCCAGTAATAACCGAGCTTGCCGGCCGAGCGCACTTTGCTGGCGTGCTCGGCCGCCAGTGTCGAATCGCGGCGGAACGAGCCGCCATAAATCATCGGCGCAATACGCACCACATGGGACGGCTGGATATAGCGCCGCGGGCTGGCCATCAGCCACAACACTTTCGGCTTGCCCGGCACCATCACCGCACCCGCCGCCGTGGCCGCCAGGATCAGCTTCTTGCAGCGCTCCGGGTAGTCATAGGCAAACTGCTGCGCCAGCGCGCCCCCCCAGGAAACCCCCACGGCGTTCACTTGGCCGTAGTCCAGGTAATCCAGCATGCGCGCGGTGAGCTTGGCCAGGCCGGGAAAGCGATACGGCCGCCTCGGGGTCGAGGAGCCGCCCACGCCTGGCACGTCGAAGGCGATTACCTCAAGGTCCGGGTCCAGCGCCTGGACGAACGGAAACACCAGCTCAAGGTTGGCGCCGATGCCATTGAAGATCAGCAGCGGCGTCAAGTGAGGCTTGCCCGGGCGCACCGCCGTGCGGATGGTCTGGCCATCCAGGTCGATGGTACGGAAGATGAACGGTTGCGGCATGTTCAAGCCCTGTGAAGTCCTACAGCCGGAGTGAGGTCTAAATGTGGGAGGGGGCTTGCCCCCGATGGCTGATTGTCAGTTGATGCATCTGTAGCTGATCCACCGCTATCGGGAGCAAGCCCCCTCCCACATTTGATCCCATTTCAATCCCAAAGAAGTGGGCTTTAGCGTTCGTGTACATAGGTTCCCGGCGCAGCCTCAGCCGCGGCATAGGTTTTGTTACCCAAACTCGTAGGCGCTTTCTTTAACTTGCCCGCCCGCTCCGCTTGCCACGCCTGCCAATGCAGCCACCACGAATCGGTGTGCTTGGTCGCGTTCTCTTGCCACTCCAGCGGCTTGCCCGCCAGGCTGTCGCTGGTCTGGTAGCGAGCCTTGGGGTTGCCTGGCGGGTTGAGGATGCTCTGGATATGCCCGCTGCTGGACAGCACAAACTCCACCTTGCCGCCAAACAGCTGCGCCGACTTGTAGCAGGACTGCCACGGCGTGATGTGATCGTTGGTGCCGGCCAGTGAGTAGATATCGGCCGTGACCTGCTTGAGGTCGATGGGCGTGCCGCACACTTCCAGGGCGTTGGCGCGCACCAGCGGGTTGTTTTTGAACAGTTCGATCAGGTCGCCGTGGAAGGCGGCCGGCAAGCGCGTGGTGTCGTTGTTCCAGAACAGGATGTCGAACACCGGCGGCTCGTTGCCCAGCAGGTAGTTGTTGACCCAGTAATTCCAGATCAAGTCGTTGGGGCGCATCCAGGCGAATACCTTGGCCATGTCGCGGCCTTCCAGCACACCCGCCTGGTAGGAGTGGCGCTTGGCCGCCTCCAGGGTCTGCTCGTCGACGAACAGCGCCACCTGCGTATCCAGCGTGGTGTCCAGCACGCTCACCAGCAGTGTGAGGGCGTTAACCTTCTTCTCGCCCAGCGCCGCGTAGTGGCCCAGCAGCGCAGTGCAGGTGATGCCGCCGGAGCAGGCGCCGAGCATATTGATGTCTTTGCTGCCGGTAATCGCCGTGACCACATCGACGGCTTCCTTGAGCGCCTCGATGTAGGTCGACAGGCCCCACTCCCGCTGGGCCTTGGTCGGGTTGCGCCAGCTGACGATAAAGGTCTGCTGGCCATTGCGCAGGCAAAAGCGCGCCAGGCTCTTATCCGGGCTCAGGTCGAATACGTAGAATTTGTTGATCTGCGGCGGCACCACCAGCAGTGGGCGCTCGTGCACCTGTTCGGTGATCGGCTTGTACTGGATCAGCTCCAGCACGTCATTGCGAAACACCACGGCACCTTCGGTGGTGCCCAGGCTCTTGCCCACTTCAAACGCGCCCATGTTGACCTGGCTCGGCATGCCGCCGTTGTGCACCATGTCCTTGGCCAAGTGGGACAGGCCGTCGAGCAGGCTCTTGCCGCCGGTTTCAAAGAAGCGTTTGACCGCCGCCGGGTTGGCCGCGCTGTTGGTGGGGGCCATGGCTTCGGTCATCAGGTTGATCACGAAGTGGCCGCGGCTGATGTCCTGCTCGGACAGGTTGCTGTCGCCGATCCAGTCGTGCAGTTCCTTGCGCCACGCCAGGTAGGTTTGCAGGTAGCGTTTATAGAGCGGGTTCTGGCTCCAGGCCGGGTCATGAAAGCGACGGTCGTCGCTCTCGGGCACCAGCTCGGATTTGCCGAACATCACGTTCTTCAATTCGACGCCAAAGTGGGCGACGTGCTTGACGCTGTGCAGCGGTTGCTTGATGGCTTGGGTCAGCACCATCTTCGCCGAGGCGAGTAAGTCCTTTTTACGTAACGCGATGATCGGGTTGAGCCCCAAGGTGTTTTCCGAGGCCTGGCGTTTCAAGTCATCGTTGTTCTTGTTACTCATCTACGACGCTCCATTGTCCGAAAGACGAGTACCGGGTACCGCTGCGCACCAGCTTTGGCTACACAACACACGCCAGGTACTGCGACTCGGGTGACCGTTGATACCACATCGTCAAATGCAGGGAACTTGCCAGTTCCATTGGTTACCCGAGTTTAATTTTTTTCGCAAGCGGGCCAATCGTTGGCCACGCGACAGGGCATTCAAGCAGATGAAATTAGAAAATGCGCTCTAAAGAGCAAGAAGCCTGGGCTAGAGCATCAGCCGCACGACCGACTCGCTCGGGTCGCGGGTTTTGCCGGCAGCCTTGAGCTCAGCCAGATAATCGGCCCACAGCGCGTCCTGACGCACGGCCAATTGGTAGAGGTAGTCCCAGGTGAAAAGTCCGCTGTCATGCCCGTCGTCGAAGGTCAATTTCAGTGCGTACTGACCGGCCGGTTCTATCTTGATCAACTTAACGTTGAGCTTGCCGAATTGCAGGATGGGTTTGCCGTGGCCCTGGACCTCGGCGGAAGGCGAGTGGGTGCGCAGCAGTTCGGCCGGGAGTTGATACACCTCATCGGGCCCGTAGGTGAGGCCGAGGGTGTTGGAGGTTTTGTGCAGGTTTACAGCAGTAGGAAACTTGGCCATATGAGGTGATCCTGAATAAACCGGCTTAAAAATGTGGGAGGGGGCTTGCTCCCGATTGCAGTGTGTCAGTCAGTACATCTGATACTGATACACCGCAATCGGGAGCAAGCCCCCTCCCACAGTAAAGCAAAGCGGCCCTGTGTTAAGGCTTACAGAATGTAGCGCGACAGATCTTCGTTCTGCGCCAATTCGCCCAAGTGGCTGTTGACGTAATCCGCGTCTATCTTGATCGCTTCGCCATTCTGCGAGCCGGCCATGTCGCCGGCGCTGAACGACACTTCCTCAAGCAAGCGCTCAAGCAGCGTATGCAGGCGGCGAGCACCAATGTTCTCGGTCTTTTCGTTGACCTGCCAGGCAATCTCCGCCAAACGCTTGATACCGTCCGGCAGGAACTCGATGCCCAAACCTTCGGTTTTCAGCAGCTCGCGGTACTGCTCGGTCAGCGATGCATGCGGCTCGCTGAGGATGCGCTCGAAATCGCCCGGGGTCAGCGCCTTGAGCTCCACGCGAATCGGCAGGCGGCCTTGCAGCTCCGGCACCAGGTCGCTTGGCTTGCTCAGGTGGAATGCGCCGGAAGCGATAAACAGGATGTGGTCGGTCTTGACCATGCCCAGCTTGGTGTTCACGGTGCAGCCTTCGATCAGCGGCAGCAGGTCGCGCTGTACACCTTCACGGGACACATCGACGCCGCCGGAATTGCCGCGCTTGGCCACTTTGTCGATCTCGTCGATAAACACGATGCCGTGCTGCTCGACCGCTTCCAGGGCCTTGGCCTTGAGTTCTTCCTCGTTCACCAGGCGCCCGGCTTCTTCGTCGCGCACCAGTTTCAGTGCTTCCTTGACCTTGAGCTTGCGGCTTTTCTTCTTGCCCTTGCCCATGTTGGCGAACAGGTTCTGCAGCTGGCTGGTCATTTCTTCCATGCCAGGCGGCGCGGAAATGTCGACGCCCGAAACTTCAGCGACTTCGATCTCGATTTCCTTGTCATCCAGCTGGCCTTCACGCAGACGTTTGCGGAACAGCTGGCGGGTGTTGGAATCGGAGGTCGGTGCCGCGTCTTCGTTGAAACCCATGCGCGCCGGTGGCAGCAGGGCGTCGAGGATGCGTTCTTCGGCGGCGTCTTCGGCGCGGTGGCTGACCTTGGTCATTTCCTGTTCGCGCAAAAGCTTCAAGGCGGCGTCGGCCAGATCACGGATGATCGACTCGACGTCACGGCCCACATAGCCCACTTCGGTGAACTTGGTGGCTTCGACCTTGATGAACGGCGCATTGGCCAGCTTGGCCAGGCGCCGGGCGATTTCGGTTTTACCGACGCCGGTCGGGCCGATCATCAGGATGTTCTTGGGCGTTACTTCAACGCGCAGTTCTTCGGGCAATTGCATCCGGCGCCAGCGGTTACGCAGCGCGATGGCAACGGCGCGCTTGGCATCGTCCTGGCCGATGATATGGCGATTAAGTTCATGGACGATTTCGCGGGGAGTCATGGACATAGTGTTTGGCGGCCTCAAGCGCAAATAAGCCTACGGCTTACTCGGCGAGGTCCTGCTCCTCAATGGTGAAGTTGTGGTTGGTGAACACGCAGATATCACCGGCGATGCCCAAGGCAGTCTCGACGATTTCGCGGGCCGACAGGTCGGTTTTCTTCAACAGTGCGCTGGCGGCCGCTTGGGCGTAGCCACCGCCGGAACCCATGGCGATCAGGCCATGTTCAGGCTCAACCACATCGCCGTTACCGGTGATGATCAAGGAGGCGTCTTTGTTGGCTACGGCCAACATGGCTTCCAGGCGGCTGAGGGAGCGGTCGGTACGCCATTCTTTGGCGAGTTCGACGGCGGCGCGCACGAGGTGGCCCTGGTGTTTTTCCAGCTGGCCTTCGAAACGCTCGAAGAGGGTGAAGGCGTCAGCGGTAGCGCCGGCGAAACCGGCAAGCACCTGGCCGTGGTACAGGCGACGCACTTTCTTGGCGTTGCCTTTCATCACGGTATTGCCCAGGGAAACCTGGCCGTCGCCGCCCATGACGACTTTGCCGTGGCGACGTACTGAAACGATGGTGGTCAAGGGGAGAGTCTCCACGCAGCGGGGCGAAAATGCCCTGATGGAAACTGATATGGGGGTGGTGGGAATGATTTCAACCGTAGGAGGGGTGTACGGACGAGTGGTGCTTATGTGTTTTACACATTTTCATGAACACCCCAAAACCAAATGTGGGAGGGGGCTTGCTCCCGATAGCGGTGTGTCAGTCGCCGAAAATATTGACTGATCTACCGCCATCGGGGGCAAGCCCCCTCCCACATTTTGACCAGCGTAAGGCTGGGATCAGCGGCTTTGGCGTTGTTGTAACAACAGGTTGCTAAAGCCTGCGCCCGCCAGTTGCTTCTGCGCCACGGTCAGCTGTTCGCGGTTGCTGAACGGGCCTACCAGCACGCGGTACCAGGTGGCGTCCTTCACCGTGCCGGATTCCACCGTCACCGTCTGGCCGAGCAGAATAATCTGTGCCCGCACACGATCTGCATCCGCCTGTTTCGGGAACGAGCCCGCTTGCAGGAAGAACTTGGTCACCGGCGCTGCCTTGGTTTCGGCGACCGGTGGCGGCGGTGGTGGGGTGATCCCGGCCAGGGCAGCCTGGGCGCGCGCTGTGTCGATCTTCGCCGCTTCCGCCGGGGTGACCGGGGTGGTCGGCACTTGCGGCGTCGGCAGGGTTTTCTCCGGCACGGCATCCGGCGGCACGATCACTTCCGATTCCGGCAGCAGGGTGTAGAAATCGTACTTAGGCTTCACCGGTGCAGTCGGGCTCGGCGCGGTCTTGTTGGCTTCGGCCATTTTCGTGGCTTTCTGCTGCTCCTGTTTGACGCGTTTGACGTCGTCACCCTGGCCGGGGTCGAGCTTCATCAGAAACACAATGAACGCGCCGACCGTGAGGCCGATCGCCATCCACAACCAGCCCGGAATCGGCTTCTTGGCCGGGGCCTGGTAGCGGCTGGCGCCGCGCTTGGGTGCAGGTTTTTTCTTGGCAGCCAACTTACATACGCTCCAGAGTTTCCAGGCCCAACAGCTCCAGGCCTTGCTTGAGGGTCCGTCCAGCCAGTGCGGCGAGGCGCAGGCGACTCTGCTTCTGGGCTTCGTCGTCGGCGGAAAGGATCGGGCAGTTCTCGTAGAAGCTGGAGAACAGACCGGCGACTTCGTACAAGTAGGTGCACAGGATATGCGGGGTGCCTTTCTCGCCGACGCTGTTCAGCACTTCGCCGAACTGCGCGAGTTTGGCTGCCAGTTCCTGTTCATGCGGGGCATCGAGCACGATCTGGCCTTCAACTTCGCTGAAGTCCTTGCCCAACTTGCGGAAAACGCCCGCCACACGGGTGTAGGCGTACAGCAGGTAGGGCGCGGTGTTGCCTTCGAAGTTGAGCATCAGCTCGAAGTTGAAGCTGTAGTCGCTGGTGCGGTGCTTGGACAGGTCGGCGTACTTCACCGCGCCAATCCCCACCACGCGGGCGATGTTGCGCAGGTCGGCCTCGGCCAGCTCCGGGTTCTTTTCCTTCACCAGGCTGTAGGCGCGGTCCTGGGCTTCGGTCAGCAGGTCGATCAGCTTCACGGTGCCGCCGTCGCGGGTCTTGAACGGGCGGCCATCGGCGCCGTTCATGGTGCCGAAGCCCATGTGCTCCATGTGCATCGGGTGGGTGATGAAGCCCGCGCGGCGCGCCACTTCGAACACTTGCTGGAAGTGCAGGGCCTGGCGCTGGTCGACGAAATACAGCGCGCGGTCAGCTTTCAGCACGCCGCTGCGGTAGCGCACAGCCGCCAGGTCAGTGGTGGCGTACAGATAGCCGCCATCGGCCTTGACGATGATCACCGGCAGCGGCTCGCCGTCGGCGGTCTTGAACTCTTCGAGGAACACGCACTGGGCGCCGTTGCTCTCGACCAACATGCCCGCTGCCTTCAAGTCATTGACCACGTTGATCAGGTCGTCGTTATAGGCGCTTTCGCCCATCACATCGGCCATGGTCAGCTTGACGTTGAGCAGTTCGTAGATCTTCTGGCAGTGGGACAGCGAAATGTCTTTGAACTTGGTCCACAGTGCCAGGCATTCGGCATCACCGGCTTGCAACTTGACGACCAGGCCACGGGCGCGGTCGGCGAACTCTTGCGACTCGTCAAAACGTTTCTTGGCGGCGCGGTAGAAGTTTTCCAGGTCCGACAGCTCGTCGCTGGTGATCGGGTTTTCCTGCAGGTAGGCCATCAGCATGCCGAACTGCGTGCCCCAGTCGCCAACGTGGTTCTGGCGGACGACCTCATCACCGAGGAACTCCAATACCCGCGCCACGCCGTCGCCGATGATGGTCGAACGCAAGTGGCCAACGTGCATTTCTTTGGCCAGGTTAGGCGCTGACAAGTCGACCACGGTGCGTTGGGCCGGACCGGCCTTGCGCACGCCCACGCGGGCATCGGCCAGGGCCGCGTCGAGACGGCCGGCCAACGCCTGGGTGTTCTGGAAGAAGTTGATGAACCCGGGGCCGGCGATCTCGGCCTTGGTCACACTGTCGTCGGCAGGCAGCGCGGCGATGATTTTTTCCGCCAGGTCGCGGGGCTTCATGCCCGCAGGCTTGGACAGCATCATCGCGATATTGCTGGCGAAGTCACCGTGGGTCTTGTCGCGGGTGTTTTCCACCTGGATCGCCGGCGACAGGCCTTCAGGCAACACACCTTCGTTGACGAGTTGGGTGAGGGCTTGTTGGATCAGCTGGCGAATGGTGTCTTTCATGGTGTTCTCTTTCGACCGCAAGCGGCGGCGCGCGATGCGCAGGTGGAAAAACTGGGCATTATCCGTGGCGAGGGCTGGCTTGCCAACCTTCGAAGGACCTTCACGGACGATTAACCTGTGGCAAGGGAGCTTGCTGTGGCGAGGGAGCCTTCTCCCCCTCTGCAGCCCCGCTCGCGCCCACCTTTTGGGGGTGGTTCCCACTTCCTCGGGGGCAAGCTCCCCCCCCCCAACTAGTATTCAATACAAATCTACCGGGTCTACATCCAGCGACCATCGCACCTGCCGGCCACTTGGCATTTGCTCCAGCGCAAGCAACCAGCTACTTAATAGCCGATGCAGCGGCGCGCGGGAGGTTGCCTGCAAGAGTAGCTGAGCACGATAACGCCCGGCGCGGCGCTCCATGGGGGCGGGCACCGGGCCGAGCAACTCGATGCCGCTCAGACCCAGCTCGCCCAGCAAACCTTCGGCGACGCTGCACGCCTCATCCAGAAAACCTTCGGCCTGGCCCGGCTTGTGGGCTTCGGCGCGCAACAGTGCCAGGTGCGCAAACGGCGGCAGGCCGGCGGCGCGGCGTTCACTCAGGGCTTGTTCGGCAAAGGCGAAGTAGCCTTGTTCGGTCAGTTGGATCAGCAGTGGGTGGTCGGCCAGGTGGGTCTGGATGATCACCTTGCCCGGCTCTTCGGCACGCCCCGCGCGACCGGCAACCTGCACGATCAGCTGCGCCATGCGCTCGCTGGCGCGGAAGTCGCCGGAGAACAGGCCGCCGTCGGCGTCGAGAATCGACACCAGCGTCACCCGTGGAAAGTGGTGCCCCTTGGCAAGCATCTGTGTGCCCACCAGGATGCACGGCTGGCCCTTCTGGATGGTCGCGAACAGCTGGTTCATCGCGTCCTTGCGCGAGGTGCTGTCGCGGTCGACGCGCAGCACCGGGTAATCCGGAAACAGAATGCCCAGGCGTTCTTCGGCGCGCTCGGTGCCCGCGCCGACAGGGCGCAGGTCGACTTTGCCGCACTGCGGGCAGTTTCGCGGCACGCGTTCCACATGGCCACAATGGTGGCAGCGCAGTTCGCCGTAGCGCTGGTGCACGGTCATGCGCGCGTCACAGCGTTCGCATTCGGACATCCAGCCGCAGTCATGGCACAACAAAGTCGGCGCAAACCCGCGACGGTTGAGAAACACCAGCACTTGCTGGCCAGCGGCGAGTGTCTGGCCGATGGCTTGTTGCATCGGCCCGGAAATGCCGCTGTCCAGCGGGCGGCTTTTGACGTCCAGGCGCAGGAAGCGCGGTTGTTTGGCGCCACCGGCGCGCTCGTTCAGGCGTAGGAGCCCGTAACGGCCGGTGTAGGCGTTGTGCAGGCTTTCCAGGGACGGCGTGGCCGAGCCCAGCACAATCGGAATGTCTTCCTGGCGCGCCCGCACCAGCGCCAGGTCGCGGGCGTGGTAACGCAGGCCTTCCTGCTGTTTATAGGAGCCGTCGTGCTCCTCGTCGATGATGATCAGCCCGGGGTTTTTCATCGGCGTAAACAGCGCCGAACGGGTGCCGATAATAATGTCGGCCTCGCCGTCCCGCGCGGCCAGCCAGGCTTCCAGGCGCTCACGGTCGTTGACCGCCGAGTGCACCAGCGCGATGCGCGCGTTGAAGCGCTGTTCGAAGCGCGCCAGGGTCTGCGGGCCCAGGTTGATCTCGGGGATCAGCACCAGTGCCTGCTTGCCAGCCTGCAGGGTTTCGCGGATCAACTGTAAATACACTTCGGTCTTGCCGCTGCCGGTGACGCCGGCCAGCAGGAACGCGTGGAAACTGTCGAAACCGGCACGAATGGCCTCATAGGCCGCGCGCTGCTCGGGGTTCAGCGGCAATTCCGGCTGGGCCAGCCAGTGTTCGTGGCGTGCGTCGGGCGCATGCTTGCGGATTTCAACCTGTACCAGGCCCTTGGCCAGCAGCAGGTCGAGGCTGTCTTTGCTCAGTATCAGCTTGCTTAACAGCTGATGGGCCACGCCGTGGGGATGCTGGGCCAGGGTTGCCAGGGCTTCACGCTGGCGCGGGGCTCGGGCGATGCGCGGGTCGTCGAAGCGCGCCTCGGGCACCATCGACCAGAAGCGCTCCTGGCGCGCTTCGGCCAATTCGCCCTGGCGCAGCAATACCGGCAGCGCCCAGCTCAGGGTGTCGCCCAGGCTGTGCTGATAATACTGGGCGGTCCACAGGCACAGCTTGAACAGCGCGGGCGGCAGCGGCGCCGTGGCATCGAGGATGGCCACCGCGGGTTTGAGCTTTTCTGCCGGGACTTCACTGTGGTCGGCGACCTCTATGAGGATGCCGATCATTTCCCGCCGACCAAACGGTACCCGTACGCGCATGCCTGGCTGCAACTGCGCCCGCAGCACGCCGGCCGGGGCCCGGTAATCGAACAGGCGGCGCAGGGGCGAGGGCAGGGCTAGGCGCAAAATGGCGTCGGGCACGCGAGGAGTCTCATCTATATAGGCAGGCGGTGGCGCAGGGGCGGGAGCCTAGCAGACCGGCGGCATTGGTATCTACACAACTGCCTATAACCCGCAATCGCAAGCAACGCGCTTATGTGGCGACCGGGCTAGTGTGGCGAGCGGGCTTGCCCGCGTTGGGTTGCGAAGCGGCCCCAGTAAGAGCACCGGTTTTTTTCAGACAAGCTGCGGTGGCAGGTTTTGGGGCTGCTTCGCAACCCAACGCGGGCAAGCCCGCTCGCCACATAGGTGGATAATGTCGCGGATATTTTCTGATGAAAGGGGCTTTTATAGGCGCAAACCATAGGAGTCGCCGCTTGCGCGATTAAAAAGGTCTGGTAGAATCCGCGGCCTAATTACGTGCGGTATTCGACAATAGTGTCGAGTGGCGGCACGCTAGCCCGAGGAAGTGCCATGAAAGCCGATATCCATCCAGCGTACGAAACCATCGAAGTAACCTGCAGCTGCGGCAACAAGTTCGAAACACGTTCGAACCTGTGCAAGCCACTGGGTACTGACGTATGCAACGAGTGCCACCCGTTCTACACCGGTAAGCAGAAAACTCTGGACACCGGCGGCCGTGTACAGCGCTTTGCTGATCGCTTTGGTGCTTTCGGCAAGAAGCCTGCTGCTACTCCAGCAGAGTAAGGCTCAAAAGCCTTATGGGCTTTTGCCAGCTGTTAAAAAAGGCGTCCCTTGCGGGCGCCTTTTTTGTGCCTGGGATTTGGCTGCCCGCCGCCCAAGCTGCGGTGTTCTGCCCGGCGCCGGCCTCGCTGGCGCAGGTTGAGGTGCAGCGGGTGGTGGATGGCGACACGCTGCGCCTCAAGGACGGGCGCAGCGTGCGCATGATCGGCCTTAATGCGCCGGAAACCGGCAAAAAAGGCCGCAGTGACGAGCCGTATGCCGTGGCGGCTCGCCAGCGCCTTGAGGCATTGGTGGCGGCCAGTGGCGGTCGCGTCGGCCTGGTGCCCGGGCGCGAGGGCAAGGACCGCTACGGCCGCACGCTGGCCCACCTTTATGGCGCCAACGGTGAGAACCTGGAGGCGCAACTGCTGGCCGAGGGCCTGGGGTTCCAGGTGGGCGTCGCGCCGAATATCGACCTTGTCGCCTGCCAGCAGGCCGCCGAAAAGAGTGCGCGTACGGCGCAGGTGGGCCTGTGGCGGCAGTCGCCGGTGCTGGGCGTGGCGCAACTCAAGCAATCGGGCTTTGCGCTGGTCAGTGGCCGGGTGAGCAAGATCGAACGCAATCGAGGCACAATCTGGATCGAATTGCAGGGCTCACTGGTATTACGCGTTGCCCCCGAACTGGCCAGCCGCTTCGATGTGGCCCAGCTCAATGGTCTGCAAGGCAAGACCATCGAGGCGCGTGGCTGGGTGCTGGATCGATCCCGGCGCGGCAACCTGAAAAGCGGCCAGGCGCGTTGGCTGCTCCCGCTGACCGACCCCGGCATGCTCAAATCGATGTATTAAGAAAAAATTGTAGACATTTTTTAAGGCGATTGTGAACAGTCTAGCCCTTGTGCGCCGTGGCTTTAGACTAAAGTACGTCGCTGCGGGGCCTTGACACCTGTGACTGACCAGTCTTGTAGGGGCTTTGCGACACGCGTATCCTCGGCGGTCCGTCGACCAACAGTAAAAGCGGAATGCCGATATGTCTGATTTGAAAACTGCCGCTCTCGAATATCATGCCCATCCTCGTCCAGGAAAGCTGAGTGTAGAGCTCACCAAAGCCACTGCCACTGCCCGCGACCTGTCGCTGGCCTACAGCCCTGGCGTGGCCGAGCCCGTACGTGAAATCGCCCGCGACCCTGAACTGGCGTACAAGTACACCGGCAAAGGCAACCTGGTTGCAGTGATTTCCGATGGCACCGCGATTTTGGGCCTGGGTAACCTCGGCCCATTGGCCTCCAAGCCAGTCATGGAAGGTAAAGGCGTGCTGTTCAAGCGCTTTGCCGGCATCGACGTTTTCGACATCGAAGTTGATTCCGAGAGCCCGCAGGCTTTCATCGACACCGTAAAGCGCATTTCCATCACCTTCGGTGGCATCAACCTGGAAGACATCAAGGCACCTGAGTGCTTCGAGATCGAAAAGGCCCTGATCGAGCAGTGCGACATCCCGGTATTCCACGATGACCAGCACGGCACCGCGATCGTTACCGCCGCCGGCATGATCAACGCCCTGGAAATCGCTGGCAAAACCCTGGCTGATGCGCAGATCGTCTGCCTCGGCGCCGGTGCTGCGGCCATCTCCTGCATGAAGTTGCTGGTGAGCATGGGCGCCAAGCTGGAAAACATCTTCATGGTCGACAGCAAGGGCGTTGTTCAGTCCGAGCGTACCGATCTGAACCAGTACAAGGCGATGTTTGCCCACGCGACCGACAAGCGCACCCTGGCTGACGCCCTCGACGGTGCCGACGTGTTCGTTGGCCTGTCCGGCCCGAACCTGCTGAGCGCCGAAGGCCTCAAGTCCATGGCGGCCAACCCGATCGTGTTCGCCTGCTCCAACC
Organism: Pseudomonas syringae; assembly: GCF_021606685.1. Lineage (GTDB taxonomy): Bacteria > Pseudomonadota > Gammaproteobacteria > Pseudomonadales > Pseudomonadaceae > Aquipseudomonas > Aquipseudomonas syringae_R. The sequence goes on from NZ_WKCB01000003.1 coordinate 81,296, forward strand.
CGGACCCAGAAATCTCCCCGGAACTGGCACACGCCACCCGTAGCGACGTGATCATGGCCACCGGCCGTTCGGACTACCCGAACCAGGTCAACAACGTGCTGGGCTTCCCGTTCATCTTCCGTGGTGCCCTGGACGTGCGTGCCAAGCGCATCAACGAAGAGATGAAAGTAGCTGCCGCCAACGCCCTGCGCGAACTGGCCAAGCTGCCGGTGCCTCAGGACGTGTGCGACGCCTACGGTGGTGCTCCACTGGCCTTCGGTCGTGAGTACATCATTCCGAAACCAATGGATAAGCGCCTGATCACCCTGATCTCCGATGCCGTGGCCAAAGCTGCCATCGAGACCGGTGTGGCCACCCTGCCGTATCCTAAGCACTACCCGCTGCAAAGCGTGGATGATGTGTTCAACGGCTAAGCCGTTGTAGCGCACCAACAAAAAGCCCCGGCTCTCGCGAGTCGGGGCTTTTTCGTGGCGGGTGATTGTCGTCAGCCTGATAGACATCCAAATGTGGGAGGGGCGGTGCGACGATTCGACTTGCCTCCGATAGCAGTGTGTCAGTCACCCAATAAGTTGGCTGATCCACTGCTATCGGGGGCAAGCCCCCTCCCACATTTAGACCTCATTGGCTTGAGGGCTTGCTCAGAACAAATCGATCGGCGCGCCTTCATCCGCCGGCAGCGGGCTGCCCGGTGCAACGCCATTGCCCAGCTCATTGACCGACGGTGGCGTGTCTTCGCTCTTGAACAGTTCGAAGTACGCATTCGGCGTGCTTGGCGATGCCGCACGGCCACTGACCGGGTCGATGCGCAGGCTGAGAATGCCTTCCGGCTCCGGCTGAGTGTGCAGCGGCTTGTCTTTCAAGGCCGCACCCATGTAGCTCATCCAGATCGGCAGCGCGACGGTGCCACCAAATTCGCGGCGGCCCAGGCTTTCAGGCTGGTCGTAGCCGGTCCACACGGTGGTCACGTAGTCGGCGTTGTAGCCAGAGAACCACGCATCCTTGGATTCGTTGGTGGTACCGGTCTTGCCCGCGATATCGGCGCGGCCCAAGGCCAGCGCGCGGCGGCCGGTGCCTTTCTTGATCACGTCCTCGAGGATGCTGTTGAGGATATAGGTGGTACGGCCATCCACGATGCGCTCGGCCACGGCGGGCGTCTGCGGTTCGGTAGTGGCGGCGTTGGCAGCGGGCGCAGCGCCAGGCGTTGGCTCGATGGTGATACCGCCGTTGCTCGGTGCCGCCAGGCCATCAGTTGCCGCCACGCCGTTGACCACATCACCCGGCACGCGCGGCGGGTTGGCAGTGAACAGGGTGTCGCCATTGCGGCTTTCGATCTTGTCGATCAGGTAAGGCGCGATCTTGTAGCCGCCGTTGGCAAAGGTGCTCCAGCCGGTGGCGATCTCCATCGGTGTGAGGGTCGCGGTGCCCAACGCCAGGGACAGGTTCGGCGGCAGGTCGGACTTGGCGAAACCAAAGCGCGTCATGTAATCGATGGTCTTGCCTACGCCCATCGCCTGCAGCAAGCGGATCGACACCAGGTTGCGCGACTTGTACAGCGCCTCACGGATACGGATCGGGCCGAGGAAGGTGTTGGTGTCGTTCTTGGGGCGCCAGACTTTGTCCAGGTACTCGTCGACAAACACGATCGGTGCATCGTTGACCAGGCTGGCGGCGGTGTAGCCGTTATCCAGCGCAGCGCTATAGATGAACGGCTTGAAGCTCGAGCCCGGCTGGCGCTTGGCCTGGGTGGCGCGGTTGTAGTTACTCTGCTCGAAGGCGAAGCCGCCCACCAGGGCGCGGATGGCGCCGTTCTGTGGGTCCAGCGACACCAGGGCGCCCTGGGCCAGCGGCACCTGGCTGAACTTGAGGCTGTCATCCGGCTGGCGCTGCACGCGGATCAAATCACCCACTTGCGCGACGTCCGACGGCTGCTTGGGCATCGCGCCCATGCTGTTGGTGTTCAGGAACGGGCGCGCCCACTTCATGCTGTCCCACGCCACATGCGCCTCGCCGGTGCGGGTCAGCACCTGCACGCCATCTTTTTTCACCTGGGTGACGATGGCCGGCTCAAGGCCGCTGATCGCGCGTTGCTTGCCCAGTTCGGCGGTCCAGGCGCTCAGGGTCTTGCCCGGCAGGCGCGATTCAGGGCCACGGTAGCCGTGGCGCTGGTCGTAGGTGATCAGGCCGGAATGCACCGACGTATTGGCGATTTCCTGCAAGTTGCTCGGAACCGTCGTGGTCACGCGGAAACCTTCGGTGTAGGCCTCGCTGCCGTACCGGCCAACCATCTCGGCCCGCGCCATTTCGGCGATGTAGGGCGCGTTCACTTCCGGCGTCGGCACGTGGTAGCTGGCGTTCAGCGGCTCGGCTACCGCGCTTTCGTAGGCGGCCTGGTCGATCTTGCCCAGCTTGTACATGCGCCCCAGGATCCAGTCGCGCCGCTCTTTGCTGCGCGCCGGGTTGGCCAGGGGGTTGAAGCGCGACGGGGCCTTGGGCAGGCCAGCAATCATGGCCATCTGCGCCAGGCTGGCATCACGAATCGACTTGCCGTAGTACACCTGCGACGCCGCTTCGATCCCGTAGGCACGGTTGCCCAGGTAGATCTTGTTGACGTACAGCTCAAGGATCTCGTCCTTGGTCAGCTGGCGTTCGATCTGCAGCGCCAGGAGGATCTCAGTGGCCTTGCGCGAAAAACTGCGCTCGCTGGTGAGGAAGAAGTTCTTCGCCACCTGCATGGTGATGGTGCTGCCACCGGATTGAATGTGTCCGCTTTTTACCAATTGCGTGGCCGCACGCACCAGGCTGCTGGGGTCGACGCCATAGTGGTTGGCAAAATTATCGTCTTCTGCCGAGAGCAGTGCGCTGATGAAATTGGGCGGAATATCGGCAAAACGGATCGGTGTGCGGCGCATTTCGCCGAACTCCGCGATCAGCTTTTCATCGCTGCTGTAGACCCGCAAAGGAATCTGCAACTGGATGCTTCTCAGGGCCTCTACGGAGGGCAAACCCGGACTAAGGTAGAGGTAGGCCCCGCTGAGCACGAGCATCAACCCGCAGACGATCGCGACAATGGAGTACCCGAAAAACTTCAGCAGACGAATCAAGGCTTTTGGATTTCCACAGAAAAGAAAGAGTTACGCGTCGGGGCATGCATGGCAAACGATGGATCAACCCGGGCGATAGATAAAAAGCGGGGAAAAACGCTGGGCATTAAAGCATTTTCGGCTAGGGGCGTCATTCGCACCGCTCAAACAAGTCGACCGACTGCACTGCGCCCAGCGCCAATCAGGCGGTATGACAGGCAAAGTTTTAGGGAGTTTTATGAGAAAGGGATTTTTCAGGCGAAAAAGCGACATCCTCTTGGGCGTCGACATCAATGACACGGCCGTCCGCTTGATCGAGGTCGGCCGTTCAACCTCGGGTTACACCATTCAAGGCTATGCGACGCAGGCACTGCCTGGCCACGCGGTGGTCGATGGCACCTTGCTTGATCTCGAAGGGATCGCTCGCGCCTTGCAGGCTGCATTGTCGCGGCTGCGCAGTTCGGCCAGGGGAGCAGCGGTGGCCGTGGCCGGGCCCACGGTCATTACACGGTTGATCGACATGGAGGCCGGGCTCAGCGATGACGAGATGACCTGGATGATCCAGATGGAGGCCGACCAATACATTCCTTATCCGCTGGACGAGGTGGCCCTCGACTTTCACGTCCAGGGCCCAGTGCAGCAGGATCCGGCGCGCGTGCAGGTGTTGCTGGCGGCTTGCCTCAGGGCGCAGGTGGAAGCACGCGAGGCGGTTTTAAGCCTGGCGGGGCTGGTGCCCAGGGTGGTAGACGTTGAAGCATTTGCATTGGCGCGCGCTTGCGGTCAGGATTTCGCCAGCTTCACGCCGGGCCATCGAGTCGATGGTGCACAATGGGCCGTGGATGCCCAAGAGATGGGAATTGCTTGCGGGTTGGCCCTGAGGAGTTTCGCTTGAAGACACGAATCAATCTTTTGCCTTGGCGCCAGGCGCTGGCGGAGCGGCGACGCAAGTACTTCCTGGCGTTCTTGCTGGCCTTCGCCTGCATGGCGCTCGCGGCCGTGTGGCTGGCGGACCAGGTGATCGACCAGGCGATTGACCGGCAAGTGACGCGCAATGACCATCTGGGCAAAGAAGCCGGCGTGCTGGATGCGCGCATCAAGACCATCGACGACCTGCAAGCGCAAAGCCATCAGTTGGCGCAACGCATGAAAGTTGTGCAGGACCTGCATGATTCCCGTTCGTCCGGCACCCAACTGCTCGATCAGTTGGCGCGTGCGGTGCCCGATGGCGTGCACCTGCATGAAGTGGTTGCGAAGGGTGACACGCTGAGCATCAGCGGCAGTGCTGAGTCCGGCCAGGACATCGCCCAATTGATGCGTCGCCTGGAGGCCTCCCAAGGGGCGCGCTCGACTCGGTTACAGCATGTGCGGGTCGAAAGCGCTGGCGGCAACAGTGAATTCCAGCTGATGGTGCGTCAGGGGGAGCCCACCGAGGCTACCCCATGAGCCTGCCCAGGCTCGATATTTACGCGCTCACTCACAACGCTGCGAAATGGCCCTTGCCTGGCAAGGCCCTGCTCGGCTGCGCGCTGGCCGCAGTGGTGCTGGCAGTGGGTGATCTCGCGTATTTGAGCCCGGCGCGGGAGCGGTTGCAGCAGGCTGAGGCGCAGGAAGTCGCGCTGCAACAGCAGATTGCGCAGAAGTCTGTCTTGTCCGCCGGTCTTGAGGCGCATACGCAGCAGTTCGAGCGTCTGCAGGCAGAGGTTGACGCGTGGGTGCAGCAATTTCCCGATCGGTCGCACATGCCTGGCTTGCTGGAGGATATCGGGCGGTCGGCGCTGGCCAACGGCTTGCTGATCGAAAGCGTCACCCCATTGGACGAACAGCTTCGGCCGTTCTATAGCGAGCAGCCCGTGCAGATCGGCGTGACAGGCGCCTACCACGACCTGGCGACGTTCTTGGGCGCCCTGGGTGACCTTTCGCAATTCGCCACGGTGCACGACCTTACCCTGCGGCGCGATGGCAGCTCGTTGCGTCTTGAGGTGCTGGCCAGGACCTATTGGCACGCGCAGCAAGATGGCGCGCTGGTTCAGGCGGTGGTGCAAAGGCCATCGTTTGTCTATGACGGCGCGGGTTTGCGTGATCCGTTCCTGCAGCTCGCCGTGCAGGTCGATCACTCGCCCGGGCGACCGGCACCCGCGCCCGACCTCACTCGGCCTCGGGGTGTGCTGGAAAGCCTCGCGGTGGATCAATTCAAAATGGTCGGGACCCTGTCTCGCGGGGTGCAAACCTTTGCGCTGCTGCGCTCTGCATCCACGGTGTATCGCCTGGCTGTCGGCGATTACCTGGGGCCGGACCACGGTCGGGTGACGGCTATCCATGATGGCCATATCGAATTGGTGGAGCTGTTCCCCGATGAGCGGGGCGCATGGCTGGAGCGCTCGCGAACCCTGGTGTTAAACGTCAACTCATAACGGAAGCAAAAAATGAAAAGGACTTTTTCGTCCTTCGGTGTGGCGCTATGGATAGCGTTCACAGCACCGATGGCTGCAGCTGTGCCCAATCGAGTGGATTTGATCCAACTCCCACCCCCCGGCAACTCAGCAGTGAGCACCTATACCGGCGACACGCTGAACCTCAACTTCCAGAACATCGAGCTGCGCGCCGCGTTGCAGCAAATCGCGGATGTGGCGGGCCTCAACCTGGTGGCCAGTGACGATGTGCAGGGCTCGCTCACCCTGCGACTCAAGGCGGTCCCGTGGGATCAGGCGCTGGACCTGGTATTGCAGGCCAAGGGTTTGGATAAGCGCGTGAAGGCGGGTGTACTGCTGGTGGCGCCGGCCGAGGAGCTGGCTGCGCGTGAACTGTTGATGTTGGAGTCGCGCAAGCAGATGGCCGACCTGGCGCCCCTGCGCCGTGAGCTGTTGCAGGTCAACTACGCCAAGGCGGCGGACCTGGCCAAGCTGTTTCAGTCGATCAGCGGCTTTGAGGGCGCCACAGATGAGCGCGGATCGGTGGCGGTGGATGACCGTACCAATAACATCATCGCCTACCAGACCGGCGAACGCCTGGAGGAGCTGCGGCGGATCGTGGCGCAATTGGATATCCCGGTACGCCAGGTGATGATCGAGGCGCGGATTGTCGAGGTCAACGTCGACTACGACAAAAGCCTTGGCGTGCGCTGGGGCGGGCGGCTCAACCGAGGCAACTGGCGCGCGGGCGGCACGCAGAAGCCCCAGGGTGAGGGGGCTGAGCCGGCGGAAAATCCGTCCGGCGCGCCCTTCGTCGACTTGGGCTCCCTGACCGGTACATCCGGTTTGGGTATCGCTTTTATCAAAGACAACCTGCTGCTGGACCTCGAGCTGACGGCCATGGAGAAAACCGGTAATGGGGAAATTGTCTCGCAGCCCAAGGTAGTTACTTCCGACAAGGAAACCGCGCGAATCCTCAAGGGCACCGAAATTCCGTACCAGGAATCCACCTCCCAGGGCGCTACGTCGGTGTCGTTCAAGGAGGCCTCGCTGTCATTGGAGGTGACGCCGCAAATCACCCCCGACGACTACGTAATCATGGTGGTAAAGGTCACCAAGGATGAGCCCGACTACTTGAACAAACTCAACGACGTACCGCCGATCAAGAAAAACGAGGTGAATGCCAAGGTGCTGGTCAAGGATGGCGAGACCATCGTCATCGGCGGAGTTTTCTCCAATACCCAAAGCAAAGTGGTAGATAAAGTGCCATTTTTGGGCGATGTGCCGTATCTTGGCCGCCTTTTCCGGCGCGATGTGGTGGCGGAGAAAAAATCCGAGCTGCTGGTATTCCTGACTCCGCGTATTATGAATAACCAGGCGATTGCTGTGAGTCGTTGATTCTGTGCGAAATTTGATTCTTGTAGGACCGATGGGGGCTGGAAAAAGCACCATCGGCCGTTTGCTGGCCAAAGAGCTGCGCCTGCCATTCAAAGATTCCGACAAGGAAATTGAATTGCGCACGGGCGCCAATATCCCATGGATCTTCGATAAGGAAGGCGAGCTGGGCTTTCGTGACCGCGAGCAGGCGATGATTGCCGAGCTGTGCGGTTGCGATGGCGTGGTATTGGCCACCGGCGGTGGCGCAGTGATGCGCGATGAAAACCGCCGCGCGCTGCATGCCGGTGGTCGGGTGGTGTATCTGCATGCGTCGGTCGAGCAGCAGGTGGGCCGCACCGCTCGCGATCGCAACCGCCCCTTGCTGCGTACCGCAGACCCGGCCAAGACCCTGCGGGATCTGCTGACGCTGCGTGACCCGCTGTATCGGGAGATTGCCGATCTGGTGGTGGAAACCGATGAGCGGCCACCGCGGATGGTGGTCCTCGACATTCTAGAGCGCCTGCAACGGCTACCACCCCGTTAAAGCCAGGCCCGAAATGCGCTATTCTCGGCGGCGCGCCACCACCCTCCGAGGTGTGGCGTAGAGCCATCAGGTGACGCCGAATTTCGGCATTGCCGGTCGTCAATACATCTTCAACGCGGGGACACATGCAGACACTTACGGTCGATCTAGGCGAGCGCAGCTACCCGATCCATATTGGCGAAGGTCTGTTGGACCAGCCCGAGTTGCTTGCCCCGCATATTGCCGGGCGGCAAGTGGCGATCATTTCCAACGAAACAGTCGCGCCGCTGTACCTTGAGCGTTTGAGCCGCAGCCTGTCGGCGTACTCGGTGATTTCCGTGGTGTTGCCTGACGGTGAAGCCCACAAGAACTGGGAAACCCTGCAACTGATCTTTGATGGCCTGCTCACCGCCCGCCATGATCGCCGCACCACCGTGGTCGCCCTCGGCGGCGGCGTGATCGGCGACATGGCCGGTTTTGCGGCCGCCTGTTACCAGCGTGGTGTCGACTTTATCCAGGTGCCGACCACCTTGTTGTCCCAGGTCGATTCGTCGGTGGGCGGCAAGACCGGCATCAACCACCCGCTGGGCAAGAACATGGTCGGTGCGTTCTACCAGCCTCAGGCTGTGCTGATCGATACCGCAACCCTCAACACCTTGCCGCCCCGCGAGCTGTCGGCGGGGCTGGCGGAAGTGATCAAGTACGGGCTGATCTGCGACGAGCCCTTCCTTACCTGGCTTGAAGAGCACGTCGACGCCCTGCGCAACCTGGACCAGGTGGCACTGACCGAGGCAATTTCGCGCTCCTGTGCCGCTAAGGCCCTGGTGGTGAATGCCGACGAACGGGAGTCCGGTGTACGCGCTACTTTGAACCTCGGCCACACGTTCGGCCATGCGATCGAAACGCACATGGGCTATGGTGTGTGGTTGCATGGGGAGGCTGTCGCGGCTGGCACAGTGATGGCGTTGGAGATGTCGCAACGCCTGGGTTGGATCAGCGCCCAGGAGCGGGATCGCGGTATCCGTCTGTTCCAGCGTGCCGGCTTGCCGGTGATTCCGCCTGAGGAGATGACCGAGGCGGACTTCCTCGAACATATGGCGATAGACAAGAAAGTGATCGACGGTCGACTGCGACTGGTGCTGCTGCGCCACATGGGCGAAGCGGTAGTGACCGACGATTATCCGAAAGAGATTTTACAGGCCACGCTGGGAGCGGATTACCGCGCCCTGGCCCAGCTTAAAGGTTAATAAGATCCCGATGACTAGTTTGCATGCCGACGAGGCGTTCCTCGGCCATTACCAGTTAAGCCACGACCCTTTTGCTCCACGGGTGCCTGGTTTCAAATTTTTCCCGGCCCAGCGCAAGCCTGTGCTCGGGCAGTTGCACCACCTTGCGCGGTACAGCCAACTGCTGCTGGTAGTCACTGGCCCATTGGGCAGCGGCAAGACCTTGCTGCGCCAGGCGCTGGTGGCCAGCACCAATAAACAATCGGTACAGAGCGTGGTGGTGTCGGCGCGTGGCGCCGGTGATGCGGCGGGTGTGCTGCGCCAAGTGGCGCAGGCGCTGGACGTAGCCACTGCCGAACCGAACGCAATCCTCAAGCAAGTGGTGCAGTTGGGCCTGACCGGCCAGGAAGTCTACCTGCTGGTGGATGACGCCGAGCAGCTCGACGAGTCCGCCCTGGAAGCGCTGTTGGCGCTCGCCGCGGGCACGCCGGAAGGGCGTCCGCATGTGTTCCTGTTCGGCGAGTCGTCGTTGATCGCCGATCTGGAACAGATCAGTGGTGACCAAGAGCTGTTCCACGTCATCGAGCTGCAGCCGTACGAAGAGGAAGAAACCCGCGAATACCTGGCTCAACGCCTCGAAGGCGCTGGGGCCGGTATCGAACTTTTCTCCGCAGCGCAGATCTCTGATATTCACGAAAGCTCCGACGGCTGGCCTGGCACCATCAACCAGGTTGCCCGCGATGCCATGATCGAAGCCATGATTGCCAGCCGCTCTGCGGTCAAGCGTCCAAAGATGGGGTTCACCATGCCTAAGAAACACGTACTGGCCATTTCCGCCGTCGTCGTGGTCGCTGTTGCCGCCGCCTGGTTGATCCCAGGTCGTAGCAAGGCACCGACCACCGCCGGTGCGCCTACCGAACAAGCGCAATTGCCACTGGGCAAGCCAACGCCAAACGTTGAATTCGCCAACTCCGGCCAGCCGACCAACCTGCCGATGGTGGGTCAGCCGGTGATGCGCGGTCCGCTCGCCGAAGAGGCTGGCGGCATCTCCGAAGGCGACGACGGCGTGCCCGTGGAAGGTTCCAGCGCCACACCGCCAACCGTGACCACCACTGCGCCGCCTGCGGGCGTGCCAGCGGGTCAGCCGGCCGCCAAGCCGACACCGGCACCGACGGTCGCCACCGCCAAGCCTGCGCCTGCGCCTGTGGCCAAGCCTGCCGCGCCAGCGCCAGCGGCTAAACCAGCCCCGGCCCCTGCTGCCAAGCCTGCGACCGTCGCCAAAGCGGGTGCCGCCGGCAGCAGCTGGTACGCCAGCCAGCCGACCGGTAACTTCGTGGTGCAGATCCTCGGTACCAGCTCCGAAGCCAACGCTCAGGCGTTCGTGAAAGAGCAGGGCGGCGAGTACCGTTATTTCAAGAAAGTGCTCAACGGCAAGCCTCTCTACGTGATCACCTACGGCAACTTCTCCAGCCGTGCAGCCGCTGATTCTGCGATCAAAACCTTGCCAGCGAAGGTTCAGGCTGGTAAACCTTGGCCTCGCACTGTCGCCAGCGTTCAACAAGAACTGGCAACAACTCGCTGAAGATCCGGCGGCCTTACCCAGGCCGCCCTCCCGGCACCTCAAAATTAAAACCGCAAGTGCGTGCGACCTCTACAGGCCGCGCGCTTTGTGGTGTCTGCGTCACAGTAGCTTTTGAGTCGTAGCGGTCAGAATTAAAAAAGTTTTGACTAGCACAGCATATCGCTTTAAACCTTTCATAAATGCGACATAGATTTGCGACATTTCGTCGCTAAATTTGTGAGCGTCTGTGTCGGTGTGTACAATGACCTCCCTTTTGCCCCCGCTAAGCCGGCGTACGTTCGGCGTGGAAGGTAACCGGTTGAATTGAAAAGAAATTTGCCTCGGTATAAGAGGCAGCCTGGTGAGAAAGTGTCTATGAAAGCAGGTCTGTACCAACCCGATGAATTCAAGGATAACTGCGGTTTCGGCCTGATAGCCCATATGCAGGGCGAGCCCAGTCATACCCTTTTGCAAACGGCCATCGAGGCCCTGACCTGCATGACCCACCGCGGTGGGATCAACGCCGACGGCAAGACCGGTGACGGTTGCGGCTTGCTGATTCAAAAGCCCGACCAGTTCCTGCGCGCTGTCGCCAAAGAGCATTTTGCGGTCGACCTGCCCAAGCAGTACGCCGTGGGCATGGTGTTCTTCAACCAGGATCCGGTTAAAGCTGAAGCCGCTCGCGAGAACATGAACCGCGAGATCCTGGCTGCCGGCCTGCAACTCGTCGGCTGGCGCAAAGTGCCGATCGATACCAGTGTGCTCGGCCGCCTGGCCTTGGAGCGCCTGCCGCAGATCGAGCAAGTCTTCATCGCCGGCGATGGCCTGAGCGACCAGGACATGGCGATCAAGCTGTTCACCTCGCGTCGTCGCTCGTCCGTGGCCAACGCCGCTGACACCGAGCACTACATCTGCAGCTTTTCCCACAAGACCATCATTTATAAAGGCCTGATGATGCCGGCGGACTTGACCGCCTTCTATCCAGACCTGAGCGATGAGCGCCTGCAAACCGCAATCTGCGTGTTTCACCAGCGCTTCTCCACCAACACCCTGCCGAAATGGCCGCTGGCCCAGCCATTCCGCTTCCTCGCCCACAACGGCGAGATCAACACCATCACCGGCAACCGCAACTGGGCCGTGGCCCGTCGCACCAAGTTCGCCAACGACCTGATGGACCTGGAAGAGCTCGGCCCGCTGGTCAACCGCGTGGGCTCTGACTCCTCCAGCATGGACAACATGCTCGAGCTGATGGTCACCGGCGGCATCGACCTGTTCCGTGGCGTGCGCATGATCATTCCGCCTGCGTGGCAGAACGTCGAAACCATGGACCCGGATCTGCGTGCGTTCTACGAGTACAACTCGATGCACATGGAGCCGTGGGACGGCCCGGCCGGCGTGGTCATGACCGACGGCCGCTACGCGGTGTGCCTGCTTGACCGTAACGGTCTGCGCCCGGCGCGTTGGGTCACTACCACCAATGGTTTCATCACCCTCGCCTCGGAAATCGGCGTGTGGGACTACAAGCCTGAAGACGTCATCGCCAAAGGCCGCGTAGGCCCTGGCCAGATCCTGGCCGTGGACACCGAAACCGGGCAGATTCTCGACACCGACGCCATCGACAACCGCTTGAAGTCGCGTCACCCGTACAAGCAATGGCTGCGCAAGAACGCCCTGCGCATCCAGGCGACCATGGAAGACAACGACCACGGTTCGGCTTTCTACGACGTCGACCAGCTCAAGCAGTACATGAAGATGTACCAGGTGACGTTCGAAGAGCGCGACCAGGTGCTGCGCCCGCTCGGTGAGCAGGGCTACGAGGCCGTCGGCTCGATGGGCGACGACACGCCGATGGCCGTGCTGTCCCAGCGTGTACGCACGCCGTACGACTATTTCCGCCAGCAGTTCGCCCAAGTGACGAACCCGCCGATCGACCCGCTGCGCGAAGCCATCGTGATGTCGCTGGAGGTGTGCCTCGGTGCCGAGCGCAACATCTTCCAGGAATCGCCGGAGCACGCCTCCCGCGTGATCCTCAGCTCGCCGGTCGTTTCCCCGGCCAAGTGGCGCTCGTTGATGACCCTGGATCGCCCAGGCTTCGACCGCCAGATCATCGACCTGAACTACGACGAAAGCCTCGGCCTTGAAGCCGCTGTGCGCAACGTTGCCGATCAGGCCGAAGAGGCTGTGCGCGCCGGTCGCACGCAGATCGTGCTGACTGACCGTCATATTGCCCCGGGCAAGCTGCCGATCCACGCCTCGCTGGCCACCGGTGCTGTGCACCACCGCCTGACCGAAAAAGGCCTGCGCTGCGACTCCAACATCCTCGTGGAAACCGCCACCGCCCGTGACCCGCACCACTTTGCAGTGTTGATCGGTTTCGGCGCCTCGGCCGTTTATCCGTTCCTCGCGTACGAAGTGCTGGGCGACCTGATCCGCACCGGTGAAGTGCTGGGCGACCTCTATGAGGTGTTCAAGAACTACCGTAAAGGCATCACCAAAGGCCTGCTGAAGATCCTGTCGAAGATGGGTATTTCCACCGTCACTTCGTACCGTGGTGCGCAACTGTTCGAAGCCATCGGCCTCTCGGAAGAAGTCTGCGAGCTGAGCTTCCGTGGCGTGCCGAGCCGCATCAAGGGCGCGCGTTTCGTCGACATCGAAGCCGAACAAAAAGCCCTGGCAGCCGAAGCCTGGAGCGCGCGCAAGCCGATCCAGCAAGGCGGCCTGCTCAAGTTCGTGCACGGTGGCGAGTACCACGCGTACAACCCGGACGTGGTCAATACCCTGCAAGCCGCCGTGCAGCAGGGCGACTACGCCAAGTTCAAGGAATACACGAGCCTGGTGGATAACCGCCCGGTGTCGATGATCCGCGACCTGTTCAAGGTGAAAACCCTGGACACGCCGATGGACATCAGCGAAGTCGAGCCGCTGGAATCGATCCTCAAGCGCTTCGACTCCGCCGGTATCTCCTTGGGCGCCTTGTCGCCTGAGGCTCACGAAGCCCTGGCCGAAGCCATGAACCGCCTGGGTGCGCGTTCCAACTCCGGCGAAGGTGGTGAAGACCCGGCGCGCTACGGCACGATCAAGAGCTCGAAAATCAAGCAAGTCGCGACTGGCCGTTTCGGCGTAACCCCGGAATACCTGGTCAACGCCGAAGTGCTGCAGATCAAGGTCGCCCAGGGCGCCAAGCCCGGTGAAGGCGGGCAGCTGCCAGGCGGCAAGGTCAACGGTTTGATCGCCAAGCTGCGTTACGCAGTGCCTGGCGTGACCCTGATTTCGCCGCCGCCGCACCACGACATCTACTCGATTGAAGACTTGTCGCAGCTGATTTTCGACCTGAAACAAGTCAACCCCAAGGCGCTGGTCTCGGTGAAACTGGTCGCGGAAGCCGGCGTGGGCACCATCGCTGCCGGTGTGGCCAAGGCCTATGCCGACCTTATCACCATCTCCGGCTACGACGGCGGCACCGGCGCATCGCCGCTGACCTCGATCAAGTACGCCGGTGCACCATGGGAACTCGGCTTGGCCGAAACCCATCAGACCCTGCGCGGCAACGACCTGCGCGGCAAGGTGCGGGTGCAGACCGACGGCGGCCTGAAAACCGGCCTCGACGTGATCAAGGCCGCGATTCTCGGCGCCGAAAGCTTCGGCTTCGGCACTGCGCCGATGATCGCCCTGGGCTGCAAATACCTGCGCATCTGCCACCTGAACAACTGCGCCACCGGCGTCGCCACCCAGAACGAGAAGCTGCGCAAGGATCACTACATCGGCACCGTCGACATGGTGGTGAATTTCTTCACCTACGTCGCCGAAGAAACCCGTGAGTGGCTGGCCAAGCTGGGTGTGCGTTCCCTCGAAGAACTGATCGGGCGTACCGACCTGCTCGACATCCTCGAAGGCCAGACCGCCAAGCAGAAACACCTGGACCTGACGCCGCTGTTGGGCAGCGATCACATCCCGGCAGACAAGCCGCAATTCTGCCAGGTGGACCGTAACCCGCCGTTCGACAAAGGCCTGTTGGCCGAGAAGATGGTCGAGATGGCCGGCTCCTCGATCAATGACGCCAGCGGCGGCGAATTCGCTCTGGATATCTGCAACTGCGACCGTTCCATCGGCGCACGCATCTCCGGCGAAATCGCACGCAAGCACGGCAACCAAGGGATGGCGAAAGCGCCGATCACCTTCCGCTTCAAGGGCACCGCTGGGCAGAGCTTTGGCGTGTGGAACGCCGGCGGCCTGCACATGTACCTGGAAGGCGACGCCAACGACTACGTGGGTAAGGGCATGACCGGCGGCAAGCTGGTGATCGTTCCGCCTAAAGGCAGCATCTACAAGACCCAGGACAGTGCCATCATCGGCAACACCTGCTTGTACGGTGCCACGGGCGGCAAGTTGTTCGCCGCCGGTACGGCGGGTGAGCGTTTCGCCGTGCGTAACTCCGGTGCTCACACCGTGGTGGAAGGCACTGGCGATCACTGCTGCGAGTACATGACCGGGGGCTTTGTCGCGGTATTGGGCAAGACCGGTTACAACTTCGGTTCGGGCATGACCGGCGGTTTCGCCTACGTGCTCGACCAGGACAACACCTTCGTCGATAAGGTCAACCACGAGTTGGTCGAGATCCAGCGGATCAGCGGCGAAGCGATGGAGTCGTACCGCAACCACTTGCAGCACGTGCTGGACGAGTACGTCGAGGAGACCGGCAGCGAATGGGGTCGTAACCTCGCCGAAAACCTCGATGATTACCTGCGCCGTTTCTGGCTGGTCAAGCCCAAGGCTGCCAACCTGAAATCGTTGCTTTCCAGCATCCGTGCCAACCCGCAGTGATATGCGCCTGAACAGTTTGATGAGGTTTTAACATGGCTGAACGTCTGAATAACGACTTCCAGTTCATCGATGTCGGGCGCAAAGATCCGAAGAAGAAACTGTTGCGTCAACGCAAGAAAGAGTTCGTGGAAATCTACGAACCCTTCAAACCCCAGCACTCGGCCGACCAGGCCCACCGGTGCCTGGGGTGCGGTAACCCGTATTGCGAATGGAAGTGCCCGGTGCACAACTTCATTCCCAACTGGCTCAAATTGGTGGCCGAGGGCAACATCCTCGCTGCCGCCGAGCTGTCGCACCAGACCAACACCCTGCCCGAAGTGTGTGGCCGGGTGTGCCCGCAGGACCGTCTGTGCGAGGGTGCGTGCACCCTTAACGACGGCTTCGGCGCGGTGACCATCGGTTCGGTGGAGAAGTACATCACCGACACCGCGTTCGCCATGGGCTGGCGCCCCGACATGTCCAAGGTCAAGCCGACCGGCAAGCGCGTCGCGATCATCGGCGCGGGCCCGGCGGGCCTGGGCTGTGCCGACGTGCTGGTACGTGGCGGCGTGACCCCGGTGGTGTTCGACAAGAACCCGGAAATCGGTGGCCTGCTGACCTTCGGCATCCCCGAGTTCAAGCTGGAAAAAACCGTCCTGAGCAATCGTCGTGAAGTGTTCACCGGCATGGGTATCGAGTTCCGTCTCAATACCGAAATCGGCAAAGACATCACCATGGAGCAGTTGCTCGAAGAATACGATGCCGTGTTCATGGGCATGGGCACCTACACCTACATGAAGGGTGGTTTTGCCGGTGAGGACCTGCCGGGCGTCTACGACGCTTTGGACTTCCTGATCGCCAACGTCAACCGCAACCTGGGCTTTGAAAAGTCGCCGGAAGATTTCGTCGACATGAAAGGCAAGAAGGTCGTGGTGCTGGGCGGTGGTGACACCGCGATGGACTGCAACCGTACGTCGATTCGCCAGGGCGCCAAGTCGGTGACCTGTGCGTACCGTCGTGACGAAGCCAACATGCCCGGCTCGCGCAAAGAGGTGAAGAACGCTAAGGAAGAAGGCGTGAAATTCCTCTACAACCGCCAGCCGATCGCTATCGTCGGTGAAGACCGCGTCGAAGGCGTGAAGGTGGTCGAGACCCGTCTCGGCGAACCGGACGCCCGTGGCCGTCGCAGCCCTGAACCGATCCCGGGTTCCGAAGAGATCATCCCGGCTGACGCCGTTGTCATCGCGTTCGGTTTCCGCCCAAGCCCGGCGCCGTGGTTCGAACAGTTCCAGATCCAGACCGACAGCCAGGGCCGTGTTGTAGCCCCGGAACAAGGCCAGTACAAACACCAGACCAGCAACCCGAAAATCTTCGCCGGTGGCGACATGGTGCGCGGCTCTGACCTGGTGGTAACCGCGATCTTCGAAGGCCGTAATGCGGCTGAAGGGATCCTGGATTACTTGCAGGTCTGATCCCGATCCCAGGTTGAAATGGGATCAAAATGTGGGAGGGGGCTTGCTCCCGATAGCAGAGTGTCAGTCAACAGATTCATTGACTGAGCCACCGCAATCGGGAGCAAGCCCCCTCCCACATTTGTTTTGCGGTGTTTCAAGTTACCGCGACAAATTGACCCGATAGACAAAAGGCACGGCGCATTCCGTGCCTTTTGCGTCTGGCTCTGAGAAAATGCCCGCACTTTTTTTGCGGATGCCGACATGACTGCCCTCAAGAACGACCGTTTCCTTCGTGCCCTGCTCAAGCAACCCGTGGACGTCACCCCTGTGTGGATGATGCGCCAGGCCGGTCGCTACCTGCCGGAATACCGCGCCAGTCGCGCCAACGCCGGCGATTTCATGAGCCTGTGCATGAACCCGGAGTTCGCCTGCGAAGTCACGATGCAGCCGCTGGACCGCTACCCACAACTGGACGCGGCCATCCTCTTCTCCGACATCCTCACCATTCCCGACGCCATGGGCCAAGGCCTGTACTTTGAAACCGGCGAAGGCCCGCGTTTCAAGAAAGTCGTCAGTACCCTGGCCGATATCGAAGCCCTGCCGATCCCTGATCCGCACAAAGACCTTGGCTACGTCATGGACGCCGTGAGCACCATCCGCCGCGAGCTGAACGGCCGCGTGCCGCTGATCGGCTTCTCGGGCAGCCCATGGACCCTGGCTACGTACATGGTCGAAGGCGGCTCGTCGAAAGACTTCCGCAAGACCAAAGCCATGCTCTACGACAACCCGCACGCCATGCACCTGTTGCTGGACAAGCTCGCACAGTCGGTCACCAGCTACCTCAACGGCCAGATCATGGCCGGCGCGCAAGCGGTGCAGATCTTCGACACCTGGGGCGGCAACCTGTCGTCGGCGGCGTACCAGGAGTTCTCCCTGGCCTACATGCGCAAGATCGTCAGCGGCCTGATTCGCGAACACGAAGGCCGCAAAGTGCCGGTCATCCTGTTCACCAAGGGCGGCGGCCTATGGCTGGAAAGCATCGCCGATGCCGGTGCCGATGCACTGGGCCTGGACTGGACCTGCGACATCGGCGAAGCCCGCCGTCGTGTGGGTGGCCAGGTCGCACTGCAAGGCAACATGGACCCGACCGTGCTGTACGCCAAGCCGGAAGCAATTCGTACCGAAGTCGGGCGCATTCTGGCCAGCTACGGCAAGGGCACCGGGCATGTGTTCAACCTCGGCCATGGCATCACCCCGGAAGTGAACCCGGAGCACGCTGGCGCGTTCCTGCGCGCGGTGCACGAACTCTCGGCGCAGTATCACGAGTAAACGCAAAACCAATGTGGGAGCGGGGCTTGCTCCCGATAGCGGTGTGTCAGTCACCAGATTCATTGGCTGACACACTGCAATCGGGGGCAAGCCCCCTCCCACATTAAAAGCAAGATCGCGTCAGGCCTGCACATTCCCCAACGGTGGCAACTTCGCCAACTTCAACGCCACCAGCAATGCGCCAATCAACAGCGCCACGATAAACCCGCCGATCCCGTTCCACCCGGCAAAGTGCCAGAAGAACCCGCCTGCCGTCCCCGCAATACTCGACCCCGCGTAGTAGCAGAACAGGTACAGCGACGACGCCTGGCCTTTGGCTTTGACCGCACGTCGGCCGATCCAACTGCTGGCGACCGAGTGGGCGCCGAAGAAGCCGAAAGTGAAGATCAGCATGCCTGGCACCACCAGCCACAGTGGCGAGAACAGGGTCAGGGCCATGCCGGCGAGCATCAGCACGATAGTGGCCCACAGCACGCGGCGGCGGCCGAGGCGGTCGGCCAGCGAGCCGATTTTCGCCGAGCTGTAGATGCCCGAGAGGTACACCAGCGACAGCAGGCCGACCACGGCCTGGCTCAGGTCGTACGGGTCGGCCAGCAGGCGATAGCCGATGTAGTTGAACATCGTCACGAACGCACCCATCAGCAGGAAGGCTTCGAGGAACAGCCACGGCAGGCCTGCGTCCTTGAAGTGCATCACAAAGCCATCCAGCAGGCTGCGCGGCCTGAGGCTGGTAGCGCGGAAGTTGCGCGATTCGGGGAGAATTTTCCAGAACACCGTGGCCGCGATCAGTGCCAGCGCGCCGATGATCAGCATTGCGGTGTGCCAACTGACGAAGTCGATCAACACACCAATGATCAAGCGCCCGCTCATACCGCCAATCGCATTGCCACCGATGTACAGGCCCATGGCCAGGCCGATGTGTTGCGGGTGGATCTCTTCGCTCAGGTAGGTCATCGCCACGGCGGCCAGGCCGCTCAGCGACAGGCCGACCAGCGCGCGCATCAGCAGGATGCCTTCCCAGGAGGGCATCAGGCCGCTGGCGATGGTCGCAAAGGCGGCACAGAACAAGGCCGCGACCATCACCGGCTTGCGACCCAGCCGATCGGAAATCGGCCCGGTGATCAGCAAGCCAAACGCCAGCATCGCCGTGGACACCGACAGGATCAGGCTGCTTTGCGCGGCATTGATGGAGAACTCATGGGACAGCGCTGGCATCATCGGCTGCACGCAATACAGCAAGGCAAAGGTGGCGAAACCGCCCGAAAACAGCGCCAGCACCGTGCGCATGAACATCGGCGTGCCTTTTTCGATGTACTCGTCATTGAGTTGAGCCACCACGTCATCGAGTGCAGTGGGCGGGACTTCTTGAGCGAGTGGAGCGACAGCAGAATTCACGGGGACCTCGGGGAGGGAAAGCCTGCCAGGGCTGGCAATGGAAAAAGAATATAGCTGCCTAATGATTCTTTCCAATATATTGTTCGACCTGTTTGATAGCATTTACGACCTAATGAGGCTTGCATGGAATTGCGTCATCTGCGGTACTTCATCGCCGTCGCCGAAGAGCTGCATTTCGGCCGTGCCGCACAGGTGCTGGGCATCTCGCAGCCGCCGCTGAGCCAGCAGATACAAGCGCTGGAGCAGGAGGTGGGCGCGCGCTTGTTCGAGCGCACCAATCGTCGGGTTGAGCTGAGCGAAGCTGGCCGGCTGTTCCTGCACGAAGCGCGGCTGGCCCTGGCGCAAGTGGATAAAGCCGCGGACGTGGCGCGCCGCGCGCAATTAGGTGAGTTGGGTGAGCTCAAGATCGGTTTCACCTCGTCGGCGCCGTTCAACTCCAGCATCCCCCAGGCGATCTTCGCGTTTCGTCAGGCTTTTCCTGCGGTGCATTTGAATTTGCAGGAAATGAGCAGCACCCAGGTGGCCGAGTCGCTGGTGGATGAGTCGATCCAGGTGGGCCTGATGCGCCCGCTGCCGTTGCCGGATTCGCTGAGTGTCATCGAACTGATGCGTGAACCGCTGGTGGCGGTAATGAATGCCGGCCACCCGCTGGTGGAAGGCACCGAGCGAGGCTTGCACCTGGCGCAACTGGCTGACGAGCCATTCGTGTTTTTCCCACGTACCTACGGCAGCGGCTTGTATGCCCAACTGCTCAACCTGGCGCGTGATGCCGGTTTCAGCCCGCACTTCGCCCAGGAGGCCGAGGAGGCAATGACCATCATCGGTTTGGTGGCGGCGGGCTTGGGTGTGTCGGTGTTGCCGGCGTCGTACCAGCGCATACGGATCGACGGCGTGGTGTATCGCACCCTGCTCGATCAGGAGGCGGTAACGGCGGTGTGGCTAGTGCAACGCAAGGGCGCGCAAACACCGATGGCGAAGGCGTTTGTGGAGCTGTTGACGCGTAAGGCGGTGGCGTAGGCCCGAGCACATATCAGGTAACGCAACGGTCTTGGTTATTCGCCGGAAATTTGCTCAGAATTGATTTTTTCCAGCGAGTGACATGGATGGCACTTCTCTATCAGCCCAAAGAGGGCAGCGTGTTGATTTGTGATTTTCGAGGTTATGAGGTCCCGGAAATCATTAAGATTCGCCCTGTTATCGTGATACGCAAACACCGAACCAATAAGCTGCTGGTGACTGTAGTGCCTCTGAGCACTACCGCGCCGCAGACGATCCTGGAGCATCATTTACAGCTTGATAGCCATCTTCAAGGAGCAAGTCCGATTTGCTGGGCGAAGTGCGACATTGTGGCGACCGTGAGTCTGGGGCGGCTGGATCGTATCAAAAGCAAAGATCGTCATGGCAAACGAACTTACAAAATCGCAGAACTCACCCATGACCAGTTTTCAGCGATACAAGCGGCGGTGCGCAGCGCGCTGGGGTTACGATGATGGATATGCGGCGCTTTGCCATCGATTGCAGGCGCTCTGTTTTCAGGCATACTCGCGATGTTCCCGAAAGGGGCTTGTGAGACTCTGAGGATCCTGGGTAACCAGCCATCGCAGAGCCAGGCAGGAAGCGGCGATGACAAGCCAACCTGTTTGTGAAGAGGGCGCCGAAAGGCGCCCTTTGTCGTTTCTGGAGAAGCGAGAGTCAAACGCAGTCTTAATTCTGCGGTGACGTGTTCGCTTCATTCACGCCGTAGTTGCGCAAGCCGGCGAGGATGTCCCGGTCCAGCATGCTGATCCAGCGGTTGTAGTTGCGGTGAATCTTGCCGTCCTTGTAGCCCAGGTCGCGGCTGTCGCGGTAGGTGATGGCGTAGCTGGTGCGGGTGTAGCGGATGTCGATGGCCGCATAGAACTGGTTGCGCACGGTGATCTCGGCCTGCACCAGGTGCGGGCTCAGGCGCTGCACGGTCCATTCGCGTTTTTGCAGGGCCGCGACGATCACCTGCTTGATCTTTTCTTCACTGGCCTGGGTGTTGGCCGGCAGGTCGTGCTGGGTGTTGAGCACCGGTTTGCTGGTGCAGCCGGCAGTCGTCAGCAGGGCCAGCGTGATCAGGGTAGCGCGTAGCAAGGAAGACATTCCGTATTCTCCAATCGATTAAAAAGTCAGGACCAGCGGCGGAAGATCAGCGACGTGTTGACGCCGCCAAAGGCAAAATTGTTATTCATCACATAGTCATTGTGCATCTCGCGAAAGCCCCCTTGCAGGTAGTCCAGTTCGCCGCATTGCGGGTCCACGGCGTCCAGGTTGAAGGTGTGCACGTACTGGTCGCGGTTCATCATCTCGATGCTGAACCAGGATTCCAATGCGCCGCACGCGCCCAAGGTGTGGCCGAGGAAGCTTTTCTGCGAGCTGATGGGCATGCGGCTGCCGAACAGGCTGCTGGTGGCCAGGGTTTCGGCGATGTCGCCCTGGTCGGTGGCGGTGCCGTGGCCGTTGACGTAACCGATGGCATCCGGGGTGAGCCCGGCGTCCTCCAGTGCCAGTTCCATCGCGCGGCGCATGGTTTTCTGCTCGGGACGGGTGGTGTGCTGGCCGTCGGCGTTGCTGCCAAACCCGACCAGCTCAGCGTGGATATGCGCTCCGCGTGCCAGGGCATGCTCCAACTCTTCGAGCACCAGCATGCCGCCGCCTTCGCCGATCACCAGGCCGTCGCGGCCACTGTCGTAAGGGCGCGGGCTGGTTTGCGGTGCATCGTTTTTCAGGCTGGTGGCGTAGAGCGCGTCGAACACCATGGCCTCGGTCGGGCACAGCTCTTCGGCGCCGCCGGCGAGCATCAATGGCAGGCGGCCGAACTTGATTGCCTCATACGCATAGCCGATGCCCTGGCTGCCGCTGGTGCAGGCGCTGGACGTAGGAATCAGCCGCCCGGTAAGGCCAAAGAAAATGCTGATATTCGCCGCGGTGGTGTGCGGCATCATGCGCACATAGGAGTTGGCATTCAGCCCCTCGGCCACCGAGTTCAGCAGCATATTGCCGAACGCCTTGATCTCATCGGTACTGCCGGTGGACGAGCCGCAGGCCACGCCCATGCGGCCGTCCTTGATCGACTCGTCACCCAGCAAACCGGCGTCCTGCAAGGCCTGCTCAGCCGCCCACACCGCCAGGCGCGACACGCGCCCCATGCTGCGCAGTTGCTTGCGCGTCCAATGCGCGGGTACCACGAAATCGTCGATTGGTCCGGCCAGGCGTGTATTCAATTCAGTGAAGCGGTCCCACTCGTCCATGCGCCGGATGCCGCTGCGGTTGGCGCGGAAGTTGGCTGCGATGGTGTCCCAATCGCCGCCCAGGGAGGTCATGCCGGCCATGCCGGTGACGACTACGCGCTTCATCAGCACAGGCCTCCATTCACGGCCAGTACCTGGCGCGTGATGTAGCCGGCTTCGGCCGACATCAGGAAATTCACCGCGCCGGCGACTTCTTCCGGGGTGCCCATGCGTTGCGCCGGGATCATCTTCATCAGGTCTTCCACCGGTACGTTCTCATCCAGCATCGCGGTGTCGATCAAGCCGGGAGCGACGCAGTTGACGGTAATTTTGCGCTTGCCCAGCTCGATGGCCAACGCCTTGGCGGCGCCGATCAGGCCGGCTTTGGACGCGCTGTAATTGACCTGGCCACGGTTGCCGATCAACCCCGACACCGACGTGATGCACACGATACGCCCCGCCGCGCGACGACGGATCATAGGCATCATCACCGGGTGCAGCACGTTGTAGAAACCATCCAGGTTGGTGCGCATCACCACGTCCCAATCGTCCTCGGACAGGGCCGGGAATGCACCGTCGCGGGTCAGGCCGGCGTTGAGCACTACGCCGTAGTAAGCGCCATGTTGCTCCACGTCGGCCTCAAGGATTGCCTTGCACGCCGCGCGGTCTGCCACATCGAATTGCAGCACGCGGGCCTTGCGGCCCAAGGCTTCAACTTCAACCTGCACCGCGTCGGCTTCAGCGCGGCCACTGCGGCAATGCAGCACGATGTCATGGCCGGCCTGGGCCAGGCGCAGGGCAATGGCGCGGCCGATGCCACGGCTGGAGCCGGTGACCAGTACGGATTCAGTCATGGCGTTTCGTCCTTCGATTCATCTAAATAGTTGGCCGCCTGGGGCGGTCGAAATACGTTCAAGCGGGCGCTGGCATGGATACCGCTGCCAGTGAGGTGGCATTCGAACACACCCATGCCGTTGTCGTCTTCCAGGGAGCGCAGGCCGTGGATAGTCAGCTCGGCGCCTGCCGGGAAGTGTTCTACGTTGCACTCGAACTTGCGGGTGCCGAGCAAAAAGCCCAGCTCCACTGCGGCGCCGTTCTGGCGGGCGCGGCAGCCGGCGTAGGCGGCAACGCTCTGCGCCATCAGCTCGATGCCGACCCAGGCGGGCAGGCTGCCGTCGGGGCGGTTGAACAGGCCGCCGGGCTTGACGGTAACGCGGGTGTGAATCTGCTCTTCATCGAATGACACAACCTGGTCGATCAGGATCATGTCGCCCGCATGGGGCAGCAGTTCGGCGAGTGGCCAATTAATCATGGGGCCTCTGCGATAATCAGGCTGACGTTATTGCCGCCGAAGGCAAACGAGTTGCTCATCAAGCAGCGTTTTTCCAGGGCATCACCGGCCTGAGCCCACTGCAAGGCGGGCAATGCCGGGTCGGCGTGACCGTCCCAGATATGCGGCGCCAGTCTGCCGTGCTTGAGGCTCAGCCAGCAGAACGCGGCTTCCAGCGCGCCGGCGGCGCCCAAGGTGTGGCCGCTCATGGGTTTGGTCGACGAGCAGGCCACGCCGCCTGGGAACAGGCTGGCGACGGCCAGGCTTTCCATGGCGTCGTTGTGCTGGGTAGCGGTGCCGTGCAGGTTCAGGTAGCCGATCTGCTCGGGCGCCAGTTTCGCACTGGCCAGGGCCTTGCGCATCGCCTGCATCGCGCCTTTGCCGCTGGGCTCGGGTGCCGAGATATGGTGCGCGTCGCAGCTCGCGCCGCTGCCCAGCAACGCGATGGGCGCGGGCTCGCGGCTCATCAGGAACAGCACCGCCGCCTCGCCGATATTGATGCCGTTGCGGTTCACCGAAAACGGATTGCAGCGCTGGTTCGATACCGCTTCCAACGCGCTGAAACCGTTGAGCGTGAGCTTGCACAGGCTGTCGACGCCGCCGCAGATCACCGCGTCGCACACGCCCAGATCCAGCAAGCGCTGGGCACTCATCAGGGCACGGGCGCTGGAGGTGCAGGCGGTAGAAATCACATAGGCCGGGCCGCTCAGTTGCAGCCAATCGGCGAGGAAATTCGCCGGGGCGCTGAGTTCCTGTTGCCGGTAGTCGTAGTCGCCGGGGAACTGGCTGTCGCGCAGGTAATGGGCAATGCCACGGCTGGCCTCATCGATACCCGAGGTGCTGGTGCCCAGCACGATGCCGATGCGCGAGGCGCCGTAGGTACGGATCGCCTGGCGGATTTCGCCCTCGACCTGCAACGCGGCTTCCAGCAGCAGCTGGTTATTACGGCTGCTCTGCTGGCCCAGTTCCACCGGGATGGTCGCCAGTTCACCGTGCACGCCGCCCACCGGCAGCACGCGCTCGGGCACCCAACCGCTTTCGGCGCGCATGCCGGAGCAGTCACCGGCAAACAGGCTGCGGCTGACGTCGGCCTGGCCACGGCCAAGGGCGCAGATCACGCCCAGGGCATTCAGGTAAGCCGTCATCGAGTGCCTCCAAGCGGTGTGATGCGGTAGCTCAGCGGCTGGCCACTCATGTTCACGCGAAACACTTGAGAGGACTGATACACGATCTGCCAATGCCCCGGCAGCGTGCGCGTCAGGTCCATCGCCTGGGCGCTGGGGTACAGCGTGCGCACGTCATCCGCCGAGGTCAGGGCGAACAGCAACGCAGCAAACAGCTCGCGGGCCTGGGGGTTGGGCGGCAGCAAGCCGTCGGCCTGCCACTGCCCATCGATCAGTTTTTGCCGGGCCTGCGGGATGCCCAGCGGGTCCATCATCGACCAGCGAATGCCGCCGCCTTCGCGCTGGATCACCAGCAGCCAGTCCTGGCTCTGGCCTTCTGCCAGGCGCTGCACATGCAATTGCAGCGGCAAGGCCAGGGACGGTGTTTTTTCCGGCAACGGCGGTTGGCTGGCGCAGGCGCCCAGCAGCAACAGGCAGCCGATCAACAGCAGGCGCCTCATGTCGGCGTGCTCGCCAGCGGTTTGCGGGCCACGCAGTTGACCAGGGTTTCTTCGCGTTGGCCAATCGGCGGCGCCTTGCGCAGGCCCCAGCGTTCCAGCAGGCCGAAATCGGTGGCACGGCTCCACCACAAATACGGGTACGAAACGTTCTGCGCGTCGAACTCAAAGCCCTGTTCGCGCAGCATCTGCAGGTACTCTTCGGCGCTTTTCTGTACGTGCATCGGGTGGCGGAACAGCCAGCGAATCACCCAGGTGTCGATATAGGCCTCGGTGGATTCGGCAAACAGCAGATAACCGCCAGGCTTGAGCACGCGGTAGAACTCTTTCAGTGCGCGCTGTTGTTCAACCAGGTGATGAAAGGTCTGGTGGCAGAACAGGATATCGACGCTGGCATCCGCTACCTGCAGGGTCGCACAGTCACTGCCGATCAACTCCACGGCCAGGCCTTGACGCGCGGCTTCTGCACGGCTCAGTTCCAGGCTGTGGAGGTCGGCATCCAGGCCGATCAGGCGTGAGGGCGCAAACACTTGCTGCAACAGCCTGAAGGATTTGCCCTGGCCGCAACCAGCGTCCAGCAGCACCGGCGCCGCCGGCAAGGGCTCGCTGAACAGGCTGCGCAGGTCGTTGATCGCCACGCGCAACACGTGGTGCTGCCAGGTATGGCTGCGCAGAAACCAGAAGCCGAAGCGGGTTTCTTCGACGTAGTTTTGACTCAGGTAGTTTTTTTCAACAGACGGGCTACTCACGCTGCATCCCCTGCACAAATCTCCGACAACATCCGCAACCGCCGCTTGGGCTCGCTGACAAACGGGTTGCGCTCATCCCAGGCGTAGCCGGCGAGGATCGAGCTGATCATCCGGCGAATCTCCGGCGAACTGCCCGGGTGGAAAATCACGTCCTGGAACGTCCCCGCATACCAGCCTTCGACGTAGCAACGGAAGGTGTCGACACCGCGCTTGAGCGGCTCGGCGAATTCGGTTTGCCAGTCTACCGTCTGGCCTTTGAGCTGACGGTCGAGCAAGCCGGCCGCCATGCTCGCCGAACGCATGGCGATGGTGACGCCGGAGGAGAACACCGGGTCGAGGAATTCCGCCGCATTGCCCAGCAGCGCAAAGCCCGGGCCGTGCAGGCTTTTGACGTTGGCCGAGTAGCCGCCGATGGTGCGCGCGGGGGTGTCCCATACGGCGCTTTTGAGCACGCCGGACAGGCTCGGGGTTTCGTCGATAAAACCGCGCAGGCAGGCGTCGAGGTCGCTGTCGCGGCCGTCGAAATGCTCCTTGGCAGCGACCACGCCCACCGAGCTGCGGCCGTTGCTGAACGGGATGGTCCAGAACCAGATATCACGCTTGGTGGGGTGGGTGGTGACCAGGATCTTGGTGCGGTCAAAGCTTGGGTGTTCGATGCGGTCTTCAACGTGCGTGAACACCGCCTGGCGCAGCGGGAAATTCGACGGCGCCTCCAGGTCCAGCAGGCGCGGCAGCACACGGCCATAGCCGCTGGCGTCGAGCACGAACGTGGCCTTGAGGTGGTACTCGCTGCCGTTCTCGCGGCGCACATGCAGGTAGCGGCACTCGCCTTTGAAGTCCACGCCGACGATGGTTTCGCCATAGCGAATATCGACGCCCTGCAACGCGGCCTGGTCGGCCAGCAGTTTGTCGAACTCACCGCGCTGTACCTGGAAGGTGGTCGGCTTGCCGTTGCTGAAGGTGTCGCCGAAATCGAACGCGCTGTAGCGCTCGCCCCAGGCGAACGCGGCGCCGGTTTTCACCTGGAACCCCGCCGCCTGTACGGCGTCGAGCATGCCGGCTTCTTCGATAAAATCGATGCAGTGCGACAGCAGGCTTTCGCCGATGGAAAAGCGCGGAAAATGCTGGCGCTCGATGATCAATACATCATGCCCTTTGCGCTTTAGCAGCGCGGCGGCGATGGCACCGGACGGGCCGGCACCGATCACCACCACTTGGCGACGTTCCATTTCAACTGTGGGCACGAAGGCTCCTTGCCGCATGGGCGATAATCACATTCATAAGGCGTGTTTCTGTTGGCCGGCCCAGGGCGCCAGCATAAAGCTGAACGCCAGGCCCAGGCTGACCGAAAGACCGAAATTACTCACCGCCGGGGTGCTGGACACCGCCAGTAGGCCGAACGACAACCAAGTGGTCAGCGCGGCCAGGAGGGTTCCCAACAGGCTCACGGCGGGGCCGCCGATCTGTTCGCGCATCAAAATCGCATAGTCGACGCTGATGGCCGTGACCAGCAGCAGGCCGAACAGGCTGAACAGCGTCAGCGGCTGCCCCAACCAACCCAGGCTGGCCAGGCTGCACAGCGCCGCCAGCAACGGCAGGGCGACGATGCGTAAGGCCCCGCCAACGCCGAATGGCAGGACCAACAGCAGCACGATCAGCACGCACGACATCAATTTCAATTCTGCTGCGCTGATCTGCGTGTCGGCAAATACGCGGTTCAGGTCCCCGAGGCGATCCACCAACTGCACACCCGGCAAATCCACGGCCTGCACCCGCAGTAACGCGGGGTTGTTCAAACCTTGCAGGCTGACCATGGCCGCCACGCCGCCGTCCACCGGGCCGAGCCACAGCGTGCGCCAGGGCTCGGCCAGCGGGCCGACCAGGGCGGCGTCGATATCTTGGGTGGGCAGCGCTTGCAGCTGCGCCACTTCAGCATGCAGGGCGCTGGCGGGCACGCCGAGGTCGAGCAGCGGCTGCCAGTGTTGCGGCAGTTGGTTCAGCGCATCACGCAGGCGTTGTTGTTCGGCGGGCAGGCTGACCAGTTGGCTGAGCGCCAGGTAGCCCTGCAGTTTGTCCATGTTTACCAGCTGGTCCAGGCGCTGGGCCAACGCGGCCTGGCGTTCCAGCAACTGCTGCTGGTTGTCGGCCCGCACCAGGAAAAACTGGCTGGTGGGCTGGAACCCGGTAATGCGCGCCACGGCTTGGGCTTCTTGCAGCAATTGCGGCGGTGCGCCGATCCATTGGCGGATATCGTTTTTGCTGTTCAACTGCCACAGGCCGCCTGCGCAGAACACCAGCACCAGCACCAACAGGACGGGGCTCGGTACGCGCATGAGCAAGGCTGCGCGCAGCCCCCACAGGCATTCGGCGATGCGCAACGGCCAGTGCGCCGGGCGCAGTTCCACGCCTTTGAGCAGGGCCGGTAACAGGCACACGGCGGACAGGTACGCCCCCACCAGGCCGGCAGCCGAGAACACCGCAATCTGGGTCAGGGCCGGGAACGGCGTCCAGGCCAACGCCAGGTAGCCGATGCAACTGGTGGCCAGGCTCAGGCTCAACCCCGGCAGGGTCAGGCGCAACGCCGGCCAACTGCGCCAGGGCTGCAGGCTCCAGCTTTTCGAGAGGTAGTGCAGCGGGTAATCCACCGCCACGCCGATCAGGCTGGAGCCCAAGACCAGGGTCATCACATGCATATGGCCGAACAGCGCCACACAGGCCACCGCACCAAACAACATGCCCACCAGCACCGGCACAAAGGCCAGCAGCACGCGCCAACGGCGGAACGCCAGCAACAGCAGCAACAAGATGCCAACCGTGGCACCGCCGCCGACCCAGGTGATTTCCCGCGTGGCTTGTTGCTGCCCATTGGCTGCGTAGAGCAGACCGCTGGCCGCGAGCAGTTGCGCGCCCTGCTCAGCAGCCTGTGCGCGGCTGGCCTGGAGCAAATCCGCCACCTGCAGCGGCAATTGCATATCGAAGGCATTGCCGGTGGTGCGCGCGCGCAGCAGCACCCAGCTTTTGCCGTCGGCATCGGCGATCAATGCGCCGCTGCCGATATCCAGCTGCACCGCGCCGTGCTGTGGCTGGCTGTTCTGGATGCGCCCGGTGAGGCCCAGCCAGTCATCCTGGCTAGGCACCAGGCTGAAGCCGGTGAACGGGTCGAACAGCGCTTGCACGCGTTGTTGGATAAACGCGTCGGGCTGCTCGATCAGTTGCGCGCGGTCTTTGCTCGAGAGCATCGCCAAACGCCCGCGCAGCAGTTGCTCACGCAGGGCCGGCAAGTCGGCTTGCAGGTTCCACTGGACCTTTTCGAACAGGCCGCTGGCCTGCCAGTGCTCGCCCAACTGCTGCGCCACGGCCACCGCTTGCTGGCGGTCGGTGTGCCCGACCAATACCAGCATTTCGCGGTTCAGCGGCTCTTGCATGCGCTGTTCGGCTTGCAGCTCCAGGGCATTCGGCGTGCTGCCCGGCACCAGCTCCATGAGGTTGGCCGACAGCGGCGCGCCATGGCGCCACTGCCAGCCGGCCAGGGCCAGCACGGCCACCAGCAGGATCAGGAACAGGCGGGGCAGCAGGCGCTCACTGGGCAAAGTCGTGTTGCTCCGCGTCGCTCAACGGTTGGCTGGCGGTGCTGTCTTGCATGCGCAGCACCGTGCTGTCGCCCTGGGTTTCCAGCAGTTCGATGTTCTGCACCAGCTCGCCACCGTCGATATTGATCTGCGTGAACACCTGTTTGAGCAGCAGCGAACGCGGGATCAGCGTGAGCGTCCACTGCTTGGCTTCGCCTTGCAGTTGCAGCTCGAAGTCACGTTGCAAGCCGCTGCTGTCGCCCTGCAGCACGGCAAGGAACAGGCGATTTTGTTCGGCACCGGCGCTCTTGTTCGGCAGCAATTGCCAGCCAGCGGCGTCACGCCGGGCGATGCCTTGGGCGCTGATGCGGTAGTCCTGTTGCAGCGGAGTTTTCAGCAGCCACAGCAGGCCGTGGTCTTTGGCGAGCACGAAGGTGCCTTTGCTGACCAGCGGCTGGGGCAGGGCGCGCAAGTGTTTTTCCTGGGTGAAGTTGCCGTGGATCACTGAGGGCTTGGCTAACTGCTCGCTGAGTTGCTGCAGGTCAAAGGCCTGGGCGAATCCTGGAATACCCAGCAACAGGAACAGCGCGATCAATGTGGGAGCGGGCTTGCTCGCGAAGAGCCGGAGGGCGCCGCGCAGTGTCAGGGGAGCTGCGTCATCGTTGACGTCCATCGGGGGCAAGCCCCCTCCCACATTGGATTTCATTTCAAGGCTCTCTCTACGGCGTCGGTGAAGACTTTGGGGGAGGCCAGCTGCATCTCGCGGCTGGCGATCTCGACGGCGACCTGCACGGTGCTGGCGCGGGTCAGGCGTTCGCCGCTGGCGAGGTCGGTAATCAGGTAATTCACCTTCAAACGGTTCTCCCATTCCACCAGGCTGGCGCGCACGTTGATTGTTTGGCCAAAGGTGGCGCCGCGCACGTAGCGCAGCTGCAGGTCGATCACCGGCCAGGCGTAGCCGGCTTCGAGCATGGCCGTGTAGTTGTGGCCGAGCTTGTCCAGCAGCGCGCAGCGCGCCACTTCCAGGTACTTCACGTAATGCCCGTGCCACACCACGTTCATGGTGTCGATGTCGAAAAACGGCACGAGGATTTCGGTGTCGCTGTGCAGCACACCTGGGCTACGCATGCAGCCTCCAGTGTTGCTCGGCGATGCGTTGCAGGCACAGGCGCAGTTCGCCTTCCAGGGCGCGGTCTTCGATCACCGGTGGGAAGTCCTTGGCCAGTTCTTCCTGCATGGCGGCCAGTGCTGGTGGCAGCGGGCGTGCATCCTCGGCCTGGGCACGCAGCCACACGCCTTGGTTGGCCGCGAGCAAGGTGGCGGCGGCGACCTGTTCGGTCAGCTCCAGCACGCGTATCGCGTCGCGGGCGGCGATGGTGCCCATGCTCACTTTGTCCTGGTTATGGCACTCGGTGGAGCGTGAGAATACGCTGGCCGGCATGGTGTTTTTCAGCGCTTCGGCGGTCCAGGCGCTGGTGCCGATCTGCACGGCCTTGAAGCCATGGTTGATCATCGCGCGGTCCGCCGGGGCGCCGGACAGGTTGCTCGGCAGGCCGTGGTTGTAACGCACGTCCACCAGCAGCGCGAGCTGGCGGTCGAGCAGGTCGGCGACGTTGGCGACCAGGGTCTTGAGGCTGTCCATGGCAAAGGCAATATGCCCGCCGTAGAAGTGCCCGCCATGCAGCACGCGTTCTTCTTCGGCGTCGATGATCGGGTTGTCGTTGGCGCTGTTCAGTTCGATCTCGATAAACGAGCGCAGCCAGTTCAGGCTGTCGGCCAGCACGCCGAGGACGTGGGGTGCGCAACGCAGCGAGTAACGGTCCTGCAGGCGGTGCAGCGGCGCTGTCGGTGCGTCGATGGCCAGGTCCTTGCGCAACCAGGCGGCAACTTGCATCTGCCCCGGGTGCGGTTTGGCGGCGAACAGGCGCTCGTCAAAGTGCTCCGGGTTGCCTTGCAGCGCCACCACGTTCAGTGCAGTGATGCGCGTGGCCAGCTGCAGCAGGTAGTCAGCGCGGGCGAAGGCCAGGCAGGCGAGGCCCGTCATCACGGCGGTGCCGTTCATCAGCGCCAGGGCTTCCTTGGGGCGCAATACCAGCGGCGCCCAGCCGAGTTCGCGGTGCACATCGGCGGCCTGGCGACGTTCGCCACGGAACAGCACCTCGCGCTCGCCGGACAAAGTCGCGGCCACGTAGGACAGCGGCGTCAGGTCACCGCTGGCGCCTACCGAGCCTTCTTCCGGGATCAGCGGCAGCACGTCGTGTTCAAGGAACGCGTGCAGACGCTCCAGCAGCTCCACGCGAACCCCGGAGACGCCATGGCACAGCGACTGCAAACGCGCCGCCAGCACCGCGCGGGTGGCCTGGGCGTCGAGCAGTTTGCCCAAACCGCAGCCGTGGAAGGTGTACAGGTGGCGCGGCAAGGCCTCGACGTGCTGCAGCGGTACGGCCACCACGCATGAGTCGCCGTAGCCGGTGGTGACGCCGTAAATCACGCCTTCCTTGTCCAGCAGCGAGTCGAGGAACTGCGCGCCCTTGGCGATGCGCTGGCGATAGGCGGCATCGCCCTGCAGCTGGGTAGGCGCCTGACGGTTGGCCAGGGCCAGCACGTCTTCGATGCACAGGGGGCGTTCGCCAAAGGTTACTGGCTCAAGATGCGTCGTCATCGGTCTTCCAGAAAGGGTAAAAGTTGAACCATTGTTGGGGCGCTTCCAGGCAGAACTGGCCCAGGCGTGCGGCGTAGCGCGCGGTCCACAGGGCGATGACCTGCTCGCGGGTGCTGCGTTTCCATTCGATCAACGCTGCGAACGGCTCAATCGTCAGGCGATAGCGGCCGTTGTGCTTGAGGCACATCAGCAGGTTCACCGGGCATTTGAGCAGGCCGGCCAGCAGCCACGGGCCTTGGGGAAAGGCGGCGTCATGGCCGAGGAAATCCACGCGCACCGTGCGCCCGCCATGCAGCGGCACGCGGTCGCCGGCAATGGCCAGCCACTCGCCGTCATCCAGGCGCTGGCTGAGCAGCAGCATGGTGGCCGGGTCCAGCTCGCTGACCTGGATCAGGCGCAAATGGGTCGCGCCAGCCTCGCCCAGCAAGCGGTTGAAACGCTCGGCGTGCTTGGTGTGCACCAGCACATTCATGGTCACTTGCTCGCCGATTTCGGCCAGCGCGCGGCACACTTCGAGGTTGCCCAGGTGCGCGCCCACCAGCATCTGCCCGCGTTCGCCACGCAATTGCCCGCGCAGTTTGGCCGGGTCGTTGATCTCGATCTGTTCCAGGCGCAGCTTGCCGTTCCACACGTCGAGCTTGTCGAGCAGCGCGTCGGCAAAGGCCATGAACTGGCCGAAGACTCTGCGGTGGGTAGGGCGCAGCGCCTCGCGACCGCTCCAGTCGGCCAGGCGCTGCTGGTATTGCCAGGCGCTCTGGCGCGCGGTGCGGCCGAACAGGAAGAAATACAGCACGATGCCGTACAGCAGGGGGCTCAGCAGCCGGCGCCCGAGGACCTTGGCGGCAAGGGCGGTGAGTTTCATCAGCCAGTAGCTGCCGCGTTCCTCGCGGTCGGCCCAGTGCTTGCTGCTGTCGCTCATGCCTGCCACCGTCGCCACAGGATCATCGGCGCACGCACCAACATGCCGAAAAACAAGCGGGTGTGCATGGCCGAGATGCGCACGTTGTCGCGGAACAAGCGAAAGTGTGAGAGGCCATCGGCGGGGTAGTGCACCTGGGTTGGCAGCCAGCGCATCGGCTGATTGCGCCAGGCCAGGCGCACCAGGATGTCCGAGTCGAAATCCATGCGCGTGCCGATGTAGGCCGAGTTCATCAGCGCCAGCACCGGTGCCAGCGGGTATACGCGAAAGCCGCACATCGAGTCGCGAATCTGCAGCGACAGGGTGTTGATCCACACCCACACGTGGGTCAGGTAGCGCGCATACAGGCGGCCCTTGGGCACGCTTTCGTCGTATTCGGGGTAGCCGCAAATAATCGCATTGGGTTGCCGGCGCGAGGCGTCGATAAACGTCTCGACTTCGCGCAGGTCGTGCTGGCCGTCGGCGTCCACTTGCAGGGCATGGGAGTAACCCAGGCGCGCCGCTTCGCGGAAACCGGCCATCACCGCGCCGCCTTTGCCCTGGTTGTTGGGCAGGGTCAGCAGGGTGACGTTATCCAGGCTCGCCAACTGTGCCAGCACCGCCGCGCACGCCGGGCTGCTGCCGTCGTCCACCAACAGGCAGGGCAAGCCGCTGTTGAGCAGGCTGTGCACCACGGCCGGTACGGCGGCTTCGTGGTTGTAGACCGGGATCAGGGCGCAGGGTTTATGCATGACCAGTGTCCCTGAGTCGGCTGTGATTATTGTGGCAAGCAAGCTTGTTGTGGCGAGCGGGCTTGCCCGCGTTGGAGTGCGCAGCGCTCCCCATCCAGACGCTGCGCAGTGTCAGGAGGATTTCGGGTGGTTGTTTTGGGGCTGCTGCGCAGCCCAACGCGGGCAAGCCCGCTCGCCACAAGAGCTTATCCATCAACCTTCTCCAGCTGGATCCGGCCGCTGTTGAGCAGGCTGCTGACCGCCGCGGGTACGGCGGCTTCGTGGTTGTAGACCGGGATCAGGGCGCAGGGCTTATGCATGACCAGTGTCCCTGAGTCGGCTGTGATGAGTGTGGCAAGCAAGCTTGTTGTGGCGAGCGGGCTTGCCCGCGTTGGAGTGCGCAGCACTCCCCATCCAGACGCTGCGCAGTGTCTGGAGGATTTCGGGTGGTTGTTTTGGGGCTGCTGCGCAGCCCAACGCGGGCAAGCCCGCTCGCCACAATAAGCCCGCTCGCCAGGAAAGCTTATCCATCCACCTTCTCCAACTGTATCCGGCCGCTGGAGCAGGCGGCGACGCCGTTGCGGTAGGCGAAGTAGAGCTTGCCGCGCTCCGCGTCGAAGCGCAGGTGCAGTTCGATAGCGTCGCCGGGGCGTACCAGTTGCTGGAACTTGAGCACTTCCATCCCGGCAAAGGTCGCCGGCAGGTTCATCAGTTGCTGGCCCAGATTGAACGCCCACTCCACCTGCACCACGCCCGGCAGCACCGGGGTCACGGGGAAGTGGCCGCTGAAGTAGGCCAGGTCCGGCGGCACGACAAGTTGCACGGTCCATTCGCCATCGGCCTCGACGCGCTCCAACACGTGCGGCGCCTTTGGCCGGGGCGCCAGCAGCAGCGCTTCGACGTCGGCCTGGGGCAGCTTGCCTTGGCTGTTAAGGGGCAGCTGCCGCAGCAGCCGCCAGCGACGCGGCAGGGCCAGGGCTTCGCAATGTTGGCTCAAGTGCTGACGCAGGGTTTGGGTGACCGTGCGCCGCCCCTGGTTGCGCAGTGCATGCAGGCCTTCGGCGCTGAGCACCACCAGCGCACCGAGGGACGCGCGGTTTTCCTGGACCACGCCCAAGCGGGTGTCGGCGACCCACGGGTGGGCCATCAGCGCGTGTTCGAGCATCGGCAGGGAGATGCGTTTTTCTTCCAGCTTGACGATACGGTCCAGGCGGCCGAGCAGCTCGAAGCGGCCATCGGCATGGATGCGCGCAGCGTCGGCGGTCTGTTCGATGTGCCCGGCAGGCAGGTAAGGCGAGGCAATGCGCAGCGCGCCATCGGCATCCTGGCTCAGTTGTACGTCGGCAAACGGCTGCCAGGGCTGGGCGCCCTGGCGCCAGGCGATGCCGCCGGTTTCCGAGCTGCCGAGGATTTCGGTGGGCCATTGCTGCAAGCGCTCGTAAAGGCTGCCAGCCGCCTCGATGGGCAGGGCGCCGCCGGAGGAGAACACCCGCGCCACCTGGCTCAGCGCAGGCCAGTCGAGGTTATCGCCCATGCGCTTGAGCAGCGCCGGGCTCGCTACCCAGGCGAACTGCGCGTGCGCGCGGCTGGCGCGCTGCATGTCTTCGGGGAAGGCCAGTTGTTTGCGCACAAAGGTGCGACCGGCGCACAGCGGCCACAGCACGCGAAACAGCAGGCCGTAGATATGCTGGGTGGCGACGCTGCCGATGATGCAGGCATCTTGCAGGTCTGCGCCCCACAAGGCTTCCAGCGCCTCGACTTCATTGGCCAGCTGGCGCAGGGTTTTGTCGATGCGCTTGGGTTCACCGCTGGAACCGGAGGTGCACAGGCTCAGTTGACAAGTGTCCAGGTCGAGCGCAGCAGGGCTCAAGGGTGTTTGATACAGCGCATCCAGATCGGCCGCGTCCACCAGCCAGGCATCAACGCTCGTGTCCCAGCGTTGGCGGGTCTGCGGTTGCAGGTCGGCGGGCAGCAGCACGCCGGCCCCGGCGCGCCAGGCGCCCAGCAGGGCAATCGCCAGCAGACCGGCGTCTTCCAAGTGCACCGCCAGGCGCTGGACGCCCCGCGCTTGCAGGCCTGCCGCCAGGCTCAGGGCATGCGCCCACAGCTGGGCATGATTCATCGCAGGTTCGGTGGTGACCAAACGCTGGTGCAGCGGCTCAAGCAGCATGTGCTCAAGTTTCAACCCATTCATACGCGGCCTCGAACCCTTTGTCGTACCAGCCATTCCACGGCAAACAACAGCCCCATCAGCCCGTAGGCGATCAGGCCGTTGTACAACGTCCACCAGCTCAGCGGCGCCCACAGGGTGAGGGCGGCGGCGAGCAGGCCATTACACAGAAAAAACACACTCCACACCACGGTGACCTGGCGCGTGTACACAATCGCGTGGGGTGGTAGCACCGGCTCGGTCATACGCGCCAGGCGCTCCACCATCGGCGGGCCGTATTTCAGGCTGAGGCCGAACAGCGCCAGCATGAACGCGCTGACCAGGCTCGGGTACCAGCGCAGCAGGTGCGGGTTGTCGAACCAGGCCAGCAACAGGCAAAACACAATCACCGCCAAGGCCATCCAGCGGCTGCCGGGGCGACGTGCGCCGGTCAATGCCCGCAACAGCCACAGGCCGCCGAGCAGCAGGCCGAATTGCCATGGCGCAAAATGCTCGGTGCCGTAATACACCGCGAAGGGGTACAGCAGCCCCGCCAACAACAGGCCAAGGCCGATCAGCCGGCTCATGCGGCCGGCGTGACCAGACGGTACACCGCCTCAACCACGTCGTTGACGGTGCGCACTGCCTTGAATTCTTCGGCAGCGATCTTCTTGCCGGTCTGGCGCTTGATATGGTCGATCAAGTCGACGGCATCGATGCTGTCGATTTCCAGGTCCTGATACAGGTTGGCATCAAGGGTGACGCGCTCAGGCGGCAGTTCAAACAGTTCCACCAAGGCATCGCGCAAGGTGTTGAAAATATCGTCACGAGTTTGCATGGTCCGGTCTCAAGCTGCCTGTCTGGCCGTGACGAACGCCGCAAGGCTGGCCACGTTGGTGAAGTGATTGCGGGTGTCCTTGGCGTCGGCATCGATTTTGATGCCGTACTTTTTCTGGATCGCCAGGCCCAATTCCAGGGCGTCTACCGAATCCAGGCCCAGGCCTTCGCCGAACAGGGTTTGCTCGCTACCGATGTCGTCGACGCTGATGTCTTCCAGGCCCAGGGCCTCGATGATCAGCGTCTTTATGTCGTGCTCAAGGCGGTGTTGGTCGCTCATCTTCGGCGAGCTCCTTAATAAAATAGTGATGCAGGTAATCGTTGAGCTTGCGTGAAGCCTGGGGCGCAGGCCCGAGTGCAGCAAAGGCTTGTGGTTCTATATCGGCCCCCACGCGCAAACTGAAGTGCACGCGGCATTTAGGGATGCGATACCAGGGTTCGGCCTTGGTCAGCGTCGTGGGGCTGACCTTGATCACCACGGGGGTGATGATTGTCGCACCGCGCAGTGCAATGGCGGCGCCCCCGCGATGAAAGGCAGGCGCCGCGCCGGGTGTGGTGCGGGTGCCCTCGGGAAAGATGATCAGGGTCTGGCCGCTTTTCAGGGCATCGGCCGCCGCATCGAGCATCTCGGCGCTGCCGTCGTTGCTGATATAGCCCGCGTCGCGCACCGGGCCGCGGGTGAAGGGGTTTTGCCACAGGCTCTGCTTGACCACGCAGTTGGCCTGGCGCACCAGACCGATCAAAAACACGACGTCGATCAGCGACGGGTGGTTGGCGATGATCATCTGGCCTGGGCGGCCGAGTTGGTCGGCGCCTTCGACGCTGTAGGTCAACACGCCGGCTTTTTGCATCAGGCGGATAAAGAACCAGAACAGCCAACTGATGGTGTGGCGGGCACGGCGCCGGTGGTTGGCCGCGTCTCCGGGCAAGCAACTGAGCAGGGGAAATACCAGCAAACGCAGGCACAGCCCACCGAAGCCGAACAGCGTGAAGCTGGCGGCGGTGGCAAACAGGCGCCAGTAGTAGGCGTCCCGTGGTTTGGCGGTCAGGGCTTGCGTTGCCAGTTCCATACGCGGTTCTTCCAGGCATGTTGGCAGGCGACCTGTTCGGTGAGCAGGGTGCGCAGCAGGTTCAGGGCGTGGGGCCACTGGGTTTGAGTGGGTTGGACAGTGCCGGTACTCAGTTCCAGCTGCCATTCGTCGCCCGGGGTGAGCAGCAGGCCGAGGGCGTAGGGGAACGGCACGTCATGGATCCAGCCGGCATAGGCGGCGGGCGGCTGTTCTTCGGTGACCACCAGCAATACGGCCGGGGCGC
This sequence comes from Pseudomonas syringae, assembly GCF_021606685.1. GTDB lineage: Bacteria > Pseudomonadota > Gammaproteobacteria > Pseudomonadales > Pseudomonadaceae > Aquipseudomonas > Aquipseudomonas syringae_R. Next base: position 119,560 of record NZ_WKCB01000003.1, read on the forward strand.
CTTCGTTGAGCAGCGCGGCGGCTTCAAGCACGCCGTGTTCCAGGCCGTCGCCAGCGGCGGCGAGAGCGGTCATTTCGCTGGTTTCATTGCGCAGGATCGACCACAGGCCAATCACGGCGTTATGCACCGACAGGCTGAACTGGGTCGGCGACAGCGGCTGATCGTTGGCCAAGTCACTCAGGATGTCGAGGGTGCGCGGGGTTTCGCCGTGGCGGGACACAAACACCAGGGGCAAATCCTGCAAGCCCTCGGCCAGTGGCCAGCCGACGCTGAACGCCATACGCGCCAGGCGGCTCAGGCGGCGGCGCTGCATGGCCGGCAGGAACGACACGTCAGGAAACGTTTCACTGGCAGGCAGCAACACCGGATTCCGACACCAGGCGTGCCAGTCGTCCGCGCTCTCAAGGCCAGGGCCCCAGGCGCGCCATTGGGCGATGTTGAAAGTGATCACTGAGAAGGTATCCCGCCCCTGCGGGCTTCCATGTGCGGCCAATGGCCCCGAAAACCGGGACAGGGAGCAATAGCCGAATGGCGCGCATTATCCCGGTGCTGTGGGGTTCTAGCAAACTTTGGTAAAGAATTGTGCACGGCGATTACAAAATAATTGGCAAGAGTTACAGATTGTCCTTTACCTGGGGTCTGGTTGGTTTGTCAGACCGTTCCTGATTTCTTGCATGAGGCGTACTACATCCTGTTTTTAATGCAGCAATGCATGGATGAACGAGGTAGCTAACAGGCGCTTTTGCGCTCTACACTCGGACATTCATTGATACACGGAGGTTTTTCCATGCGGCGTGTGGTGTTCAATCAGAAAGGCGGCGTTGGCAAGTCCAGCATTGCCTGCAACCTGGCGGCGGTCAGCGCCAGTGAAGGCTATCGAACCCTGTTGGTGGACCTCGATGCACAGGCCAATTCAACCCAGTACCTGACTGGGTTGACGGGCGACGATATCCCCATGGGGATCGCGGATTTTTTCAAGCAAACCCTGTCTTCCGGGCCGTTCTCCAAGAAAAACAAGGTGGATATCTACGAAACGCCGTTCGACAACCTGCACGTCATCACGGCCACCGCCGAGCTGGCGGACCTGCAACCCAAGCTCGAAGCCAAGCACAAGATCAACAAGCTGCGAAAGCTGCTGGATGAGCTGAGCGAGGATTACGACCGAATTTATCTGGACACTCCGCCAGCGTTGAACTTCTATGCGGTTTCGGCGCTGATTGCCGCCGATCGCGTGCTGATCCCCTTTGACTGCGACAGCTTCTCGCGCCAGGCGCTGTATGGCCTATTGCGTGAAATCGAAGAATTGAAGGACGACCACAACGAAGGCCTCGAAGTGGAAGGCATCGTGGTCAACCAGTTCCAGGCCCGGGCGAGCCTGCCGCAGCAGATGCTCGACGAGTTGATCGCCGAAGGCTTGCCGGTACTGCCGGTGTACCTGGCCAGCTCGGTGCGCATGCGCGAGTCGCACCAGGAGAGCAAACCGCTGATCCACCTGGACCCACGACACAAACTGACCCAGCAGTTTGTGGAGCTGCATAACCTGCTGGAAAACGCCTGATCTGAAGCACTACGAAGATCCAATGTGGGAGGGGGCTTGCTCCCGATGGCAGTGTGTCAGCCAGCCTATCTGGTACTGATACACCGCTATCGGGAGCAAGCCCCCTCCCACATTTTGACCACAGTGTTCTTGAGGCCGGATTAGATCCCCTGACTGCGCAACCAACTCATCAACTGCGGCAACGGAAACGCCCCACTCTGGCGCGCCACTTCGCGGCCGTTCTTGAACAGTATCAAGCTCGGTATCGAGCGAATCCCCAACTGCGCCGACAACTGCTGATTGGCCTCGCTGTCCAGCTTGGCCAGCCGGCACTTGCCCTCCAACTGCGCGGCCGCCTGCTCAAACACCGGCGCAAACGACTTGCACGGCCCGCACCAGTCGGCCCACACATCCACCAACAATGGCAAATCGCCCTTGATCTGGCTGGCGTAGTCGCCCTGCTTCAGCTCAAACGGTTTGTTCAATAAAACCGTCTGCTTACAACGCCCGCATTTCGGCGCATCGCCCAGGCGTTCGCCGGGGATGCGGTTGAGGCCGTTGCAGTGGGGGCAAGGGATTACAAGAGGTTCGGACATGGTGGGTTCCTTGGGGGCCAATGGAGTGTAGTTGGAGCCAAACCCGAGGTTTATCAAGGTGCAAACACGACGACTCATCCACTCACAGTTTGCCGATGCTGATACGAGCCCGACTATCTAGGCTGGTGGAGCTTGTTCTGTTTTGCGCCACCTGTCTGTTTGCGGCTATAGCAAATTGCGATATTCAGGAGTCGGGTTTAACCTTCATAGCAAGATGCGATAAGGATGTTGCATGCGAGTGATCAGCGAGAAAAGGATATGGGAAGCGAAGGAAAAGTGGCCACGCTCAGCATCGGCTTTGGACCAGTGGTATCGGGTAATGAAGCGAAATGATCCCAAGGACTTCGCGGCGATGAAAACCATGTTTCCCGCCACGGATAAAGTCGGGGCGTTTCACATATTCGATATTGGCGGCAACAAACTGAGGTTGATCGCGGGTGTGGAGTATCAGGCGCAGCGCGTTTACATCAAGCACCTGCTCGATCATCGCGATTATGAGAAAGATAAATGGAAGGAAAAAATCAGATGAGCGCGCTTATGCGAGTAGCAGCCGAACACTGGCAATTCGTTGCGCCAGTGATGCGCAAACCAGAAAACGAGGCTGACTACGACGCGCTGGTGTCTGGTCTGGACGAGTTGCTGAGCCTGATCGGCGAAGACGACAACAGCCCGCTGATGAGCTTGGTGGACATCCTCAGCGACTGGATCGAAGCCTATGACCATGAGCATCGCCCCATGCCCGTCGCCAGTGGAGTCGATGTGCTGCGCTACATGATGCGCGAACATAACCTTACCCAGAGTGACCTGCCGGGTGTGGGCGCACAATCGGTTGTGTCTGAGGTGTTGAGCGGAAAGCGCCAGCTCAACGTGCGGCAGATTCGTTGGCTGGCTGAGCGGTTTGGGGTGTCAGTGGAAACCTTTATCTAGATGAGGCACCTGTGAACACGTAAACGCAGGTGTCATCTACCACCCCGGATTTATCGCGTCGCGCATTGGTAAGCAGCGCCTCGCGCTTAAACCCGCAACGTTCTGCCACGTTGATGCTGCGCAGGTTGCGTCCGGCGGTAGTGAGTTCGAGCCGCTTGGCGTGGAAGTACTCCACAGCAATGTCGCGCACCAAGGCACAGGCTTCGCTGGCGTAGCCTTTGCCCATGCTGTTGCTGCCGACCCAGTAGCCGATTTCCAGATACGGGATGCTCATGTCGCGGATAAACAGGCTGATACAGCCAACCAGCGCGTCGGAACTGTTCTCGATGATCAAGAACTTGTACTCATTCTGATCGGCGCTGAAGTTATCCACTGCTGTTTGCATATTGGCGCGCGCATCTTCCAGGCGCGGGCTGCCATTTGCCCACAGCAGAAAGTCGATGTGGGGCTGGCTGAAGTCGCTGATCAGGTCATGCATGTCCGACACTCTGTCGAGTGTCGGAGCTGCGAGGTGCAGGCGGGTGCTGCGTAACAGCCCCGCCGGGATGTCAGAAAGTTTCACGGTGCGTCTCCTTACGACGAACAGCTGATCTCCAAATGCTTGCCCCAATCCGGCGGCCGCTGTGCGTATTGCTCCATCCCCGCTTGCTCCTCGAACGGCTTGGAAAGTACCTCGTGCAGCCGCCTCACCTCGCTGTAATCCCCGGACTCGGCGGCAGCGATGGCATTCTGCGCAAGATAGTTGCGCAAGATATACAGCGGGTTCACGGCATGCATGCGCTCACGGCGCTGTTCCTCGCTGAATTCCCCATCCCGTTCAACACGCGCCTTGTACTGCTCGGCCCACGCATCAAACCCGGCCAGGTCGACAAAGTCATCGCGCAACCGCGACACGGCCAGCGCGGCCGGTTCGTCGCCCAACCGGCGGAAGAACAGCGTGTAGTCCACGCCGCTGTTCTGCATCAGCTTCAATAACCGCTCCACCAGCGCCTGGTCATCGTCTTCAGCGGTGGTCAGTCCCAGACGGCGGCGCATCAGGTCCAGGTAGTTGGCCTGGTACAGCGGCAGATAAAGGCCCAGCGCTTCCTTCAGGGCGTCGACGCTGATAAACGGCGTAAGCGCCTGCGCCAGCGCACTCAGGTTCCACTGGCCGATTGGCACCTGATTACTGAATGAGTAGCGCCCTTCATGATCGGAGTGGTTGCAGATGAAATGCGCGTCGAAGTCATCCAGAAACGCAAACGGCCCGAAGTCGAAGGTGATGCCGAGGATCGACATGTTGTCGGTGTTCATCACGCCGTGGCAGAAGCCGTAGGCCTGCCATTTGGCGATCAGCTCGGCATTGCGCTCGACGATTTCGCGGAACATCGCCAGGTACGGCTCGGGCTGTTCCTTGCACTCGGGGTAGTGCAAGGAAAGTACGTGCTCGGCCAGCTCGGCCTGTTGCTCGGGCTTCTTGGTGTAGTAGAAATATTCGAAATGTCCGAAGCGGATATGGCTGGGCGCCATGCGCAGCACCATGGCGCCGCGCTCTTGCTTTTCGCGCCACACGGGCGTGTCGGAACCGATCACGCACAGCGCGCGACTGCTGGGAATGCCCAGTGCGTGCAGGGCTTCCGACGCCAGGAATTCGCGGATCGAGGAGCGCAGCACCGCGCGCCCATCACCCATGCGTGAGTACGGTGTCATCCCGGCGCCCTTGAGATGCAAATCCCAGTGCTCACCGGCCTGGTTGTACACCTCGCCCAGTAGCAGCCCACGGCCATCGCCCAGTTGTGGGGTGTAGCCGCCGAACTGGTGCCCGGAATAGACCATCGCCCGTGGCTCCGCTTCCGCCCACAGTTTGTGCCCGCCGAACAGCTCGGCGAACACCGGCGTTTCCGCCACGCCAGGGTCAAGATCGAGCAGGGCTATGGCGGCATTGCTCGCCACCACAAGGCGCGGTGCGTCGAGAGGCTCGGGCAGCACGTGGGTTGAAAACGCGTCGCCCAGGCGTGCGAAGCGGTTGTCGAAGGTCAGTTCGTCGAGGGCTTTCACCGGCCATCTCCAGCAGAATGTCCGAGCATTCTGCTGGGGATAGGGCGTTTAGTCGAGTTTGGTGGGCGGCGGTTCCGGCGCATCGTCGACTTTGCCGGGTGGCGGCTCGGGCGCGTCCTGCTCTGCGGCAGGCCCGGCGATGGTCTTGCGATCATCCTCCACCGGCACCAGTTTGTACTCTTGACCGTGCATGTTCTTGAGGTACACCTCCATCTGCCGGAACGAGATGTTGATGTGCTGTTTCTTGAACTCACGGTTGATATAGCGGTTGACCTCGTCCAGCACCGGGTTGCGGTCACCCAGGTCGCGCACGTGCATGCGCAGTTCGTGGTCGAGGGTGCTTTCGCCGAAGTTGAGGAAGTAAACGTGGGGTTCTGGTTCTTTCAGGACACGCGGGTTTTCCCTGGCGGCCTTGAGTAACAGTTCCTTCACCAGGTCCAGGTCGGAGCCGTAGTCCACACCCAGCTTCAAGGTGACGCGGGTGATGGTGTCAGTCAGCGACCAGTTGATCAGTTGCCCGGTAATGAACGTCTTGTTCGGGACGATGATGTCCTTGCGGTCGAAGTCGGTGATGGTGGTGGCGCGAATGCGGATCTTGCTCACCGTGCCCGACAGGTTGCCGATGGTGATGGTGTCGCCGATACGTACCGGGCGCTCGAACAGGATCATGATGCCGGAGATAAAGTTGGCGAAAATCTCCTGCATCCCGAAGCCCAACCCCACCGATAGCGCCGCGACCAGCCATTGCAACTTGTCCCAGCTCACGCCGAGTGTGGAGAGGGTAGAGACAAAGCCCACGCCGGCGATCACATACGACAGCAAGGTAGTGGTGGCGTAGGCACTGCCCTGGGCCAGGTCCAGCTTGGACAGCACCAGCACTTCCAGCAGGCCGGGCAGGTTGCGGGCCAGGGCGAAAGTGATGCCGATGATGATCAGCGCGCCGAGCAAATCGCCGATGCTGATCGGCACCATGCTGATATTGGCGCCGGTGCCGCTGGTGTATTCGTAGAGGGTGACGTTGTCGAGGTAGGAGAAGACCGAAATCAGGTCCGACCACACCCAATACAGCGCGGCGATAAAGCCGCCGAGCAGGGCCAGGCGGATCAGGCGCATCGACTGTTCGTTGACCTGCTCGATGTCCAGGGTCGGCTCTTCGATCACCGCTTCGCCGTCGCCGGCTTCCTTGGCGGCCTGGCGTTTGGCCAGCGCCCGCGCATAGGCCAGGCGCCGTGCGGCGACGCCCAGGCCGCGTACGAAGGTGGCTTCGATCACCAGCCAGAACATCAGCAGATACAGGGTGTTGATCAAGCGGTCACTGAGCTTGAGCGCGGTGTAGTAGTAGCCAAAGCACACCGCGATAAACAGCGCGACGGGCAGGGCGGTAAACATCAAGCCCACGGCTTTGCGAAACAGCGAGGCTTTTTCGTGGGTCGGGCTGTTCAGCAGCAGGCGGCCGAGCAGCCAGGCCATCAGCGCGTAGCACGTCAAGACCACGCCGATGCCCAGTACGTCGTCGGCCAGCGCCGCCGGTTGATGCTCGGCAATCGCCACCACGGCCACCAGTGCCAGCACCACAAGGCCGAGCTTGCGCACCCAGCCCTGGAGGAATTCGACCTGGGGTTTTTCCCAGCGAAAATGCAGCTCGGCCACGCCGCCCGGCGCCAGGATGCGGTAAGCGGTGTAGAACACCAGCCACGCCTGGGCGATTTGCAACAGCGCCGCGCCGAGGTTGGCGTTTTGCCCACGGGCGTCGATCTGCAGCGCGTAGCCACACAGCGCCAAGCCCAGGGCCACCGGCATGGCCAGCAGGATATTGATCAGAATCGCCTGAGGGGTGTGCCATTGGCTGTCGCGCTTGAAGTGGCCAATGTCCAGATGGACCTTGTTCAGGCGCTGGTACAGGGCTTTGCGGCGCCACAGCAGCGCGCCGATCAACAGCAGCAGCGGCAGGAACAGCAGCGGGCGCTGGGTCAGGCCGTCGTACAACTCGCTGACACTGGAGGCCCAGGGCAGGGTGGTGACTTGCTTGCTCAGGTGCGCCGGCACGGTTTCCAGCCACTCGGTGTCCAGCGGCTTGTTGCTGGGGATCCAGAACATTTGCTCATCGAGGGTCGCGCGCAGAGTGGTGGCGGTACTCAGCAGTTGTTTCTGGTTCAGTTGCAGGGTGATGGATTCGTTCAGCAGCGCGCTCAGCTCGCGGCTCAAGCGCTCCAGCAGGTCGCTGCGGGTGATCGCCAGTTCCAGCAGGGTGCGCCGCAGCTGGGGGGTGACATCAGCCGGTGGCTGGTTGGCCAGCAAGTTATCCACATAGGTGCTGGGCGAGCTGATCAGCTCACGTTGCTGGTTGACCTCAAACTGGTACAGGCGAATGTTGGCGATGTCGTCCGCCAGGTCGCGGTCCACGGTGAGGCGTGGCAGTGCCTGTTTTTGTTTGTAGAGGATCTTGGACAGCAGCAGGCTGCCCTTGAGCACGCTGATCTGCTCGTCCAGGGCCGAATCGCTTTGGGTCACGGTGTCCAGTTGCTGCTTGGTCTGCAGGTTCTTCTGGGTCAGGTCGTTGAGGCGGTCAGTGCTTTTGAGCAGGTAGTCGGACAGCTTGAGGTTGGCCGCGCTTTCCGTCGCCAGCAGGCTGCTGCCGCCGGCCTTCTGCGCTTCGATCGATTGTTGGGTAACGGTTTGCTGCGATTGGGCCAAGCGCTTCTGGTTGATCAGGGTTTGCAGGTCCTGGATCTCTTGCTCAAGGCGCGCGGTTTTTTCCACCACCAAGTCATGCTGGCTGTTGCCCAGGTCCTGCAACTGGCTGTTCCCGGCCAGCTCCTGGCGACGCAGGGGGATCAGCGCATTCAGGGCGGCGAGTTCGGCATTCAGCTGGTTGCGCTGGTCGCTCGTGAGGGCTTTGCCATTGTCTTTGCCAGCCTTGAGGGTCGAGTTGATCTGCAGGATGCGCGTCTGGCTGCTGCTGATTTCGGTCTGGGCGCGCTCGGGGCGGGTCTGGGCAGCGATGGTCAGGCTGTTGGCGTCGGCCAGTTCCTTTTGCAGGTCGCCTTGTTGGGTCGTGCGCTGCACCAGCAGTTGCTCAAGCTGCGGCACCGGCAGGGTGGCGTAGCGCTGAGCAACCGGGATGACCTTGGTGGCCTTGAGCCGGGTCAGCTCACGTTGGTTCTCGGTGGTCTGGCGCGGCGCGTCGTCGAGCTGGCGCTTGAGGTCGGTCAGGCGCTGCTCGTAATCCTGCTTGTTGCCCAGGTAGGTCAGGGTCTGTTGCAGGATCGACTGCAGCGCCTTCATGTCGGCGTCGGGCAATTTGCGGTCGGGCAGTTTGTCCAGGCTTTGCTGGATGGCGTCGGCGCTGGGCGGGTCGGCGGCGTAAACGCTGCCGACACAAAGGGTCAGGCCCAGCAGGGCAGTGGCTAAAAAGGTGCGCAGGATTGTCATGGATACCGGTCAAGCAAGGCAAAGAAAGTGGGGGCGTGACGCCAATGCCCCGCAGTTTAGAGGAAGAGTCCAGGACCTGGACGACTCCCTTCGGGAAATTTGACGCCGACTTTTCCGATCTTGTTCCCGTCCATGACCGCAACGGTCCAGAGGGTGTTGTTCCACTCTACCTGATCGCCCACTACCGGTGCGCCGCCGACTTTCTGGGTGATGAAGCGGCTCAATGGCATATCCGGGTCGATACCCTCCAGCTTGAGCCCGTACAGGGCCGACACCGCGCCCAGCTGGGCGTCGCCTTCGAGTACGAAGTCGCCGAAGAAGCGCAGGTCGAGACCGCGTTGCGGCGCCTGGCTGAACAGTTTGCCCAGGGCCGGCAGGTTGTGTTCGTGGCCGATCACGCAGAGCAGATCGTCGACTTCCAGCACCGTACTACCCGACGGATGGAGCAGCTGCTGGCCACGGAACAGCGCGGCGATCCGCGTGCCCTCCGGCATTTTCAGCTCGCGCAATGCCGCGCCGATGCACCATTTTTCGGCGCCCAGGCGGTAGACGAACAGCTCCCACTCGCTGGTGACATGCACCTCCAGGGCCGCGCGCGAGATGGGCGCAGGGTCCGGCGGTACGGTCACTTTCAGCAGTTTGGCCACCCACGGCAGGCTGGTGCCCTGCACCAGCAACGACACCAGCACGATGAAGAACGCCAGGTTGAAGTACAGCTGCGCATGGGGCAGGCCGGCCATCAATGGGAACACCGCGAGGATGATCGGCACCGCGCCGCGCAGGCCGACCCAGGCGATAAAGGCTTTTTCGCGACCGTGGAAGGCCTTGAACGGCAGCAGGCCGACCATCACCGACAAGGGGCGCGCGAACAGGATCATCCACAACGCCAGGCCCAGCGCCGGCAGCGCGATTGGCAGCAAGTCATGGGGCGTGACCAGCAGACCCAGCACCAGGAACATGCCGATCTGCGCCAGCCAGGCCATGCCGTCGAGCATATGCAAAATGCCATGACGGCTGCGCACCGGGCGGTTGCCGATTACCAGGCCGCACAGGTACACGGCCAGGAAGCCGCTGCCGTGCAGGGCGTTGGTCAGTGCAAACACGAACAGGCCGCCGGCGATCACCAGAATCGGGTACAGGCCGTTGGCCAGGTTGATGCGGTTGACCATTTGCAGCATCAGCCAGCCGCCGCCCAGGCCGACGATGCCGCCGATGCCGAACTCGCGCAACAGGTGGGTCAGCAGGCTCCAGTGCAGGCCGGTCTGGCCGCTGGCGAGCATGTCGATCAGGGTGACAGTGAGGAACACCGCCATCGGGTCGTTGCTGCCGGATTCGATTTCCAGGCTGGCGGTGACCCGCTCGTTCAGGCCCTTGCCGCCGAGCAGCGAGAACACCGCCGCGGCGTCGGTGGAGCCGACGATGGCGCCGATCAGCAAGCCTTGGATGATATTGAGGTCAAACAGCCAGGCTGCGGCCATGCCGGTGAGGCCGGTGGTAATCAGCACGCCCACCGTGGCCAGCGACAACGCCGGCCACAGCGCCACGCGAAAACTCGCCACCCGTGTGCGCAGGCCGCCGTCGAGCAGGATCACGGCCAGCGCGAGGTTGCCCACCAGGTAGGCGGTCGGGTAGTTATCAAAAATGATGCCGCCGCCGTCGACGCCGGCGATCATGCCCACGGCCAGGATAATCACCAGAATCGGGATGCCCAGGCGGGACGAAAGAGAACTCACCAGAATGCTTGCACTCACCAGCAACGCGCCGATCAAGAACAGGCTGTTGATGGTCGTCGCATTCAAAGGCAGTACTCCATGAGCAAACAAGACGGGGCGCAAACTGACCATGCAGTCTGCGTGCCAGCGATTCTAACCTGTTGAATTGCTGTGCTGTCAAAAAGCTTTTTCTGATTCGCTCAGATCCAAATGTGGGAGGGGGCTTGCTCCCGATGGCGGTGTATCAGTCAATCCATCTGATACTGATATACCGCCATCGGGAGCAAGCCCCCTCCCACATTTTTAGAGGCGAAAACGGCCGACCATCCCATTCAAATCCACCGCCAGGCGCGACAACTCACTGCTGGCCGCGCTGGTCTGGCTGGCACCCGTCGCCGACTGCACCGACAAATCACGAATGTTCACCAGGTTGCGGTCGACTTCCCGCGCCACCTGCGCCTGCTCTTCGGCGGCGCTGGCGATGACCAGGTTGCGTTCGTTGATCTCGACAATCGCTGTGTTGATCGTATCCAGGGACATCCCTGCGCCTTTGGCGATGTTCAGCGTCGATTCCGCGCGCTCGGTGCTGTTACGCATCGAATCCACCGCGTGCTCGGTACCGGCCTGGATGCTGCCGATCATCCGTTCAATCTCGCTGGTGGACTGCTGCGTGCGATGGGCCAGGGCGCGCACCTCATCGGCGACCACGGCAAACCCGCGGCCCGCTTCCCCGGCGCGCGCGGCTTCAATGGCGGCGTTCAGGGCGAGCAGGTTGGTCTGATCGGCCAGGCCACGAATCACGTCGAGCACTTTGCCGATGTCCCGCGACTCATTGGCCAGCTCACCAATCAGCGTGGCGGTGGCTTGCACGTCGCCGCTCATGCGCTCGATGGCGCTGACGGTTTCCTGCACCAGGTCACGGCCATCGCCCGCCGAGGTCGTGGCATTGCGCGAGGCTTCAGAGGTGCTCACCGCGTTACGCGCGACTTCTTCGACGGCGCTGGTCATCTCGTTGACGGCAGTGGCGGCCTGTTCGATTTCGTTGTTTTGCTGAGTCAGGCCGCGTGCGCTTTCGTCAGTGACGGCGTTCAGCTCTTCGGCCGCAGAAGCCAGTTGGGTGGCGGAGCCCGAGATGCGTTGCAGGGTGTCGCGCAGCTTGTCCTGCATCTTGGCCATGGCGGCGAGCAGGCGGCCAGCTTCGTCGTCGCCGTCGACCTTGATCGGGCGCGTCAGGTTGCCTTCGGCGATTTCTTCGGCGGCCCCCAATGCCTGGGAGATCGGCAAGGTGATGCTGCGGGTCAACAGCCAGGCGAACAACACGGTCAGCGCCGTGGCGATCACCAGCAGGCCAATCACCCAGTCAAAGGCCATGTTGTACTGGTCTTCGGCTTGCTGGTTGGTGGCCAGGGCCGCCTTGTTGTTGTAGTCCAACAGGCGGTTGAGCACGCTGTTGACCTGATCGGAGTTGCTCAACAGCTCAGTGTTGAGCAGGGTGCGCAGCTCTTCGATCTGGTTGGCGCGCGACAGGCTCTTCATGCGCTCTTCAATTTGACGGTACTGGTCGAGCAGGCGCATGTATTCGTCATAGATCGAGCGCTCTTCACGGCTGTCGATCAGCTTTTCGTAGATGGCCTGGGCGGTGCGGATCTGCTGGTTGCGCAGTTCGAAGTTTTCCAGGGTCTTTTGCTGGACCTCCGGCTCGCGGTTGGTAAGCAGGCGATACGACAGCACCCGCAGCCGCAGGGTCAATTGGGTGAACTCATCGAGGGCACGAATGCTCGGCACGCTGGACAGGGTGATGTCCTGGGTGGCGCCGCGGATCTTGCTCATCTGGTTCAGGGCGAACACGCCGAGAAGCAACATGAGGGCACCAATCATCGCGAAGCCGAGAAAGGCCCTCGGAGCAATATTCATAGAACGAAGCGACATGCGGGAATCCTGGGGGGAAGCGCGATCCGTGCGGGGGTGAGACGAGGTGTGCTTCTCTATCGGGCGTACGACTAAAGTCTAAAGGGGGCTGTGCGTTTTTGTCGCATCTGACGAGGGGTTACGCGGTTTCAGGAACCAGATGGGGTAAATGCAGTCACTAAGGCTCGAAAGTGTAGCCCGGCCCTTAAAAAACGGGCTGCGCGCCGGGGATAACCCTGGCTTGCGAGGTGAATTTTCTTTATCTTCACCGCCCTTTGAAAAAACCCGAGAAATCAAAATGTTAGAAGCATCCCTCAGCCAGCTTGAACAGCTTGTCACTGACCTCGTACAGCAGAACCAGGACCTGCTGGGCAGCAACGAATCCCTCAAGGCCGAACTCGCCCGCGCCAAGGATGAAAACGACAGCCTGCAGTTGAACCTGATGGAACAGGAAGAAAAGCACGGTGCCACCGCCGCCCGTATCCAGGCGTTGGTTGAGCGCGTGAGCGCAGGGCCCGTCAGCGCATGAATGAAGGGATAAAGGTCGTTTCGATTCTCGGTGAGGATTACTCGATCAAGGCGCCTGCCGGGGAAGACAAAACCCTGATGCACGCCGTGACCATGCTCAAGGCCTCCCTGGCCACCACCAAGAAAAAGTACCCGACCCTGATCGGTGACAAATTACTGGTGTTGGCGGCGCTGAACCTGTGCGCCGAGCAGATCGAAATGCAGCAGGCTCACCAGCAGGAACTCGACCGTTACCAAGAGCAAGTCAGCGCCACGGTCGAGGTGATTTCCAAGGCAATCCAGCCTTAGAACCACTCATCCTGCATGCCCAGGCACGTGTCATCGCGTGCCTCCAGAATTGCCAGTTCATGATGGCAGCTTGGTACTTCCCAGGTCAGGAAGTACCGGGCGGCCTGGAGCTTGCCTTTATAGAAGGCAACATCCGCAGCATTCCCCTTGGGCAACCCCTCTTCGGCGCGAATCGCCTGCTCCAGCCAGCGCCAGCCGATCACCGTATGCCCAAACACTTTCAGGTACAGCGCCGAGTTCGCCAGGCTGCTGTTGACCTTGCCGTGGGCGAGATCCGTCAGCAGGCCGATGGTCACGTGTTGAAGGCGCGCCACCAACGCTTCGAGGGGTTCTCTGAGTGCCGTGAGGCCAGGATATTCCTGGGCCCGGGCGCCGGTGTCGGCGATTAACCGAATCAACTGTTTCAACCCGGCGCCGCCGTTCTGCGCCAGCTTGCGCCCCAGCAGGTCCAGGGACTGGATGCCATGGGTGCCTTCGTGGATCGGGTTCAGGCGGTTGTCGCGGTAGTACTGCTCCACCGGGTATTCGCGGGTGTAGCCATGGCCGCCGAGGATCTGGATTGCCAGCTCGTTGGCCTTGAGGCAGAACTCCGACGGCCAGGATTTGACGATGGGGGTCAGCAGGTCCAGCAGTTCGTGGGCATGCTTGCGTTCGGCCTCCGATTCCAGGGTGGTGGTGTCGTCGAACAACCGCGCGGCGTAAAGGCCGAGGTCGAAGGCGCCTTCCACGTAGGACTTTTGGGTCAGCAGCATGCGTTTAATGTCCGCGTGCTGGATGATCGAGACGGGTGCTGTTGTGGGATCTTTGCTATCGGGTAGACGACCCTGCGGCCGTTCGCGGGCGTACTCCAGCGAATACAGGTAGCCGGCGTAACCGAGCATCACCGCGCCCATGCCCACGCCGATGCGGGCCTCGTTCATCATCTGGAACATGCAGCTCAGGCCCTGGTGCGGTTTGCCTACCAAATAGCCGACACAGTTGCCGTTATCGCCGAAATTCAGCGCTGTGGACGTGGTGCCGCGCCAGCCCATCTTGTGGAACAGCCCGGCCAGCAGCACATCGTTGCGTTCGCCCAGGCTGCCGTCATCGTTGACCAGGAATTTGGGCACGATAAACAGCGAAATGCCCTTCACCCCTGGCGGCGCGTCCGGCAACTTGGCCAACACCATGTGCACGATGTTTTCCGACAGCGGGTGGTCGCCACCGGAGATGAAGATCTTGTTGCCCTTGAGCCGGTAGCTGCCATCCGCTGCCGGTTCTGCGCGGGTGCGAATATCCGACAGCGACGAGCCTGCGTGCGGTTCGGTCAGGGCCATGGTGCCGAAGAAACGCCCGTCGATCATCGGCTGCAGGAAGCGTCGTTTCTGCTCCTCGGTGCCGAAGCTTTCGATCAGGTTGGCGGCGCCCATGGTCAGGAACGGGTAGGAAGTCGACGCCGCGTTGGCCGACTGGAAGTGCGCGAAACACGCCTGGGACAGCAGGGTCGGCAGCTGCATGCCGCCAGCCTCGAAGCTGCGGGCCGCGTTCAGAAAGCCGGCTTCCAGGAAGGCGTCCACGGCCGGTTTCACTTCCGGAATCAGAATCGCCTTACCGTCTTCATAGCGCGGTTCGTTTTCATCGTTTTTGCGGTTGTGGGGCGCGAAGAACTTCTCGGCGATGTTACGCGCGGTGCTGATGGCCGCGTCGAAGGTTTCGCGATTGTGCTCGGCAAACCGCTCGCGCTGGGTCAGGCCCTCGGCATCGAGGACTTCGTACAGCTCGAAAGCCAGATTGCGGGAACTGAGCAGCGTCTCGGACATGGCGGCTTACCTATGTGGGAATAGGCCTGAGTCTAAGTGCGCGAATGGGGGGTGGATAGCAAGATTGATCTGGGTGATGGAGCGGCAGAACGCAGGCAGTGAATTGAAATGAGGCCCAATGTGGGAGGGGGCTTGCCCCCGATGGCGGAGTTTCAGTAACAGGTGTACTGACTGACACACCGCCATCGGGAGCAAGCCCCCTCCCACATTTTTACTGCATTTCTACAGTTAGCCGATGGTCATCAGGCTGGCGTTACCACCTGCGGCAGCCGTGTTAACGCTTAGCGCGCGCTCGATCACCAAGCGCTCCAAGGCAATGGATGTCTCACCCTGAGACAAACCATGCACGCCGACAATCGCCCCACCACGCTGGGCCACTTGCTGGCACACCGCGCGCAGTTGGTCGGAATCGCCGTGATGAATGACCGCGTCGAACACCACCTCGTCCTTGGTCCAGTCGGCCACGCGCTTGATCTTCGCCTGAATGTCCTTGGGCAGGCGTGGTAACACAGCTTTGGTCAGGTCGGTTTCCGGCCATACCGCCGCGCCACCCACCGCCAATACCGCGGCCAGTTGGGTCAGCAGGTCGCCTTCCACCTCGGCCAGGCACAGCACGTGCTCGCGCGGCAGGATCGCGTAGCTGTTGCGCTCGCCGGTCGGGCCTGCCAACTGGCGGGTGATGCCGCTTTGCGACTGCGCGGCGAACTGCACGCACAAGGCGCTCAGGTCGCTGAACTGATTGCTCTCGGCCCAGGTTTTCAGGGCAGTCAGCGGTTGGCTCATGGCGTCGCGCAGGCGTACATCCGGTGCAGCCAATTTGTCGCCACGGACGAAGGATTGTTCGATCGCATCAGTAGGGCGCGTCGACAGCAGGCGGTACAGGTACAGCGGGCCGCCGGCTTTAGGGCCGGTGCCCGACAGGCCTTCGCCGCCGAACGGTTGCACGCCGACCACGGCACCCACAATGTTGCGGTTGACGTAGACGTTACCGGCATTGACGTTGTCGATCACCTTGGCGATGGTTTCGTCGATGCGGGTGTGTACGCCCAGGGTCAGGCCGTAGCCCGACGCGTTGATCTGGCCGATGAGCTGGTCGATCTCTTTGCGCTTGTAGCGCACCACGTGCAGTACCGGGCCGAAGATCTCGCGTTGCAGCTCGTCGAAGCTTTCCAGCTCGATCAGGGTTGGCGTCACGAAGGTGCCGCGCTTGATCTCTTCGCCGTCGGCAATTGCCACTTGGTAAACGTTACGGCCTTTGTCGCGCATGGCCTGGATGTGCTTCTCGATGCCAGCCTTGGCTTCAGCGTCGATCACCGGGCCGATATCCACCGACAGGCGTTCCGGGTTACCCAGGCGGCATTCAGCCATGGCGCCCTTGAGCATTTCGATTACACGGTCTGCCGAATCTTCCTGCAGGCACAGTACACGCAGGGCCGAGCAGCGCTGGCCGGCGCTGTCGAAGGCCGAGGACACCACGTCGATGACCACTTGTTCGGTCAGTGCCGAAGAATCCACGATCATCGCGTTCTGGCCGCCGGTTTCGGCGATCAACGGAATTGGGCGGCCCTGAGCATCCAGGCGACCTGCAACATTACGTTGCAGCAGGCGCGCCACTTCGGTGGAGCCGGTGAACATCACGCCTTTGACGCGATCATCACCCACCAGTCGTGCACCGACGCTTTCGCCCTGGCCCGGCAGCAGTTGCAGCACGCCTTCCGGAATACCGGCTTCCAGCAAGATGCGCACCGCTTGAGCGGCTACCAGCGGAGTCTGTTCGGCAGGCTTGGCCAGTACCGGGTTACCGGCGGCGAGCGCCGCAGCGACCTGGCCACTGAAAATTGCCAGTGGGAAGTTCCACGGGCTGATGCAGACCACTGGACCCAGTGGGCGGTGGGCATCATTGGTGAAATCGTTACGGGCCTGCACGGCGTAGTAGCGCAGGAAGTCCACCGCTTCGCGCACTTCGGCGATGGCGTTGGCGAAGGTCTTGCCCGCTTCACGGGCCAGCAGGCCCATCAGCGGCTGGATCTCGCCTTCCATCAGGTCGGCGGCGCGTTCCAGGATCGCGGCGCGCTCGGCGGGTGGGGTGGCCTGCCAGATCGGGCCGGCATTGATGGCACACTGGATGGCGTTGTCGACGTCTTCGACGGTGGCTTCTTGTACGTGACCGACCACATCGCGCAGGTCGGACGGGTTCAGCACGGGTGCTGCCGCCTGCTCGCTGGCGGTGCAACCGAGCATCGGCGCGGCTTTCCAGTGGTTGTGAGCGGTGGCCAGCAGGGCGCAGGACAGCGACGCCAAGCGGTGTTCGTTGGCCAGATCGATACCCGCCGAGTTGGCGCGCTCGCTGCCATACAGGTCACGCGGCAGCGGAATACGCGGGTGTGGCAGACCGAAGCCGCCTTCCAGCGTTGCCATCTGCTCGATGCTGGCCACTGGATCGGCCACCAGCTCCTGAATCGAGATGGACTGGTCGGCAATACGGTTGACGAACGAGGTGTTGGCGCCGTTTTCCAGCAGGCGACGCACCAGGTAGGCCAGCAGTGTTTCGTGAGTGCCGACCGGTGCGTACACGCGGCACGGACGGTTCAGCTTGCCTTCAGAGACCTTGCCTACAACCTGCTCGTACAGCGGTTCACCCATGCCGTGCAGGCATTGGAATTCGTACTGGCCGGGGTAATAGTTCTGACCGGCGATATGGTAAATCGCCGACAAGGTGTGGGCGTTGTGAGTGGCGAACTGCGGGTAGATAACTTCCGGCACCGACAGCAGTTTGCGCGCGCAGGCGATGTAGGAAACGTCGGTGTACACCTTGCGGGTGTATACCGGGTAGCCTTCCAGGCCTTCGACTTGGGCGCGCTTGATTTCGCTGTCCCAGTACGCGCCTTTTACCAGGCGGATCATCAGGCGATGGCGGCTGCGGCGTGCCAGGTCGATTACATAGTCGATCACATACGGGCAACGCTTCTGGTAAGCCTGGATCACGAAACCGATGCCGTTCCAGCCGGTCAGTTGCGGCTCGAAGCACAGGCGTTCCAGCAGGTCCAGGGACAGCTCCAGGCGGTCGGCTTCTTCGGCGTCGATGTTCAAACCGATGTCGTATTGCTTGGCCAGCAGGGTCAGGGACAGCAGGCGCGGGTACAACTCGTCCATCACGCGTTCGTACTGCGCGCGGCTGTAACGCGGGTGCAGTGCCGACAGCTTGATCGAGATGCCCGGGCCTTCATAAATCCCACGGCCGTGGGAGGCTTTGCCGATGGAGTGAATGGCTTGTTCGTACGAGGCCAGGTACTTCTGCGCGTCATGTTCGGTCAGTGCGGCTTCACCGAGCATGTCGTAGGAATAGCGGAAGCCCTTGGCTTCGAACTTGCTCGCGTTGGCCAGGGCTTCGGCGATGGTTTCGCCGGTCACGAACTGCTCGCCCATCAGGCGCATGGCCATGTCGACGCCCTTGCGGATCATCGGCTCGCCGCTCTTGCCGATGATGCGGCTCAGAGACGAGGTAAGGCCGGCTTCGTTGTGGGTGGCGACCAGTTTGCCGGTCAGCAACAGGCCCCAGGTGGCGGCGTTGACGAACAGCGACGGGCTGTTGCCCAAGTGCGGCTGCCAGTTGCCGGTGCTGATCTTGTCGCGGATCAGCGCGTCACGGGTGCCTTTGTCCGGGATACGCAGCAGCGCTTCGGCCAGGCACATCAGTGCCACGCCTTCCTGGGACGACAGGGAGAATTCCTGCAACAGGCCCTGGACGATACCGGCACGGCCGCCGGCGCTCTTCTGATTGCGCAGTTTTTCGGCAATCGAGGCGGCCAATTTGTTGGTGGCCTCGGCCATCTGTACCGGAAGACGGGCCTGCTCGATCAGCATGGGCACCACTTCCGGCTCAGGGCGGCGGTAGGCGGCGGTGATCGAGGCGCGCAACACCGATTGCGGCAGGATGCTCTCGGCAAACTCCAGGAAGCACTGGTGCGCGTGGTCGGCCTGTACGTCGCCTGCGTCTTCGGCGTCCTTGCTGCTCAAGCCGTTAAGCTCGGTCAGGGTTGCACCACCCTCGAGTTTCTCCAGGTAATTGAAAATCGCCTGCTTGATCAGCCAGTGCGGCGTGCGATCAATGGAGGTCGCGGCGGCCTTGAGGCGTTCGCGGGTCGGGTCGTCGAGTTTGACCCCAAGGGTGGTCGTTGCCATCTTTTTATCCTCATGGGTGCCACTACCGAGTGGCATCTGCTGGCGGCAAGATTAGCTTTGCGCAGAAAGAGGTGCAACCGGGTGCAACCCTTTTTATTCAGGAATTTTTTGAGGGTGATCGAGAAAAAACCGCAGCCTCAGCGGAATCGGCTTTGCCTTGGTGCGTTTACTTCTGACTTACGCTGTTCTTGCTCCGAAAAGGAGCAAAAAACCGATGTTTTTCGTAATACACACATAGGTGCAACTAATTCTCAAGAAACTGGTTGCACCTTATTTGCTTTGTTGAATAGCATTCGCGCCCAAGGTGCAACCAGACTAAACGTTTGGTTCATCGGCTGACGGCTTTCCTGGGGAAACGTCAGTCATAAATGCGCGGCACGCAGTTACGTTTACTCACTTATCGGTGGGTGGCCGTCTGACAGGCCGCTGCTACATAAAAACAAAGCCAGGGCGTCACTCTTATGAGCGTTAGTAATCCAACCCTGATCACGTTCGTGATCTACATCGCAGCAATGGTGCTGATCGGCTTCATGGCCTATCGCTCCACCAACAACCTTTCCGATTACATCCTCGGCGGTCGCAGCCTCGGTAGCGTGGTTACCGCGTTGTCGGCCGGCGCGTCCGATATGAGTGGCTGGTTGTTGATGGGCCTGCCAGGCGCGATCTACATGTCCGGCCTGTCGGAAAGCTGGATCGCCATTGGCCTGATCGTCGGTGCCTACCTCAATTGGCTGTTCGTGGCCGGTCGCCTGCGGGTGCAGACCGAACACAACGGCGATGCCCTGACCCTGCCGGACTACTTCTCCAGCCGCTTCGAAGATAAAAGCGGCCTGCTGCGGATCATCTCTGCCGTGGTGATCCTGGTGTTCTTCACCATCTACTGCGCGTCCGGCATTGTGGCCGGTGCCCGTCTGTTTGAAAGCACCTTCGGCATGTCCTACGAGACTGCGCTGTGGGCCGGTGCTGCAGCGACTATTGCCTACACCTTTGTCGGTGGTTTCCTGGCAGTGAGCTGGACTGACACCGTACAAGCCACGCTGATGATCTTCGCGCTGATTCTTACGCCGATCATCGTGCTGCTGGCCACCGGGGGCGTCGACACCACCTTCCTGGCCATCGAAGCCAAGAACCCCGACAACTTCAACATGCTGAAAAACACCACCTTCATCGGCATTATTTCGCTGATGGGCTGGGGCCTGGGTTACTTCGGCCAGCCGCACATCCTTGCGCGCTTCATGGCGGCGGATTCGGTGAAGTCGATTGCCAACGCACGTCGCATCTCCATGACCTGGATGATCCTGTGCCTGGGCGGCACCGTGGCGGTGGGCTTCTTTGGTATTGCTTACTTCTCGGCGCACCCGGAGGTGGCAGGTCCTGTCACCGAAAACCACGAACGTGTGTTCATTGAACTGGCCAAGCTGCTGTTCAACCCGTGGATTGCCGGTGTACTGCTGTCGGCCATTCTGGCGGCGGTGATGAGTACCCTGAGCTGCCAATTGCTGGTGTGCTCCAGTGCCCTGACCGAAGATTTCTACAAGACTTTCCTGCGTAAAAACGCCTCCCAGCTTGAGCTGGTGTGGGTCGGCCGCCTGATGGTGTTGGTGGTTGCGCTGATCGCCATCGCCATGGCCGCCAACCCGAACAATCGAGTGCTGGGCCTGGTGAGCTACGCCTGGGCCGGTTTCGGCGCAGCGTTCGGCCCTGTGGTGCTGATCTCGGTGATCTGGAAACACATGACCCGCAACGGCGCACTGGCCGGTATCCTGGTCGGCGCGATCACCGTGATCGTGTGGAAACACTTCGAGTTGCTGGGCCTGTACGAAATCATCCCGGGCTTCATCTTCGCCAGCCTGGCGATCTACTTCGTGAGCAAGATGGGCGCGCCGACTGCGGGTATGGTCGAGCGTTTTGATGCTGCGGAAAAAGACTACAACCTCAACAAGTGATTCCTCGGGCGTTCAGCGCCCGTTGAGTTGAAAAAGAAGGCCCGCGTCCTACGGATAGCGGGCCTTTTTTTGCGTGCGATTTGAAAGGGGTTGAGGAAAGTTCTTACATTTTTGTGTAGGGATTTACTGATTTGCTCGGGGCATGCTCAGCGGCGGCGCGCCGTGATGCAGAATCGGCGACCTATCCCTTTGCAGAGAAACACTGGATGTTCGCTCCTGCCAACCGCGCACCGGCCAACCAAAGCGCCTTTACCCTGACTCTGGATGGCGTTGCCAGCGACCTCAAGGTCTACAGCTTCAACGGTGAGGACCGGCTCAGTCAGCCCTACAGCTTTGACCTTGAATTGGTCAGCGAACAGCCTGACCTGGACCTGGAGAGCCTGCTGCATCGCCAGGCCTACCTGAGTTTTGATGATCAGGGCCATGGGGTTCATGGCCTGGTTTACCGGGTAGCACAGGGCGACTCCGGGCGGCGGCTCACGCGTTACCGGCTCCGCCTGGTGCCGCAGCTGGCCTACCTGGTGCACAGCAGTCACCAGCGTATTTTCCAGCACAAGACCGTGCCGCAGATCGTGGCGCTGGTGTTGACGGGGCAGGGCATCCAGAGCGACCAATTCGAATTTCGCCTGAGCGGTACATACCTGCAGCGGGAGTATTGCGTGCAGTTCGGTGAAACCGATCTGGCATTCGTGCAGCGCTTGTGTGCCGAACTGGGTATTCACTATCACTTCCAACATTCCCCTCAGGGGCATCTACTGGTGTTTGGCGATGACCAGACAGTGTTCGTCCAGGCAGATCAACCCACGCCTTACATGCCCGGTTCCGGGATGGTCGCGCAAACTCCGGCGATCAAGCGTTTTGCCGTGCAATTGGCGACCCGCACCACGGCGGTGAACCTGCGTGATTACGATTTCCGAAAACCGCGCCTGGCATTGGAAAGCACGGCGACCGGTGAGGAGCTTCCCAAGCTCGAGCAGCAGGGCTATCCGGGCCAATTCAGCGACCGTGCCCATGGTAAATACCTTGCGCAGCGTGGGTTGGAGCGCCATCGCAGCGACTATCGGCTTGCCCATGGCGAGGGCGATGAACCGGCATTGTTCAGTGGTGGTTTCCTCAAGCTTTCCGGGCACCCCCGCGAGGGCTGGAATGAGTTGTGGCTGGTGCAGCAAGTGACCCACGAAGGCAAGCAGCCCCAAGTGCTGGAGGAGGCGGTCACCGAGGTCGCCGGCGGGGAGTTTCGTCAGGGTTACCGCAATGAGTTTGTCGCTGCGCCCTGGGATGTGATCTTCCGCCCGCCCTTGCCTGATCTGGCGCGCCCGATGATCGCGGGCTATCAGAACGCCGTGGTCACAGGGCCCGCTGACAGTGAAATCCATTGCGACGAATACGGCCGGGTCAAGGTGCAGCTCGCCTGGGATCGCGCTGGCGAACACAACGACCATTCCAGTTGCTGGTTGCGGGTGGCCAGCGGCTGGGCCCATGACCGCTATGGCTCGGTGCTGATCCCCAGGGTCGGCATGGAAGTGCTGGTGGGCTTCGTCAATGGCGATATGGACATGCCGCTGGTGATGGGCTGCCTGCCCAACGCGGCGACGCAGCTACCCCTTGATCTGCCAGCGGACAAGACCCGCAGCATTTTGCGCAGCCAAAGCAGCCCTGGTGGTGGCGGTTATAACGAGCTGCGCATCGAAGACCGCAAGGGCGCCGAAGAAATCTACCTGCGCGCCCAGCGCGATTGGACCCAGCACGTGCTGCATGACCAGCAGGTGCAAGTCGACAACCAACGGCGGGTTAGGGTTGGCGGTGAATCGCACCATGAACTGCAGGGCGAAGAGCAACGCATCACCCACGGCAACCGCCTGACCGAACTCAAGCAGGATGATCACCTGGTGGTCGGCGGCTCGCAGCAGGTAAAGGCGGGGCTGACCATTCAGATCGGTGCAGGGCAGAGCATCGTGATCGATGCCGGAGCCACCGTGACGATCCAGGCGGGAGGGCAGTCCATCACGCTGTCGGCGGGCGGCATATTCAGCAGCGTGCCGATCCAGATTGGCGGTGGCCCCGGGCCAGCGCCAGCGCCATTGATGCCAGGCGTGAAGGAGAAGCTGGTGGCGTTGATTCCCGCGCCACTCAGCTCTGTGCAGGTGGCGAGCTTGAAACGCAGTGCGCCGTTCTGTGAGGAGTGTGAGCGTTGCAAGAATGGGCAGTGCGATATCGAGCAGCATGTAAGTGACAGTAATAAAGGTCGCCGGGCCATGATGGGAAAGCCTCGGGTGTAGAGCCGGGTTTTCATATCGTGCAACGCGCCATGCCGCGTGGTGAGTTGGAGAAGTCTCTGTTCGAGTCTCCCAGTGCGATTGTACTGGAGCGTTTCGCAGCCTGAATCCACAGCTCACGCAGTATGCCCGACCGGGACAGATGCTCGTCCTCAGCGACCCACTTAACAGCCAGTGCACACGCGAGGAAGCATTGCTGATGGAGGCCGCGCAGGAGGTGAACAATGCGCTGGCGCCGATGAGTGATGAGGACGCGGCGTTTATGGTGGAGCACCATGAGGTGGTTCGGGGTTTTTTGGTGGAGAGTTCAACGGCGGTGGGTATGGGTTCCTCAATGGTGAGCAAGCATTTGGGCGACATTGAAAAGACCCTTACAAACCTTGAGAGGTTGCATTTAGAAACCTTTCAACAGCACGGCAAGTTGCAAGGCGCTGAATTCTTCGCTGAGCGAAAAATTTTGCTGAACCAGTTGGATAACGGTCTCGGCCCTCTTGTACGTAAAGGCGTTGGCATTCCTGATCATCCAAAGCTGAAAAGTGCGATGGGTATCTCTAGTCGCAGCCTTGTCCATCATTGGAAAAAAGCAGGTGTTTCAGGAGGGATCCCCGGTTATGCGACGCACATACAGGGTGTTGCACGGGCTAGCCGATATATGAAGGTTGGTGGTTTCGTCGGTATCGGTTTAGGGGCATCGGCCTCAGCGTTAAAGGTGAAGGAAACGTGTCGAGTTGGAACTGCTACGGAGTGTAACAAAGTGAAAGTCACGGAGGGCGGCAGCTTTGTAGCCTCCGTTGGAGGTGGGGCGGTGGGTGCGTATTTGGGAACATTGGCGGCCGCTCCGGTATGTATTGCTATAGGTGTAGGAACCTTTGGCATAGGCGGGTTGGTTTGTGGCGTGGTGGTTGTGGGGGCTGGAGCTGCAATAGGGGGTAATGCCGGAGCTGGCATAGGGGGTAAGTTGGGAGAAGTTGTTTATGAGGGGGTGGTATAGATATGGAGAGCGCAAGAGTTTTATATTTTTATTGTTTGGGTGCCGCAGCGGTATGGGTTGTTCTTGTTTTAGTAGGGCAGGTATATTTTTCATATCGTAAAGTCGATGAAATACTGGAGTGCTTGGGTGCTTCAAGATTGGTCTCTTACCGTAAGCGTTTTATTGGTTCTGATTTTTTTAGCAAGATGTTTTTCGTAAATACTGTCGCTGGAATGTTTGTTTTCCAGAAATTGCATATTAAGGATGGAGCTGTTACGCGTGAGGAGTTGGACCAGGTGCCTCGCCGGCTAATGCGTGAGTTACGGCTGTGGGGTTTCTTCTTGATGGGTATGGGGGGGTATGCGGTTACTTTGTGGTGTGTGGGTGAATATGTGGGCTGGCTTAAATGACGCTGTTTGGGGGGGTATAAGTGAAGTGCAGGATTTTTATTTTCTTTTTTTGAGTTTGTTGTTTTTATTGGCGTGCATCGTACCTCTTTGGGCGTTATTTCTCGCCTATTTTAAAATTGAAAAGATAAAGGTCAATTTAAAGCGTAGTAGTCTGGCCATAAGTGTAGGCGAAGATATCGGCTGGGACCCTATAAGTAGGTCATGGGCGATAAGAGGTGTGGTCGGTGCTTTCGCCTTTCCCGCGCAGTCTATAAAGCACGGGGTTCTTAGTGCTGAAGACTACGCTGAGTTTCCTATGACACTCAAGGTTACTTTGAGATGCCTGGGTGTCTGTCTGGTAGTCTCTGTCCTTGGTATTTTTATTTCGTTGGCAATAGGGGATCTTACGGGATGGGTGGATGTTGATTGGTTTTAGATTGGTAAAGAGATTTTCAATCTGTAATTTTTAGTGGTTTGTTTGTCGCGGAAATTATTTTGAAAAGTAAATCACTGCTTGCGTGTGGCTTTTATTGGAGTGTGTTAAATGCCGAATCAGTTGTTACCAAAAACCTGGTTAACCCATTGCCCCCTTCAGACGACTGAGAGTGCCTTCGCCATCCTCAGCAACGCCAGCGACGCAAAACCAATCGATGCCTGGCGAAGCACTGCTGCCGGCATGCCGCCCCAACCCATCTGGGCAGGCACAGCCTACGCCGAATGGAATGAGGTAATGCCCTACGTCGCAGTCATTGAGCCCGGTAGCCCCTTTCTCGATTGGATAGCCACCACCGCCTCAACTGATTGGGGCTGGCTGGCAGTGTCCTCCAGCCCGTTGGAAACCGTGATTGCGCACTTGCGAGGCTTGACCAAGGTCTATCTGCCTGATGAGCAGGAAGTGTTTCTACGCTTCTGGGATGGCGGCCAGTTTTTGCCGATGTTGCAAGGGCTAGGTGATGAGGCCGGTAAGGTCTTGCCGGTATTCCAGCGCTACCTGATCAATGGCCAGCCGCTGACGGTTGCGCCGACCTCGATGACCCAGGCCAAAGCCAGCCCCTGGTGGCGAGTGCCTGCGCCGTTGCTCAAGCACTTGGCGGAGCACTCGCCGCAAACTTTGATCGACAACCTGCTGCAATGGCTCGAAGAGCAGCGGCCCGACCTGTACACGGCCTTTACCCCGGCGACCTTGCGGCACAAGGTCGCCTACTTCGCGCGCGGTACGGATATCAGCTATGAAGCACTGACCAACGCTCTGGCGTCAGACTCGGGTTGAACCCAGCGCCTGCTGCAAATCGTCGATCAGGTCTTCAATCGCCTCGATGCCCACCGACAGGCGGATCATCTCCGGCTTTACGCCAGCCATGGCCTGCTCCTGCTCGTTCATCTGCCGATGAGTGGTGGAGGCGGGGTGGCAGGCCAGGGATTTTGCATCGCCGATGTTTACCAGGCGCTTGAAGATCTGCAGCGCATCGTAGAAACGCACGCCTGCATCGAAGCCGCCCTTCAAGCCGAAGGATAGGATCGCCGAGGGTTTGCCCTGCATGTATTTCTGCGCCAGCGCGTGGTGCGGATGGTCCGGTAGGCCGGCGTAGCTGACCCATTCCACCTCGGCATGTCCTTGCAGGAATTGCGCGATCTTGAGGGCGTTCTCGGTGTGGCGCTCCATGCGCAGGGCCAGGGTTTCCAGGCCTTGCAGCAGCAGGAAAGCGTTCATCGGCGCCAGCGCCGCGCCGGTGTTGCGCAGCGGCACGGTGCGAGCCCGAGCGATAAAGGCGGCCGGGCCGAATTTTTCGGTGTAGACCACACCGTGATAGGCCGGCTCGGGGTTGTTGAGGCCGGGGAATTTTTCTGGGTACTGGGCCCAGGGGAACGTGCCGCTGTCGACGATCACCCCGCCCAGAGAGTTGCCATGCCCGCCGACATATTTGGTCACCGAGTGCACGACGATATCGGCGCCGAACTGGATCGGCTTGCACAGGATCGGCGTGGCCACGGTGTTATCCACCATCAGCGGTACGCCACGGGCGTGGGCCACGTTGGCCAGGGCTTCGATGTCGATGATATTGCCCGCCGGGTTGCCGATGCTTTCGCAGTACACCAGCTTGGTGTTGTCATCGATCAGCTCAGCGATGGCCTCGGCTGAGTCGTCGCGGGCGAAGCGCACGTCGACGCCAAAGCTCGGCAACAGGTGCGCGAACAGGGTGTAGGTGCCGCCGTAGAGTTGCGGGGTGGTGACAATGTTGTCGCCAGCGCGGGTCAGGGTCTGGATCGCATAGTGGATCGCGGCGCTGCCAGCCGAGACAGCCAGGGCTGCGATACCGCCTTCGAGGGCGGCGATGCGCTGCTCCAGCACGTCGTTGGTGGGGTTCATGATCCGCGTGTAGATATTACCGGGCACGTCGAGGTTGAACAGGTCGGCGCCGTGCTGGGCGTTATCGAATTCGAAGGCGACGTTCTGGTAAATCGGCACCGCGACGGCTTTGGTGGTCGGGTCGGACTTGAAGCCGTGGTGCAGGGCGATGGTGGCGTCTTTCATGATTATTGTTGTCCTCCTTGGATGGGCTGCCCGCCACAATAAATCCGCGCCTGCGCTGTCATTTAGATTTTTTTCAACCGCCTGCCTGTGTTTGCGGCATAAGCACCGCCCGGCATGCGGCCCTGCACCTTTGCGCCGGTAAAAGGTAAACTTCGCCCCCTGCGCAGGAGCAACCATGAATTATCGTCACGCCTTTCACGCCGGCAACCACGCCGATGTCTTCAAACACCTGACCTTGACCCGCCTCATCGCCCTGATGTCGCGCAAGGAACAGCCGTTCGCCTATCTCGACACCCACGCGGGCATCGGGCTATACGACCTGCAAGGCGACCAGGCCAACCGCACCGGTGAATACCTGGAAGGCATCGCGCGCCTGTGGGGCAAAAGCGACCTGCCGCCGCTGACCGCCGACTACATGCGCGTGCTGCACGAGATGAACCCGGACGGCCAGTTGCGTTACTACCCAGGCTCGCCGGAGTTTGCGCGACGCCTAACGCGGCCTCAGGACCGTGTATTGCTCAATGAAAAGCACCCGGAAGACGGCGTGCTGCTCAAGGACAATATGAAGGGTGATCGCCGCGTGAAAGTGCATCTGGGCGAAGGCTGGCATGTACCCCGGGCCTTGCTGCCGGTGCCGGAAAAGCGCGCGCTGATGTTGATTGACCCGCCGTTCGAGAAGCTTGATGAGATGCAGCGCTGCGCCGCGTCCCTCAAAGAGGCGGTAAGTCGTATGCGCCAGACCGTCGCGGCCATCTGGTACCCGGTGAAGGACCAACGCATGCTGCGGCGCTTCTACCAGGACCTGGCCGGCACCGGCGCGCCTAAATTGCTGCGCGTGGAGTTGCTGGTGCATCCGCTGGACACGCCCAACACCCTGACCGGCTCGGGCCTGGCAATCGCCAACCCGCCGTGGGGCTTGGAGGAGGAGTTGCGTGAGTTGCTGCCGTGGCTGTCCAAGCAGCTGGGCCAGACCCAGGGCGGGTGGCAGATGGATTGGCTGATTGCTGAGTAATCAGGTCCCAAGCCAGATACCTATCAAATGTGGGAGGGGGCTTGCCTCCGATAGCTTAGTGTCAGTCAGTGCATCTGTAGCTGACCCACCGCTATCGGGAGCAAGCCCCCTCCCACATTTGAATTGTGCTGGGGCTTAGATCGGGCAAGTCACGCCCGTGCCGCCGATCCCGCAATAGCCCTGGGGATTCTTCGCCAGGTACTGCTGGTGATAGGTCTCGGCGAAGTACACCGTCGGCGCCTCATCGATCTCGGTGGTAATCACACCCAGGCCTGCTTTGGTCAACTCACCCTGATAAGCCTCTGCGCTGGCCTGCGCCGCCGCCAATTGCTCCGGCGTGGTGGCGTAGATCACCGAGCGGTATTGGCTGCCGATGTCATTGCCCTGGCGCATGCCCTGAGTCGGGTTGTGCAGTTCCCAGAACATCTTCAGCAGGTCTTCATACTTGACCTTGGCCTGGTCATACACCACCAGCACCACTTCACTGTGGCCGGTCAGGCCGGAGCAGACTTCTTCATAGGTCGGGTTCGGCGTGAAGCCGCCTGCGTAACCGACCACGGTGCTGACCACGCCGTCGCGCTGCCAGAACCTGCGTTCGGCGCCCCAAAAGCAACCCAGGCCGAAAATTGCAAAGCCGACATCGTCAAGGAACGGGCCCAGCAGTGGGTTGCCGTTGACGAAGTGCGTTTCCGGCAGGGTCATCGGGGTTTCACGGCCAGGCAAAGCTTGTTCTTGAGTAGGCAACACGTTTTTGTTCACCAGAATTTCCGAGCGCAAGACCATGATCAGTCCTCTCAGTCAGATTGAGTAAGGTAAGAATTCAGACAGCCAGTGTGCCCGAGTGTTACAGCGCTGTCAGGCGATTGGCCCGCGCGGGTAGCGTTTAAGCTTCTCGAGCAGCTCTGCGCCGGGGATCGGCCGGTCGAACAGGTAGCCCTGGCCCACGTCGCAACGATGCCGACGCAGGAACGCCAGTTGCTCGGACGTCTCGATGCCTTCGGCTACCACCTTGAGCTTGAGGTTGTGGGCCATGGCGATCACGGCCGAGGTGATTTCCATGTCGTCCTGGTTGTCCGGGATTTCGTGGATAAAGCTGCGATCGATCTTGATGATGTCGATGGGGAATTTTTTCAGGTAGCTGAGCGACGAGTAGCCGGTGCCGAAGTCGTCCATGGCCAGGGTCAGGCCAAAACTCTTCAATTGATCCAGCTGCAGGCGCGTGTCTTCAGTGGCTTCCAGCAGCAAGCCTTCAGTCAGCTCCAGCTCCAGCAGGTTGGCCGGCAGCTGTTCTTCCTTGAGGATGGTGGCGATCGAGGCCACCAGGTCCGGGTCGGAGAACTGCTTGGGCGACAGGTTGATCGCCACCTGCAGGTTGCCCATGCCAGCGGCGCTCAGTTGCTTGCTCATGCGGCAGGCCTGGCGGGCGATCCACTTGCCGATGGGGATGATCAGCCCGGTTTCTTCGGCCACGCTGATGAACTGGTCGGGACGGATCATGCCCTTTTCCGGGTGGTTCCAGCGCAACAGCGCTTCCATCCCCAGCAAGCGGCCGCTGCGCAGGCACAGCTTGGGTTGGTAGAACACGTCCAGCTCGTTCTGGGTCAGGGCGCGGCGCAGGTTGTTTTCCACGAACAGCTTGTAGCTGGCCTCGGCGTTCAGCGCTTCGGTGAAGACCTGTACCTGGTGTTTGCCGTTGGCCTTGGCCTTGTGCAGCGCCAGGCCGGCGTTACGCATCAGGGTCTGCGGGTCGCGGCCATGCAATGGCGCGCAGGCCAGGCCCACGGAGCCGGTGACGCTGATCAACTGGTTGTCGACGAACATCGGCTTGTCGAGGGTCGCGAGCAGCTGGCTGGCCACCAACTGGCCGCTTTCCAGGTCGGTGTCGTCGAGCAGCACCGCAAACTCGTTACTGGCAAACCGCGCCAGGCTGCCCCCGGCACTCAGGCTGTTGCGCAGGCGACGGGCGAGGCTGATCAGCAGTTTGTCACCGGTCTGGTGGCCAAGGCTGTCGTTGATTCGCTTGAAGTTGTCGATGTCTACCAGCAGCAGGCTGATCGAGCTGTCGCTGTCGCGGGCAAAGCGTTCGTCGAGGTTGCGGATGAATGCCGGGCGGTTGCCCAGGTTGGTCAGGTTGTCGGTGTAGGCCAGGCGCTCGATGCGTTGCTGCGCGAGTTTGGTCTGGGTGATGTCTTCGTAAATGCCGATGTAGTGAGTCAGCTCACGGTTATCGCCATACACCTTGGAGATCGACAGCTGGCCCCAGTAGGGTTCGAGGTTTTTACGCCGGCTTTTGAATTCACCCTGCCAGCTGTTGCTCTTGGCCAGGCTCGATGGCGCGTCGAACAGCAGCTCACTGAGGTTTTCCAGGGCCGGCAGCTGCGCCAGGCGGTGGCCGTGGACTTCTTCGGCGCTGTACTGGGTGATCGCGGTGAAGCTGGGGTTGACGTACTCCACCACGCCGTCGCAGTTGACCAGCAAAAACGCATTGGCGCTTTGCTCTACCGCGCGCTGGAACAAGTGCAGGGCGCTGGTGGCGGTGCGGCGGTTGTGGTTGTTGATAACGTGCGCGAACTGGTCTGCCAGCTCGCCGGCAAAGGCGATCTCATCGGCTTGCCAGGCGCGTGAACTGCCGTTTTGTTCCAGGCACAGCACGCCGACCACCTGGCCGTCGACGCGGATGCTCGCGTCGAGCATGGCGTGGATGTTCTTGGCGCGCAGGTTCTCAGCCATTTCACGGGTGCGCGGGTCGCGCATGGCGTTGGTGGCGTCGATGGCGCGGCTGGTGTGCAGGGCTTCCAGGTAATCCGGGAAGCAGCTGGCGTCAATCGGTTCGGGCAGATGGTACTGCTGATCGGCGCGGTGGTACGCCGAGATCGGCACCAGGCGTTGGCCTTCGAGGTTCCAGATGCTGGCACAGTCGATCTGGTAAATATCGCAGGCGCTGCGGGTGATCAGCTCGGCGGCTTCCTGCAGCGAATTGTTGGCGGTGTAGCGCTGGCGGGCCAGCAGCAGGATCAGCTCCTGCTGGGCGCGCACCCGCTCCAGGTGCTGCAGTTGTTCCTGCTGGGCACGCTGGTTGAGTTCCAGGGCGATCTGCAGGCGGCTGTTCTGGTTTTCCAGGTCCGCGGTGGGGGCGGCGCAGGGGATTTCGCTGAACAGGCCGTCAACCACCATCAGGTAGCCGCGCAGCAGGTGGCGATTGTGTTGTTTGTAGGCTTCGCCCATTTCCAGCAGGCTCAACGGGCCGTCGCTGGTGTGCAGGGTGTAGCGCACCAGGTAATGAGGGCTCTGGGTCAGTTGCTGCTGGATGGCGTCGTGCAGTTGATAGCGCGCCTGGGGCTCCATCAGGCTGGCGTAGGGTGTGCCGAGCAGGGCACACAGCTCGACCGCCGGCAGGCCGAATTGGCGCTCGCAATTGGGGTCGAGGTAGAGCAGGGCCCAGCTTGCCTCATTAAGCCGCTCGAAACGCAGCATACCGAGGCGCGAGGGCACCGGTAACTGCGTCACTACCTCGGCCGCCATACGGGCGACATCGGGTTGGCTTTTCATGGGGGAGACTCACTTGAAATACTGCGCACGGCGCCGGGCTCACGCCCTCTTTTCTGTTGCCTGCGGCAAGGTTGCATCATGCGGCGCGGGCTGACAAGAGAGGATGAAGGCTAAGTGCTATAAGGGGGTTATCGGCCGCGTGAGGGGTTTCTTCAATCGGTATGACAGAAGGTGTACAAACCTGTTTTGTCGGTGCAATTTATTGCCCTTGCGCAGGCAAAAAAAAGCCCCGCCAAGTGGCGGGGTTGAGGTACGAGCGTGGCGCTCGGAAATCGCTGCAGCCAGGCCTCCCCGGTGAAGAGGAGGCCTTTGCCGCTTACAGCAGGATGGTGCGGATATCGTTCAGCAGTTGGCTCAAGCGCTGCGTGAAGCGTGCAGCGGCGGCGCCGTTGATCACTCGGTGATCGTAGGACAACGACAGCGGCAGCATCAGCTTGGGCTGGAACGCTTTACCGTCCCACACAGGCTGGATGGTGGCCTTGGACACGCCAAGGATCGCCACTTCCGGTGCGTTGACGATTGGCGTGAAGCCAGTACCGCCAATGTGACCGAGGCTGGAGATGGTGAAGCAAGCGCCTTGCATGTCGTCTGCGGTGAGCTTCTTGTCGCGGGCCTTGGCAGCCAGCGCAGCCGCTTCGGCAGCGAGTTGCAGCAGGCTCTTCTGGTCGACGTTCTTGATGACCGGTACCAGCAGGCCTTCCGGGGTGTCGACTGCGAAGCCTACGTGCACGTACTTCTTGCGAATGATCGCCTTGCCGCTTGGCGCCAGCGAACTGTTGAAGTCCGGCAGCTCCTTGAGCAGGTGTGCACACGCCTTGAGCAGCAGCGGCAGCACGGTCAGTTTCACGCCGGCTTTCTCGGCCACGGCTTTCTGCGCAACGCGGAAAGCTTCCAGGTCGGTGATGTCGGCCTGGTCGAACTGAGTCACGTGCGGGATATTCAGCCAGCTCGCGTGCAGGCTCGACGCGCCGATTTGCATCAGGCGGGTCATCGGCACTTCTTCGGTTTCGCCGAAGCGGCTGAAGTCCACGGTGCGGATCGGCGGAATGCCCGAACCACCGGTAGCGCCACCGGCAGCCGGCGCTTCCTTGGCTTTTTGCATCATGGCTTTGACGTAGACCTGCACGTCTTCCTTCAGCACGCGACCGTGCGGGCCAGTGGCCGACACAGCGTTCAGCTCGACGCCGAATTCACGGGCCAGTTGACGCACTGCAGGGCCGGCGTGAACCTTGGCACCGCTTGGGGCAGGGGCGGCAGGCGCAGGGGCCGGTGCGGCCTCGGCTTTTGCAGCCGGTGCAGGTGCAGCTGCAGCCGGTGCAGCTTCAGCTTTGGCGGCTGGAGCAGCGGCCGGTGCTGGCGCAGCAGCAGGCGCAGCGCCTTGTACTTTCAGCTTGAGGATGAAGTCGCCAGTGCCGACTTCGTCTTCCAGCTTGACCGCGATGCTTTCCACCACGCCGGCAGCCGGCGAAGGGATTTCCATGGAGGCCTTGTCGGACTCCAGGGTGATCAGCGACTGGTCGGCTTCGACGGTGTCGCCGACCTTGACCAGCAGCTCGATGATCTTGGCCTTACCCGACGAGCCGATGTCCGGCACGTGAATATCCTGAACGGAGGCGGCAGCCGGTGCAGCAGCCGGGGCCGCAGGGGCCTCGGCAGCAGCAGGCTTTTCAGCAGCCGGTGCGGGTGCAGCAGCGGCAGCAGGAGCTGGCGCAGGGGCCGCATCAGCGGCACCTTCGATTTCCAGCTCCAGCAGTTCGTCGCCTTCTTTCAGGCGGTCGCCCAGCTTCACTTTCAGGCTCTTGACCACGCCGGCCTTGGGAGCAGGGATTTCCATGCTCGCCTTGTCCGATTCCAGGGTCAGGATGCTCTGATCGGCTTCGACAGTGTCGCCGACCTTCACAAACAGCTCGATTACTTCACCTTCACCGCTGCCGATGTCAGGTACGCGAATGAGTTCGCTCACAAAAAATCTCCTCAGCAGTCCAGTGGGTTGCGTTTTTCCGGGTTGATCCCGAACTTGACGATAGCGTCAGCCACCACCTTGGGTTCGATCTCACCACGGTCAGCCAAGGCTTCCAGGGCTGCCAACACCACGAAGTGACGGTCGACTTCGAAGAAGTGACGCAGCTTCTTGCGGCTGTCACTGCGGCCGAAACCGTCGGTGCCCAGGACTTTGAATTCCTTGGACGGGACCCACTGGCGAATTTGTTCAGCAAACAGCTTCATGTAGTCGGTGGATGCAATGACCGGACCTTTACGGCCGTTCAGGCATTCTTCGACATAGCTCAGTTGTGGCTTCTGACCAGGGTGCAGGCGGTTGTTGCGCTCTACGGCCAGGCCATCGCGGCGTAGTTCGTTGAAGCTGGTAACGCTCCAGACGTCAGCGCCGACGTTGAACTCGTCACGCAGGATCTTCGCCGCTTCACGCACTTCACGCAGGATGGTGCCGGAGCCCATCAGCTGTACGTGGTGCGCCGCTTCCTTGGTGTCTTCTTCGAGCAGGTACATGCCCTTGATGATGCCTTCCTCGACACCGGCCGGCATGGCTGGCTGCTGGTAGGACTCGTTCATCACGGTGATGTAGTAGAAAACGTCCTGCTGCTCTTCGGTCATCTTCTTCATGCCGTCCTGGATGATCACCGCCAGCTCATAGCCGTAGGTTGGATCAAAGGTGCGGCAGTTCGGGATGGTGGCAGCCAGGATGTGGCTGTGACCGTCTTCGTGTTGCAGGCCTTCGCCGTTCAGCGTGGTGCGGCCGGCGGTACCGCCGATCAGGAAACCACGGGTACGGCTGTCGCCTGCTGCCCACGCCAGGTCGCCGATACGCTGGAAACCGAACATCGAGTAGAAGATGTAGAACGGCAGCATCGGCTGGTTGTGGCTGGAGTACGAAGTACCGGCAGCGATGAAGGAGCTCATGGCGCCCGCTTCGTTGATGCCTTCTTCGAGGATCTGGCCCTTCTTGTCTTCCTTGTAGAACATCACCTGGTCTTTATCGACTGGCTCGTAGAGCTGGCCGACGGAGGAGTAGATGCCCAACTGGCGGAACATGCCTTCCATACCGAAGGTACGGGCTTCGTCCGGGATGATCGGAACGATGCGCGGGCCGATTTCCTTGTCCTTGACCAGCTGCGCCAGGATGCGCACGAAAGCCATGGTGGTGGAGATTTCACGGTCGCCCGAGCCGTCAAGGATAGCCTTGAGGGTGCTGAGGTCTGGCGTCGGTACGCTGAAGCTCTGCGCGCGGCGCTGTGGCACGAAACCGCCCAGGGCAGTACGACGCTCGCTGAGATAACGGGCTTCGGCGCTGTTTGGCTCGGGCTTGAAGAACGGCAGGTTTTCCAGCTCTTCGTCTTTCACTGGAATGTCGAAGCGGTCGCGGAACAACTTCAGGCTGTCGACATCGACTTTCTTGGTGTTGTGCGCAGTGTTTTTCGCTTCGCCGGCACCGGTGCCATAACCCTTGATGGTCTTGGCCAGGATGACGGTTGGTTGTTCTTTGTGGTTGACCGCTTCGTGGTACGCCGCGTAGACCTTGTACGGGTCGTGGCCGCCACGGTTGAGTTTCCAGATCTCGTCGTCGGACAGGTCTGCAACCATTGCCTTGAGTTCAGGCGTGTTGAAGAAGTGTTCACGCACGAACGCGCCGTCTTTGGCTTTGTAGTTCTGGTACTCGCCGTCGATGACTTCGTCCATGCGACGTTGCAGGATACCGTCGACGTCCTTGGCCAGCAGTGGGTCCCAGAAACGGCCCCAGATGACTTTGGTCACGTTCCAGTGAGCACCGCGGAACACGCCTTCGAGTTCCTGGATGATCTTGCCGTTGCCGCGAACCGGGCCGTCGAGGCGCTGCAGGTTGCAGTTGATGACGAAGATCAGGTTGTCCAGCTTCTCGCGGCCGGCCAGGGAGATGGCGCCCAGGGATTCCGGCTCGTCGCACTCGCCGTCGCCCAGGAAGCACCAGACTTTCTGCTTGCCTTCAGGGATGAAGCCACGCGCTTCCAGGTACTTCATGAAACGTGCCTGGTAGATCGCTTGAATTGGGCCCAGACCCATCGAAACGGTCGGGAACTGCCAGAAATCAGGCATCAGCCAAGGGTGCGGGTACGACGACAAGCCGCCACCGTCGACTTCCTGGCGGAAGTTGTTCATCTGGTCTTCGGTTATGCGACCTTCCATGAACGCACGGGCGTAGACGCCTGGCGAGGTGTGGCCCTGGAAGTAGATCAGGTCGCCGCCGTGTTCGTCGGTCGGGGCCTGGAAGAAGTAGTTGAAGCCGATGTCATACAGGGTTGCGCTGGAAGCGAAGCTGGAGATGTGACCGCCCAGGTCCGAATCTTTCAAGTTCGTGCGCATTACCATCGCCATGGCGTTCCAACGTACCAGCGAGCGAATGCGGCGTTCCATGAACAGGTCGCCAGGCATGCGTGCTTCGTGGGTAACGGGGATGGTGTTGCGGTACGGCGTGGTGATGGCGTAAGGCAATTGCGAACCGCTGCGGGTTGCGAGTTCGCCCATACGGGTCATCAGGTAGTGAGCACGGTCTTCGCCTTCTTTGTCGAGAACCG
Organism: Pseudomonas syringae; assembly: GCF_021606685.1. Classification (GTDB taxonomy): domain Bacteria; phylum Pseudomonadota; class Gammaproteobacteria; order Pseudomonadales; family Pseudomonadaceae; genus Aquipseudomonas; species Aquipseudomonas syringae_R. The sequence continues at coordinate 155,749 of NZ_WKCB01000003.1, forward strand.
ATTCCAGGGCGTCCAGCCATTCCTGGGTTTCGACGGGATCGAGGTCTTGCATGGCTTGCTCCAGGGCGGAAAGGCTACCAGAATCGGTTGCCTGAAGTTTGCGACTGGCCTTGTGGGCAGACGACATAAATTCTTGGATGGCCGAAGGTTGCTTCGGCGTCCTGTAGTTTTACTACAAATCGTCGGCCATTTCAGCCTTTCGAATGTATATACGAGTAGTAAAACTACACAAGACCGAGCGGATTGCTCGGTCTGGCTGGTGAGCATAATCGTTATTGTTGATCTTTTGCGAACAAGAAAAGGTAGAAGTTTAATGTTCCCTGCCAACAACTATGAATTTTCAGCTATTTATAACCTTTGTTCGACAGTCCTTCATGTAGCGCCAGTATCACGTACACAGCAACACGCCATTTACGCGCCGATCAAGGATAGACCATGAGCCTTCCAACACGGGCCGAACTGCCGGTCATTCTCTTGCCAAAAGCTCAGCGGGCCGAGCAGTCATTTCGTGACGCCGTGGCCGCGCTGGACGACGATCATGGACTTTCTGCGTGGACGCCGCAACGGTGGGCCGACTTCGCACGGGTGTGCGCCGCGAGTGATTTCGTCATTGAACAGAGTGTTCGTGACCCTTTGATGTTGCTCGAACTGGCGGCCTGGGGCGAGCTGGACCGTGGCTTTGCGCCGGGTGAGCTGTGCAGCCAGATTGCCGGCGCGGTGCAACAGGCTGAAACAGAAGATGAGCTGGGCCGCGTGCTGCGGCGCCAGCGTACGCGCCAGCAAGTGCGCATCATCTGGCGCGACCTGACCCGCCAGGCTGACCTTGTACAAACCTGTCGCGACCTATCCGACATGGCCGACGCCAGCATCGACCAGGCCTACCAATGGCTGTACCAGCGCCACTGCGTACAGTTCGGCACGCCCACCGGTCGGCGCAGCGGTGAGCCGCAACACATGGTCATTCTCGGCATGGGCAAGCTCGGTGCGGTGGAGCTGAACCTGTCGTCGGATATCGACCTGATCTTCGCCTACCCCGAGGGCGGCGAGACGGTGGGCGTGAAGCGCTCCCTGGACAACCAGGAATTCTTTATTCGTCTTGGTCAAAAACTGATCAAGGCTCTCGACCCGATGACCGTCGATGGTTTTGTCTTCCGCGTCGACATGCGCCTGCGCCCTTACGGCTCGGCCGGCGCCTTGGTGCTCAGCTTCAACGCATTGGAGCAGTACTACCAGGATCAGGGTCGCGACTGGGAACGCTACGCGATGATCAAGGCGCGGGTCGTCGCCGGTGACCAGGTGGCGGGAGCACAACTGCTCGACATGCTGCGACCGTTCGTCTACCGCCGCTACCTGGACTTCTCCGCCATCGAAGCGCTGCGCACCATGAAGCAGTTGATACAGCAGGAAGTGCGCCGCAAGGGCATGGCCGACAACATCAAGCTGGGCTCGGGCGGCATCCGCGAGGTGGAGTTTATTGCCCAGGCGTTCCAGTTGATCCACGGTGGCCGCGACCTCAGCCTGCAACAGCGGCCGCTGTTGAACGTGCTCGGCACGCTGGAGGGCCAGGGCTACCTGCCGCCGGCGGTGATCGCCGAATTGCGCAATGGCTATGAATTCCTGCGCTACACCGAGCACGCGATCCAGGCGATTGCCGATCGCCAGACGCAAATGCTTCCGGACAGCCCCGAAGACCAGGCCCGCATCGCGTTTATGCTCGGCTTTGCCGACTGGGCTGCCTTCCATGAGCGCCTGATGTACTGGCGTGGTCGCGTGGACTGGCACTTCCGCCAGGTGATTGCCGACCCTGATGAGGAAGAGGGCGAAGAAAGCGAGTTGGTTGTGGGCGGGGAATGGTTGCCGCTGTGGGAAGAGTCCCAGGACGAAGACGCTGCCTGTCGCCAGCTTCACGAGGGCGGTTTTACCGATGCGCCCAAGGCCCTCAAAGCACTGGCCGGGCTGCGCGGCAGCCCGCAGCTGCGCGCCATGCAACGCCTGGGGCGCGAACGCCTGGATGCATTTATCCCGCGTCTGCTGGCCCAGGCCGTCGAGCACGCCAACCCGGACCTGGTGCTGGAGCGCGTGTTGCCACTGGTGGAGGCCGTCGCGCGGCGTTCCGCCTACCTGGTGCTGCTCACGGAAAACCCCGACGCGCTGCGTCGCTTGTTGACCCTGTGCGCCGCCAGCCCGTGGATCGCTGAGCAGATCACACGCTTCCCGCTGTTGCTCGACGAGTTGCTCAACGAAGGTCGCCTGTTCAAGCCACCCTTGGCCCCGGAACTCGCCGCCGAGCTGCGCGAGCGCCTGACGCGCATCCCCGAGGACGACCTTGAGCAGCAGATGGAGGCCCTGCGTCACTTCAAGCTGGCTCACCGCCTGCGTGTGGCCGCGTCGGAAATCGCCGGCAGCCTGCCGTTGATGAAGGTCAGCGATTACCTGACCTGGCTTGCCGAGGCCATACTCGAACAAGTACTGGCCCTGGCCTGGCGCCAGACCGTCGCCCGCCACGGCTCACCGCAGCGGGTTGACGGCAGCCTGTGCGACCCAGGGTTCATCATTGTCGGTTACGGCAAGGTCGGCGGGATTGAGCTGGGGCATGGTTCCGACCTGGACCTGGTGTTCATCCATGATGGCGACCCTCAGGCCGAAACCGACGGCGCCAAGCCGATCGACGGCGCGCAGTTTTTCACGCGCCTGGGCCAGCGGATCATCCATCTGCTGACCACCCAGACCAACTCCGGTCAGTTGTATGAAGTGGACATGCGCCTGCGGCCTTCGGGGGCTTCCGGGCTGTTGGTGAGTTCTCTGGGGGCGTTCGCGCGTTACCAGGAAAATGAAGCCTGGACCTGGGAGCATCAGGCCCTGATCCGCGCGCGGGTGCTGGTTGGTAGCCAGGATGTGGGCCATGCGTTCGAACAGGTCCGCGCTAAGGTGCTGGGGCGCGAGCGCGATTTGGCGAAGCTGCGCCAGGAGGTCAGCGAGATGCGCGCCAAGATGCGCGACAACCTGGGCACCAAGGCCACGGCGGCCGGCACCGGTGCCAATGCCTTCGAAGCCACGGTGGCGTTCGACCTCAAGCAGGACGCCGGAGGTATCGTCGATATTGAATTTATGGTGCAATACGCGGCTTTGGCGTGGTCTGCGCAACATCCATCGTTGCTGCGCTACACCGACAATATCCGCATTCTGGAAGGCTTGGAGCAGGTGGGGTTGATGCCCGCTGCCGATGCCCATCTGCTGCGCGAGGTGTATAAGGCCTACCGTTCCGCCGCGCACCGCCAGGCCTTGCAGAACGAGGCCGGTACGGTTGCCGGGGATCAGTTCGCCGACGAACGGCGCCAGGTGATGCGAATCTGGCAAGAACTGGGGTTAAGCTGATACTCGATGAATTGAGCGACGCCGATCTGATGATGAAACCGGCTTTATGTGGGAGCGGGCTTGCTCGCGAAGCAGACGCTGCGGTCTGCCTGGCGGACCGCGGTGATGCTTTCGCGAGCAAGCCCGCTCCCACACAAAGCGGCTCTGTGGCTAGCGCAATCTAGGCTAATTTTCGATGCGGGGAGGCATAAGCCTCCCCGCATCGTTTGTGGAAACTACATGAATATTCTGATCGTTGGGCCCAGTTGGGTCGGTGACATGGTGATGGCACAGACACTGTTCCAGTGCCTGCGCCAGCGCTATCCAGACTGCCAGATCGACGTGCTCGCCCCTGAGTGGAGCCGGCCGATCCTTGAGCGCATGCCCGAGGTGCGCAAGGCCTTGAGCTTTCCGCTCGGCCACGGTGCCCTGGAGTTGGCGACCCGCCGTCGCATCGGTAAATCCCTGGCGGGCGCATACGACCAGGCGATCCTGCTGCCCAACTCGCTCAAGTCGGCGCTGGTGCCGTATTTTGCCGGCATCCCCAAGCGCACCGGCTGGCGCGGCGAGTTCCGTTACGTGCTGCTTAACGACGTGCGCACGCTGGACAAAACCCGCTACCCGCTGATGATCGAACGCTTCATGGCCCTGGCGTATGAGCCGGGTGCCGAGTTGCCCCAGCCGTACCCGCGCCCGCGCCTGCAGATTGACCCGGTGAGCCGCGACGCGGCCCTGGCCAAGTTCGGCCTGAGCCTGGATCGCCCGGTATTGGCCCTGTGCCCGGGTGCCGAATTTGGCGAGTCCAAGCGCTGGCCTTCGGAGCACTACGCCAAGGTGGCCGAGGCCAAGATCCGCGAAGGCTGGCAGGTGTGGTTGTTTGGTTCGAAGAAGGACCATCCGGTCGGTGAGGACATCCGCCAGCGCCTGATCCCGGGGCTGCGCGAAGAGGCGGTGAACCTCAGTGGCGACACGTCCCTGGCCGAGGCCATCGACCTGCTGTCCTGCGCTGACTCGGTGGTGTCCAACGACTCCGGCCTGATGCACGTGGCGGCTGCGCTGAACCGTCCCCTGGTGGCGGTGTACGGTTCCACCTCGCCGGGCTTCACCCCGCCACTGGCCGACCAGGTCGAAGTGGTGCGCCTGGGCCTGGAGTGCAGCCCGTGTTTTGATCGCACCTGCCGTTTCGGCCACTACAACTGCATGCGCCAGTTGCTGCCACAGCCGGTGAACGAAGCCTTGCAGCGGTTGCAGGGCACTGCGGTCGAGGTCCGATAGTTTGCGCGTACTGGTAATCAAGACCTCATCCCTGGGCGACGTGATCCATGCCTTGCCGGCGCTGACCGATGCCGCACGGGCGATCCCCGGCATTCAATTCGACTGGGTGGTGGAAGAAGGCTTTGCCGAGATTCCCACCTGGCACCCGGCGGTGGACAAGGTGATCCCGGTGGCGATCCGTCGCTGGCGCAAAAATATCTGGCAGACCCTCAAGAGTGGCGAATGGCGGCGCTTCAAGCAGCGCATCCAGTCGACCAAGTACGACTTGGTGATCGACGCCCAAGGCTTGCTCAAGAGCGCCTGGCTGACCCGTTATGTGCGCGCACCCGTGGCCGGCTTCGACAAAAACTCGGCCCGCGAACCTATCGCCGCGCGCTTCTACTCGCGACGTTTGGCCGTGGCCCGTGGGCAGCATGCCGTGGAGCGCTTGCGCCAACTGTTCGCCGTGGCCCTCGGCTACGACCTGCCCAAAGGCCTGGGCGACTATGGCCTGAGCACCGAAAAGCTGCTCGGCCTGCCGCCCGAGAAACCCTTCGTGCTGCTGTTGCACGGCACCACCTGGGACACCAAGCACTGGCCCGAAGCCTACTGGCGCGAGCTGGCCGAGCGCATGGGTCGCCTGGGCGTGGACGTCAAATTGCCGTGGGGCAACCCCGCTGAAAAAGCCCGCGCCGAGCGCCTGGCCCACGGCCTGAAAAATGCTCAAGTGCTGCCCAAGTTGAACCTGGCCGGCGTCGCCCGTGTGTTGGCCGGCGCCCGTGCCTGTGTGGCGGTGGACACCGGCCTCGGCCACCTGGCCGCGGCGCTGGATGTGCCGACCATTTCCCTGTTCGGCCCGACCAACCCCGGCCTGACTGGCGCCTACGGCAAGGGCCAGATTCACCTGGGCAGCGATTTCCCCTGCGCGCCGTGCCTGCAAAAGCAATGTACCTATCAACCCACGGCCGACGACCTGCGTCGGTTCGACATCAAGCGCGAGTCGCCCCTGTGCTTCACGCGTCTGAACCCTGAGCGTGTGGCAAGCCGGCTGAGCACGTTGTTATTGGCTGAGGAGCTGCACTGATGCAACTGGCTTTTGTTCTGTACAAATACTTCCCCTTCGGTGGCCTGCAGCGCGATTTCATGCGCATCGCCCTGGAGTGCCAGCAGCGCGGCCATCAGATTCGTGTCTACACGCTGATCTGGGAAGGTGACATCCCGCCCGGCTTCGAAGTGCTGGTGGCGCCGGTCAAGGCGTTCTTCAACCATCGGCGCAACGAGAAGCTCACTGCCTGGATGGAAGCCGACTTGGCCAAACGCCCGGTGGACCGTCTGATCGGGTTCAACAAGATGCCCGGCCTGGACGTGTACTACGCCGCCGACGGCTGCTTTGAAGACAAGGCGCAAAACCTGCGCCATTCGCTGTACCGCTATTTTGGCCGCTACAAGCACTTTGCCGACTACGAGCGCGCGGTGTTTGCCAAGGACGCCAAGACCCAAGTCCTGATGATCTCCGAAGTGCAGCAGCCGCTGTTCATCAAGCATTACGACACCCCGCTGGAGCGCTTTCACCTGCTGCCGCCGGGCATTGCCCAGGACCGTCGCGCGCCGCCGAATGCGGCTGAAATTCGCGCGGGTTTCCGCGAGGAATTCAACCTCGGCGCCGATGATGTGCTGCTGGTGCAGATCGGTTCCGGCTTCAAGACCAAGGGCGTCGACCGCAGCCTGAAAGCCGTGGCCGCGCTGCCGGCCGAGCTGAAAAAACGCACGCGGCTGTTTGTAATCGGCCAGGACGACCCCAAAGTATTCCAATTGCAAAGCGCCACGCTGGGCCTGGGCGATAACGTGCAGTTCCTCAAGGGCCGCAGCGATATCCCGCGCTTCCTGCTGGGCGCCGACCTGTTGATCCACCCGGCGTACAACGAAAACACCGGCACGGTGTTGCTCGAAGCCCTGGTGGCCGGGTTGCCGGTGCTGGTTTCGGCCGTGTGTGGCTATGCCCATTACATCGCCCAGGCCGACAGCGGCCTGGTGCTGGATGAGCCGTTTGAACAAGCGCAGCTCAACCACTACCTGGCGCAAATGCTCACCGACACTGCACAGCGCGCGGCCTGGGGCCGCAATGGGTTGGCGTTCGCCGAGACGGCCGACCTCTACAGCATGCCGCAGCACGCTGCGGATGTGATTCTGGCGGAGCCAAAACGATGAAGTTGATTCTTGCCGAACCGTTCAAGACGCTATGGGCCGGGCGGGATGCCTTTGCCGAAGTCGAAAAACTGCAAGGCCAGGTATTCCGTGAGCTGGCGGCGCGCCGCACGTTGCGCACCGAGGTGGCGGGGCGTCCGTATTTTGTGAAGATCCACCGGGGTATCGGTTGGGGTGAAATCTTCAAGAACCTGATCACCGCCAAATTGCCGGTGCTCGGTGCCGGGCTGGAATGGGATGCCATTCACCGCTTGCAGGAGATCGGCGTACCGACCATGACCGGCGTGGCCTTCGGCGAAAAAGGCAGCAACCCGGCGGACCAGCACTCGTTCATCATCACCGAAGAGCTGGCGCCGACCCTCAGCCTCGAAGACCTGACGCTCAACTGGGTCGCCGAGCCGCCGGCACCGGCCTTGCGCCATGCGCTCACGGCGGAACTGGCGCGCATGGTTGGCGACATGCACCGTGGCGGCGTGAATCACCGTGACTGCTACCTGTGCCACTTCCTGCTCGACACGTCGAAGCCGGTCGACGCGAACGCCATCAAGCTCTCGGTGATCGACCTGCACCGCGCCCAACTGCGCGCGCATTTGCCGCTGCGCTGGCGCGACAAAGACTTGTCGGCGCTGTACTACTCGGCGCTGGACATCGGCTTGACCCAGCGCGACAAGCTGCGCTTCCTCAAGGGCTATTTCCGCCAGCCGCTGCGCCAGATCCTGGCTGAGCAGTCGGCGTCGCTGAACCTGATGCAGCGCAAGGCCGACAAACTGTATGCGCGCAAACTACGTTACGGAGATGCGATCTGATGGCGGGTTGGAACCTGGAACCTGCTTACGCCCCTCTGGCGGACGATTTTGGCAGCCTTGAAGCGGTGTTCGCCCTGCAAGGCCAGCGCCTGACGCGTGACCCGCTGTCGGAGGTGATCCGCGTGGAGCGCGGCGGCGTCAATTACTACGTCAAGCGCTACACCGGCGCGGGTAAAGGGCTGCGGCGCTACCTGGGCAAGCCGCGGGTCAAGTCCGAGTGGCAGAACCTCAAGCGCTTCGCCAAGTGGGGCATCCCGACTGCCGACGTGGTGGCCTGGGGCCTGGAACGCAAGGGCATGGCCTACGACCGTGGCGCGATGATCACCCGCGAGCTGCCGAGGACAGAAGACCTCTCGGTGCTGGCCGAGCGTAACGATGCGCGCCTGCGCGACCCCAAGTGGGTCGACGCGGTCAGCCGCCAGCTCGCCGAATACACGCGGACCATGCACGACCACCGTTTCACCCATAACGACTTGAAGTGGCGCAACCTGCTGATTGACGACCAGTCGACCCTGTACCTGATCGACTGCCCCAACGGCGATTTCTGGCGCGGCTTCTGGCTCAAATACCGCATCACCAAAGACCTGGCGTGCCTGGACAAAGTGGCCAAGTATCACCTGTCGGCCACCCAGCGCCTGCGGTTCTACATGCAATACCGTCAGCGCCGGCACCTGAGTGCATCGGATAAAGAGCGGATTCGCCACGTGGTGAAGTTTTTCGAGGGACGCGAATGAGTGATTTCCTGGCGGCTGAAGACCGTGCGCTGCTGGAGCGCCACGGCCTGGCTACTTTCGACGCGCTGTGGGCCAAGCAATTGGACGCGGTGGACGAGCCCAACACCAGCCGTGGCGGCTGGAGCAGCGTGTTCCGTCTGGAGCTGGACGGCCACGGTTACTACCTCAAGCGCCAGAGCAACTACCTCACGCGCAGCTTGCACCGCCCGCTGGGGGAGCCCAGTTTCTCCCGCGAATTTCGCAACATCAGCCGTTACCGCACACTCGGCATTCCGGCGTTGCAGGCCGCGTTCTATGGCGAGCGCAAGGTCGCCGGCGAATACCGCGCGATGCTGCTGACCCGTGCCCTGGACGGCTGGAACGACCTGGAGTCAGTGCTGGAGCAGTGGTCGCACCTGAGCGACGCCCAGCACCGTGCGATCCTGCTGGCCTGCGGTCAGCTGGCGCGTCGCTTGCACAGCGTCGGCCAGGTGCATGGCTGCTTTTACCCCAAGCATATTTTCCTGCAGGCCACCGGCGACGGTTATGCCGCGCAGTTGATCGACCTGGAGAAAACCCGCCCGCTGCTGTTCGGCTGGCGCGATCGGGTCAAGGACCTGGAGCCGTTGTTGCGACGTGCGCGGCCATGGTCGGACGTGCAGGTACGCCAACTGCTGGCGGCCTACCTGGAGCAGCCGGAAGACAGCGCACTGGTCAGCACCTGGCTGCAACGCCTGACCAAGCGGCGTAGCCACAAGGAGAACCGCTGATGCGTTTGTCCGCACTGAAAAACGCCGGCCGCACGCCGAACCTGCCCCTGACCGTCGACCTGGCGGATGCCGCCGGCCCCGGCCAATTGCAGCTGCTGAGCCTGTTGCGAGTCTTGCCGGGTGAGCGTTACGTGGGCGCGGCGGTATGGCGCGGGCGCCCGGTGTTGGCCAAGTTACTGGTGGGCAGCAAGGCGGCGCGGCATTTTCAGCGTGAACTCAAGGGCGTGCGCCTGCTCGCCGAGCAAGGCCTGACCACACCGCAGCTGCTGGCCGATGGCTTGCAGGAAGGCGAGGGCGGCTGGCTGCTGTTCGAGTTTATCGACGGTGCCGAAAGCCTTGCCGATGCCTGGCACGCCGTCGAAGCGCTGCCGCCGTTGGCCGACGAACAAACCGCCGTACTCGCCGAGGCGCTGGGCGCGATTGCACAGATGCACGCCAAGGGCCTGTGGCAGGAAGACCTGCACCTGGACAACCTGCTGCGCCAGGGCGGCAAACTCTACATCATCGACGGCGCCGGGATTCGCGTGGAAGAGGCCGGCAAGCCGCTGTCGCGCAACCGTGTGCTGGAAAACCTTGGGGTATTTTTCGCCCAGTTACCCAAGCACCTTGAGCCGTTCACCGAAGAGTTATTGGTCTACTACCTGCTGAGCAACGGCGAGCACGCCTTGCCCCTGCAGGCCCTGGAAGCACAGGTGCGCAAGGTCAGCGCGTGGCGCCTGAAAGACTTTTTGAACAAGGTTGGCCGCGAGTGCACGCTGTTCAGCGTGGCGCGTGGCGCCTTCGCCTTGCGCGCAATTCGTCGCGAGGAAGAGCCCGCGATGCTGCCGGTACTCGCGCAGGCTGACGCGCTTCTGGATCAGGGTCACCTGTACAAGACTGGTGGTGCGGCCAGTGTGGCCAAAGTCGAAGTGGCCGGCCGGCCGCTGGTGATCAAGCGCTACAACATCAAGGGGTTTGCCCATTGGCTCAAGCGCTTCTGGCGCCCGAGCCGCGCCTGGCATTCGTGGCGCGAAGGCAACCGCCTGGCGTTCCTCGGCATCGCCACGCCCAAGCCGCTGGCCGTGTTGGAAACGCGTTTTCTGTGGCTGCGCAGCCGCGCGTACCTGGTCACCGAATACCTGCCGGGGCCGGACATCATCGAGCGCTTCGCGCCCTACGTCGAACACGGCGATGCACCGGAAAACGAGCTGCAGGCACTGGACCAGCTGTTCGCCGAACTGATCCGTGAGCGCATCAGCCATGGCGATTTCAAGGGCCATAACCTGTTCTGGGACAAAGACCGCTGGTCGCTGATCGACCTCGACGCCATGTGCCAACACAGCTCCCTTGCCAGCTTCGCTCCGGCATACGCCAAGGACCGTGCGCGCTTTATGCGTAATTGGCCGCAGGAGAGTGCGTTGTACAGGTTGATTGATCAGCGTTTGCCACAGCGAGTTGATATGCCCGTGTAGAAGGGGCGATGCCTAACGGCTGTTGTTCAAGCAATACGGACTGGAAAATGAAGCGGATCGAGTGTGGGAGCTGTCGAGCTTTAGCGAGGCTGCAATAGCATCACCTCGGTATACCTGATAGACCGCAGCGCCTGCATCGCAGCCTCGCTATAGCTCGACAGCTCCCACATTGAATCGGTTTATGCCCCAAGCTCATCAGCAATGGGCAACTGTTGCCTGAGCAACAGCAGTCGGGCAGTTGATGGCTGATCACGACAGTCCGAATCCACTCAAGGCTTTTATCCCGTTGATTTAACGCGATAAAAATCCTGGCACGGGCTCTGCAATGGCTTCTGGTGAATCCTTTCACCGGTCGCACAGCGGAGCCCTGTATGCCTTCCAGCCTTTCCTCGCTTTCCCGTTTGATCTGCCTTGGCGCCACCCTGCTGTTGAGCTTCGCGGCGCATGCCGCAGACGGCGACGATGCCGTGCCGTCCCTGGCCGGAAAGCGCATTGCGGTGAGCATGACCGGCACCAGTCATTATTTCGATATCAAGGCGTTTCAGGCGCAGGTGGATGAGATCAAGCGTTTGGGCGGTACGCCCATCACCCTGGATGCGGGGCGTAACGACAAGAACCTGGTGACCCAGCTGCAAACCGTGGTCACCCAAAAGCCCGATGCGGTGATCCAGACCCTCGGCACCCTCAGCGTGATCGACCCTTGGCTCAAGCGCATCAGCAAGGCGGGCATCCCGTTGTTCACCATCGATGCGCCGTCGCAGTACAGCCTCAACAACACCACGTCGGACAACGTCGCCACCGGCAAGGCGCTGGCCGATCAGTTGATCAAGGACGCTGGCGGCAAAGGCAAGATCCTGGTGTTCAATGGGTTTTATGGCGTGCCGGTGTGCGCGATCCGTTATGACCAGTTGAAGCTGGCGCTCAAGGACCATCCGCAACTGGAGATCATTCAGCCGGAGCTGCGTGACGTGATCCCCAACACCGTGCAGGACGCCTATTCACAGGTGTCGGCGTTGCTCAACAAATACCCCAAGGGCAGTGTCTCGGCGATCTGGTCGGCGTGGGACATCCCGCAGTTGGGCGCGAGCAAGGCGCTGATCGATGCCAAGCGCACCGAGATCAAGACCTACGGCGTGGATGGCACCCCCGAAGTGTTGGTGCTGCTGGGCCAGGCGGATTCGCCGGTGGGTGCGGTGGTGGCGCAGCAACCGGCGCTGATCGGCAAGACGGCTGTGCAGAACGTGGCGCGCTACCTGGCCGGGCAACGTGACCTGCCCAAGGAAACCCATGTGGCCACGCTGCTGACCACCGCCGGCAACCTGGCGCAGGTCCAGCAACTGCGAGGTGACTGATGGCGGCGTTGCACCTGCAGAACCTGCGCAAACGCTTCGGCGCGACCCTCGCGCTGGACGACGCCAGCCTTAAAGTCGAGCGCGGCACCGTGCATGGGCTGGTGGGCGAAAACGGCGCGGGCAAGTCGACCCTGATCAAGATCCTGGCCGGCATCCACAAGGCGGATGCGGGGCAGGTGAGTATCGACGGCCAGTCGTACGGCGCGTTGTCACCGCGCCAGGTCGATGCACTGGGCGTGCAATTTATCCACCAGGAACGCTTGCTGCCCGCCAGTTTTACCGTGGGCGAGGCGCTGTTTTTCGGCCACGAATTGCGCCGTGGACCGTTTGTGGATCGACGTCGACAGCAGCGTGAAGCGGACCGTTTGTTGGCGCAGTATTTTGATCTGCAACTGCCCGCCGGTGCCCTGGTGGGCGAGTTGAACAGTGCCGAGCACCAGGTGCTGCAAATCACCCGGGCGTTGATTCGCCAACCCAAGATCCTGGTGTTCGACGAACCCAGCGTGGCGTTGGTCAAGCGTGAAGTCGACCAGTTGCTGCGCATCGTCAAGCGTCTGCGCGACCAGGGCTTGTCGATTCTGTACATCTCCCATTACCTGCAGGAAATCGACAGCCTGTGTGATGAGGTCACGGTGCTGCGCAATGGCCGGGATGTGGCGGTGGTGCAGCCACGGCAGACGTCCAGCGCAGAGATCGCGCGGCTGATGGTGAACCGCGAAGTGCAGGAGATGTACCCCAAGGCTCAGATCACGTTGGGCGCGCCCTTGTTGCAGGTGCGTGGGCTGAGCCTGGCGCGGCATTATCGGCAGATAGACCTGGAGGTGCGGCGCGGTGAAATCGTCGGCCTCACCGGGTTGGTTGGTTCGGGCGCCAAGGCGTTGTTCAAGACGCTGTTTGGCGTCGAACGGGCCGACAGTGGCAGTGTGCGTCTGGACGGGCGTTTGCTGCGCCTGCGCTCACCGGGCCAGGCGATCGCCGAGGGCATTGCGTTGGTGCCGGAGGAGCGGCGCAGCCAGGGCATTTCACCGGTGCTGTCGGTGCTCGAAAACCTCACGCTGGCCGGGCTTGGGCAGTTCAGTCGGTGGGGCCTGCTGAACCGGCGTAAGGAGCTGGCGCAAACAGCGCGGCTGATTGACGAGCTGGCGATCAAAGCGCCGGGGCCGCAGGCGGCGGTCAGCCAGTTGAGTGGTGGTAACCAACAGAAAGTCGCCCTGGGCAAATGGCTGAGCCGCCGCTCGGCGGTGTACCTGTTGGATGAGCCCTGCGTCGGTGTGGATGTGGGGGCCAAAGTGGAGATCTATCGCTTGATCGGGCGCCTGGTGGAAGAGGGCGCGGCGGTGCTGGTGCTGTCCTCGGACTTGCCTGAGTTGCTCGGCATCAGCGATCGAATCGTGGTGCTGCATCGCGGTGAAATCGCCGGTGAGTTCCGCGCGGGCGAGGTCGACAGCGACCAGTTGCTGGCGTGTGCGACGGGGGCTGTGGCGGCCACGGCGCCGCTGGTTCGGGAGGTGGAACATGCTTGAGGCGATAGTGCGCCGGGGTTCGCTGGGCGTGTTCCTGGCGATCCTGTTGGGGTTTGCCGTGGCCGCGCCGAATTTTTTGTCGCTGGGTAACCTGGCCAATGTGTTTAGCCAGTCGGCGATCCTCGGCGTGTTGGCCTTGGGGCTGACCTGCGTGATTATCGGCGGTGGGTCGAATGTGCTGGCGGGCGGGCTCGACTTGTCGCTGGCGGCCAATCTGGGGTTGTGTGCGGCGGTGTTCAGCCGTCTCAACAACGCCGGCCTGGACCTCTGGCTCACCCTGTTGCTGACCCTGGGCTGCGGCCTGGCGGTTGGTTTTCTCAATGGCCTGGCGGTGGTGTTGTTGCGCTTGCCGCCGTTGCTGGCGACCTTGGCGAGCATGAACGTGCTGGCCGGGTTGGAACTGGTGCTGACGGAAAACACGGTGGTCTCCACGGACTCGCCGTTGCTCGATCTGCTCAGCGGTGGGGCGTGGCTGGCGGTGCCGGCGCTGGCGTGGGTGTTGTTGCTGACGGCGGGGTTGCTGACCTTGCTGATCCAGCATTCGCCCTACGGGCTGCGCCTGCATGCGGTCGGTGAATATCCCCAGGCGGCCGAAGCGGCTGGCCTGCGCGTACCGGCCTACGTGTTGTCCAGTTATGCACTGTCGGGCCTGTGCGCCGCGGTGGCTGCGCTGTGTTCGGCGGCATTTTTCAGTGGCAGCACCACGGGCTCCGGCGACATGTTGCTGTCGGTGGTGGCGATTGCCTTTCTGGGTGTGGTGTTTTCCAGGCGGTTGGTGGCGAGTATCCCCGGCACCTTGCTGGCGGCGCTGTTGATTGGTTTTCTGATCAATGGCTTTCAATTGCTCAATGTGTCGAGTTTCTGGGTCAACGGCGTGCAAGGCGTGCTGATTTTGCTGGTGGTGGCCGCATCCAGTGCCTTGAGCCGAGGAGCGCAGTCATGAACCTGCGTGCTGTGTTGCCGCTGACGTTGCCGGCGGTGTTCGTGCTGATCGTCGTGGTGTTTGCGGTGCAGGCGCCGGGGTTCTTGAGTGCCGGCAACTTGCAAAGCCTGCTGTTGAACAACTTCGTGTTGCTGGCGATTGTCGCTATCGGCATGACCTATGCCGTGGCCGCCGGTGGTATCGACCTGTCGGTGGGCACGGCGCTGGATTTCGCCAGTTTCAGTTTTGTGCTGTTGCTTAACGGCGGGCATGGCTGGGCGGTCGCCGTCACGGGCGCGCTGGGTGCCGGGCTGCTGGTGGGGTTGGTGAATGCGGGCTTGATTGCCGGGCTGCGCATCAGCCCGTTCCTGGCGACGCTGGGCACCTTGTTTATCGGCACCAGCGCCCAGCAATTGCTCTCGGACGGCGGCCAGCCGATCTACCTGGCCGAGGGGCTGAAGCCCGAGTTTGCAGGCCTGACCCCCTTGTTGGTCGTTTTAGGGTTGGCACTGTTCTACGGCCTGGCCCTGGCGCGCGGCCGCCTGGGCCGCGAATTGCTTGCGCAAGGCACTCAGCCGCTGCTGGCGTATTACTCGGGGTTGTCGGTGCGGCGCATCGTCACCGTCGTGGCCCTGGCCACCGCGTTGGCGTGCGCGGTGGCCGGGGTGCTGCTGAGTGCCACGGTCAGCGCCTATGTGCCACTGT
Source organism: Pseudomonas syringae (assembly GCF_021606685.1). GTDB lineage: Bacteria > Pseudomonadota > Gammaproteobacteria > Pseudomonadales > Pseudomonadaceae > Aquipseudomonas > Aquipseudomonas syringae_R. The sequence continues at coordinate 170,804 of NZ_WKCB01000003.1, forward strand.
CCGGCAACGCGTTTTTGCTCAATGCGATTGGCGCGGTGTTTATCGGCACCACCTTGAGCCGGCAGGGCCGCGCGAACATCCCCGGAACCCTGCTGGGCGTGTTGTTTATCAACGTGATCGCCAACGGCCTGCTGCTGATTGGCTGGAACTTCTACTGGCAGCAGGTGGCAACCGGCGTGCTGATTTTTGTGGTGTTGGCGTTCAGCTTCGCCAGTCGACGCATGGTTGAGCGCACTTAAATGTGTTTTGGGGCCGCTGCGCGGCCCAACGCGGGCAAGCCCGCTCGCCACGGATGTGCTCAGAATTGATACTGCCCCCGTTCCGGCGTACCACGAGCGCTGCGGTGCAGCCTCGTAATAGCGGCCATTTAAACCTGTGGCGAGCGAGCTTGCTCGCGTTGGACTGCGTAGCAGTCCTGGTTTTGGGGCTGCTGCGCAGCCCAACGCGGGCAAGCCCGCTCGCCACGGATGTGCTCAGAATTGGTATTCGGCGCCCGCGCCGGCGTACCACGAGCGGCCTGGTGCGGCCTCGTAATAACGGCGGTTGCCGTCGCCGACGATCACTGAGCCGATGTACTGGCGGTCCAGCAGGTTGTCCAGGCGCAGGGTCTGGTGGAAGGTCCAGTGCTCGACCTTCTGTTCGAAACGCGCGCGCCAGTTGAACACGCTGTAGCCCGGCGCGGCGTGTTGCTGGTTGGTGTCTTCGACGTAGACCTTGCTGCGGTACATGCCTTCCAGGGCAGTACTGACCCAGTCCCTGGGTTTCCAGTTCAGCTCGGCGAACAGGGTGGTTTGCGGCACGCCCGGAAGGTAGTTGCCCTTGTCGACAGCGGTACTGCCGCCACTGACGAAGTCGCTGTCATAGGTGGCTTGCAGGCGAGTGTAGGCAAGGTTGGTGCTCCAGTGCTCGGCCAGCTGGCTCTCGATGCCCAGTTCGAAGCCCCGGCGCAGCGTGCGGCCGGCGTTCTGGTAAGTGGTGCGACCGCCGCTGGATTGCTGCACCACCAATTCGTCTTCGGTGGTGATCTGAAAGAGCGCCGCGTTCACCCGGGTGTCTTGGCCGACGCGTGCTTTTACGCCGACTTCATACTGCTTGCTGACCGATGGCTTGAGCGCAAAGTTGAAGCCGTTCGACGTGCTCGAATAGGCCGATTCCGCCTGGGTCGGGGTTTCAAAACCTTTGCCCGCGCTCACATAGCCGTGCAGGTCAGGGGTGAAGGCGTACATCACACTGACCGACGGCGTGTTCTTCTGGTAGGTCTTCTTGCCGCTGTCGTCGCCGTCGCTGAGGAAGTGATCGTCCACCTGCATTTCCATGGTGCTGTGGCGCAGGCCGGCTTGCAGGGTCCAGTCGCCCAGCAGCCAGTTGGCTTGCACGAACGGGTCGAGGCTGGTGGCGGTGTCGATCTCGTCACGGCCCAAGGCACCTTTGACGCCTTGCACGCTGTTCACGGTGTTGGAATAACCCTGGCGATCATCCTGGCTGCGGTCGTAGTCGAGGCCGGCGATCAACGTCAGGTCGCCGGGGGCGCTGCTGATGGGTTGCAGCCAGTGGGCGGAGCCGCCGTAGAACTGGCGGTCGAAGGCCACTACGCCACCGCGTTTGCCGGCGGGGATAGTGCCTGGAATCGACAGATACTGAATCACACTGCGCCGCCCCGTGTAGCCATTGACCTGCAGCGTCGCATCGCCGAAATAGTGTTCGTAATTCACGCCCAATTGCTGATGATCGATGCTTTTGCGTGTGTTGTAGGTCAGCGCATTGATGCTTACCGAGCGCGGGTCGGCCTTATAGCCCTCCCAGGTCTGCCCCAGCGGGTCCTGGGTGCCGTTCTGCTCCAGGCTGCTGTAGATCAGCGCGAGCTTGCTGTCATCATCCGGTTGCACGTTGAGCTTGGCGAAGGTTTGGTCGCGGCGCGCGCTGCTGTGGTCGCGGTAGCCGTTGGTGTCCATGCGCGAGGCGTCGAGCACAAAACCTGCGCCATTGGCTGCACCTTCGGCGGTGAGGTGGTTTTTGTTCAGGCCGTCACTGCCCACCAGCGTTTCGGCGCCGATGCGCGGTGGGCCTTCGCCGTCGCGGGAAAACATCTGGATAACGCCGCCGGCGTTGCTGCCATACAGGGTGGCGGCTGGCCCGCGCAGTACCTCGATGCGCTCGGCGGTGTCGAGGTTGAACGTGGCGGCCTGGCCCTGGCCGTCCGGGGTGCTGGCGGGGATGCCGTCGGCGATCAGCTTGAGGCCCCGCACGCCGAAGGCTGAACGGGCGCCGAAGCCACGGGAGGAAATCTGCAGGTCCTGCGCATAGTTCTGGCGGTTCTGCACCACCAGCCCAGGTACGCGGGACAGGGCTTCGGAGGCATTGATGCCCAATTGGCCGTCGCTGATCTGCTCGCGGCTGATGCCATCCACCGAGTACGGCAGGTCGAACGTCGGGCTGGCGCTGCGCGAGCCGGTGACCACGCTCGGGTCGAGGACCAGCGTGGCGTCTTCGGCCAGGGCAGAGGTGCACAGGCCCAGCAACAGCAGGCCAATACGGGTGGGGGCAGAGGGTGTCATGAGTAGGCCAAGTCGGTGGCACGACGCGGTTGAGCGGCGTAAGCGCAAAAAAATGCGAGTTTAACCACTCGCTGTCCGTTTGTTTATCAGGAATGTTCCTACGCAAAGTGGCGTTGCCGGTAGCTGGGAGCGGGGGCGCGGCGGTGATAGCTTCTTGGGCTGTTCAAACGGAGCGCAAAGCATGAAGGCTACGAGTGTGAGTTTGATGGCGTTGCTGGGAATCACGTCGGTTATGGCTGGCTGCGGCACTGTGAATACCGCGATTCGTGGCGATAGCGTCGCCGTCCGGGAACTCAAAGCCAAGAAAACCTATTGCCAGTCGGTCCCGCGGATATACAGCGGAGTGGCGTATGACCTGTGCGTGTTGCATGCGCCACCGCAGTCAGGCAGTGGTTTGTCGTTGAATGATATTCCCTGGCCTTTTCTCGACCTAGCGTTCTCCGGTATCGCCGACACGCTCTTTTTGCCCTATACGATCTACCGGCAAAACGCCGATGGCAGCCTTGAGCTTCACTAGCCTGTGGCGCGTCGCCCAACCTCGCCGTTTGCCGCTAGAGGCTTCCCACTTCTTTTAAGTTATAATCCCGCCCTTTAGCTGTTTCCTGCCCACGCGGGAAGCACACTTTTTTCAGGCGCAACCCGCCTGCATGCAGACTAAAAGAGGCTAGACCCCTGTGGCATTGACGATTCTTGGCCTGTCCGGCGCCCTTAGCCATGATCCTTCCGCAGCCTTGTACATCGACGGCAAGCTGATCGCGGCCGCCGAAGAAGAGCGCTTCGTACGCGACAAACATGCAAAGAACCGCATGCCTTACGAATCGGCGAAGTTCTGCCTGGAACAGGCCGGCATCAAGCCTTCCGACGTTGACGTGGTGGCGATCCCGTTCGCCCCGATCAGCCTGTTCGGCGAGGCGCGCTGGCACTATGCCAAACGTTACTGGTACGCCCCGGACCGCGCCCTCGACGCGATCCTGATGGGCAACCGTCGCTACAAGCGCTATCGCAACAAGATCGTCTGGTGCCTGGAGCAACTGGGCTTCGATCCCAAGAAAATCAAGATCGAGCCGGTCGAGCACCACCTGGCCCACGCCTCCAGTGCCTACCACTGCTCGGGTTTCCAGGAAAAAACCGCGATCCTCGGTATCGACGGCAAGGGTGAGTACGCCACCACGTTCTTCGGCTACGGCGAAAACGGCAAGATCCACAAGATCAAGGAATTCTACGACCCGGACTCCCTCGGTGGCCTGTACGGTGCGATCACCGAGTTCCTCGGTTTCGAGATGCTTGACGGTGAGTTCAAGGTCATGGGCATGGCGCCGTATGGCGATGCGAGCAAATACGATTTCTCGCGCCTGGCCTCGTTTGAAAACGGCGAGCTGGTGATCAACACCGAATACGCCAACGTCATCGGCCTGCGCCGTTATAAAGAGAAGGGCAAGGGTTTCTACTTCTCGCCAAAACTGATCGAGTGGCTGGGCCCCAAGCGCGAAGGCGACATCGCCGACGAGCCGTACATCCACTACGCGGCCAGCATGCAGGCGCTGTTCGAGAAGCTTGCCCTGCAGATGATCGACCACTACCTGGGCGACATACTCAAAGACACCGGCAAGCTGGCCTTCGCTGGCGGCTGCGCGCTGAACGTCAAGCTGAACCAGAAAATCATCGCCCGTGACGACGTCAAAGAGCTGTTCGTACAGCCAGCGTCCGGCGATGCCGGCACCGCCGTGGGTGCAGCAGCCTATGTGTCCCACGCCCGTGGCGTACCGGTCGAGAAGATGGAACACGTCTACCTCGGCCCGTCGTACAGCAACGAAGACGTGATTGCCGCGTGCGCCAAGCATGAGAGCAAGCCGAACTGGCGCAAGATCGAAAACATGCCCCAGCGCATCGCCAAGATCATGGTCGACGGCAACCCGGTGGCCTGGTTCCAGGGCCGCATGGAGTTTGGCCCGCGTGCGTTGGGCGGTCGTTCGATCATCGGTTGCCCAAGCGCTACCGGCGTGGCCGACCGCATCAACCACCAGATCAAGTTCCGCGAGCGCTGGAGGCCTTTCTGCCCGTCGATGCTCGACACCGTTGCGCCGCAGATGATCAAGGTCGATCACCCGGCGCCGTTCATGACCTTCACCTTTGAAGTCTCGGAAGAGTGGAAGACCCGCGTGCCGGAAGTGGTGCATGAAGATGGCACTTCCCGCGCCCAGGTGCTCAAGCGCGAATACAACCCGCGCTACTACGACATGATGAAGGAGCTTGAAGTACTGACCGGCAACGGCGTGTCCCTGAACACCTCGCTCAACCGTCGTGGCGAGGCGATGATCTGCTCGCCGACCGACGCCTTGAACATGTTCTTCGGCTCAGACCTGCAGTACCTGATCATGGAAGACATCCTGGTCGTCAAAGACGGCGTGGACCCTTATGACGCGCTCGGCTGACCGCCACGTCCTGCAGTTCTGTCATAGCTATGACGGGCCTTTCCTGGACTGCGCACGGCAGTACGCCAGCCTGTTCGCAGGCTCCGGCTATAAGGTGACCACGGTGTTTCTCACCGGGGTCGCCGACCCCGAGGTGGCCGCCGGGTGTGCCAGCGATGAAGTGCTCTTCATGGAATTCAGCTCCAAGGCCGTGCGCGGCCTGAAGCTGGGCGCCATCGCCGAGTTGCGCAAAATCGTCGCGTCGCGCAATTTCCGCTTCTGCATTGCTCACCGTTTCAAGCCGATCTATGTGGCCTTGCTGGCCACGCGGCTGCCGGTGATTGGCGTGCATCACGCGTTTGGGGACTACCAGCGGCGCAGTCGCAAGCTGTTTGCCGGGTTTTTCCGCAAGCGCCTGAGCCTGTTGGGTGTTTCCGAGGCGGTGCGTGACGACATGCGCCGCTGCCTGCCGGCCTGGCCCGAGGCGCGTATCCAGACCTTGTACAACCGGATTGATGTCGACGCCTTGCAGGCCATCCAGCTGCCTGCGGATGCGGCGCGCGATGCCTTGGGGCTGTCACCGGATGAATGGGTGGTCGGCAATGTCGGCCGCCTGCACGCGGACAAGGACCAGGCCACGCTGCTCAAGGGTTTTGCCCTGGCGCTGGCGCATTTGCCGGTCGACAGCCGCCTGGCGATCCTCGGCAGCGGGCGCCTGGAGCACGACCTCAAGGCGTTGGCACGGGAGCTGGGGATTGCCGACCACGTGCTGTTCCTTGGCCAGGTGCCGGACGCACGTCGCTATTTTCGCGCATTCAACGTGTTTGCGTTGAGCTCCGACCATGAGCCCTTCGGCATGGTGCTGCTGGAAGCCATGGCGGCCGGCGTGCCGTTGCTGGCCACAGCCTGCGGCGGCGCGAAGGAAGTGGTCGAGGGCGTAGGGATTCTGTTCCCCCTGGGCGACGCCGAACATCTCGCCCAGGGGCTGCAGCACCTCGCGGCGATGGACCAGCACCAGCAACGGCAGTGCGCCGAGATGATGCTGGAACGCCTGCGGGTGCGTTTCTCGGATCAGGCGGTACGCGATACTTTCTGGCAATTGCCGCACGTTATTGAACTGACCGCGGGGGCTTGATGCTCAATCGATTCCAAGGCTGGCGCGAGCGCGGCTGGTCCGTCGTTGACGCGCCTGCGTACAACGCCGCCTGGCAGCGTTTTGGCGGCAGTGTCGCGACCCACCCGCAGGTGATCGAACGCCTGGCCGGGCTGGCCGACATCCCGGTGCGCTACCTGGCGTGGGAGCAAGGTGGCGACCTGCAGGCGTGCATTGCGACCTGGGGTCGCGACCTGGCCTTGTCCAAGGATGTGCTCAAGCAACGAGGCAAAAAGGGCCTGTTCGACCTCGGTAACGCCGAGTTGATCCTGCCCGCCGCGCCTGCCGCCCAGGCGCCTTTGCGCCACCGTGCACGCTACCTGTCGGCCTTGAATGAAGGCCGTTTCAGCGGCCTCAAGCCCCAGGCCGAGCAACTGGCCATGGCGCGCACTCCGGAAGAGCTGTCGAAGAAATTCCGATACAACCAGCGCCGCGAGCTGCGCTTGCTCGAAGAGGCAGGCGGAGTGGTGCGCCCGGTGAGCGAGTTCTCCAGCACTGAACTGGCGGCGATCTACTGCGACCTGTTCCTGCGCCGCTGGGGCTTTGTCGCCACCGGTGCCGAGCGGATGGCCGAGGTGATCGAACTGCTGCGCGAGTGGCTGATCGGCTCGGTGATCTTGCTCAATGATGCACCGATTGCCGTCCAGTTGGTGTACCGGGTCGAGTCGCCCGAGTGGATCAGCGTGGAGTACGTCAACGGCGGCGTAGACCCCGAAACCCGTGCCTTCAGCCCGGGCAGTGTGTTGAGTTTTCTCAATACCCAGAGTGCCTGGGAGCAGGCGCGTGAAGTGGGCAAGCCGCTGCGCTTCTCCTTTGGGCGCGCCGACCGGGAGTACAAGGACCGTTGGTGCAACCCCGTGCCGGTATTGACCGTATGAGCCGTAAACAGCAATTGCTCAAGCGCCATCGGCGCAACAAGCGCATCGGCGTGTTGATCGGCCTGGTGCTGCTGGTGGTGATCGGTGTCTGCGTCGCCTGGTGGTTGCCGTTGGTACTTGGCGTGCTGGCCTGGGTGGCTCATGAAGCCTGGTTTGCCGATCACCTGTTTTATGCACCGAGCGAAGACTATCAATACCGTTTTGCGGCGGATGCCGAGGTCGCCGGGGTTCGCCTCGAAGGCGGTCGACTGCAGGTGGATTCGCCGCTGCACGCCGAGGCGACGTTGGTGCTGGCGATCACGGTCAAGAGCAGTTGGTTGGGACGTTTTCTGGACCCGGCCATCGAGATTTCGGGCGGCGACAGCCTGGACCGGCAGGCATTCGAGCGTGGCGTGAACGGCGTGCGTTACCTCAACCTCAGTGGTTCGGCGCTCGCTTTGGCGGGCGGCGAGCTGCGTTTGCGCGGGCGCTTTTGTTCGCTGCGGGGCGCGCCCCGGCTATGGGCCTGGGCCCATCCGGATTACACCGCGCAGCGCGTGATGGTGATCGCGCCGCATGCCGACGACGCCGAGCTGGCGGCCTTTGGTCTCTACAGTCAGGCGGACAAGCCGTGGATCGTGACCCTCACCGCCGGTGAAATCGAAGCCGAACACTATCAGCAGATGGGCCTGGATTCGGTCGAAGCCTCGCGTATCAAGGGCCGTTTGCGCGCCTGGGACAGCATTGCCGTGCCGCGTTGGGCCGGGGTGCCGCAGGCGCAATGTGTGCAACTGGGCTACTTCTGCCTGCAATTGCCGGCGATGCGCGCAACCCCTGATCAGCCCGTTGCCTCACGCGAGGCCGACCTGTCGGATATTCGCCTGTTTCGCCAATTCAACCCCTTCGAGCTGCCGGCGGATCAGGACGGCCTGCCGACCTGGAACAACTTGCTGGCCGATCTGCGCCACCTGCTGCTGACCGCGAAGCCTGAGGTGATCGTGTTGCCTCATCCGGTCATCGACCCCCATCCCGATCACATCTGCGCACAGCAAGCCGTGATCGAGGCGTTGCAGGGGTTGGAATGGCAGCCCACGACGATACTGGGCTACGCCAACCATTTGCACGACAACGACCGCTGGCCCATGGGCGACTCGGGCGCCGGGATTGCCCTGCCGCCGGTGTTCGATGATGCGCAGACGCTGTCGCCGTGCAGCCTGTCGCTGTCATTGGCGCAACAGCGTGACAAAGCCATGGCGCTGGGCATGATGCATGACCTGCAACCTGCCCCCCCGTTCAAACGGCGCGTACGCCGTTGGCTGCAACGTGTATTGGCTGGGCGCGCACGCTCGCCATACGGTGAGAACGAGTTTTTCCGCAAGGCCGTACGACGGCATGAGTTGTTCTGGCGTTTGTAAAAGGGAAAGTAATGAAAGTCTTGTTTCTGGTGCAGAAAGAACAGCGTGCCATCCTGGATCGCTTGTACGAAGGCATTGCCGAGCACTGCGAGTGTGATACCCGCTGGCTGAGCAGTGATGAGCAGCGCAACCTGCGCGGCTACTTCAAGCGCGAAGTCGACGTGAGCCGCTATGACCGCATTGTCTTCTTCCTGCGCTTCAAGCAGGAAATCCGCCAGGCCGGGTTTATCCGTACGATCCCGAACCTGGTGATCCTGGAGCACGACGCCTACCAGAACTACATACCTTGCAAGTACACCGGCAAGTTCAGCGCGCATTACCGCCGCTTGCCGTGGGTGCGGGTGATCAGCTCCGGCCACATGGTGACCGAGCGTCTGCGGGCGGAGGGCTTTGACGCGGTGTTCGTGCCCAAGGGCTATGATCAGGCACTCTTGCAGGCGCAGGGCCTTGAGCGCGACATCGAGCTGGCGTTTGTCGGCAGTACCAACAGCGTCGCCTATAGTGGTCGCAAGGCGTTGCTCGATGAGCTGGCCCGCGTCGAGCCTTTGGTGGTGACGCGAACCAAGTCCGGTGAGGAATACTGCGCAACCCTCAACCGCATTCGCTTTTTCGTCAGTGCCGATGTGGGCATGGGCGAATACATGATCAAGAATTTCGAGGCCATGGCCTGCGGCTGTGTGCTGCTGGCGTTTGATCAGGGGGCTGCGGAAAACGCGGCCCTGGGCTTCCAGGACATGGTCAACGTGGTGTTCTACAAAGACATCCCACAGCTGCAGGAAAAGCTCGCCGTACTGCGCGCTGATCCGCAGCTGGCGGCAGATATTGCGCGTAACGGGCAGGCCCTGGCTGTCAGCCAGTTCAGCTTTGCCCGTATCGGTCAGCGTATTGTCGAAGTGCTTCAGCCGCCCCTGCGACCTCATGGGCCACTGAGCTTGCTGGAGAGGTGGCGTCAGAAACTGGGCGTGTGATAGCGAGTGAGTGGTTGTGCGTAATGGCTATATGATATCTTCGAGGCCTGGAATGCAATTCTCCGATCAAAGCGACATAACGCTCGTGGTGACCAGTTGTGGTCGCTTCGATTTGTTGAAACGCACGCTCGAGAGCTTCGATCTGTTCAACACCGCTGCCGTGCGCGAAGTCTTCATTACCGAGGACGCCGGGGATGAAGCGGTACGCCTTGCGATCCCTGAACACTGGCGAAGTCATTGCACATTCCTGATCAACCGCCCCAAGCTTGGGCAATTGGCGTCGATCGACCTGGCTTACGCGTTGGTCAAAACCCCTTACATATTCCATTGCGAAGATGATTGGGCGTTTTATCGACCCGGCTTTGTCGAGGACTCCAGGACGGTACTGGAGCAGCGCCCCGACATTCTTCAAGTCTGGTTGCGCAACTACGTGTACGACCTGCAAGTGCACAGCCCTTATATCCATCTGGGGCCGCGCGAGCTGATTGGCGGGGTGGCGTGTTATCCCTTGCTGTCGGACAAGCCCGATTGGCAGGGTTTTTCGCTGAATCCCGGGCTGCGGCGCATCAAGGAATACCGGTTATGTGCACCCTATGCCGGGTTTGAGGGTGAGAAGGGGCTTTCCCGGCGTTACGCGCAGTTGAATTTGGGCGCTGTTACCCTGGAAGGCGACGCGGTGTTGCACACCGGCTTCGGTTTGCACGTGGCGACGGCGCAAGAACGTGCAATCAAGGCGCGGCGCAAGCGCCGCGAGCGGATCAAGCTGGCAGTCATGCTGATCCTGGGTGTGGGAGTCGGCTGGCTGATTGATTAGTTACCTGTTTAAAGCCACCAAAACGCCGCATAAGGGTCTTTTTTTTCGATGAGTATCCTCAACATCATGTGGGCCGGTGGTACTGCATTCGCCTCAGTGCAGAAGGTTCATCAACAAATTCTGTCTCATTCCGTCAGCCGTGCACCGATCGACACCTGGCTGCTTCAAGGCAGTGCGCAGGGCGGGGAGCCGGCGCACGAGTGGAAACTCTCGTCCGCCCAGCTCAAGGGCCGGCACCTGTGGAAGTTGCTGACGCCGTTGATGCGTGCGCGCTTTCAAAAGGCGCTGCCGAGCGCGGTGCAGGTCGTGCTGTTGGACGGGATCGGGGTTGCCCGGGTCATGTTGCCCGTGCTTCAGCGCTTGCCACAGGTGCGCGCGGTTGTCGTGTTTCATGGCACCACCCGCGTGCGTCGGGCTGATCGGAAACTGTTTGAGCAATGTCCGGCAGGGCAATTGACCTTGGCGGCCGTGTCGCAAACCCTGGCCGATTCGCTTGAGCATGACCTGCAGCGGCCGGTACTGGTGCTGCGCAGCGCGTTTGACCCGGTGGCTTTTCGTGCTGCCACGTTGCCAGCGGAGCAAGCGCGCTCGCGCCTGGGCCTGCCGTTGCAAGGCTCGCCAGTGCTGGGTGCAGTGGGGCGGCTGGTCGAAAGCAAGGGGTTCGGTTGCTTGCTGGAGGCGTTTGCCGGTGTGTCGGCCCATCAGCCTCAGGCGCGCCTGGTGATCATCGGCGAGGGGCCTGCAAGGCCTGCCCTCGAGGCGCGTATCGAGCAGCTTGGCTTGCACGGCAAGGTGTTACTGCCGGGCCATCTGCCGGACGCGGCGACGCTTTACCGTGCCTTTGACTGGGTCGCCATTCCCTCGACGCAAGAGGGCTTGGGACTGATCCTGCAAGAGGCAGTGATGGCCGGCGTGCCCGTGTTGACCAGTGAGTTGGCGGTGTTTCGCGAGCAGGTCGCGGATGCCGGCTGGTACGCCCCTTCAGATGATGCAGAGGCCTGGGGCCGTCTGATAGAACGCGCCTTTGCCACCTCTGCGCAGGCGGTCGTCGAGGCTCAGTCGCACGCGCTGGCGCCGGAACAGGCCTGGAAGGCGTTCAGTGAAACCTCCCAGAGCTTGTTCTCATGCCGCTAGCAGCGCTTGCTCCAATGCTTGCATTGGAAAGCGATCGTTCAGCTTCTCGCGCGCAATGTAGCGCGCGAAGTGCTGCAGGTTACGCCGTGCAAGTTCCGGGTTCAGCGGCGCACGCAGGAAGCGCATGTCGGCGACGTCGATCAGCCCCATTTCATTGTCTGGCGTCACCACGATATTGCCCAGGTGCAAGGACCGGAAGTAGATACCTGCGCCATGCAGGCGGCGGATAAGTGCCACCAGGGGCGCGAGGTTCGATTCCCACTCAAAGCCTTCTTTGTTGGAAATCTGCCGCAATGTTTCCCCCGGCAGCGGGCGGTACAGCACGGCGGTCATGCCGGGCGTCGGCAGTTGATAAAACGCCAGTACGCTCAAGGTGGGGATACCGCGCTGTTGCAGTTGCGCCACGTTGTCGATGAATCGCTTGGAGTAGGGGCGAAACAGGGCGGACGAAAACAGGCGTTTACGCCGAAAAAGTTTGAGGATATTTCCGTCAGACAGCAGGTAGACTTTGGGCCCGTAGCTGTCCTTCTCCAGGATTCTGGCACCTTCAATCATCTTGTCTAGATCGGCTTGGGCAAGCCTTGAACATTGCATCGTTGGAAAGCCTTGTGGGGAGTCGCGGGCACAGTGATCGGTAATAATGCCGAAAGTTTTGGGTTTTAACCATGCCGGGTTGGCGGGTTGAACGTATTCAGGAGCGGGTGATGCAAGCTAGTCGTTGGGCGCAGGTATGGATGATTTTCGGGTTATTTTGGTTTTTGCTGGCGATTGCGTTTGCGCCGTCCAACAAGATTTATCAACAGGGGCTGACCGTGTTCCTGTGGTTGCCGGCGATAGTATTTGCCTGGTCGGCCCGTGAGCGCCTCATGGAGGTCTGGCGCGAGCAGCGCTGGATGTGCCTGATGTTTGCCGCGCTCGTGGTGTGGGGCGCGGTCAGTTTGTTGTGGACCAATGCCGAGGACCCTTCGCGCGAAGCCAAGCGCCTGCTGTACATCGGCGTCTTCCTGCTGTTTTTCCCGGTGATGGCGGGTGGCCAGGCCGATCGTGTCATTCGCGTGATGCAGTGGGGTGGCTTCGGGCTCGCCTTGTCGTCGCTGGTGGCGATCATCAAGTTTTATGGCGTCGAGCATAATGCCTGGACGGCTCGCCTCGAAGGTTTGGGGCAATTGTCCCACCCGATCCTGGGCGCTTATGTGATTGGCGTGGCTGCTGTCTGGTTGCTGCACTGGCTGCCCCGTGGCCGCTGGATGCAGGTGGCGTGGGTGCTGTCGGTCGGGTTCCTCGGGCTGTTCGTGGTGTTGAGCCAGAGCCGTGGTGCGGCACTGGCGCTGTTGCTGACCGTTGTGGCAATGCCTGTCTGGTGCCGTGACCGACGCACGGTGTTGCTTGCCATCGCCGCTGTGGTCGCAGCGCTGGCGGTATTCTTCGCGATGCAGTCGCTGATGCTGGCGCGCGGTGTTTCCTACCGGCCACAGATCTTCATGGCGGCCGTGCAGATGATCGCCGAGCACCCATGGACCGGCTTGGGGTTAGGCGGCGACTACAAGGTTTTTGCCGATAATCTGTTTTTCCAACATTCCCATAACCTGTTCACCCACGTGGGCATCGAGCTGGGGCTGCCTGGCCTGTTGCTGTGGATTGGCCTGTGGTTCGGCGTGTTGTGGCAAGCCTGGAAGGCCCGCGACACGCTCTACGGCAAGGGCGTCATCGGCGTCTGGGTGTTCTCGTTCCTGGCCATGCAGTTTGACGCCGCGAGCCTCACGGGAACGCCACGGGCCGAGTGGTTCATCTCGTGGTTGCCGGTCGCGCTGGCCAGTGTTTTGGTCTGGGCTCGGGCCAAACCCGACGCTTGTGATAAAGTTCGCGTCCTATCCAATCAGTGAGCTCGACACATGAGTGACGCACCGCCCAAAGCGGACCAGGAGTCCAGCCTCAAAATCTATTTGCGGCTGCTGGGCTATGTGAAACCGTATCTCGGCATGTTCATGCTGAGTATTGTGGGCTTCGTGATCTTTGCGTCCACCCAGCCCATGCTCGCCGGGATCCTCAAATATTTCGTGGATGGCCTGAGCAATCCCGATGTGGTGTTCCTGCCCAAGATCCCGTTGTTCAAGGACCTCAAGTTGCTGATGGCCGTGCCGCTGCTGATCATCCTGATCGCTGCGTGGCAGGGCCTGGGCTCGTTCCTGGGCAACTATTACCTGGCCAAGGTTTCCCTGGGGCTGGTGCACGACCTGCGGGTTGAGTTGTTCAACAAACTGCTGGTGCTGCCCAACCGTTACTTCGATACGCATAACTCCGGGCACCTGATTTCACGCATCACCTTCAACGTCACCATGGTGACCGGTGCCGCCACGGATGCGATCAAGGTGGTGATCCGCGAAGGCCTGACGGTGGTGTTCCTGTTCGGCTACCTGCTGTGGATGAACTGGAAGCTGACGTTGGTCATGCTGGCGATCCTGCCGCTTATTGCAGTGATGGTCAGCAGCACCAGCAAGAAATTCCGCAAGCAGAGCAAGAAGATCCAGGTGGCGATGGGCGACGTGACGCACGTCGCCTCCGAGACCATCCAGGGCTACCGCGTGGTGCGCAGCTTCGGCGGCGAAAGCTATGAGCAGCGTCGTTTTGCCGCCGCCAGCCAAGGCAACACCGACAAGCAACTGCGCATGAACAAGACCGGCGCGGTCTACACCCCGATGCTGCAACTGGTGATCTACACCGCCATGGCCACGCTGATGTTCCTGGTGTTGCTGTTGCGCGGCGACGCCACGGCGGGTGACCTGGTGGCCTACATCACCGCTGCGGGCCTGCTGCCCAAGCCTATCCGCCAGCTGTCGGAAGTCAGCTCGACGATCCAGAAGGGCGTGGCGGGTGCCGAGAGCATCTTCGAGCAGTTGGACGAAGTGCCGGAAGTCGACAGCGGCACCGTGGAGCGTGATCGCGTCAGCGGCCGCCTCGATGTGCGTAACCTGAGCTTCACCTACCCCGGCACCGAGCGTGAAGTCCTCAAGAACATCAGCTTCAGTGCGGCACCGGGTCAGATGATCGCGCTGGTCGGGCGCTCGGGCAGTGGCAAGTCGACCCTGGCCAGCCTGATCCCGCGTTTCTACCACCATGAAACCGGGGAGATTCTCCTCGACGAGGTGGAAATCGAAGACTACCGCCTGCGCAACCTGCGCCGCCATGTGGCCCAGGTGACCCAGCACGTGACGCTGTTCAACGACACCGTGGCCAACAACATCGCCTATGGCGACCTGGCGGATGCGCCGCGTGCGGACATCGAGAAAGCCGCGGCGGATGCCTACGCCATGGACTTCATTGCCGAGTTGCCCAAAGGCCTCGACACCGAAGTCGGCGAAAATGGCGTGCTGCTGTCCGGCGGCCAGCGTCAACGCCTGGCGATTGCCCGCGCACTGCTCAAAAATGCCCCGCTGCTGATTCTGGACGAGGCGACGTCGGCGCTGGACACCGAGTCGGAACGGCATATTCAGGCTGCGCTGGACAAGGTCATGAAGGGCCGCACGACCCTGGTTATCGCGCACCGCTTGTCCACTATCGAGAAAGCCGACCTGATTCTGGTGATGGACCACGGTGAAATTGTCGAGCGTGGTACGCATGTCGAGCTACTGGCCATGGCCGGCTATTACTCGCGCCTGCACGCCATGGGCCTGGATGAGCCGGCAACGGCGAACATCACCTGACACCCCGGGGCGCGCAATGCGCCCCGTTTTTTTGTGTCAGGCCCGTTACGGGGCTTGGCCAAAGCCAGATAATCCGGCGCCTGTCGTTTGTTATGTTGGCCCCCTCGACGCGTTGGCCGACGCCGTGGAGCGTGTCCTGGTGACTTTGTTTAAAAAGTAACCAGTTTTCCCGCCGGATGCATTGTGCATAAAGCTCTCGAACTAGGCAGCGCTCACCCTGTGCTAATATCGCGCCCCTGTTCATTTTGTATGTGGGTTGCTCCATGAAGTTGTCCATGCCGCGATTCGATCAAGCCCCTGTCTTGGTGGTCGGCGATGTCATGCTCGACCGTTACTGGCATGGCGGTACCTCACGGATTTCCCCTGAGGCGCCGGTTCCGGTCGTCAAGGTCGAGCAAATCGAAGACCGCCCGGGTGGCGCTGCCAACGTTGCCCTCAATATTGCCGCTCTCGGCGCCCCGGCCTCCCTGGTCGGTGTGACCGGCGACGACGAAGCCGCCGACAGCCTGGCCAACAGCCTGCGCGGCGCCGGCGTGCGCGCACTGTTCCAGCGCATTGCCCACCAGCCGACCATCGTCAAGCTGCGGGTCATGAGCCGTCACCAGCAATTGCTGCGTATCGATTTCGAAGAACCCTTCAGCACCGACGCCCTGGCCCTCAGCGGCCAGGTCGATGAGTTGCTCGAAGGCGTCAAGGTGCTGGTGTTGTCCGACTACGGCAAAGGCGCCTTGAAGAACCACCAGATGCTGATCCAGGCCGCCAAGGCCAAGGGCATCCCCGTCCTGGCCGATCCCAAGGGCAAGGACTTCTCGATTTATCGCGGGGCCAGCCTGATCACGCCGAACCTCAGCGAGTTCGAAGCCATCGTCGGCGGTTGCGCCGACGAGCATGAGCTGGTGACCAAAGGCGCGGCGCTGATGGCCGAACTCGACCTGGGCGCCTTGCTGGTCACCCGTGGCGAGCACGGCATGACCTTGCTGCGCCCTGGCCACCCGGCGATGCACTTGCCGGCGCGGGCTCGTGAAGTGTTCGACGTCACCGGTGCCGGTGACACGGTGATCTCCACCCTGGCCGCCTCCATCGCGGCCGGCGAAGAGCTGCCCCACGCAGTGGCCCTGGCCAACCTGGCGGCGGGCATCGTGGTCGGCAAGCTGGGTACGGCGGCCATCAGCGCGCCGGAGTTGCGCCGGGCCATCCAGCGCTCCGAAGGCTCGGAGCGCGGCGTGCTGACCATCGAGCAATTGCTGCTGGCGATTGACGATGCCCGTGCTCACAACGAAAGCATTGTGTTTACTAACGGCTGCTTTGACATCCTGCACGCCGGCCACGTGACGTACCTGGAGCAGGCGCGCGCCCAAGGCGATCGCCTGATTGTCGCGGTCAACGATGATGCTTCGGTCAGCCGCCTCAAAGGGCCGGGCCGTCCGATCAACAGCGTCGACCGGCGCATGGCCGTCCTCGCTGGCCTGGGCGCGGTGGACTGGGTGATCAGCTTCCCTGAAGCGACCCCGGAAAACCTGTTGGCTCAGGTCAAGCCGGACGTGCTGGTCAAGGGCGGCGATTATTCCGTCGACCAGGTGGTGGGTGCCGATATCGTCAGCGCCTACGGTGGCAAGGTCAAAGTCCTGGGCCTGGTTGAGAACAGCTCGACCACCGCCATTGTCGAGAAGATCCGCAACAATGAGTAATGCTGATAAGTGGGTTCTGATCACCGGCGGCGCGGGCTTTATTGGCTCGCATCTGGTCGATGCGCTGCTTGCCAAGGGCTACGCGGTGCGGGTGCTGGATAACCTGTCCACGGGCAAACGCAGCAACTTGCCGCTGGGCAACCCGCGCGTTGAGCTGCTGGAAGGTGACGTCGCGGATGCCGCACTGGTGGCCCGCGCCGCGCTCGGCACGACAGCGGTGGTGCACCTGGCGGCGGTGGCCTCCGTGCAAGCGTCGGTGGATGACCCGGTCAGCACGCACCAGAGCAATTTCGTCGGCACCTTGAATGTCTGCGAAGCCATGCGCGAGGCGGGCGTGAAGCGTGTGGTGTTTGCTTCCAGTGCGGCGGTGTATGGCAACAATGGCGAGGGGGCTTCGATTGATGAGGAGACCACCAAGGCGCCGTTGACGCCCTATGCGTCCGACAAGTTGGCGGGTGAGCATTACTTTGATTTCTACCGTCGCCAGCATGGTTTGGAGCCGGTGATTTTTCGCTTCTTCAATATTTTTGGGCCGCGGCAGGATCCTTCGTCACCGTACTCTGGTGTGATCAGTATCTTCAGCGAGCGTGCGCAGCAGGGTGTGCCGATTGCTGTGTTTGGCGATGGGGAGCAGACGCGCGATTTCATGTATGTGGAAGACCTGGTCGACGTGCTGGTGCAGGCCATTGAATTGCCGAGTGCGCCGGTGGGGGCGATCAATGTGGGTTGGAATCGCACGACTACCCTGAAGCAGGTGTTGCAGGCGTTGGAAGAGATAGTCGGCGAGTTGCCGGTTGTTTCTTACGGGCCGGCGCGGTCGGGGGATATTCGGCATTCTCGGGCGAGTAATCAGCGGTTGTTGGCGAGCTTTACATTGCCGGAGCCGACGCCTTTGAAGGTGGGGTTGGAGAGGTTGCTCAACGGCTGAGGTTTGGGGGCATATCCGTTGTTTGGGTGATGGCGGGGATGGGTTCCGCTCTTACAGCGGGTCACTTTTTGAAGAGCGCAAAAAGTAACCAAAAACGCTTCGCCCCAACACTCGGCACCTCGCTTAGGCTCGGTGTGCCCTCACTCCGGCTTTGGAGCGTGGGCCGCCGCGATGGGCCATCCATGGCCCAGCGCGGCTAACCCGGCGTCCTGCCGGGTTGCCCACGCTCCAAAGCCTGCGTTCGGCCAGCGTGTTTAATGGGGCGCCTAAGATCAAGATCACGATCAAAAGCTTCAGATCAAAAGATCGCTGACTTCGTCAGCGGTAAGGATGTAAGGGCCGGATCAAAAACAAAGCCAAGCGAGGCGGCCTGACAGCCGGCCTGATCGTTGAAGCCGTACTCGGTCAAATGTGGGAGGGGGCTTGCTCCCGATAGCGTTGGGACAGTCACAGATGCATTGGCTGACACACCGCTATCGGGAGCAAGCCCCCTCCCACATTTTGACCGCAATCAACAGACGTAACTCCGGTCGGGTCCAAGGCCGCCAAGCCCGCCCACAACCCGCGCTTTTGCTCTACACCACTCAGGCCGGCTGTCAGGCCGCAAGGATGTGAGGGCCAGATCAAAAACAAAGCCAAGCGAGGCGGCCTGACAGCCGACCTGATCCTTGAAGCCCTACTCGGTTCAAATGTGGGAGGGGGCTTGCTCCCGATAGCGGTGGGGCAGTCACAGATGCATTGGCTGACACACTGCTATCGGGAGCAAGCCCCCTCCCACATTTTGACCGCAATCAAAAGGCTTAACTCCGGTCGGATCCAAGGCCGCCAAGCCCGCCCACAACCCGCGCTTTTGCTCTACACCACTCAGGCCGGCTGTCAGGCCGCCGTGCTCTGCTTTTGATTTTGATCTTAGGCGCCCCATTAACCACGCTGGCCGCACGCGGGCTTGAATCCGTGGGTAACCCGGCAGGACGCCGGGTTAGCCGCGCTGGGCCATGGATGGCCCATCGCGGCGGCCCACGGATTCAAGGCTGCGG
>NZ_WKCB01000030.1 GCF_021606685.1 Pseudomonas syringae
GCGGCCCACGCTCCAAAGCCGGAGTGAGGGCACACCGAGCCTAGGCGAGGTGCCGAGTGTTGGGGCGAAGCGTTTTTGGTTACTTTTTGCGCTCTTCAAAAAGTGACCCGCTGTAAGAGCGGAACCAATATCAGCCATCACCCAAATAACGGATATCCCCCCACCAAGTCAAAACGCCAACTTATAACCAATGGCCATCAACATAACCGCCAAACAAGGCCGCAACACCCCGTCCGGGACTTTGCCGGTCATGTGGCTGCCGACATAGATCCCTGGCAGAGACCCCATCAGCAGAAAGCCCAACAGCTGCCAATCCATATTACCCATGCCAGCGTGCCCCAGGCCCGCCACCAAAGTCAGGGGCACAGCGTGAGCAATCTCAGTCCCCACCAGCCGGCGCGTAGCCAGAAACGGATACAGAATAAACAACGCAACCGTACCCAGCGCCCCAGCGCCGATGGAAGTCAAAGCAACCATGGTCCCCAGCACCGCCCCCGTCACCACCGTCAACGCATTCAAATTGCGCGGGTTCATATGGTAGCCATCGCCGGCATGGCGTTGGGCAAAGGCCAGCAGGCTTTTCTTGAACAAAATCGCCAGCGCCGTCAGCAGCAGCACCACGCCGAGGGCCTGCTTGATCACCGCGTTCATGGCGCTGGGGTCGGTGTGCAGAGTGGCCAGAAACCACAGGGTCAGCAACACGGCGGGCACGCTGCCCAGGGTCAGCCAGCCGGTAATGGTCCAATCGATATTCTTGTTCTTGCTGTGCACCAACACCCCGCCGGACTTGGTGATGGCCGCGTACAACAGGTCAGTGCCCACGGCCGTGGCCGGGTTGATGCCGAACCACAACAGGATCGGGGTCATCAACGAGCCCCCGCCCACACCGGTCATGCCGACGATAAAACCAACGATCAGGCCCGCAATCACGAAACCAAAATTACCCACTTCCATTGAAGCTACCTGCGGCCTTATAAATTTCTGGCCGCAGGATAGCGATTTTTCTTATAACGACTTATATCAATATGATCTGACTTTATGCCTTTTACGTCAGTCGGTGGCAGACATACGCTTGGGTCTGATAGGGAAAGGCCACCGTGTCCCGCCCACACAGGTCGGGATGGGTGTCAATCAGGGCGTGCAACTGCGCCGTCACCTTGGCCTTTTCTGCGGCGGGCAGCGCCGCGATAAAACTCACAGACAAAAAGCGGTCGATGATCACTTCCTGGGGGCTGCCGACATGGCTGTAGGGGAAACAGGTCATCTGCGGCGCAGCAAAGTACTCGCCGGTGAAGGCCTCGCGCCAACGCCCGGTATGAAAGCGCGGCGTGTCGCCCTCGTAGGGCGTGATGATCGCGGTGATCGCCGCCACCCAGCTTACCGACTCATCGCGCACATTCCACACCAGCCCCAGGCGGCCGCCGGGCTTGAGCACGCGGTGGATTTCCGCCAACGCGGCCTGGGTCGAGAACCAATGGAAGGCTTGCGCGCAGACCACTGCATCGGCACTGCCGGTCGCCAGCGGGATGGCTTCGGCGGTGCCATCGACCAGGCGCACGTCGGGCAGCAGCCGGTGCAACTGCGCGCCCATGGCCTGCACCGGCTCGACCGCGATCAGCGTGGGCGCCAGGGTACTGAGCAAACGCGTGAATTTGCCGGTTCCGGCGCCCAGGTCGATGACGGTCGACTGTGCGCCAACCCCCAGCCCATTGGCGAGCCAACCGGTCAGTTGGCGTGGATAGTCCGGTCGGCCTTGGGCGTAAGTCACCGCCTGGGTAGAGAAACCTTGTTGAGCAGACGTGTGAACACCAGTCATTGCCAATCTCTCCTCGGGTAAAGCGGGGGCACAGTGTGCGCCTTCACTGATTTATTTTCTAATCGCTGCATCCGATCGTGCGGGTCATGGGTAGTCCTCTCAGTAACCCCGCTGTTTGACTGAAATGGAGCACTACCCATGAATGCTAAAGCACTGTTCTGCCTGACCGCCCTGCTCGCCGCTGCGCCAAGCGCCTTCGCCCAGACCGGCTTGCCCGACAGCATCAAGGTGCCGGCTGGCCACAAAGTGGCGCTGGAGACCACCGGCGTCGGCGAAATTACCTACGAGTGCCGCGACAAAGCCAACGCCGCCGGCCAGACCGAGTGGACCTTTGTCGGCCCCAAGGCCGTGCTGAATGACCGCAGTGGCAAACAAGTAGGGACCTATTTCGGCCCACCGGCCACCTGGCAGGCCAAGGACGGCTCGAGCATCACCGGCACTCAGCTGGCGGTGGCGCCGTCGAGTCCGGGCAACTTGCCGTATCAACTGGTCAAGGCCAACCCGGCCCAAGGCAAGGGCGCCATGACGGGCGTGAGTTACATCCAGCGGGTCGCCCTTAAAGGTGGCGTGGCACCGAGCAGCGAATGCACGGCGGCCAACAAGGGCAAGCAGGAAGTGGTGAAGTACCAGGCCGACTATATTTTCTGGGCGGCCAACTGAGGAAACTGGGCTACGCTGCCTGTGGCGAGCTGGCTGGCTCGCCACAGGATTCGGCCATTGGGGATGTCAGTGTTTGATTACGAAGCGTGCCTGAAGGCCTGTGCCCGAGGCGAGCAACGCGCACTGCGCGCGTTATACGAGCAGGAAAGCCACCATTTGCTCGGCGTGGCCTTGCGCATCGTGCGGGACAAGGCCCTGGCCGAAGATATCGTGCATGACGCGTTTATCAAGATCTGGCGCGGCGCCGCCAGCTTCGACCCCGCTCGCGGCTCGGCGCGCGGCTGGGTGTTCAGCGTGACCCGGCACCAGGCGCTCAACCATGTGCGCAACCACTCCCGCGAGGTGGCGCTGGGCGAAGAACATGAGCAAGTCGCCGCCCCCGGTGACAGCGTTGAATTCACCGCGCGTTCGGGGCAGATTTACGCCTGCCTGGAACAGCTCGACCCGGCCCGTCGCACGTGCATCCTGCATGCCTATGTGGACGGTTATTCCCATAGCGAAATCGCGCAGAAAACGGGCACCCCGCTGGGGACCGTCAAAGCCTGGATCAAACGTAGCCTCGCCGCGCTGCGGGAGTGCATGGCATGAGCAACCCTTTGGACGAACTGGCCAGCGAATACGTGCTGGGCACCCTGCCCGCCGAGCAACGCGCGCAGGTCGAACAACGCCTCCCGCATGACGCTGAGCTGCGCGCGGCGGTGGACGCCTGGGAGCAGCGCCTGTTGCCGCTGACCGCCCTGGCCGAACCGGTGCCGCCCTCGTCGCCGCTATGGCGACGTATCGAACGCAGCATCGCGGCCCCGGACACCGGCGTGCCGTGGTGGAACCTGCTGGCGGTATGGCGCGGCCTGGCCGGTGCCGGGTTGCTGGCCAGCCTGGTCTTGGCCACGCTGCTGGTGATACGCCCGGCCGGCGAGCCCAGCTTTGTGGTGGTACTGGTGGCGCCGCACACCCAGGCCCCGGGCTGGGTGATCCAGGCCAGCACTAACCAGCAGATCCAATTGATCCCGTTGGGGGTGATGGAGGTGCCGGCGGACAAGGCCCTGCAGTTCTGGACCAAGGGCGATGGCTGGCAGGGCCCGGTGTCTCTCGGGCTGGTCAAGCCTGGGCAGACCCTGTCGGTGCCGCTGGACAAGCTGCCGCCGCTGACCCAGAACCAGCTGTTCGAACTGACCCTGGAAGACCCGCGCGGCTCGCCGACCGGCAAACCCACCGGGCCGATCCAGGCAATTGGCCGCGCCGTCAAAGTGCTTTGATCAATCGGCCTTGGGCAACCACAGGCGGAACCGCGCGCCGCCCAACGGCGACGCCAACGCGCTCAACGTGCCGCCCTGGGCTTCCAGGGCGCGGCGGCTGATGGCCAGGCCCAGGCCAAACCCACCCGTGGCGCGGTCACGGCTGCGGTCAAGGCGGTAGAACGGTTCGAAAATGCGTTCGCGCTGGTCGGCCGGGATACCAATGCCATCGTCGTCCACGCAGATTTCACAGCCCTTGGGGCACACCTTGACCCCCACCTGGATGCGCTTGTCACAGTAACGCGTCGCGTTGCGCAGCAGGTTCTGCAAGGCACGGGCGGTGAGGCGCGGGTCGAGGTTGAAGCGCTCGATGGCGCAATCCAGCGCCACATCGATGACGATTTCGGGGTTTTCCAGTTCGTCGTCGACACTGCCCAGCACGCTGTCGATAAATTCATCGAGCACCACCTCGACCCGCTCCGGCAGTTGCGCCGGGTTTTGCAGGCGGCTGTAGGACAGCAGCTCCAGCACCAACTCGTCCAGCTCGCGAATATGCGCCACCAGGCTTTGCAGGCGTTCGCGGCTGGCCTGGGGCAGGTCTTCGGAGAGCGCCAGGGCCAGGCCAAAGTCCAGGCGTGTGAGCGGGGTGCGCAGTTCATGGGACACCGCATTGAGCAGGTCGCGCTGCTGATTGAGCAGGTGTTCGATGTCCCCGGCCATGGTGTCGAACACTGCCGCCAGGCTGCCGATATTGGAGCTGGGCGGGATGCGTGTGCGTTCAGCCAGATTGCCCTTGCCCAGCTGCGCGGCGGTGCTTTTGAGGCGTTCCAGGTCGCGCCAATGCGGGCGCAACCACACCAGCAGGCAGGCCAGCAGCGCGGCGCCGATCAGCACGTTCATCGACCAGTACAACAGGTTCATGTCCAGCGGGTCGGGTGGCACCGTCAGCTTGACCACGAACTGCTGGTTGATCGGCGAGCTGATTTCGTCCATCCAGCCCCATTCGCCGAGGCGAATCACCGGCTTGCCTTGCGCCAGTTGCAACGCTTCCTCGGGGGTGTAGCGCGCATCCTGGCGTAGCAACAGCTGTAATTTCAGGGGGGCAAAGTCCTGGCTCAGTTGCTCGGTGATCTGTGACCAATGCTCCACCGGCGCCCGCAGGTATTGCTTGACGATCAGCTTCTGCATGCCCCGCGACTGCTCGACGTTGTAGTCCAGGTAGCGGTGTTCGAACAGCTGGATCACCAGCTTGGGTATCAGGAAAATCGCCGCGCTGTAGGTGACGATAGTGATCAAGTAGAGACGCAGCAGTACACGAAACATGCGTCAGCATTCCCACTCGGAACGGCTGAACAAGTACCCCTTGCCCCACACCGTCTTGATCTTGCGCGCTTCGCCGGCGTGGTCGTCGAACTTACGGCGCAGCTTGGAAATGGCCACGTCCACCGAGCGGTCCGTGCCGTTGAACTCGATACCGCGCAGGCGTTGCAGGATCTGGTCGCGGCTCAGCACTTCACCGGCATGCCGGGCCAACACCACCAACAGGTTGTATTCACCGCTGGACAGCTCGACCGGCTGGCCGCGCCAGGTCACGGTGCGCTCCGACAGGTCGATGCACAGGTTGCCCATCAGGATCTGGTCGTTGGCCACCTGGGGCTCGGACAAACTGCTGCGGCGCAGCAAGGTGCGCACACGGGCGAGCAACACGCGCGGCTCGCAGGGTTTGGTCACGTAGTCGTCGGCGCCCATTTCCAGCCCCAGCACCTGGTCGTGGCTGTCGTCGCGGGCGGTGAGCATCAGGATCGGCAGGCCCGCCGAGTCGGCACGCAGCAGGCGGCACACCTGCAGGCCGTCGAGGCCCGGCAGCATCAGGTCGAGAATCACCAGGTCCGGCGGGTTGAGACGCGCGCGTTCACGCACGTGGTCGCCACGGCTGAGCACACTGACGTGGTAGCCGTTGCGCTCCAGGTAGCTGGCAATCAGCTCCGAGAGTGCGGCGTCGTCTTCCACCAGGAGGATGTTGGGCATGGTGTTTCCAAATAGTACGGTTCGTCGGTTGTGCACAGACACACATTGGGTCGTGGTTGTTTGCAGGAGTGTGCAAGGATATACGCCCTCTGCCGACTGTGGGCCGCACCTTACATTTCTTCACACACCACCTACACAGCTTCACAGCACCGTGGCGCCGGTGACCTTAGGATGCGCCAGTCAATATTGGGATAAGAGCATGTCGAAGAATCTGTTTGCGCCGTTTTGCCTGTTGTCCGTGGCGCTGGCCCTCAGTGCGTGTGACAACTCCGCCGCCGAGGCGCCGCCCATGCCGTTGGCCAAAGTGCGCATCGAGACCCTGCAGGCCAAACCTGTGTCGATCACCAGCGAACTGAGCGGGCGCATCGCCGCGCCGCGTATCGCCGAAGTGCGCGCGCGGGTGGCTGGCGTGGTCATGCAGCGAGTGTTCAAGGAAGGTCATGACGTTAAACAGGGCGACGTTCTGTTCCGTATCGACCCGGCGCCGTTCAAGGCCGACCTCGACAGCGCCCAGGCCAACCTGAGCAAAGCCGAGGCGAATGCGTTCCAGGCCCGCCTGCAAGCGCAGCGCTACAGCCAGTTGGTCGAAGGCAACGCCATCAGCGGCCAGGACTACGACAATGCCCGCGCCGCCGTGCGCCAAACCAACGCCGACGTGGCGGCCAACAAAGCCGCGGTCGAACGCGCACGGCTGAACCTGGGTTACGCCACCGTCACCGCGCCGATCTCCGGGCGCATCGGCCGCGCCCTGGTGACCGAAGGCGCCCTGGTGGGCCAGAACGAAGCCACGCCGCTGGCGATCATCCAGCAACTGGACCCGATCCACGCTGACCTCACCCAGTCGACCCGCGAACTGAATGACCTGCGCCGCGCGTTCCGTGCCGGCAGCTTGAAGCAGGTCGGCCAGGACCAGGCCAAGGCCACGCTGATCCAGGACGACGGCAGCCTGTACCCGCTGCCGGGCAAGTTGCTCTTTGCCGAAATCAGCGTCGACCCGGGGACCGGGCAAATTATCCTGCGCAGCGAGTTCCCCAACCCGGACCTCGACCTGCTGCCCGGCAGCTTTGTGCGTGTGCGCCTGGAGCAAGCCGTGGACAAGCAAGGCCTCAGCGTGCCGCAGCGGGCCATCACCCGTGACAGCGCCGGCATCCCGATGGTGCTGCGCCTGGATGCCGAGCAGACCGTCAGCCAGCAACCGGTGGAACTCGGCGCGGTGATCGAGGACCGCTGGATCGTCAGCAGTGGCCTCAAACCCGGTGACCGTATTGTCGTCGAAGGCCTGCAGCACGCGCGCCCCGGTGAAAAGGTCGAGGTGGATGACAGCCCCGCTTCCGGCCAGCCAGTCAAGGAATAACCCGTCATGCCGCAGTTCTTTATTGACCGCCCGATTTTCGCCTGGGTGGTGGCCCTGTTTATCCTGCTGGCTGGCGCGCTCGCGATTCCGCAGCTGCCGGTGGCCCAGTACCCC
Organism: Pseudomonas syringae; assembly: GCF_021606685.1. Taxonomy (GTDB): domain Bacteria; phylum Pseudomonadota; class Gammaproteobacteria; order Pseudomonadales; family Pseudomonadaceae; genus Aquipseudomonas; species Aquipseudomonas syringae_R. The sequence continues at coordinate 7,208 of NZ_WKCB01000030.1, forward strand.
AACGTCGCGCCGCCCAAGGTGGAGATCTACGCGGTGTACCCCGGCGCCTCGGCCCAGACCCTGGATGAAAGTGTGGTCAGCCTGATCGAGCAGGAGCTTAACGGCGCCGATCACCTGCTGTATTTCGAATCCCAGAGCAGCCTCGGTTCGGCAACCATCACCGCCACTTTCCAGCCGGGCACCGACCCGGAAATGGCTCAGGTCGATGTGCAGAACCGTCTCAAAGCGGTAGAGCCGCGCCTGCCCCAGGCCGTCACCCAACAAGGCTTGCAGGTTGAAAAAGTGTCGGCTGGCTTCTTGCTGCTGGTGACCCTCACCTCCAGTGACGGCAAGCTCGATGACGTTGCGCTCAGCGATTACCTGGCGCGCAACGTGATGAACGAACTCAAGCGCCTTGACGGGGTGGGCAAGGCGCAGCTGTATGGTGCCGAACGCGCCATGCGCATCTGGATCGACCCGCAGAAACTGATAGGTTTCAACCTCACGCCAGCCGACGTCAACGCTGCGATCAGCGCGCAGAACGCCCAAGTGTCGGCGGGCAGCATCGGTGACTTGCCAGGCACGCACACTCAGGAAATCACCGCCGCGATCCTGGTCAAGGGCCAACTCTCGACGCCCGCGGAGTTCGCCGACATCGTGCTCAAGGCCAACCCGGACGGTTCCACCGTGCGCGTCGGCGATGTAGCACGGGTGGAAATCGGCAGCCAGGAATACCAGTTCTCCACACGCCTGAACGGCAAGCCGTCCACCGCCGTCAGCGTGCAGCTCGCGCCGGCAGCCAATGCGCTGAACACCGCGACCCTGGTGCGGGCAAAGATGGACGAGCTGTCGCGCTACTTCCCGGCCAATGTGGAATACAAGATTCCGTACGACACCTCGCCGTTCGTCAAAGTCTCGATCACCAAGGTGGTCTACACCTTGCTGGAGGCCATGGCGCTGGTGTTTGCGGTGATGTTTTTGTTCCTGCAGAACGTGCGCTACACGCTGATCCCGACGCTGGTGGTGCCGATCGCGCTGATGGGCACTTTTGCGACCATGCTGGTGCTCGGGTTCTCGATCAACGTATTGACCATGTTCGGCATGGTGCTGGCCATCGGCATTCTGGTCGACGATGCGATTGTGGTGGTGGAGAACGTCGAGCGCATCATGGCCACCGAAGGCTTGTCGCCCAAGGAGGCGACCAAGAAGGCCATGGGCCAGATCACCGGGGCCATCGTCGGTATCACCCTGGTGCTGGTGGCGGTGTTTCTGCCCATGGCATTCATGAAGGGCTCGGTGGGGGTGATCTACCAGCAGTTTTCACTGTCGATGGCCACCTCGATTCTGTTCTCGGCCTTCCTTGCGCTGACCTTGACCCCGGCCCTGTGCGCCACTTTGCTCAAGCCGATCGCCAAGGATGAGCACCACGCCAAGGGCGGCTTTTTCGGCTGGTTCAACCGACGTTTTGAAAGCCTCACCGACCGCTACGAAGGCTGGGTGACCTATGCCCTCAAGCGCAGCGGCCGTTACCTGCTGATCTACCTGGTGTTGCTGGTGGGCCTGGGGCTGATGTTCAGCCGCCTGCCCTCCTCGTTCCTGCCGGTGGAAGACCAGGGCTACACCATCACCGACATCCAATTGCCACCCGGCGCGAGCAAGAACCGCACGGTGCAGGTGGCCGAGCAGATCGAAGCGCATAACGCCGGCGAGCCTGGGGTGGGTGATACCACCATGATCATGGGCTTCAGCTTCTCCGGCTCCGGGCAGAACGCAGCGCTGGCGTTTACCACGCTCAAGGACTGGTCAACGCGCAGCGGTGACGATTCGGCCTCGGCAATTGCCGACCGGGCCAACGCCGCGTTCAGTGAACTCAAGGATGCGATTGCCTACGCGATCCTGCCGCCGCCGGTTGACGGCCTCGGCACCTCCAGCGGTTTCGAGTTCCGCTTGCAGGACCGCGGCGGCGTCGGCCATGCGGCACTGATGGAGGCGCGCACGGCGCTGCTGGCCGCCGCCGAGAACAGCCCGATCCTGGCCAACGTGCGCGAAAGCGCGCTGGCCGAGGCCCCGCAAGTGCAGCTTGAGGTTGACCGTAAACAAGCCAACGCGCTGGGCGTGTCGTTCGCGGACGTGAGCAATGTGCTGTCGTCGGCCATTGGCTCGGCCTATATCAACGACTTTCCCAACCAGGGCCGCATGCAGCGGGTGGTGGTGCAGGCTGAGGGCGACCAACGCAGCCAGGTCGCGGACTTGATGAAGATCCATGTGCGCAACACCGCCGGAAAGATGGTGCCGTTGTCGGCCTTCGTCGAAGCCAAATGGACCCAGGGCCCGACGCAGTTGACGCGCTACAACGGCTACCCGGCCATCGCCATCAGCGGTGAAGCGGCGCCGGGGCATAGCACGGGCGAGGCGATGGCCGAAATCGAGCGTCTGGTCAGCCAGTTGCCGGCAGGCCTGGGCCAGGAATGGACCGGCTTGTCGCTGCAGGAACGCTTGTCCGGCGCCCAGGCCCCACTGCTGCTGGGCCTGTCGCTGCTGATTGTGTTCCTGTGCCTGGCGGCGCTGTATGAAAGCTGGTCGATTCCGACGTCGGTGTTGCTGGTGGTGCCGCTGGGGGTACTCGGCGCGGTGCTGGCGGTGACCTTGCGGGGCATGCCCAACGATGTGTTTTTCAAGGTGGGCTTGATCACCATCATCGGCTTGTCGGCGAAGAACGCGATTTTGATCATCGAGTTCGCCAAGGACCTGGTGGACCAGGGCGAAGACCTGCTCGAGGCCACCTTGAAGGCCGCGCGGTTGCGCCTACGGCCGATCATCATGACCTCGCTCGCGTTCATCCTCGGCGTGGTGCCACTGGCAATCGCCACGGGCGCCAGCTCGGCCAGCCAGCAGGCGATCGGCACGGGCGTGATCGGCGGGATGATCACCGCGACACTGGCGGTGGTGTTTGTGCCGGTGTTCTTTGTGGTGGTCATGAAGCAGGTACGCAAGCGCCGCTAAAAAATGCGCTATGGTGCTCACAACATCCCCTGTTGTGAGCACCTATGGCCTTCCTCGCCCGCACCCACCCTCGCCTCTCCTGCGCGGCCCTATTGGGCGTTGCCGTGGGCCTCCTGGCACCGGCCGATACGCTGATCGGCAAAATCCTGATTGGCTGGAACGCCGGGGTCTGGACCTACCTGGCATTGATGCTGTGGCTGGCGAGCAAAGCCCGCGCCGACGACGTGAAACGCATCGCCGACATCGAGGATGAGAACGCGGGGCTGGTGCTGTTCATGGTGTGCATTGCAGCAATCGCCAGCCTGGCCGCCATCACCCTGAACCTGGCGGGCAGCAACGACCTCGATGGCACGGCGCGCCTGCTGCATTACGCTTTTACCGTAGTGACGGTGATCGGTTCCTGGCTGTTGATCGGAGTGATTTTCAGCGTGCATTACGCCCGCCTGTTCTATACATGGGACGGCGACGAACCGGCGCTGCGCTTTGCTGAGGGGTTGAAAACCCCCAATTACTGGGACTTCCTGTACTTCTCGTTCACCATCGGCGTGGCCGTGCAAACCGCCGATGTCGGCGTTGCCACGCGCAGTTTGCGCAAGGTGGTGTTGGGGCAGTCGTTGATCGGTTTTCTGTTCAATACCGCGATATTGGGCTTTTCAATCAATATTGCCGCCGGACTGTTCAGCTGAATCGACAGGCAAAAAAAGGGGAAGCCTAAGCTTCCCCTTTTTACCTACCGACTATTTTAGAAGGTGTAACGCAGACCGACGGTCCCACCCCAAGGCATGTCAATTTTCTTACCTTGGCTGGTTTCAATCTCGGCGTGCAGCTTGAGGTTATCCGACAGGTTAACCGCCATACCCGCCGCGACTTCATAACGCGAACCCGAGAGGTCGTTGTTAAACGCCTGGTTGTTGATAAACACCTTGTTGTTATCGTTGAACTCGTGGGCCGCAGCGGTACGCAGGTACGGTTGCAGCACAGGGCCGCCATCGAGCTGGATGTTTTTACCCACCGTCACACCGACCTTGCCGAGCACCGACTTGGTGCTGTCACCCTTGGCCTTGAGGCCGTTATCCATGGTGTAACTCGAGCCAGCAATAAACGCCGTGGACAGCTGGGCGTAAGGTTCAACGAAGAAGTCATCGTCCAGCTTGATATGCCTGCCGACTTCCGCCGAGGCACTCACCGCATCCTGCGTAAAGTTGCCTTTGGCGCGCTGGCCATCGCTCATGTTGACCTGGCTTTGGCTGTTGAGTCGGTTGACCTTACCCACGAGGTCGACATACACACCGCTCTCGGCATCCAGCCAGGTGGCGTACGCGCCGACGTGGTAGCTGTTGACCATGCCGCTGCTGCCGCGGGTCAGGCTCAGGTCGGACTTGCTGTAGCCGCCCATCACACCTGCCAGCCACTGCCCATCCCCTGCTTCCAACGCGGTATCGGCACCAATGGCGAAACCGGTCTGGTTCTGGGTATAGCCCAGGCCATTGCTGTTAGCCGCGACGTCATATTTGTTGCCGTAGGAACGCATCCACAGGCCTTGGCTCTTGCCTTCGCTGAAACGCAATTCGCCCATGCGCGTACGCAGGATGTTCGTCTCCGCCAGCAATACAGTCGGCGCCGCGTTGAACAACGCCAACACCGCCTGGGCGCTGGTACTAGGGCCCTTTCTGGCGGGGTCCAGGTACCAATCGGTGCCTTCCTGCTTGAGCCCGTAAGCGAACGCGCCGACATCGACGGTGTTGCCCACCAGCCCGAACCGTGCGCCACCGCTTTGGGTGTGCACCACTTTGATCGGTTCGCCGACGGCCAATTCGTTACCGCTGGCGGCGATCAACAGCTGGTGATTGCCTTCGGCGTTGCCGTTGACATTCAACAGGTCGGTCTCGCCGGTGTTGAAGTTGGTGTGCATGATGAACGTGCCGTTGCCGGCCAGGCTATTGGTGTTCAGTTGAAAAAACCGGCTAGGAGCGCCGAACTCGACCGCGCCACCCGCCATTCGCAAAGCACCGACTTCGCTGTCGCCCACCAGCATCCATTTGCCGCCGGTATTGGCATCCAGTTGCGCGACGTTGCGCAATTGGCCGGTCAGCAACGCATTGTTGTTGAGTTGAACCGTCCCTGTGCTACCCGCACTGACCACCACGTCACCGACCAAGGTGCTGTTGTCGACGTTCATGTTGGCCGTGGAGTTATTGTCGACCTGAAGCAGCACGCCGTTGCCGCTCAACAAGTTCGAGCCGTTGAGCACCTGGATATCAGCCATGGTGGCATTGTTGACTGGCGGGTTCACCAGGATCGCGGGCCCGGTTCTGCCCTGAACCACGGAATTATCGAGGATCAAGCTGGCAGTGCGCGTCAGACCGCCTTCAGTGCGCAGATTGACGCCGGATTCACCGCCAACGATGGTGCTGTTATTTCTTGCCACCGCTTGGGCATTAAGCAACACCACGCCGTGACCGTTCGCCGCCGTAGCCTCGACACGGGCGTTGTCCAGGTTCACGGTGCTGTAGCCCGCAGCGTTGATACCACGGGTTGAGCCGACAACACTGCTGTCTCTGACCGTGACGGATGAACCATCGGTGCCGGTCGTGGTACGGGTAACCGTCACGCCAACGCCATTGGCATTGCTGACGGTGCTGTTGTTGGTGATCAATATGCTGCTGGCGCCAGTGGCGACAATGGCTTGTAACACGCCGGGACGGGCCGTCACCTGTGAACGGTCGATCACAATCGTCGATTGCCGGCCAGCAGAGATATCCAGCGCCCGGGTGCCCGCCTGAAGCGTCAAGCCGGCGTTGTCCATGACGATCTGGTTCATGTTCGCACCGGTCGCAATCAGACTCGACCCGGCAAACAACCCATAATTATCAAGTACTGTCGATGAGGATATCGTGGTGTTAGGCGCCGTTACCTGCGTGAGTGCCTGGGCATCAGGTGCTACCAGAAACAAGAGCGAGACTGCTTGAGCCGTTAAAGCAAGGCTCAAGGGCGTTGGTTTGAAATTGAATACTGCCGACATTTTAATGGACCTCTGGAGCCTTCATGAAACGATGGGCAGGGTTCTGAATCTCATGAGACCCAACCAATCAAGCGGCGCCATAATTAATCAAGAAGTGCGCTAAATCTGTAGGACTAATCCTAAGAAATAATATGAATAATCAACAATGCATGTAGGGGTCGCTGGAGAACAGTTGTAGAACATCTTTAACCCATACAACTGAATACGCCAAAGAGGGTCTTTACCCTCTTTGGCGTTCACACGGGTACTGGGTTCTATGTAGGAACAACTGCCCCCTCACAGTAGTAGGAAACACCATTACCCGGTCTGTAACCTCTGACACGGATAGTTGCAGGCGTAGAGTTCACGGTTTGCCCCTGGAACCGGGTGGAAACAGTTACGGTGGCCGAACCCGTTGTCAGTAGCGCCACGTTGGCGTTGACCGGATTGTAGAGCACCGTTGCTGTGTCCAGATCGACGGTAAACCCAAGTCGGCGGGCTGTTTCATTAGGGACTGGGAAAGACCGCACTACAGGCGTTAAACCAGGAGCTGTCGTAGTGTTGTTCTGGAACCCGGTGAACGTCACAGTAACCGGCTCTGCCGGCGACAAGTAATCGGAGCCAGGGATAAATATCCTGAGCCTGCCGGTATTAGCGGGTACCAAGCTATCGCAGTTGGCTGTTCTATTAACACCGGCTGTGTTCTGAACGGTGGGTGCGTCCATCTGCATGATTGCATTGTCCACGATCACCGTGGTGTTGACGGAACGCTGTGGATTAGGATGGCCCGCACGACTGACGGTATAAAACGCCTGCTGAGTGGGGCCGCGCAACGCCAGAATATCGGCGAAAGGAATGTCGATTAGCACCTGCCGCCCAGCAGGCATAACAGTCACATCCTGTCTATAAATACGACCGCCATAATTAAACTCGATGGTAAATGGTAATTGGGATTCGGGCCTTATATCGGCATCCCACAACGGGATTCGAGCCCTTGCAGGCCGATTTACATCCACAAGTTCCAAGTGGTTCATTGGCCCGAACAGACCACCAGGGCGGACCGCTTCGACCACTACCGCGTGCAGGTCGGTGTTGATCGCGTCCGGCCCCGGTGGGTTCGGATTCGGGTTCGGCCCGACCACAGACAGGTCGAGGTCGAACAGCGTGCTCAACAGTGGCGTCGGATAGGTCACAGTCGCGCGAGTAACGGTGTAAATAGCCGTTACCGGCACCCGCGCCGGTCCGGTCCCGTACAGCGTGTCCATGTTGGCTTCATTGAACTGAAACGAAATCGGGAACGGCAGCGCGCCTACCGGCTGCGTCAACGTAACTGAACCGTGAGTCGACGTCAGGGTGACGGTAATTTGGTCTGTAGTGCGATCAACATTGCTAAAGGCGGGAATCCGTACAATCGCGCCGTTCCTGTCCGCCACGTCTCGACGATGGATCAGCAGATCGCCGGGGACGGCCAGGTCGACCAGTGCCGGCAGAAAGTCGGCGGGGACTGGCACCTGCGCCAGGCCTGGCAGATTCAAACTGTAGGAAATGTCCGATCGATTATTGGCGACGTCCCTGATCACGTACCTGAGGTTATAATTCCCGCCCGTTTCAGCCTGGATTGCACTTAACGGCAAGGGAATGCTGACTGGCGCGGTACCAACCGGAAACCGGGTAACACCGCCAATTGAGATAGGCAATTCCGAGGAGCCGAAGAACACTTCGACCGTATCGTCAGGGGAGAGCCCGTCGGCGGCACTGTACGGAATCGGGAAGCGCCCTGTCTGGCCTGGCTGGCTCTGGATATAGGCACGATCAAGAGGCAGCGTCGCCCCTGCGGGTAGGGTCGGTGCCGGAGGTCGATCGTCCGAGCGGTCATAGGGCGATGTCTCGTCCACGATCAGCAATTGCGCGACCGAGGTGTTGCTCACACTCGAGTCTGTGACCGTCACCGTGAACCTGACCAGCCACACACCATTGGGCACATAGGCTTCCGGAATGGGGATCGGAACAGGGTCGGGCGGATTCACTACCGGCACCGTAAAGCTATTGCCCCCGGTGTTAAAGTAGAGATCCTCTGCATCGCTATCCACGAAACTGCTGAGCTCGCGATAAGGGCGGATGTCCACCCTGACACTATCGGGCGCGGCCGGATCAGTACTGGCGGCAAACCATCTGGGGATGTTCAGGGTGATGAATTGCGCTTTTGCCGCCGACCTCGACAGCAGCCCGGTATAACCCGGAACTTCACCTTGAAACGTACCGCCCAGAAGCCGATTAGGGGTGTAACTTCCTGGGGCGTTCGGCACAAAGCTGTCAACAATTTCTCTATTTGTCCTGTCCATCTTCTTGCTCCGGATAGTTTAGCTACTAGAACAACTACTTTCTTCGTCAGCTGACTAAGTTCAACCTCGTCAACCACGAATCTTTAAAATTCGGAAACCCCTATAACAGTTGACAAAAACAACCATCAGCCACTCGAGTGTTAACCGCATATAATTCCGCGCGGCGTGCAATAACAACCGGTGGAATAAGTCAGATCAACTCGCACACGCCCCGGCTGTGACGTACCGATGAGTACGCCGCCGCGCCGCACTTCGTAACTGCCGGTAGCCGACGTACGATTGCGTAACGGAAACAATGTAGTCTCGAACGAGTCCACCACTACTGTTGCGCCTGCGCTGATATTCGCCGCCGTCCAAATGATCGAACGCCTGAACACCACATTAGGATTAACAGTGCCCCAGTTATTCTCATTGAAGCCTTGCCAGATAAACGTTACTTCATCACCCACGCGTATCCTCGCATCGGCTGCTATCAACCAATGCACACCGTCTACCGCCTTGGGCATCGAACTACAGTTCAAGTTACCGTTGGTTAATGTGTTCAATACACGGGGGGCGGGGAACGAAGTAATCGGGATCGGAATGACGTTTCCCAGGCCCACAACAAAAGGCAGGCCAGCACTCAGTGCGCTGAAGTTGCCGGTCGCGTCAAATATTCTGCAGAAGACGTAGGCAGTCCCGTCACTCAGACTGCGAAAGGCAGCGGCGTCCAGCGTTCCAGTCCACGGTGTGGTGGTGAAATCCACCAGCGAGCCTCCTGCTGGCGCCAGACCGGTGGCGGGGTTGGCCTGGTTGGATAGATAGAATTCGACCCGGTCACCCGATACCCCAATGTCATAGGTCGGAATGTTGAAGGCCACCCGTGGATTGTTCTGCAAGTACTGCGCATTCATCACCGGCACCGGCGGCACGACAAACTGCAGCGCATCCGTTGGTAGCATCCACGTTGGAGGGTTCAGATCGATCGTGATCGGGATGCTCGGCTGCATACGGTTCGAACCGCCCTCAGTGGTCACGACGTAATAAAGTCGCGCGACGCGGGTTGTACGACGCAACTGGTCCACGGTGATTTCAAGCTCATGAAAACTGGGAATGGGTGGTGGCGGTGGCGTCACAGTCTGTCTGGTGAGCGACCTGATGCCATCAACGCTGTCCTCAAAAAGCTCGACAACGTGTGGTTCATCGCCCACTGCCGGCAAAGGTTGCCACATGGGAATACGCACTCTCATGGGCACCGCTAATAATGCTTGTGGCACCACACCTCTGCCGTCGGTGGTATTCACACCGGCGATTGTCAGAGGGGCCAGACCAGGGATCGTAGACATATTGCAGCCTCAGGATTAGTTCACCACGCCGAGCCAGGAGCGAACTACGTACCTGTCTGCTGTTGGAAAAATTAAACGCCTAAAGCCACTGGCTGGATACTGTCAGAACTAACAGGTAGGCCTACCCGCTCGTCGGTTTATTGCGCGTCGGCTTTCCAAATTTTCCTTGACGAAATTAACTGCCTGGCTTCTTATGAAACCGGTTTCAGCGCTGTTTCACGGCAATAGAACCGATAAATCCAATAAGAAAGGCCCGCTACCCGTGACGACTTTTTCCGCCGCTCAACGCAGCCGTATCACCATGCTCGACGTCGCCGAGCGTGCAGGCGTATCCAAGGCCAGCGTGTCGCGTTTTATCGGTGATGACCGCGCCCTGCTCTCCGACGCCATTGCGCTGCGCATCGAGCAGGCCATCAACGAACTCGGCTACCGCCCCAACCAGATGGCCCGCGGTTTGAAACGTGGCCGCACCCGCCTGATCGGCATGCTCGTGGCCGATATCCGCAACCCCTATTCGATTGCCGTGATGCACGGCGTCGAGACCGCCTGCCGCCAGCACGGCTACAGCCTGGTGGTGTGCAACACCGACCGCGACGACGAACAGGAGCGCCAACACCTGGCCGCGCTGCGCTCGTACAACATTGAAGGGCTGATCGTGAACACGCTTGGACATCACCTCGACCAATTACTGCAGCTGCAGCAGGAAATGCCCCTGGTGCTGGTGGACCGCAAGGTCGAGCCGCTGCACAGCGACCTGGTGGGGTTGGATAACCCGGCCGCGGTGCGTATGGCCGTGGAGCATCTGCAACAACAGGGTTATCAGGAAGTGTTGCTGGTGAGCGAAGCCACCGATGGCACCAGCTCGCGCCTGGAGCGCATTAACGGCTTCAAGGCTGAAATCGCCGCCCGCCCGGGGTTGACCGGGGCGGTGCTCGAGCTGGACAGCGAACTCAATACCCACCTGCAAACCTTTCTTGCCAACCCTGGCCGCAAAGCCCTGTTCTGCGCCAACGGCGTGGCCGCGCTGGCCTGCACCCACGCGCTGAAAGCCCTGGGTTGCAACCTGTTTACGGATGTCGGCCTGATCGCCCTGGATGATCTCGACTGGTACCCGCTGGTGGGCAATGGCATCACCGCCCTCGCCCAGCCCACCGAGGCGATTGGCGCCAGCGCCTTCGACTGCTTGCTCAAACGCCTGCGTGGCGATACCACCCCGACGCGCAACCTCGACTTTTTGCCCGAGTTAATTATCCGCGGCTCAACTCAACCCCCTGTGGGGGCGGGCTTGCTCGCGAAAGCAATAGGTCAGCCGCCACCACCTTGATTGACAAGCCGCCTGCCCAAGCACCGGCTGCGACTTTCCCTTTGCGTATAAAAATGAAACCGGTTTCAGAGGTACACAACAATGCATAAATACCCCGTCTCCATCAGTCTTTCCAGCTACGGCGCCGACCTGGTGCGGCAGCAAGGCCAACTGAGTTTTGTCACCTTGCTGGCCGCCGCTGGCGCTCAGCGCATCGAATGGCGCGAAGAACTGCTGACCACCGAACAGCCCGCCGAACTGGCCCAGGCGGCCGCCGACCAGCGCCTGGAGTCGGTCTACTCATCGCCCCTGGAATTATGGGTCGCCGGCCGCGCCCAACCGAATGCCGAACTCAGCGCAACCCTGGACCGTGCCCAGGCCTTCGGCGCGCGCTGGCTGAAAGTCTCCCTCGGTTATTTCACCGACACCAACGACCTGCACAGCCTCAACGCCTTGCTCCAGCGTCACCCGGTCACGCTGCTGGTGGAAAACGACCAGACCCTGCACGGCGGGCGGATCGAGCCGATGCAAAGGTTTTTCAGCGAGATCGAACGCCTCGGCCTGCCGGTGAAGATGACCTTCGATATCGGCAACTGGCAGTGGCAAGACCAGTCCGCCCTGACCGCCGCGCGCCTGCTGGGCCGGCACGTCGACTACCTGCACTGCAAAGCGGTGGCGCGTCGCCCGGACGGCAAACTGGTCGCGCTGCCGCCCGGCGCCACCGACCTGCATCTGTGGGAACAACTGCTCAAGCACATGACTCAGGGTATTACGCGGGCCGTGGAATTCCCGTTGCAGGGCGATGACCTGATCGCGGTCACCGCGCAGCAGGTCGCCACCCTCGCCGTCCTTGGCCAACCCCGTGTGGAGAACGCCCATGTCTGAGATCGATATCCTGTCGTTTGGTGAAACCATGGCGATGTTCGTCGCCGAACAGACCGGGGACCTGGCCCAGGTGGCGCAGTTTCACAAGCGTATCGCCGGGGCCGACAGCAACGTCGCGATCGGCCTCTCGCGCCTGGGTTTCAAGGTGGCGTGGCTGAGCCGCGTGGGCAACGACTCGCTCGGACGCTTTGTGGTCGACACCTTGCAGAAAGAAGGCCTGGATTGCCGGCACGTGGCGGTCGACCCCTTGCACCCTACCGGCTTTCAGTTCAAGTCCCGCGAGGACGCCGGCGCCGACCCTCAGGTGGAGTACTTTCGCAAAGGCTCGGCGGCCAGCCATTTGTCGATTGCCGGCATCAGCCCTGGCCTGCTGCAGGCGCGTCACTTGCACGCCACCGGTATTCCACCGGCCCTGTCTGCGGCCACCCATGAGCTGTCTGTGGAGTTGATGACGCAGATGCGCAAAGCCGGGCGCAGCGTGTCATTCGACCCCAACCTGCGCCCCGCATTGTGGGCCAGCCAGGCGCAGATGATCCGCGAAATCAACGCCCTCGCCGGCCTGGCCGACTGGGTCTTGCCGGGCCTCGGCGAAGGCCGATTGCTCACCGGTTTCGACGACCCGGCCGACATCGCTGCCTTCTACCTGGACAAGGGCGCGGAAGCCGTGGCGATCAAGCTCGGCGCGGACGGCGCCTACTACCGAACGCAGATGGACAAGGGCTTCGTCGCCGCCGTGCCGGTGGTCAAGGTGGTCGACACCGTGGGCGCCGGCGATGGCTTTGCTGTCGGCATGATCAGTGCGCTGCTGGAAAACTTGAGCTTCCCCGAGGCGGTTCAGCGCGGCAACTGGATCGGCAGCCGTGCCGTACAAAGTCGCGGCGATATGGAAGGCCTGCCGACGCGTGCCGAGTTACCCGCCCGATCCGTTGCGTGACCCACACCCTGTTGCCACAACTACAACAAGCTCAGGAGCAACCCCATGGACACCGTAAAACTCGCCACCCGCCGTTGGTGGTACATCATGCCTATCGTTTTTATCACCTATAGCCTGGCGTATCTGGACCGCGCCAACTACGGCTTCGCCGCCGCCTCCGGGATGGCCGAAGACCTGATGATCACCCCCGGCATGTCGTCGTTGCTGGGTGCACTGTTTTTTCTCGGCTACTTTTTCTTCCAGGTGCCGGGGGCGATCTACGCGCAAAAGCGCAGCGTCAAGAAGCTGATCTTTGTCAGCCTGATCCTCTGGGGCGGCCTGGCTACGCTGACCGGGGTAGTGTCCAACGCCTACATGCTGATCGTGATTCGCTTCACGCTTGGCGTGGTGGAAGCCGCCGTGATGCCAGCAATGCTGGTGTACCTGTGCCACTGGTTTACGCGGGCCGAACGCTCGCGCGCCAATACTTTCCTGATCCTCGGCAACCCGGTGACCATGCTGTGGATGTCGGTGGTGTCGGGTTACCTGGTGCAGCATTTCAGCTGGCGCTGGATGTTTATCATCGAAGGCCTGCCGGCGGTGCTCTGGGCCTTTATCTGGTGGAAGCTGGCCGATGAGCGTCCCAAGGATGCCAAGTGGCTGAGCGACGGCGAGAAGCACGACCTGGAAAGCGCCCTCGCCGCCGAGCAAGTGGGCATCAAGGCGGTGAAGAATTACGCCGAAGCCTTCCGTTCACCCAAGGTGATCGTCCTGGCGCTGCAGTTTTTCTGCTGGAGCATCGGCGTGTATGGCTTTGTGCTGTGGCTGCCGTCGATCCTCAAGCAAGGCTTGCAGATGGACATGATCGAAGCCGGCTGGCTCTCGGCGCTGCCTTACCTGGCGGCCGTGATCGGTATGCTGGTGGTGTCCTGGGGCTCGGACAAACTGCAAAAGCGCAAACGTTTCGTGTGGCCGCCGCTGCTGATTGCCTCCATCGCCTTCTATGCGTCCTACATGCTGGGCGCCGAACACTTCTGGTGGTCCTACACCTTGCTGGTGATTGCCGGGGCGTGCATGTATGCACCCTATGGCCCGTTTTTCGCCATCGTCCCGGAAATCCTCCCGGCCAACGTGGCCGGGGGCGCCATGGCGCTGATCAACAGCATGGGCGCCCTCGGCTCCTTTGGTGGTTCATACCTGGTGGGCTACCTCAATAGCAGCACCGGTTCGCCCGGCGCTTCGTACCTGCTGATGAGCGGCGCGTTGATGCTCTCGGTGGTGCTGACGATTTTCCTCAAGCCCGGCGCCAGTGACCGTGAACGCGCGCCGCAGCCAACCCTTGAATTGAAGGTAAGAACCCGATGAAAAAGTCTGTGGTGCTGTACAAAAAACTTTCCGCGCCGTTGATGGCCCGCCTGCATGAACAGGCCGAGGTCACCCTGATCGACGCGCTGGACGACACTGGCCTGGCCAAGCTGCGCGACGCCCTGCCCGGCGCCCATGGCCTGCTGGGCGCCAGCCTGCGCCTGGATGCGACCTTGCTCGACCTGGCGCCGCAGCTGGAAGCGGTGGCCAGCGTGTCAGTAGGGGTCGACAACTACGACATCGACTACCTGACCCAACGCGGCATCCTGCTCAGCAACACGCCGGACGTGCTCACCGAAACCACCGCCGACACCGGTTTTGCGCTGATCCTGGCCACCGCCCGGCGGGTGGTGGAACTGGCGGACATGGTGCGCGCCGGCCAGTGGAACAAAAACATCGGCCCCGCGCACTTCGGCAGCGATGTGCACGGCAAGACCCTGGGCATCATCGGCATGGGCCGCATCGGCGAAGCGCTGGCCCAGCGCGGGCATTTCGGTTTCGGCATGCCGGTGATCTACCACAGCCATTCGCCCAAGCCGCTGGTCGAGGCAAGGTTTGGCGCACAGTACCGCAGCCTCGACGACCTGCTGCAACAGGCCGATTTCGTCTGCCTGACCCTGCCCTTGACCGCCGAAACCGAGAAGCTGATCGGCGCTGAAGAGTTTGCACGGATGGGCCCGGAGACGATCTTCATCAACATCTCGCGCGGCAAGGTGGTGGACGAAGCCGCGCTGGTGGAAGCCCTGCAGCAACGTACGATTCGGGCGGCGGGGCTGGATGTGTTCGAGAAGGAACCACTGGACCACCACTCGCCGCTGCTGCGCCTGAACAATGTGGTGGCCACCCCGCATATCGGCTCGGCCACCCACGAAACGCGCGAGGCGATGGCTAAGTGTGCGGTGGATAATCTGCTGCAGGCATTGGCCGGTCAGCGCCCGAAAAACCTGGTGAATTCTGACGCCTGGAAGCCATAACCCCAGACGCAACCCAGTCAAAAAAGTGGGAAGGGGCTTGCCCCCGATAGCGGTGCATCAGCGACAAATGAGCTGACTGACACACTGCCATCGGGGGCAAGCCCCCTCCCACATTTGGATCACCTTTGAGCTAGCTAAATCACGAACCGCGCCACCATCCCATTCAAGTCCACCGCCAACCGCGACAGCTCATGGCTGGCCGCGCTGGTCTGGTTGGCGCCCGCCGCCGACTGCGTGGCCAGGTCGCGGATGTTTACCAGGTTGCGGTCCACTTCGCGCGAGACCTGAGCCTGCTCTTCCGACGCGCTGGCGATCACCAGGTTGCGTTCGTTGATCAGGCCGATGGACTGGGTGATCTGCTCCAGCGCCACGCCGGCGGCGCGCGCCATTTCCAGGGTACCCTGGGTGCGCTGGTTGCTCTGCTGCATGGACTGCACGGCTTCGCCGGTGCCATTCTGAATGCCGGCGACCATCTTCTCGATTTCCTGGGTCGATTGCGCCGTGCGATGGGCCAGCGCCCGCACTTCGTCCGCCACGACCGCAAAACCGCGCCCGGCTTCACCGGCCCGCGCCGCTTCGATGGCGGCGTTGAGCGCCAACAGGTTGGTCTGCTCGGCAATCGCGCGGATCACGTCCAGCACCTTGCCGATGTCACGCCCCTGGGACGCCAGGCCCTCGATCAGCAGCGAGGTCGTGTGCACGTCCTGGGTCATGGTCTGGATCGCGCCGACTGTCTCCACCACGCGGTCGCGGCCTTCGCGGGCCGCCTGGTTGGACTGGCCGGACGCCTCGGAGGTGGACACCGCATTACGCGCCACTTCTTCCACCGCCGCCGTCATCTGGTTGACCGCCGTGGCAGCCTGGTCGATTTCATTGTTCTGTTGCTGCAAACCCCGTGACGCTTCCTCGGTGACCGCGCTCAGCTCTTCTGCCGCCGACGCCAGCTGCGTGGCCGAACCGGCGATGTGCTGGATGGTCTGGCGCAGGTTGGCTTGCATGGTCGACAACGCGCTGATCAGCCGCGCAGGCTCATCCTTGCCGTCATCGGCAATCACGCTGGTCAGGTTGCCGCCCGCAATGGTTTCGGCGACGGCCAGCGCCTTGCGCAACGGCGTGACGATGCTGCGGGTCAGCAGCCAGGCCAACAGCACGGTGAGCAGCGCGGCGGCGACCGCCACCGAGATCACGCCGGTGATGGCGCCGTTGTAACTCTGCCCCGCCTCGGCGTCAGCTTGCTTGGCGTCCGCGGCATTAATGGCGATCAGCTTGTTCAACTGCTCGCCCATCTGGTCGGTGCCGTCCTTGATGCGGCTGTTGATCAGCGCGCGCATTTCATCGACCTTGCCTTGCTTGGACAAGCTCAGCATGTCGGCCTGGGCTTTAAGGTAGTTGTCCAGTGTCGCGACAAAGGTTGCGTACAGCGCCGCTTCCTCGGTGCCTGCAGGCAACGCGGCGTAACCGGCTTGGGCCGCTTTGACTTTATCGGTGAGCACGCCCATGCGCGTTTCGGCTTCCTGCAAGCCGGCAGGCTCGCGGTTGACCAGCACGCGGAAGGACAAGATGCGCAGGCGCAGTACGTTTTCCGTGATGTTGGCCAGGTAGGTGACGCTTGGCAGTTGTGTGGCGCTCATGTCCACCGAAGACTGGCGGATCTGCGTCATGCGGTTGACCGCAAACACCCCCAACACAATCACTAACAGGGCAATGAAGGCAAAACCGAGAAACGCGCGTGGGGCGATATTCAAATGACGCAGGGACATAGAGGGTGCTCTCAGGGGGAATGTTCGCGAGCGTCCCTGCCGCTAAACGATCCGGCAGCGTCAACGCGCTGCTCAGACCTTGGTCACCACTGTTGTCGTTAGTATGTGGGCCTACCCTCGTTATCGGCAGGACCTGGGGTTTCACTCAGGGGTTTATAAATAATTTTTTACACTTCTGACGACCGGCAGTTTCTGGCATCCTGCGCCTCCCTTTTCTGACCCGAGCCCATATTTTGTCTGACGCTCAAGCCCCTCGCCCGCGCTATAAATCCGACCTGATCTACGGCCTTGAAGACCGCCCGCATTTCACCGCAGCGATATTCGCCGCGCTGCAGCATGTGCTGGCCAGTTTTGTCGGCATCATCACCCCTACCCTGATCGTCGGCGGTGTGCTGGGCCTGGAGAGCGAGGTGCCGTACCTGGTGAGCATGGCGCTGTTCGTCTCGGGGCTCGGCACCTTTGTGCAGGCCCGCACGTTCGGCCCGATCGGCTCAGGGCTGTTGTGCCTGCAAGGCACCAGCTTTTCGTTTATCAGCGTGATCTTGAGCGCGGGTTTCATGGTCAAGGCCCGGGGCGGCGGCACCGATGAAATCCTTTCGACGATCTTCGGCATCTGCTTTTTCGCGGCCTTTATCGAAGTGGTGCTCAGCCAGTTCATCGGCAAGTTGCGCAAGCTGATCACCCCGGTGGTCACCGGCACCATCATCACCCTGATGGGTCTTTCGCTGATCAAGGTAGCGGTCACCGACATGGCCGGCGGCTTTGGCGCCAGCGACCTTGGCGCCGCGAGCAATATGGGGCTGGCGGCTCTGGTGCTGCTGACCATTGTGGTGCTCAACCGCTTCAACAACCCGTTCCTGCGCCTGGGTTCGATCGTGATCGGCCTGACCCTGGGCTTTGTAGTGGCCTGGTGGATGGGCCGCGTGGACATGGCGGCGTTGCCGCAGGTGCCGTTGATCAGCGTGCCGGTGCCCTTCAAGTACGGCTTTTCGTTCGATTGGGTGGCGTTTATTCCCGTGGCAGTGATCTTTTTGATTTCGCCGCTGGAAGCCGCCGGCGACTTGACCGCCAACTCGATGATTTCCCAACAGCCGGTCAAGGGCCCGCTGTACATCAAGCGCATCAAATCCGGTTTGCTGGCTGATGGCCTCAACTCGGCGATGGCGGCCACCTTCAACAGCCTGCCGATGGTGACCTTCGCGCAGAACAACGGCGTGATCCAGTTGACCGGCGTGGCCAGCCGCTACGTGGCGTACTTCATCGCCGGCCTGCTGGTGCTGCTGGGGCTGTTCCCAATGATCGGCGCGGTGCTGCAGCTGATGCCCAAGCCGGTGCTGGGCGGCGCGACCCTGATCATGTTCGGCACCGTGGCCGTGGCGGGGATCAAGATTCTCGCCGAAGCCGGGCTGCATCGACGCAACGTGCTGATCGTGGCGATCTCCCTGGGCATGGGCCTGGGCGTGGCCGCCGTGCCGGAAGTGCTGCGTGAACTGCCCAAAGCGCTGCACAACATTTTCGAATCGCCGATCACCGTAGGGGCATTCTGTGCAATCTTGCTGAACATTTTCCTGCCCGAGGAGTTCATAGAGCTGGAAGAAGACGAATTTGATCCGGAGTCCTCTACCCTCAAGGTGATGCAGGACCCGGACGTCACGAAATAGGAGCACCTCGTTATGCGCAAGCTCATGGTTCTATCGTTACTGCTGCTGAGCTTGAGCGCCTGCGCCCTGTTCCCCAACCGCGACCCGGTGAACATCAACGTGGTCGGCATTGAGCCGCTGCAAAGCCAGGACCTGGAAGTGCGCTTCGCCGTGAAACTGCGGGTGCAGAACCCGAATGAAACGGCGATCGACTACAACGGCGTAGCCCTGGACCTGGAGGTCAATGGCCGGCCGTTGGCCTCGGGAGTGAGCGATCAGCAGGGAAGCATCCCACGTTTCTCCGAGACGGTGCTGACGGTGCCGGTCAGCGTTTCGGCGTTTTCCGTGTTGCGTCAGACCCTGGGCCTGAGCCAGACCCAGAGTTTGAACAACCTGCCCTATGTGCTGCGCGGCAAGCTGGCGGGCGGGCTGTTCGGCACGATGCGGTTCGTGGACCATGGCACCCTGGATTTGCCCAATACCGCAACCTGGTAGACGGTTGCTGCTCTGTGCAAAGCAGGCTTGTGTGGGAAGCGGGCTTGTGTGGCGAGCGGGCTTGCCCGCGTTGGGCTGCGTAGCAGCCCCCAATAAGTACACCGCATTTTTCCAGGTACACCGTAGCGCCTGATTTTAGGGCTGCTACGCACCCCAACGCGGGCAAGCCCGCTCGCCACAAAAGCAGCTCATCCTGGTCAGTGTTTCAGTCGGTGATATAGCGCACGCCGGGCTTGGCGCGTTCATCCACCACCAGTTCGAACACATCCGGCCGGGCGTAATGCCCCACCACGTCGTAGTCATACCGCGCACGCACCAGGTCATCGGTATTGATCTGCGCGGTCAGCAGCCCCGCTTCACCCAGCAACGGCCCGGCCAGGATGTCGCCCATCGGGCCGACGATCACACTGCCGCCGGCGATCAGCGGGCGCTCTGAAGGCCAGTTTGCCACCTCGATGCCCAGCGCCTCGGGCGACGCCTGCACCTGACACGCACTGACCACAAAGCAGCGCCCCTCATGGGCCACGTGGCGCATGCTGACCTGCCACATCTCGCGCTCATCCACCGTCGGCGCGCACCACACCTCCACGCCCTTGGCGTACATCGCCGTGCGCAGCAGCGGCATCATGTTCTCCCAGCACACCGCAGCGCCGACGCGCCCGACCGCGCTGTCGATCACCGGTAACGTCGAGCCGTCACCCTTGCCCCAGATCAGCCGCTCGGTCCCGGTGGGCATCAGCTTGCGGTGCTTGGCCACCAGGCCGCCCGCCGGTTCGAAATACAACACGGTGCAATACAGGGTGCTGCCGCTGCGCTCGATCACACCCAGGACCAGGCTGGCGCCGGTGCGCGCCGCCAAACCCGCCAAGGCCTCAGTCTCGGCGCCCGGCACATCGATGGCATTGGCAAAATACCGCGCAAAGGCTTCGCGGCCTTCAGGCAGGCGGTAGCCCAGCTGCGTGCCAAAGCCTTCACCTTTGGGGTAGCCGCCCAGCAGCGCTTCGGGCATCACCACCAAGTGCGCGCCGCTGCGTGTTATCGCGTCTTCATAGGCAAGGATTTGCGCCAGGGTGTCGGCCTTGCCGCCGGGCAAGGCGCCGATTTGCAGGGCTGCCACGGTAGAAATGGGCATCACGTTCACTCCGAATCAGGGGGGTTGCCCATTCTCGCGCCAGCCTCGATCATGAATAAAGCCCACCTCAGTGCTGAATGATATGAGCCAAACAAATATCGCCCAGGTCGATCTGAACCTGCTGAAAACCTTCGAAGCCCTGCATGACGAGTCCAGCGCCAGCCGCGCGGCGTTGCGTTTGGGCGTCACGCAGTCAGCGATCAGCGCGGGCCTGCGGCGCTTGCGCGAGGTGTACGGCGACCAGCTGTTTGTGCGCACCGGCCGGGGGTTGGCGCCGACGCTGCGGGCCAACCAGTTGAAGCCGGTGATCAGTGAGGCACTGGATCGCTGCCGGCAGAGCCTGGCGATGGTCAACCCGGATAACCAGCAGTACCAGGGTCGGTCCGTGGTGCTGGGGTTATCGGATGATTTCGAGATTGCCTACGGCCACCGGCTGATCGCTGAGATCGCGCAGCGTGCGCCTAAGCTGCGGGTGATTTTCCGCCAGACCCACAGCCAGATCGTCGCGGGCGCGCTGCTCGATCGCACGCTGGACCTGGCGATTACCGCCGGTGGGTTCGCCCAAGGCCGCTTGAGTCGGCAGGTGCTGGGCGAAGGCGATTACCGCTGCCTGCTGGATGCGGACCAGGCAAGCATCAGCCTGGACGAGTTCGTCAGGCGCGAGCATATATTGGTGTCATCCGGCGGGTTCATCGGGATTACCGATGAGGGGTTGGCGGCGCACGGGTTGAGCCGCCAGGTGTGCGCCTCGACCAGCCATTTTGCAGCGCTGCCGTTTTTGCTCAAGGGCAGCCAGGCGGTGGCGACCATTCCAGGGCATGCGGCGTTGGCTATTGCCGAAATGACCGGTTTGCGTGTACTGCCCTGCCCGCTGGATCTGCCCCGTTACCCGGTGGAGCTGGGTTGGCGCACCCAGGCCCAACGTGATCCGATGTTGCTGAAAGTGCGCGAGGCTATTGCCGAGTGCTTTACTTCGCCGCCGCCATCAGCTTGTTGACTTCACTGCGCACCATGTTGGAAAACTCCGGCGGTGACATGCCGTCGAGTTCGGCGCGGACCCATTCAGCCCACTTGCCTTTGCGCTTGGCGCGCTCGCCGAACAACCGCGCGGCCTCGCCCTTGGCCTTGCCCAGGTTGGTTTGCCACAGGTCGTAGAGGCGCGACTTTTCATCTTCCAGCTCGGCGCGTTCGGCGAGGGTCTTGTTGGCCAGATTGAAGCTCATGTTGAATTACCTGCTGCACAAATAGGCGACATCTTACACTGTAGGTCGAAATTACCGGCTCCGGATTTTCCCCGAAACCGGCCCCGGGCAAAAAAACTGCAACTTTTGCCGCGGCCCGACACTCCATTGTTCACTGTCACATTCACCCGCAAGGAGTCACCACAATGGCCCGCAAAACAGCCGCACAAGCCGTCGAAGATCAAATCAAGGATCAAGCCTTCAGCGAACTCACCGCGCTGATCGAAGAGTCGGACAAACTGCTCAAAAGCAGCGCCTCCCTGGTGGGCGAGGAAGGTGAAACCTTGCGTGAGCAGGTCGCCATCAAGCTCAAGCAAGCCCTGGAGTCCGTGTCCAACGTGCGCGAACGCAGCAAGCCGGTGGTCGATGCCACTGAAACCTACATCGGTGGCCACCCATGGCAAACCGTGGCCATCTCCGCCGGTTTCGGCCTGGTAGTTGGCCTGTTGCTGGGTCGTCGTAACTGATACACCGGGGCTGCGCCATTCGCGCAGCCCCGCTTAATCTGCGGCCAGTTCGTGCAACTGCCTCAGGTCCTTCGCTTCAATCTCAATACCGGCTTCCTGCGACTTCGCCCGCGTGCGATGACGTCGATCCCCCGGCAGCCGCCGCAACCCCGCCGCATGCATCTGCCGCACCAGTTCCTGGCTGCGCTCGGCAAAGCTTTGGCCGGCGGTTTTGCTCGGGTCGATGACGATCAGCAATTGCCCCGTCCAGGGGGTACGTGCGCCAGGGTGGTCGGCCCAGTTGAACTCAAAAGAAAAGTTACCGCCGGTCAAGGCCGCCGCCAACAGCTCAACCATCATCGACAGCGCCGAGCCTTTGTGGCCGCCAAACGGCAGCAACGCACCGCCTTCCAGCACGGCCTTGGGGTCAGTGGTGGGTTGGCCCAGGCTGTCCACGCCCATGCCCGTCGGCAGGCGCTCGCCCTTGCGCGCGGCGATCTGCACGTCGCCATGGGCAATCGCGCTGGTGGCCAGGTCGAAGACAATGGGCGCGCCATCGGCACGCGGGGCAGCGAAGGCAATCGGGTTGGTGCCGAACAACGGGCGGTCGGCGCCATGGGGCACCACACAGGTCATGCTGTTGACCACGCTCAGCGCCACCAGCCCCTCTTCGGCGAAGGGTTCGACGTCTGGCCAGAGCGCGGCAAAGTGATGGGAGTTGTGAATTGCCAGCAACGCGATGCCGGCACTGCGGGCCTTGTCCACCAACAGCGCGCGGGCGGCGGCCAGGGCCGGCTGGGCGAACCCGTTTGCCGCATCGACCCGCACGAACCCGGACGCCACATCGGTGACCACCGGCGTGGCCTTGCCGTTGACCCAACCGCTGGCCAGGGTGCTGAGGTAGCCGGGGATACGGAAGATGCCATGGCTATGGGCACCGTCGCGCTCGGCGCTGGCGCAATTGTGCGCCAGGATCGCGGCGACTGCGGGCGAGGTGCCGTGCTTCACAAACACCTCGTGCAGCAAGCCTACCAGCGCGTTGAAGCCGATGAGCGCGGTAGCACTTTCAACTATCGGGGACTGGGCTGACATCTGTAGCTCCGATTTTTAGAATTGGGAGAGACAACAAGAATCCAGGCCGTCGATTAAACAACGCTCCGTGTGCCTGCTGTCAACGGGCGCTTGAGGCAGGCGCCGGTTTTTATGCTTGAGCTATCTACCGCCCCGCCACGCGCTGCCGACACCAGACTCGCCTGCTACCTGCCGCAACGATGGAGCGCACAGCATGGCGAACGTCACCCCACCCTACTATTTCGACGAATTTCTACGCCCGGCCAGACGCAGGGCACCTACCGCGCGGGAGCGTGAGTTGGGGTTCTCGTTGAAAGACCTTGATTGGCTGTACACGGTGTACTACGCCTCCGACACCGCACGTAAAAACTCGACGGTGCGCGATGCTCCGATGCTAGTGGAAAGGTTGCACATCAACCTCGCCGGTAGCGACGCCCTGCCGCTGCCCGGTGCCTTCGTGATGAGCCCCACCCCCGATGACGCCAAGGCGGTGCTGTACACCCCTGACGGTGGTCTTGAGCTGTTCGACAGCCACGCTGACCTGTTGAGCGAGGTAGCACAACGCCTGACAGAGGCGAGTCAGCGCAGTGAATTGCTGCAGTTTGTGTCCGTCGGCGAACGTAACGCGCTGCCAGCCACTGCGCCGCTGACGGTCACTACCAGCACCATCCTGGGCCCGGTGATGGAAGACCAGGAACACGCCATCCTGGCGTCCCAGCAGAAAAACGTAGCGCTGATGCTTAACGAGCTGTGCAAGCTTCCCAGTTTGAACGAGATGCTCGACACGTTGCTCGGCATCATGGCGCGCTCCTACTTCCCACGCCTGAACCAGGGCGACACGCGGGTGAACGCCTTCGTCTCGGCACCCAATGGCGAGCACAGCCATTGGGTGGCCTCCGATTCCTTACGCGACACGCTGTTACGCTTTTATGTCCAGCAAGCCTGGCCAATCGGGCAGACACACAGCTACTTCAACAGCGCCCATGACACGCGCAGCTTCAGCAAGGAACAGCTGGCCGAGGACCAGCAACGCTGGGACAGTGTGGTCGAGCAAACAAGCGCGGCGCTTGCAAAATTATTGAACAGCCTGCTGCAGGTCTACTGGAATGAAGACTGCACGGCGGGTCAGTCACGCTTGCAGCTCTTCACCCAGGTGATGCGCGACAAGTTTCGCGCCGACCTGCTGTTCAAACATCAGCAAACCATTGTGTCGGCTGACGAAAGCCGGACATTGCGCGGCGCAATCCTGCCGGACCACGCCACGCACGCAGCCTTGGACCACCACTTGAGCGTAGAAAAGGTACGCATTGATAGCGCGTTTCAACATCACGTCGACCTGGCCGGCACCCTGATGATCAGCAACGCCCACGCTTACCTCTATACCCAATCGCGTGGCCTGCAGGTGCTGGGCAGCCTCAGTGACCTGAACGCTACCTTGCTGACCATGCTCAAAACCGCCGGTTATGAGGATGAGCTGCTCAATTTCCTGTCGCTGGATGAACGCAGTGTGTTTGTCGGCATCGATCAGCCGCAGGTGACCGGCAAGCCCGTGGTCGGCGATGTGTTTCAGGCAATGCTCGAAGACATCGTCGCCAAACAGGCCGACAACCTCGAGTATGCGCTGGCGTTTTATCGGCGCAGCGTGGGCAGCATCGACCTGGGTGCATTGCTCGACAGTGCCCTGTATGTACGCGCCATGCTCGACAGCCGCTTGCTGGAGCCGCAACCAGACGGGCGCTGGAGCGTACACCCGAGCAGCAGCGGCAATGACCGCCCCACCACGGTTCAGGCGCAAAAGGCCAAGCTGCACCTGCAACGCCTGCAAGTGGTCGAGACGGCCCTGGCACTGGCTCGCAGTCAGCCTCCCAGGTTTGGCCCAACCGGTTTGCAAACGTTACCGGTCCAGCTGCTGGAGAGTCACCAGGCACAGCTCAGCCATGGAATGCTGCAAGGCCTGAGCGGCGAGGCGCAACTGAGGCGACTGCACAACAGCCTGCCAGCCAACGCCCTGGCGCTGCTGGACAGCGTGCTCCACGCCGACAGCATGACCCGCGAGAAGCGCCGGGGCCTGAACGGGTTTATCCCGGATGCCTATGGCCTGACCTTACACCTCGGCTCGCCTGCCACGCCCCATGCACTGGCCAATTGTTTTGTACTGACCGAACGTGGCGGCACAGACCCTGCTCACTCAGGGGCGGCAGTACTCTGGACACCCCGTTGCGGCGTTGAGGCGTTTGCGTCGATCAAGGCCCTGCGTGACACCCTTGAGCAACGCTTGCAAGACGCCCAAGCGCGATTACCGCTGATAGAGAACCTGCCGCCCTCCAAGCGGGTGCCCCATCAGTCCTGTCAGCTCGGCCCGCTGCGACGTCTCGACGCCCACTTGCTGAACGATCGGCAACAGTCTTACCGCGACTTCATCAGTGACGAGATTGGCCATGTGCGCTCGATGAAACTGAGCGCACAGCGTTACGAACAATGGATGGACAGCTTGATCCGTCGCGCCCCCCCGACCAACCTGCCCAGGGCCACGGCCATCGCACAGGCCCTCATCCACCAGCAGGCACTTCCGGTCTGGCTGGGCATGGCGCGCCCGAGCGAGCAGATCCTGCACGCCGAATTGCTCGAGCAATACCGCGTCAACGCGCTGGATGAGCGTGACTATCTGCACAGCATCACAACCCTGCGCGAGCAGGCCGTGAGCAGCCTCTCGACGTTGCTCAACGCCCGTTTTCCGGGGCAAGTGGTGAACCCGGACCATGTAATGATCCCGGGTCGCATCAACCTGGCGGGCAACACGCAGACGCTGACAGACTTCGCCCTGCGACACTTGCCTGTACTGCGCGGCGAAGACATCCGGCCACACTCGCGAACGGCCACGCCGTTGCCGGCGGCACTGGACGGCACGGCAGTGGTGCAACTGGTTCGCCAGTTGGACTTGAAAAGCTTCTACCAGGAACAACTGACCACCCATCTCAAAGGCGATACGCAGGCAACCCGTGAGCGTCGCCAGCTGTTCTGCCAGCAATTGCCCTGGCAATTGCTGCAGTACGCCCATCAACAAAAACTCGAAGGGCGGCTGTCGGCATCGGCGTGGAGCCTGATCCAGCAAGTCTTCGACATGCCCGACGGTGTGGCACGCGCTACGGTAACTGACGCATGTGGCACGCGCTACGGTAACTGACGCAACGGCAAACATCTGCCCGCTTGAACTGATCGCCACCCCAGGCGCGACGCCGGCCAACGCACTGTGCTGCTACCTCATTGGCACACCGACGGCCGCTTCCGGCCCGCTGGTGCTGTATGCGCCCTACAGCCCCCAGCACATGTTGACGGAATACGCGAATGAGGCCGCATTGATCAATGCGTTCACCGCCCCCGGCGCGCTGCAGGACTGGGTGACCGGTCAGATGCAAGCCGCCCATCAAGCCACCTACCGCAATTTGCTGGCCCAACAAGACAGTCGGGGCGCCTCGGAAATCCGTCTCGGCGCCGCCTATATCACCGGCAATCTGCTCAAAAAGCTGTTTGAGGACAATAGCGAGATGTTGCTCAGGATGCTCGACAGTCAGTTTTCCGCATCAGGCAAGGCTCAGTGGGACGCGATCACCAGCCTGCTCGGGCAGGCGATCCCTAAAGGCTTGATGTTCATGGCCGGTAAACTGGCCTACCCATTGGTGGTTTGGCGCAGCTACCAACTGTTCAAGACCTCCGCTGAAGATTTGCAGCAGCACCGCTGGCAGCACGCGCTGAAAACCTTTGCCCGTGGCGTGGCCGAGCTGGCCTCGTTGCGCACAGAGCTGGACCGGCTGTTGCCACCCGCCTCTTCGCCGCAGCAAGACGTCTCGCTGGAGGCGTGGCTCAACCCCCCTCAGGCAGCCGCCGCCACGCTGGCGGATGTAGACCTGACAGCACCTGGGCGCACCGGGTTGCGGGCATTTGAAGACCACGATATTGCGCTGGCGGACCTCACGCCCAGCACCTCGACACAGCCTTACAGAGATAGCACCGGAGCACTCCATTGCGTGCCGCTGGCGGGCAAGGTGTACCCGGTGAAAAAAGCCGGCGAACACTGGCGTCTGAGCAAAGGCGAACTCCACGGCCCTTATGTAAAAAGCAGCGCCCAGGGCGGCTGGACACTGGACCTCGATGGGCATAACCCGCGCTACGGCCAATCCTTGAAGCGCTTGGCAGGCAAGGTGTACACGCGGGCAGCCGAACGAGAGGTCATCAATATCGAAGCCGTGGGCATGCGCGAAATCGCGGCCTTATCCAATTGGAAGGCGCAGTGCATTGATGAAGCGCTGAATGTCGCGACTTACTATGCAGTGACGTGCAAACGCAACCTGAGCCACTTTGCGACACTGCGCGAGCCCAATAGCCGGCTCGGGCGGTTCTTCACCGAGTTACTGGGCGTGGGCACGTTGACGGCCGATCACGTGCAGAAAATCGAGCGGCGCGTGGACGAGGTGCTCGACGAGTTGACCAATCACACGCTGATCGGTCCCGACTCGCAGCGTTTTGTCAGCGGTACCCATCGCTACAACCCCGAAAACAGCTTTGCCTTCGTGATACCCGATGACCTGGACCAAAAGATCTACTTGCTGGACCGCTTCTTCGACCCCGGGATGGACGTCTATCAAAACCGCTTGACCACGCCGTTCAACATTTCGGCGCATGCGCGGGCGGCGTCGTTGATTCACGAGATATCGCACATCAAATCCTTGACCGAGGACCTGGCTTACCTCGACTCGATGCGGCCGTTCCACGACCTGATCAACACCAACATCCAGGGCGCCGGGGTGATGCAGACCGACCTTGCCGACCTGCGCCTGACCGCCCTCTCCACCTTGACGCCCGCCAGACTGCTGTTCAAGGCATGGGACGAATTCTCGCAAGCCTGGGAGGATTTCGGCAGCCGAAACGTGACCTCACCGCTCAAAGATAAAGTCCTGCGCACCACCGGCAGCCGGAGCCTCGCTGAGGCGCGGGTGATTTTCATGAGCGACGCCGATAAACGCATTGACACCATCCTGGCGAATGCCGACTCGGTGACGTATCTGATCAGTCAACTGGGGCGAGAACTGGATGCGGGAGCCTGAGCAGGCTCCCGGCGGGGTACGTCAGTCTTTCTGGTCACGCAGGATGTTGCCCGAAGCGCCGTCGATACGCGCTTCATACACCGTGCCGTCGGACTTGCGGCCTTTGACTTCCCAATAGCCGTTGTCGTCGGCTTCCGCCGCATAGACCTCGATGTACCCGGCCTTGGTCTTGGCCACTTCGATGGCCTTTTCGATGGTGATCCAGCCTGCGCCGGGTTTATCGGCCAGCGCAGCGCCGGCGCTGAGCAGAGCGGTGGTTGCACACAGGGCGACTAAGGTTTTCTTCAGCATCTTCGTACTCCATTGTGGGAATGTCCTGAATTTTTTAGGAGCCCGCCAAACGAGAATAAGTTCCAATTGATGTGCAATCGCCATGATGGCTGTTCTCGCCGTCCCCCTCGGGAGGTTAGAATGCGTGAAATCAGGATGAATTAATGAGCGAAAAGTCCCTTACAGAAGCCGAATATGACGCCATCACCGACGCCGCCGCGCATTGGTGCATGCGCATGCATGCGGGGGATTGCACCCCGCAGGAACGTCAGGCTTTTACCCAATGGCATGATGCCGACCCGCTGCATGCCTTTGAATACGCGGCGATGCTGGAAATATGGGACGTCGCCGACCACCTGCCCCGCACCGAAACCACGCCGGTAGTGGTGCCGTTCAAACCCCGCCGCCGTCTGCGTCACTACGCGGTGGCGGCAGCGATCTGCCTGGCCGCCCTGCCGCTGGCTGCCTTTACCGGCTGGGAAGCCGGCTGGCTGCCGAGTTCCTATGAGCGCTACCAGGCCGACAATGGCTTGCGGCAGATCACCTTGAGTGACGGCAGCCAGGTCGAACTCAACCTGGGCACCGAACTGGTCTACAGCCATTACAAGGACCAGCGCCGGGTCACACTGAAAAAGGGCGAAGCCTTCTTCAAAGTCAGCCATGACAGCGCACATCCCTTTATCGTGCACGCCGGCGCGGGCCAGGTGCGGGTCACGGGCACCCAGTTCAACGTGTGGAAGTACGAAGACCAGGTGCAAGTGATGCTGCTCGAAGGCTCGGTGCAGATCGCCAGCGACCAGGTGCACGGCAGCGTCCCTCTGACCCCCGGCATGCAGGCCAGCTATCAACAGGGCGATGCCACCCCTCGTGTGCGCACGATCCCCGCGAATGACAGCGCCCTGGCCTGGCGCCAAGGCAAGCTGGTGCTCGACAACCTGGCACTGGTCGATGCGTTGCCACTGATCAACCGCTACCTGAACAAACCGGTGATGCTCGCCGATGCCGGCACCGGCGCCATTCGCATCGGCGGCATCTACAACATCAATGAGGTCCACAACCTCATCGCCTCCCTGCCCAAGGTGCTGCCGGTCTACGTGACCCAGAACCAGGACGGCAACCCCGTACTCAATTCCATCCCGCGTAAAACCCCCAAAGGCTGAGCCTTGCCCGCAGGCGTGGGCCTCGCTCGCGCCTGCAGTGTCCATTTTTGAAACACCGCCCCGCCCTGCATCGCCCGCCCTGCGCGGGTTAATGCTTTTGTCACAGTGGCTGTTACAGCGCTGATACACCCTGGTGAAACGTTTTTGGTATGGCCGGGAGCGCGCGCCTGAACGGCAGGTGTCTCAGCGATGAAACAGGCGTGATCTCGAAAAGCCCGTCAAAACCCACAACCCATTGAATAACAACACTAAATAAAAAGCGGCACGCCTTCTGCTCTATCCCTGACAGCGCTGTTTAGGGTCAGCGCGAAGAAGAAGGAATCGTGCCGTGGTCACTCACACTCAAGGCTCATTGAGCCTACTGCTGATCAGCTGCGTACTCAGTACCAGCGTGAGCCTTCCCGTGCTCGCCGAGGGTAACGGTGTGATCGTGATTGACCGTGCAGTCCGTGGCCACATGTGGGGCCGCACCGCCGGCTCCGACCCCAGCCCCACCACCGCAAATGCCAACCCGTCTGCGCAGATCTTTCGCACGACCACCCACGAACTCAATGACACGGATATCTCCGGGATCGCCAGTGGCTCCAGCATCAACCGCACCATTTTGCCCGGCGGCAACCTGCCTGGGCTCGATAACAACGGTGGCGGCATCGGCCTGGGCGCCGGCGGTGCTGCAGGGCATAGCGGCGGCGGCAGCCTCTCCGGAACGGTGAACAATGCCATTTCCAGAGGCCTTGCGCCCCTGAACTCT
The DNA here is from genome assembly GCF_021606685.1 of Pseudomonas syringae. Classification (GTDB taxonomy): domain Bacteria; phylum Pseudomonadota; class Gammaproteobacteria; order Pseudomonadales; family Pseudomonadaceae; genus Aquipseudomonas; species Aquipseudomonas syringae_R. Next base: position 37,366 of record NZ_WKCB01000030.1, read on the forward strand.
ATCGGCAGCATGGCCGGGGGGCGTTGAGATGAATCATTCCTGGATGCTTCTTGCGGTGCTGGTCAGCGCATCGGCCATGGCCGGCGGCGACAACAACGCAACCATCGACAACTCCGGCAAACAGTACGACGGCGTGATGTCCGTCAACCAGGCAGCGGGCGACCAGCATCAGCAGAGCAACAGCATCGCTATTGCCGTCGGCCGTAACGCCCAGGCAACTGTTTCGGTCACGCAGACAATCAGCGGCGCACCCGCCGACCGCTCCCTGAACGCCAAGACGTCGATTCAGGGCAGCTCTTTCACCAATGGCAACGGCATCGTCACCGTCAACCAGTCCGCCGGGGCCCAGAACCAAATGATCAATGCCGTGCGAATCAGCCTCAACGCTGGCCCGCAAAGCATCGACGACAGTGTCATGTCACAACAGAACGTTGTGCTTGCAACAGACTCGGGAGTGACCTCTACCACTGGCAGCCGCCAGGTCGTTACCAGCGACCAGGCCTTCACCGGCAGCCGTGGAGTGGTACAGGTCAACCAGAGCGCCGGGGTGGGGAACCGAGTGGCTAACACCCTGAACCTGCGACTCAACTGATGGAGCTGAGTCCAATAGCTAGACCGTACCAACACTTAACCAACTAATTAGAAGCAAGGAGAAACACCATGAAACCTACAATGGCTCTCAAACCACTGGTTTTCGCTCTGACTGCACTGATGGCAATCGCCGCACAAGCGGGTGGTGGTAACGGCGGCGGCAATGGCGGTGGTGGCGGCGGCAACCAACCACCGGCTGCACCTACCGTGCTGTCGGTCACTGCCAACGATTCCCAGAACAGCTCGGGCAACGGCACCCTGAACGACAAGACCGAGAACAACGCGTCCACCACCAACTCGATCAACAGCAACTCCGGTGTGGCCAGCGGCATCATTCAAAGCGGCACTGGCAACCAAGCCAAACACGACATCGCCATCGGCGCCTCCGATGATGCGGATCAAGTGTTCGCGACCATCAACACCGTGCAAAACAGCAGCGGCAACCTGGTGGGCAACCTCGGCAACACCAACAACTCGTCGCTGACCGACTCCAACAACAGCAACTCGGGTGTCAGCCTGGCTTCCGTGCAGGCCGGTACCGGCAACCAAAGCAGCCAAGGCATTGCCATCGCTTCTTCCGAAGACGGTGCCTCGGGCGGTGCAGCTGTCAATGCTCAGCAAAACTCGTCGAGCAACCTGACCTTGAACGCCACCACCGGCCACGGCTGGAACAAAGCGAACGTGGTGAACAACGCCAGCCTCACCAACTCGGGTAACAACAACACCGGTATTTCCGGGACTGTTTCCCAAGCAGGTACTGGCAACCAGGCTGCACTCGGTGTGTCGATCTCCCGCTTCTGATGCAAATCGGGCCTTGGCAACAAGGCCCTTTTCAATTCCAGTGTCCAGCAGGTCATACGATCATGCGCCTCGTTGCCTTCGCCCTCTTGTTATCGCTGACCGGCCCGACCTGGGCAGGCCAAGTGGCAGTTCCAATGCCCGGCGGTGGGATGATGTACAAGAAAGTCGAAAGCATCCGCGAGCGTAAATTCGCCAACCTGGTGGAACAGAAAACCGATTTCAGCTGTGGTGCCGCCGCCTTGGCCAGCATTCTGCGCCAAGGCTATTGGCTGGATGTCAACGAGGATGACGTCATCAAGGGCATGCTGGTGAACGCCGACCAGGATCTGGTCCGGACCCAGGGTTTCTCGATGCTCGACATGAAGCGTTACCTCGAAAGCATCGGCATGCGCGCCAGGGGCTACCGGATCACGCCACAAGTGCTGACCACGGTGAAGATCCCTGTCGTGGTGCTGCTGGAAATCCGCGGCTACAAGCACTTTGTGGTCCTGCAGCGCGCCGACAAGGACTGGGTCTACATCGGCGACCCCGTGCTGGGCCACAAGCGCTATACAAAGGACGATTTCATCAAGGGCTGGAACGGCATTGTGTTTGCCGTCCTGGGTGAAGGCTACGACAAGACCAACGCCCTGCTCTCCCCGCCCACGCCGTTGACCGCCAAGAACCAGCTGAGTGCGTTCAGCCCGGTGCGCGACAGCGAACTGATGGACTTCGGTTTCATCCAGAGCGACTTCTTCTAGAAGCGCAATAAGGAGCAGGACGCTCCAGGAGCAGATGATGAACACTTACCGTTGGCTGACGGTCATGTGCCTGGCAGCCTCAATGCCCGCGTATGCGTCATCGGCGTTCAAGCCTGTTGAACTCAAGGATGCGGAAATGGCAGATCTGCGTGGGCGCTTCGTGATGCCTGGGCGGATCATCAGTTTCGGCATTGTGATGAGCAGCACCTGGACCAACTCCGCCGGCGCCACCGTCACGGGCAGCGCCAGCATGCAGATCGATAAAACCACGGTGACCCCGCAGTTCTATGTGCAGATCACCGGCAATGATGGCAATGGCAGCATCAAGCAACCTGACGGCACCGGCACAGTCGTCGGCGGCGGCGGCCTGGGCAGCGGCCAAGGCGTGACCCAAAGCGTGCGCGCGGCGGGTGACGGCAATACCGCCAGCAATGCGGTCGACATCAACGTCAGCAAAAACGGCCTGGCTCCGGCCAACTACGCGCAATCCGGCCAGGCGCTGGTGGCCGGCGAGGCAATTACCGGCAGTACCGCCGCTGGCCAAGTGACTGTTTCGGCCAAGAATGGCGGCTTGCAGATGGCGCTTCTGGCCAATAACAACCAAGGCAATGTCGTGCAGCAAATCGGCGGCGGCAATGTCCTGCAAGGCACGGTTATCCAGGGCAACAGCAACCTCATCAACAACCTGACCCAACTCAACATCGTGATGGGGAACAACGGGCTGAATAACATTGCGCAGAACCTCAATCTGGACCAACTCAAAGGCCTACGCACTATCGGTTATTGAACTACGCTGAGCCACGACACTTACGTATTTAAAAAGGGACGGCTTACTTCATGCATCGATCTTTATCGTTACGTGCTGTGGTTTGTTTAAGTACGCTCCTGCCTGCGACCATGCTGTATGCCGCGCCGGACGCCGATATTGAAACGCTTAAACAGGAACTGCTGGAGCTCAAGCAGCGTTACGAAGTGCAACAAAAGGCACTGGCGGTATTGGAACAGCGGGTACGACAGGTCGAAGACCAACCGGCAACACCGGCGCCCAAGCGCCTGGCCAAATCGCCTGCCGACTTCAACAAAGGCACCACCGTTGCCGGCGCGCCGGGCGTGGGCGCCGCAGCAGCATCCGGCGGTGCGGGCGGCGGAAGCTCCTATGGGCAAAGCCTCAAGGATGACTCGGCTCCCGCGCAAAGCGTCAGCAACCTGTACAACGAGGCCAGCGGCTTTTTCGGCGATGGCAAGTTCAGCTTTGAAACCGGCATCACCTATGCCCGGTATGACGCACGCCAGTTGACCCTCAACGGTTTTCTGGCGCTGGACTCGATCTTCCTCGGCAACATCAACCTTGACCGGATCAAGGCCGATAACTGGACCCTGGACCTGACCGGCCGCTACAACCTCGATAACCGCTGGCAGTTCGATGTCAACGTACCGGTGGTCTACCGCGAATCGACGTACCAGTCGGGTGGCGCCGGCAACAGTGGCACCACCACGTCGGAAGCCTCGGTCACTCGCGACCCGACCATCGGCGACGTCAACTTTGGCATCGCGTACAAATTCCTCGACGAAACCGACAGCCTGCCGGATGCGGTGGTTTCAGTACGCGTCAAGGCGCCTACCGGTAGAGAACCCTACGGCATCAAACTGATCGAATCGCCGAACAACGACAACCTGTTCGTCCCCGAAAGCCTGCCCACGGGTAACGGCGTCTGGTCGGTCACGCCGGGCATCTCGCTGGTCAAGACCTTCGACCCGGCCGTACTGTTCGGTTCGTTGTCTTACACCCACAATTTCGAGGATTCGTTTGACGACATCAGCTCCAACGCCAACCAGAAAGTCGGCGGCAAGGTCAGCCTTGGCGACAGCTTCCAGGTCGGCGTCGGCGTAGCCTTTGCGCTGAACGAGAAGATGAGTATGTCGTTCTCCGTGTCCGACCTGGTGCAGCGCAAGAGCAAACTCAAGCCTGACGGCGGCGACTGGCAATCGGTGGTCTCCAGCGATGCCAACGCCGGCTACTTCAACGTGGGCATGACGATTGCGGCATCGGACAACCTCACAATCGTGCCAAACCTGGCGATTGGCATGACGGATGACGCGCCGGACTTTACGTTCAGCCTCAAATTCCCGTATTACTTCTAACGCAGACGTTTTACCGCAAACAAGGAAAAGCCCCGCAACGATAAGGGTCGTTGCGGGGCTTTTCGGTTTACCCGCCCTAGCGGATCTGGTGTTTGTGCAGCAACCGGTAGAACGTCGGCCGCGACACCCCCAGCACACGGGCCGCGACACTCAGGTTGTCACTGTGCCGGTTGAGCACATCGCACAACGCCTGACGTTCGGCGCGGTGCTTATAGTCTTCCAGTGTAGCCATGGGCAGCGAAATTGCCTGCTCACCCTGCAAGCCCAGATCAACGGCCTCGATCTGGCGCCCTTCGGCCAGCACCAGGCCACGGCGCACGCGGTTGGCCAACTCACGCACATTGCCCGGCCAGGGGTGCTGCCCCATCGCCACCAGCGCGTCTTCGCTGAAGCTGCGCGGGCGTCGACCGGTTTCCTGGCTGTAGAACCGTGCAAAGTGGTTGGCCAGCTTTGCCACATCGCCATGGCGTTCGCGCAACGGCGCGGTCACCACTTGCAGGACATTGAGCCGGTAGTACAAATCTTCGCGGAAAGTGCCCTTCTCGACGGCGGCTTCCAGGTCCACGTGGGTGGCGGCCAATACCCTGACGTCCACGGGAATCGGCTGGCTGCCGCCGACGCGTTCGATCTGTTTTTCCTGGAGAAACCGCAGCAGGTTGGCTTGCAGCTCCATCGGTAAATCGCCGATCTCATCGAGGAACAGCGTGCCGCCATTGGCCGCCTCGATACGCCCGACCTTGCGCTGATGGGCGCCGGTAAACGCGCCTTTCTCATGGCCGAACAGTTCGGATTGAATCAAGTGTTCCGGGATAGCCCCGCAGTTGATCGCGACAAACGGCTTGGCGTGGCGCTGGGATTGGCGGTGCAGGGTCTTGGCCACCAGCTCCTTGCCGGTGCCGCTGTCCCCGCGGATCAACACGGGGGATTCGGTAGGCGCCAACTTGGAGAGCAATTTACGCAGCTCACGAATCGGCCGGCTGTCACCCAGCAGCTCGTGTTCGGGCTCATCCGCGGGTGTCTGCTCCTTGCCCCGCAGCCGCGCCATGCCGAAAGCACGGCCAAGGGTGACCTGCACGCGGGCAACGTCGAAGGGCAAGGTGTGGAAGTCGAAAAACCATTCGCAGACAAAATCGCCAACGTTCTGCAGGCGCAGTACATCCTGGCTGAGCACCGCGATCCACTCGGTGCCGCTGCGGCCGATCAGTTCCTTGACCGCCTCGGGCCGTTGCAGATGAAAGGGCTGCAAACGCAGCAGGCCCACATCGCAGGTCCGTTCGCCGACGGCTTCCAGCGCACAGCTGTCCACGTCCCACCCGGCGGTGCGCAAACCGGGCAATAGCCCGTGGCAGTCGTCACAGGGATCGACCACAAGCAAGCGACGCTGCGCAGGTGTAACAATCATGACTATTCCTTGACGTCAAAATCGTTAAATTTATTAATAAACAACGGTTTGTGAAGCCTGGCGCTAACACTAGCAAGATCTTGACGCTGCGCTTGTACCGTTTCGCTATAAGTGTGGGCAAAAAGCCACCCCTGAGCATTTTGGGTAAAAAAGTTGCTCGCCGTGGAAACATTCAATCAGCTTTCAAAACAGCCGCTTACATGACGTTAATCAGGGAAGGTTAAAATTTCTTGCTCTAAGATGTGACCCGTACCCGGTCATCGTGCATCAGTACAAGTAACTCGCCGCTTGGCCCGCCCAACCAACGGCACTCACTTGAATGGGCAATGAGAGAGAACCCGACATGAACGCCCCGCTCCGCATCAACGAAGCTCTTTTGATCGCAGACCGTGCCTTCCAGCCCTTTCAGTGCGTGGCCTGGCACGATGGCAATGGCGCCCTCAGCCTGAGTGTCATCGACCGTACCAATACCCGTATCGGCAGCAAACAACTGTCGTCGAGTGCCTATACCGACCCGGCGCAATTGGAAGACTTGCTGTTGCAAGCGCGCGCCCAGCTCGATAAAGATGGCCACCAGTTGCAATCCTGGGTAATGCCCAAGTAAGACGACACAGCAACTTCCGAGCACTGCCAAACAGTGCTCGGAAGTTGTGCATCAGAAGATGCTTAATCTCGCTTATCGAGCAGCGAGAATAAACCGTTCGATGGCCTCGGCGGCACCGTCTTCGATATTGCTGCCGGTGACCACACTGGCCTGGCGCTTGACGGTTTCTTCCGCCTGCCCCATGGCAATCGACAAACCGGCCACGTGAAACATCGCCGGGTCATTGCCGCCATCACCGATCGCCGCCGTCTGCTCGATGGGCACGCCCAAGTGCGCCGCCAGGGTCTTCAAGGCTTCGCCCTTGTTGGCCAGCATCGCGGTCACATCCAGGTAAACCGGCTGCGAACGCGACACCTGGGCCAGCCCGTGCACTTTGGGCTGCAATTGCGCTTCCAGCTCCACCAGCAATTGCGTGTTGTTACTCGCCGCGACAATCTTGTCGACCCGGTCCAGGTAGGGCTCGAAACTCTCCACCACCACCGGGCCATAACCCAGGCCATCGGCTTCACGCTGCTCCATCGGCCCAGGGGCGTCGCGACGCAGCCAGTCGCCGTCGGCGAACACCCAGACCTCAACGTCCGGCTCGGCGGAAAACAGCGCCAGGGTAACCAGCGCCGCTTCCGCCGGCAGGTGATGGGCAACCAGGATGCTGCCATCCGGGTTGATCAGCGTGCCGCCATTGAACCCGGCCACCGGCACATCGATACCAAATGTCTCGATCAGGTGCAGCATGGCCTTGGGCGGCCGCCCGCTGGCCAGGCTGAATAACACCCCGGCGTCGCGCAAGGCGCGAATCGCATCGGCCGTGCGCTGACTCAGGCTGTGATCCGGATGCAGCAAGGTGCCGTCCACGTCACTGAGGATAAAACGGATGGGATGAATCGCTGCATCACTCATCCGAGGCTATGCCACGTACGGCCATCACGGGCCAGCAACGCATCGGCGGCGGCCGGGCCGTCTTCACCGGCCTTGTAGGCCTGGATCCCGTCGTCTTCCTTCCACGCATCCAGAAACGGCTGCACCGCACGCCAGCCGTTCTCGATGTTGTCGGCGCGCTGGAACAAGGTCTGGTCGCCGGTCATGCAGTCATAAATCAGGGTTTCATAGCCTGTCGATGGCTGCATCTCGAAGAAGTCCTTGTAGGCGAACCCTAGCTGGATATTGGCCATGTCCAGGGTCGGCCCGGGCTTTTTCGCCAGCAGGTCGAACCACATGCCCTCATTCGGCTGGATCTGGATCTTTAGGTAAGTCGGCTTGAGCTCATCAACCTCGGTATCCCGGAACTGCGCGTACGGCGCCGGCTTGAAGCAAATCACGATTTCGGTGTCGCGCACGCTCATGCGCTTGCCGGTACGCAGGTAGAACGGCACACCCACCCAGCGCCAGTTGTCGATCATGACTTTCAGCGCGACAAACGTCTCGGTGCTGCTGTCAGGTGCGACGTTGGCCTCTTCCCGGTAGCCCGGCAGCAGCTTGCCGCCGATTTCACCCGAGGTGTACTGCCCACGGACCGAGTTGGCCCGCGCGTCCTCCAGGGACCAAGGGCGTACCGCGCCGATCACCTTGGCCTTTTCGCCGCGCACGGCATCGGCGCCAAAGGCGGCTGGCGGCTCCATGGCCACCATCGCCAGCAGCTGGAACAGGTGGTTGGGCACCATGTCGCGCAGGGTGCCCGTCTTTTCGAAGAAGTTGCCCCGTGTTTCCACACCGACGGTTTCGGCGGCGGTGATTTGCACGTGGTCGATGTAATGGTTGTTCCAGAACGCTTCGAACAGCACGTTGGAGAACCGGCTGATCAGAATGTTCTGCACCGTCTCTTTGCCCAGGTAATGGTCGATGCGATAGATCTGCTTCTCGCTCATCACCTTGAGCAGGCTGGCGTTCAACGCTTCGGCGGTGGCGAGGTCGGAGCCGAATGGCTTTTCGATCACCACGCGACGGAAACCGTCATCGGTTTCCGTGAGCAAGCCGGCACTGCCCAGGCGCTGCACCACGTCACTGAAGAAGCGCGGTGCGGTGGCCAGGTAGAACACCGCATTGCCGGTGCCGCTGTCGGCGATTTTCTTGCCGATATCGGCGTAGGTGCTGTCGTCGAGGAAGTCACCCTCGACGTAGCTGATGCCCTTGGCCAATTGCGCCCACAAGGCCGGGTCCAACGCGTTATCCGCATTGCCCTTGACCTTGCTTGCCGCTTCGGTGCGAATGAAATCCTCCAGCTTCTTGGCGAAGTCGGCGTCGCTGATGGCGTTGTGATCAACGCCGACAATGCGCAAGCCGTCGCCCAGCAGCCCGTCACGACTGAGGTTGTACAGCGCCGGCATCAGCAGGCGCTTGACCAGGTCGCCATGGGCGCCAAACAGAAAGAGTGTGGTGGGTGGAGCGGGTTCGGCCTTGGGTTTCTTGCCGTTAGCGGTCATTTTTTGGAAGTCTCCACGTGACCACCAAAGCCGAAGCGCATGGCAGACAGCATCTTGTCACCGTAGGTGCTCTGCTGACGCGAGCGGAAGCGCGCGAACAACGACGTCGAGAGTACCGGCACCGGCACGGCCTGTTCCATGGCGGCCTCGATGGTCCAGCGGCCTTCGCCGCTGTCGGCTACGGAGCCTGAGTAACCGTCGAGTTTGGGGTCAGTCGCCAGTGCATCGGCCGTCAGGTCGAGCAACCAGGACGAGACCACGCTGCCCCGGCGCCAGACTTCGGCGATATCGGCGACATTCAGGTCGAAACGCTGGTCTGCCGGCAGGTTTTCCGAGTTCTTGGTCTTGAGGATGTCAAAACCTTCGGCAAACGCCTGCATCATCCCGTATTCAATGCCGTTGTGGATCATCTTGACGAAATGCCCGGCGCCCGCAGGGCCAGCATGGATGTAACCTTGCTCGGCACGTTTGTCGGCCGACGGCGAGCGATCCTTGGTGCGCGGAATGTTGCCCAGGCCCGGCGCCAGGCTGGCGAAGATCGGGTCCAGGCGCTGCACGGATTCAGTGTCGCCACCGATCATCATGCAGTAGCCACGTTCCAGGCCCCAGACGCCGCCGGAAGTACCGACGTCGACATAGTGCAGGCCCTTCTGCGCCAACGCCTTGGCGCGACGCACATCGTCCTTATAGTTGGTGTTGCCGCCGTCGATGATGACATCACCGTCTTCCAGCAGCTCGCTCAATTCATTGATGGTGTGTTCCGTGGGGTCGCCTGCCGGCAGCATCACCCAGACGGCGCGAGGCTTTTGCAGCCCGGCAACCAAGGCTTTCAAGTCGGCAACGCCGGTGGCGCCCTCCTCGCTAAGGCCTTTTACAAATGCTTCGTTACGGTCGTAAACAACGGTGGTATGCCCATTGAGCATCAGGCGCCGTGCAATATTCCCGCCCATGCGGCCTAGTCCGATAATCCCCAGTTGCATGTGCTGATGCTCCCAACTACTAAATAAATGTGTGACATAGTTTATAGCGCAATGAGGCTAATGAGGGTTAGTCCAGGCCCGATCCGTGTAGTTTCATGAGAAAAAGTTGCCATCATTTCAGCATCACGGCCCAAAAAGTCACACGACCGTCAAAAATAAAAAAGTTCCCTTGCTGCAAAAAAGAATTCAGAATTGCTTCCGACTGCTGCCGAGAACCTCGACTCAAGCGTTCTGGCACACCGCGACACACCGGCTATTTGCGAGGTAAGCAATGAGCACTGCACAGATGCCCCGTCCGCCACAGACCCTCTACGTCAACATCCGCCGTGATGAGTTGCGCCAGCTGAAAGACGAGCGCGATCAACTGCAGCAGGAAGTCATGCGCCTACGCTCGCACATCATTCAAGCCCAGCTGGATCAGCCCTCCAGCGCGCAGCCTGCGCTCTGCTGAGCCGCGTCATCGCTTTGTAAGATAACGCCTACGAAAATCTCACAAAGTTTTCACACGCCCCTCCCGATACTCCCGCCCCCAAGGGCCACCGCATGCAAGGGTGGCCTCTGTTGCGCGCAGCCCTGCGCGTCAACTCAAGAATTGTCGGGTCGGAGCGCTGGATGGCAATGTTCAAACGCAGCACTAAGTCTGCGAAAGGCTTTGATTGGGCCGGTCTCGGCTGGCTGTTCATATTTTTCTGGTATTTCTCGGGTATTACCCAGCTGCTGATACAACTGAGCGGAACCTCCGGCTTCAGTGGTTTCCGCCAGGCATTCTTCATGAGCGCGCTGTGGCTGGCGCCGATGTTGATATTCCCGCGCCGTACGCGCTTGCTCGCAGCCCTGATCGGCGTGGTGCTGTGGGCTTGCTCCATGGCCAGCCTGGGTTATTTCTTCATCTACCAGCAAGAGTTTTCCCAAAGCGTCATCTTCATCATGTTCGAGTCGAACATTTCTGAAGCGGGTGAGTACGCCACCCAGTATTTCGCCTGGTGGATCGTGCTGGCATTCATCGCCCACACCGCTGTCGCGATTTTCCTGTGGACCCGGGTGCGCCCGGTGTACCTGCCGCGCGGTCAGGCGCTGCTGGCGTCCACGGCGATCCTGGTGGCGATCATCGGTTACCCGCTGGTCAAGCAGATCGCGCGCAGCGATACCCTGGCAGACGCGATGGACCGCTTTGAATCGCGCATCGAGCCGGCCGTACCGTGGCAGATGATCGTCGCCTACCGCCGCTACACCGAACAACTGGACAACATGCAAGGCATGCTCGACAGCGCGAGCCAGATCCCGCCGTTGACCAACCTCAAGGACAGCATGGCCGGCCAGCCCTCGACCCTGGTGCTGGTGATCGGCGAGTCCACCAACCGCCAGCGCATGAGCCTCTATGGCTACCCGCGCAACACCACGCCGGAACTGGACAAGCTGCGCGACCAATTGGCAGTGTTCGACAACGTCATCACGCCGCGCCCCTACACCATCGAGGCACTGCAACAGGTGCTGACGTTTGCCGACGAGCAAAACCCGGACCTGTACCTCAAGACGCCGTCGATCGTCAGCGTGATGAAACAGGCCGGCTACAAGACCTACTGGATCACCAACCAGCAGACCATGACCAAGCGCAACACCATGCTCACGACCTTTTCCGAACAGGCCGACGAGCAGGTGTACCTGAACAACAACCGCAACCAGAACGCCCGCCAATATGACGGCGACGTGCTGGCGCCATTCGCCAAGGCCCTGGCCGATCCGGCCGAACGCAAGTTCATTGTGGTGCACCTGCTCGGCACCCATATGAGCTACCAGTACCGCTACCCGCCGACCTTCGACAAGTTCACCGATCGCCAAGGGGTACCGGCGGGCATCCGCGACGACCAACTGCCGACCTACAACAGCTACGACAATGCGGTGCTGTACAACGACTTCGTGGTGTCGAGCCTGATCAAGGATTACGCCAAGACCGACCCCAATGGCTTCCTGCTGTACCTGTCGGACCACGGCGAAGATGTGTTCGACTCGGCCGGCCATGCCACCCTGGGGCGCAATGAAGGCAAACCCACGGCGCCGATGTACACCATTCCGTTCATGGCCTATGCGTCACCGAAATGGCGCGAAACCCACGACTGGAACTTCGCCGGCGATTTGCAGCGCCCGTACAGCAGTTCACAGTTGATTCACACCTGGGCCGACCTGGCCGGGCTGAGCTTCAACGAACTGGATCGCACCAGAAGCGTGGTAAGCGACAGCTTCACGCCACGCCCCTTGTTGATCGGCAACCCCTACGCGGCCCAGCGCAAGGCGCTGATAGACTTCAGCCTGATCAAGCCGAAAAAGGTCAATTCAACCGATGTGGTACTTCAGGAAACGCCGAACAGCCCCTGAAACTGCATCAATAGCTTATTTGATAAAAAATGTTACGGACGCGTCGGCTTTTATAACGGTGTGCAGTGGGAACCCCCGCACACCGTAACGCTTGGCCGGGATTTAAGGGTTAACCCATCACCCTCTTAGTTAACAGTATTGTTAACGCCTGACCTCAATTGCGTTAATTCCCACTTAATAAGATCGCCCCATAGTTGCCTCCATCATCTGATCAAGGAGCGACTGGATACCGATCAATCTTAATGGGAATAGCGCAATGAAACTCTCTACCTTGATGCTCGCCAGCCTGATGACCCTGACCTCCGCCGCCGCGTTCGCAGAAGGCGGCTCGGAGCGCTCAAAGGAGTTCTACAACAACTTCACCTTCATGCAGAACCAGCTTCACAGCACTAACGAACGGGTTGCCGCCGCCGATGGCAAGGATATGAAAATGGACACGGTTGAAGAAACCAATACTGATCAACAACCCAAAAGCTGAAGTAACCGTACTACCCTCTGCCATTCTGCTCCTATGGCCAAGGCTAACTTGGCGCCATCTAATGGCGCCTTTTTTTTGCCCGCTATTTATTAAAGCGGCTTGCTCCAGAACAACATGCGGCCAAACTCAGGATCAAACTTGGAATCATCAAAACCAAACTTACGGTACGCCGACTGGGCCACGGCATTGCCTTCAAGCACTTCCAGGGTGATCTTGCAGCAGCCACGCTGGCGCGCGATTTCCTCGACCTTCTGCAGCATTTTCTGACTCAACCCCAAGCCACGAAACGCCTCCATCACCGCCACATCGTGGACGTTGACCAAAGGGCGGCAGGCAAATGTGGAAAACCCTTCGAAGCAATTCACCAGGCCCGCCGGCTCACCGCCGACGAACGCCAGCACGCTGAACGCATGGGGACGCTTGGCCAGTTCGCCGGGCAGTTGCTCCAGAAGGTCGGCAGGCAGGCTGTGGCCTCCACCCATCGGGTCTTCGGCGTAATGGTTGAGCACGCGGCCAATGGCCTGGGCATGCACGGGGTTGGTATAGCTGGCTTGCAGCACCAGGATATCTGGGGTGTCCATGTCCTTCCTCGATCACGACAACAAGGGATTCGGCTCCCTTTGAGGCGCACGATTGTAAGCGCGGAATCGGTAACAGATGAAGGAGATTAACTACAAATATCCGCCTGAAAGTGCGAAGGGTATGCCTCTAAAAAAGCGCGATGCGTGAATTTCGAGGTTTTTTCCTACCTGCTTCAGCCAAACCGCTGGCGTTGCATTTCTTGCAGCCGACTCAGCGTGCGACGGAAGGGAAATTCCAGATAACCCTCGGTATACAAGCATTCCAGCGGCACCTGAGCCTCGATATACAGCGGCACTTTGCGGTCGTAGCATTCGTCCACCAGGGCGATGAAGCGCCTCACGCTGTCATCGTGCACCGACAGTTGCGGCAACTCGCGATCACCGGCCACCACACGCTCGGCAGCATCCTCGGTGCCGCGCGCAATACGGCCCGGACGTCGCTGCGCACTCAGGTTCGGCACCCCGCCCAGCAGGATCACCTTGAAACGGTCACACAGCAGCATGAAATCCATCGCGGCCAGAGGCTGCTCGCAAAGCTCGGCATAGCGACACCACAGCACCCTGTCACTGGACCGCACCGCCACGATGCCACGGTGGCCGACCGTGACCGCGCCGCTGCTCGCTGCCTGCCCCTGGGCCAATTGCTGGAACACAGTGGCCAGCGCATCCGGCTGGTTCACCCAATAGCGCTGGATGCCGACACCTGGGTGCAAGCGATGGTCTTGCGCGCCATCCACCGCGACCACGTGCAGGTGCTGCTTGAGCGCGGCGATGCCGGGCAAAAACCGCTCACGGTTGAAGCCATCGGCATATAGCTGATCCGGCGGTTGGTTGGAGGTGCAGACCATGACCACGCCTGCCTCGAACATCACCTGGAACAGCCGACCGAGAATAATTGCATCGCCGATATCATTGACGAACAGCTCGTCGAAGCACAACACACGTACTTCCCGACTGAGTTCCCGCGCCAGCGCCTGCAACGGGTCATGGGTGCCGGTGAGCTGGAACAGGCGCTGATGCACCCACCCCATGAAATGATGAAAATGCTGACGCCGCGCCGGTACCCGCAAGGTCTGGTAAAACTGGTCCATCAACCAGGTCTTGCCGCGCCCGACCGCCCCCCACAGGTACACGCCGTTGATAGGCGAGCGGCCTTGGTGCAGGGCCTCGTGGCAGGCCTGCAAGGCAGCCACCGCCCGGCGCTGGGCGTCGTCGGCAACGAACCCCTGTTGGGCGATGGCGTGTTGGTAGGCGGTAAGGGGCGAGTCGAGCGTCATGCCCGCCAGTATGAACTACACGGAAATATCCAGCCGCGAAATCTTGCCCTGCGCACTCATCGCCGAGCGCTTCCCCCTCGATAACGGCGCGGATCCACCGCGACCGCCGGTTATTTGAGGCAAAAAAAACGGCCTGAACAGGCCGTTTTTTTATTTGCTCAGATCAAGCAAGGCTCTTGCTGACCACTTCGAACACATCACTCGACAGCTCGCCGGACGCGCGAATACGCTCCAGCTGCGCCTTCATCAGCGCCTGACGCGCGCTGTCGTATTTACGCCAGCGCGTCAACGGCGCCAACTGGCGCGATGCGATCTGCGGGTTGAAGCCGTTCAGTTGGATCACCAGGTCCGCCAGGAAGCGATAGCCCGAGCCATCGGCGGCGTGGAAGTTGATCAGGTTCTGCCCGGCAAAGGCACCGATCAGCGCACGCACCTTGTTCGGGTTCTTGATGTTGAACGCCGAGTGCTCCATCAACGCTTGCACCCGCGCCAGGCCGCCTGGCAACGTGCTGCCGGCCTGCACGCTGAACCACTGGTCCATGACCAGCGGGTTGTCTTTGAAGTTTTCGGCGAACACCGCCAGCGCCTGGGCTTTTTCCGCTTCGAACGGTGAGTTCACCAGCACCGCCAGCGCCGTCAGGCGCTCGGTCATGTTGTCGCTGGTGTCGAACTGATCCAGGGTGGCCGCCAGCACTTGCGGCTTGCCGCTGAGCATCAGGTACGACAGCGCAATGTTCTGCAAGGCACGGCGCGCAAAGTGCTCGGCTGCCGCCACATACGGCGTCTGCTTGGACAGCTCGCGATTGGCCTGGTAGCGCAGCCACAACCCTTCAAACAGGTTGTCGGCCAATTGCTTGCGAGCAAACTCGCGGGCAGCGTGAATCGCCTCGACATCCGCCACTTCGCTGATTTCGGTCAAGTAGGCTTCGCTTGGCAACGAGAGCATCTCCGCGACCATCGCCTGGTCCAGGCTTTCGTCGCTCAGGACCGTGCGCAGTGCGTCGATCAGACGCTGGTCCAGCTTGAGCGGCTGGCCCGCTTGGTGCTGGCCGATCAATTCCTGCAAGACCTGCACCGACAGCTGCTGGCCCGCATCCCAGCGGTTGAAGCCGTCGCTGTCGTGCTGCATCAGGAACATCAGCTGGTCGCGGTTATACGGAAAGCTCAGTTTCACCGGCGCCGAGAAACCACGCAGCAGCGACGGCAACGGCTGTTCGGCGATATCGACGAAGGTGAACGTCTGCTCGGCCTCAGTCACCGAGATCACCCGGGACGTGGCGCCAGCGGTCGTTTCGCCGGCCAGGCGCAAGGCAATGCCCGCACCCTGCCCGTCCAGCAAGCCCAGCTCGACAGGGATCACGAACGGCAGCTTTTGCACCTTGTCCGGGGTTTCCGGGCAGCTCTGGCGGAAGGTCAGGCTGTAGGTCTGGGCGGCGGCGTCATAGGACTCGCTCACGGCCAGGCGTGGCGTACCGGCCTGGCTGTACCAGCGCTTGAACTGGCTGAGGTCGGCGCCGTTCGCGTCTTCCATGGCCTTGATGAAATCGTCGCAGGTCACTGCCTGGCCGTCATGGCGTTCGAAGTACAGGTCGCTGCCTTTACGGAAGCCTTCGGCGCCGAGCAAGGTGTGGATCATGCCGACCACTTCCGAGCCCTTTTCGTACACGGTCAGGGTGTAGAAGTTGGAGATCTCGATAAAGCTGTCTGGCCGCACGGCGTGGGCCATCGGGCCTGCGTCTTCGGCGAACTGGTGAGTGCGCAGGTACGCGACGTCCTGGATGCGCTTGACCGTGGCCGAGTTCATGTCGGCGGAGAAGCCCGAATCGCGGAACACGGTGAAGCCTTCCTTGAGCGACAGCTGGAACCAGTCGCGGCAGGTCACGCGGTTACCCGACCAGTTGTGGAAGTATTCGTGGGCGACGATTGCCTCGACTCGCTGGTGCGCGGCGTCGGTGGCGGTTTCGGCGCGGGCCAGCACGGCGCTGGAGTTGAAGATATTGAGGCCCTTGTTCTCCATGGCGCCCATGTTGAAGTCGTTCACGGCGACGATCATAAAGATGTCGAGGTCGTACTCGCGGCCGTAGGTTTGTTCATCCCAGCGCATGGATTTTTTCAGGCTGGTCATCGCGTGCTGGCACTTGTCGATGTTTTCCGGCTCGACGTAGATGCGCAGTGCCACTTCGCGGTTGGTCATGGTGGTGAAGCTGTCTTCGACGCACCACAGATCGCCGGCCACCAGGGCAAACAGATAGGCCGGCTTCTTGAACGGGTCTTCCCAGGTCGCCCAGTGACGGCCGTCTTCCCCAGGGCCGCTGGCAATCGGGTTGCCATTGGACAGCAGCACCGGGTAGCTGTGCTGCTCGGCGATCACCGTGGTGGTGAAGGTGCTCATCACGTCCGGGCGGTCAAGGTAGTAGGTGATCTTGCGAAAGCCCTCGGCCTCGCACTGGGTGCAGAACATGCCGCTGGATTTGTACAGGCCTTCCAGGGCGGTGTTGGTTTCCGGATGGATGCGCACGCTGGTGTCGACCGTGAACGTCTCGCTGGTCGGGTGCAACGTCAGGTGGCTGTCGGTCAGCTGGTAGTCAGCCTCGGTCAATTCCTTGTCGCCCAGGTTGACGGTCAGCAGCTCCAACTGCTGGCCATCGAGGACCAATGGCGGCAAGCCGGCACCGCGCTCAGGGTTGCGGCGCATCACCAGCTGCGCGTGGACCAGGCTGTGGTCCTCGAACAACTCGAAGGTCAGATGCGTTTCTTCGATCAGGTAGTCCGGCGCCTGATAGTCCTTCAAGTAAATCATCTTGGGTTGTTCGGTGCGCATGGGTGGCATCCTTCTACTGATGCACGGCGAGCTGGTAGGCCGTGTACTTACGAATATTAATAACGCCGGTGTCGAAGATCAGGTATTGGCCTTTGATCCCCAGCAGCGTGCCTTCGGCAATCGGGTTCTTGTCCAGGTTGAAGCTGACGATCTTGGTGGGATACTGCTCAATTGGATAGCGAATTTCGATCGGCTCAATGTCGGCAATGGTTTGGATGGCCTGTAGGCCAAAGCGTTCCTGCAGACTCACCAGGCCTTCGGCGCAGGCGGCGAACAGCTCGTCGCGCACCTGCGCAAGGTCGACCGACTGCGCATCGCCCTTGAGCAACGCGCGCCAATTGGTCTTGTCGGCCACTTGGCTGCGGAACAGGTCTTCGACAAAGCCTGACTGCTGGCGGGTCGCCACACGCATGATCGGCAAAGCCTGACTGGCGCCCTGGTCGAGCCAACGGGTTGGCAACTGGGTGGCGCGGGTAATACCGACCTTGATGCCCGACGAGTTGGCCAGGTACACCACGTGGTCGGTCATGCAGAATGTTTCGCCCCAGCCCGGATCACGGCAGGTACCGGCGTCGTAATGACAACGCTCGGGGCTCATGATGCACAGGTCGCACTGGGCCAGCTTGGTCATACACGGGTAGCAATACCCCTGGCTGAAACTGGTTTTGGTCTTGCGCCCACAATGGCTGCAATGGATGGCGCCAAGGTATTCGAGGCGAATGTGAGTGCCGATCAACGGGTTGACCGGCACCTCGGTGTCGCCCAGGCGAAACGCGTATTGAACGGTCGGCTCACCGAGTTGCGCCGACATTTTGCTGACTGCACCGCGACCAATTTCAATCAATGGATCGCATCCGACTTGAACAGGATGTTCGCTACCGGCTCAGACTTCGACGCGCACTCCTGCGGGCCCATGTAGCCGGTGCGCTGGTCTTCCGGCAGGTTCTGGATTTCCCAGGCGATCACCGCTTGCAGGGACAGCTCGCGCTGCTCGGCGGTGAGCTTGCGGCCATCGGACCACTTGCCGATTTCGACGGCGAGCTTGAGGCTCTCGTAGATGTCCGGGGTGATGTTTTCGATCATTTCAGCAAAAGAGGACATTAGGCTCTTCCTTCTATCAAATTGAGGCTTTGCGGCGGTTGTACAACCCACCCAGCAAACCCGTCAGGCAACCGATGACCAAGCCGCTCACATGAGCCGCGTTGGCGATTTCGCCGAAACCGATCATCGAGATCAGCCCCGACATGCAGAGCACCAGCCATATCAGCATCATCGCCAGCACCCCGCGAGGCAGGCGATACGCCGGGTTCGGCGACAATAAATGAAAGATCCAGCAATGCCCGAGCAGGCCATACAGCACGCCGGACAACCCGCCAAACAGGCCCGGGCCGCCATAGGCGTACTGAGCGTAGTTGGACACCAGGCTGAACAACAGGGTCAGGCCCAGCAGGTTGATGCTGCCCTGGCGCACTTCGATGCGCCGCCCCAGCTCCCAGTACCACATGCCATTCATGGCCAGGTGCAGGATGCCGAAGTGGATCAGCATCGGCGTGACCAGCCGCCACCACTGCCCCGAGGCCAGCATGTCGGCGAACGGCGTGAACTGGATGTACTCGCCCATCACCCGGAACGGCAGGAAAGTCAGCCAGCTCATGGTTTGCAGATTTTCACCGAGCAACGTCACCGCGCCAACGATCAGGCTGGCCAGCAGCACCAGCGCCGTCACCGGGCTGTGGCGAACTTGCTGGGCAAAGCTGGGACGCGTCACCGGCGCTTGTTCCGGGATATCCAGTTGCTGGTCGGGGTCGCCGGCGGGAAACCGCTGGTACAACACGCGCACGTCGTCGCTGAGGGTGTCGGGCACCCACAACACCTGCTCGCCCGCTTCCTCGCTGACGCGGTGAGGCACTTGCATGCGTTGCAGCAGTTTGACAAAACCACCCAGGTCGACGCTCAGGGGCAAGCGCAATACAGCCACGGTGCTCATTGGGTCACCTCAGGTTTGATCACTTCGGGTCGCTCAACGTCGACCCACACAAATTTACGCGGGTCCAGTTGGGTTTCCTGGTCCAGGCGGTACGCCACCAGCTTGCCGTACAGCACTGCGCTGTAGTCCAGGCAGGCCAGGTTCGGGCGGATCGGCGCCGGTTTGCCGCTGCGCCAGTAATGCCCGACGAACAACAACGGTTCGTCGACGCCGTAGCGCAGCAGCGAGTTTTTCTCGGTGGACGACAACGGCGTGCGCGCCACCGGCTCCGGCAAGGCGTCGGGCTGGAACACGATGTCACCGTAGGTTTTCGGGTCGTCTTCCCAGAACTTGGTGCGAAAGAACGAGCGCGTCAGCCCGTCGCCACCGGTCAGCGTCAGGCCATCCGGCAGGCGCATGTCGGTGCCGCGCAACAGGCGGTCGAACGCGTTGCAGGCAAAACTGCCCGGCACGGCGGCGGCCTGCAGGAAGTGCTGGTCGATGCAGCCGTCCGCGAAGGTGGCGCGCAGCGGCTGGATAAAACCGTCGTCCCAGCACGCGTGCACCACGCGAAAACGCCCGGCATCGACAAACAGCGGCATGTCGTAGAACCAGCCGAGGAAGTCGTGCCAGTCGGCCGGGTGGTGCTCGAACTGGGTCAGGGTTTCGTGGATCAAGCGCGCATGCCGCGGGTTGTGCTCGCGCACGAACTGCTTGCCACTGCCCGGCGGCGCCGGTGTGCTCCAGCCCAGCGCATTGAACTCATGGTTACCCATGATGCACAGCGCCTGGCCAGCCTCGGTCATGTCGTGGACGATATGCAGCGCCTCGCGAATACGCGGGCCGCGGTCGATGATATCGCCGAGGAACACCGCCATCCGTGAGGGGTGGCGCCAGGTGCCGCCTTGCTTGTGGTAGCCCAACTGCTCGAGCAAGTGCTCAAGGGTATGAGCGCAACCGTGCACGTCACCAATCAGGTCGTAGCTACGCGCGGGATCGAGCATCAGTCGCCTCCACCCCCCAAGCGGCTGCCCCAGCCCAGCTTGGTGCGGCACACTTCGTAGTAGTTGTGGTCCAGCGGGTGGATCAACCGCAGCTTCTGTGCCTTCTTGCTCACGGTGATGGTGTCACCGGGGGCGCAAGTGAAGTGGTTCTGCCCGTCACAGGACACCTGCGGGTAGATCTGCATGTCTTTGGACACCACGATTTTCAGCTCACTGTTGCCGTCGACCACAATCGGCCTGCTGGACAACATATGGGGGTACATCGGCACGATCACAATGGCATCCAGCTTGGGATGCATGATCGGCCCACCCGCCGACAGCGCATAGGCGGTGGAACCGGTGGGCGTGGCGACGATCAGGCCGTCGGCCTTCTGGCTGCACACGAACTGGCCGTCGATATACAGCTCGAACTCGATCATCCGCGTGGACTTGCCGGGGTGCAGCACCACGTCGTTGAGGGCGTCGCCCTGGCCGATGGCTTCACCGTGGCGGCGCACTTCGGCTTGCAGCAGGAAGCGGTTCTCCACCAGGTAATGGCCGTCGAGCACCTTGGCCACTTCGACTTCCAGCTCATCCGGGCGGATATCAGTGAGAAACCCCAGGCTGCCCCGGTTGATCCCCAGCACCGGCACGTTATGCCGCGCCAGGGCGCGGGCCGCGCCGAGCAGGCTACCGTCGCCGCCGACCACGATGACCATGTCGCACACTTCGCCGAGCATCTTGCGCGACGAGGTTTGCAGGCCGTGGCCAGGGAGAATCTCGGCGATGGTGTCTTCGAGGATCACATGCAGGTGGCGTTCCAGCAGGAACTTCTTCAGCCGGCGGACGGTGTCCAACACCTGGGTACTGCCCAGGCGACCGATAATGCCGATATTGCGAAATTGCTCCATGGGGCTCCTGCGGGATTTGGGGTGCGGCAAAAAAAGAACGATTATGGGCGAAAGGCTGCCCCAGGCAAAATCCTTTGTCGCCGTGAAGCCTTGATGACAATGGTTCTCAGCCACCTGCAAAGGCTTTAAACGGCTATGCTCGGACCATGACTGTGTTCCCTGACTTGCACCATTTGCCTCGCCAGCTGCGCCACCCCGAGGTGCGCGACCTGGCGTGGGTGATGCTCGCCCCGCCGATGCTCGCGCAAACGCCGTGGCCGCAGCGCCACCCGTTGGCCGGCAGCGAGTGGGTGCAGGCGCCACACCTGCTTGAACACTGGCTGCGCACTCTCGATCACGACAGCAGCGCCTTGCAACACTGGCTGAGCCAGTCACGCACCCGTCGCCTGGGCCTCTACTACGAACGCCTGTGGCAATTCGCCGTGCAGCACGCGCCGGGCGTGGAGTTGCTGGCGGCCAACCTGCCGATCCGCCGCGCCGGGCATACCCTGGGCGAGTTGGACATGCTGCTGCGCGACCGGGATGGCGTGCACCATGTGGAGCTGGCGATCAAACTCTACCTCGGCCCGCAGGACGGCAACGGCCAGGACACCGCTCAGTGGCTGGGCCCGGGCTGCCATGACCGCCTCGACCGCAAGCTCGCGCACCTGGCCCAGCACCAACTGCCGATCTCCGCCCGCCCGGAAAGCCGTGAAGTGCTGGCGGCGCTGGATATCCAGCAGTTCGACGCGCATTTGTGGCTCGGTGGCTACCTCCTCTACCCCTGGCCCGGCCAGGCCCTAGCCCCCCACGGCGCCCATCCGCAGCATTTGCGGGGCCGCTGGTTGCACCAACGCGATTGGTCGACCTTCGTACGCGCCAGCAAGCCCGGCCGCTGGCAGCCCCTGCCGCGCCATGCGTGGCTGGCGCCGGCGCATTACCCGGCGGGTGAGGTGTGGAGCGAGGAGCGCATGCAGGGCTGGCTGGCCGAACTGGACCCGATGGCGCCCGCGCAGCTGTTGGTGCGCCTGGTTCAAACAGGCGAGGACTGGGAAGAGGCTGAGCGGCTGTTTCTGGTGGCGGATCTATGGCCGAATGTGCCGGGGGCTGGCTGATTATTTTGAGGTGTTTGTGATGGCCTTATCGGGGGCAAGCCCCCTCCCACATTTTGATCTGTGAATACATTCCAGTTTGGGAGGGGGCTGGCTGATTATTTTGAGGTGGTTGTAATGGCCTCATCGGGGGCAAGCCCCCTCCCACATTTTGATCTGCGAATACATTCAAGTGTGGGAGGGGGCTGGCTGATTATTTTTTGGGGGGTGTTTGTGATGGCCTTATCGGGGGCAAGCCCCCTCCCACATTTTGATCTGTGAATACATTCCAGTTTGGGAGGGGGCTGGCTGATTATTTTGAGGTGGTTGTAATGGCCTCATCGGGGGCAAGCC
>NZ_WKCB01000031.1 GCF_021606685.1 Pseudomonas syringae
GAGCGTGGGCCGCCGCGATGGGCCATCCATGGCCCAGCGCGGCTAACCCGGCGTCCTGCCGGGTTGCCCACGCTCCAAAGCCTGCGTTCGGCCAGCGTGTTTAATGGGGCGCCTAAGATCAAGATCAAAAGCTTCAGATCAAAAGATCGCTGACTTCGTCAGCGGTAAGGATGTAAGGGCCACAGCAAAACAGAGCAACGCGAGGCGGCCTGACAGCCGACCTGATCCTTGAAGCCTCACTCGGTTCAAATGTGGGAGGGGGCTTGCTCCCGATAGCGGTATGTCAGCCAATGCATCTGTGACTGCCCCACCGCTATCGGGAGCAAGCCCCCTCCCACATTTTGACCGCAATCAAAAGGCGCAACTCCGGTCGGGTCCAACGCCGCCAAGCGCGCCCACAACCCGCGCTTTTGCTCTACACCACTCAGGTCGGCTGTCAGGCCGCCGTGCTTTTGATTTTGATCTTAGGCGCCCCATTAACCACGCTGGCCGCACGCAGGCTTGAATCCGTGGGTAACCCGGCAGGACGCCGGGTTAGCCGCGCTGGGCCAGGGATGGCCCATCGCGGCGGCCCACGGATTCAAGGCTGCGTGCGGGCACACCGAGCCTAGGCGAGGTGCCGAGTGGTGGGGCAAGAGCCTTTTGGTTACTTTTGGGCTCTTTTCAAAAGTGACCCGCCGTAAGGGCGGAACCAATAGCCGCCGTTACCGCAACAACGGATATGTACCCACCCCACCCCCACCCCAACCTCACAAATTCTCATACCGATTCATATCCAACACCCCCTCCTCCAACGGCGCCGTCTCCCGCACATACCGCGACAAATCATGAAAATACCGCCAAAACAACGGATGACTCCGCCGCACACCCCACCGGTCAACAATCGCCTCAAACCGCTTGGCATCCTTGGCCCGCTCCATCTGCGCAACAAACGCCGGCACTTCCAGCGCCGGGATATTGAACATGAAATTCGGATAACTGCTGAGCACCCCAGGGTAGATCGTCACCGTGTCCAACCCCGGCTGATAGCGATACGCCTCACCCAGCAAAAACGCCACATTACTGTGCGCCCGGTTGCGCAACATGCTGTAGACCACGCGCTTACCATCGGCAGTCTCAACGCGCAGCATCGTCGCTTCGGGCAACTGCTCGATAACCTTTAGCCCCGCCGCCGGGCGGGAGGTCAGGCGGCTCAACGCCTGCTCAGCATCCTGCAACGCCGGATCGATACCGTCACGCGAGCAAAAAGCGCCGCTGCAGCGGTTGATCGGATCCGGACTCGCATTGAGGTCCCCGTAGCGAGCAAGCAACTGGCTGGCAAAGTCGCGCTTGGGATCCTTTTCATCCAGATGCAAGCCGGTCGGCTTGTCATCATCAATCGCTTCGTAATCCAGCCACATCTTGAGTTTGCCGCTGTTCTGATACCAGTCGTCGAGGAAGTCTTCACGGGTATCGGCCGGCATCAAACGCAGGAAGTTCTGCTCCGCACCATTGCGGATAAGGTCGAAGTACAGCCGGGTCTGGGCCTGATGCGACACATTGCCGAACACATCGAAATTCACCGCCAACTGGTAATAGGTACGCTCCAGCAGCGGGTAGTCAAACAGCCACATCGTCTGCGGCACCTCGCCGATCAGGCCCTTGGTCACCGAGGCGCTGTCGAAATGCCGGAAAATCGTCAGCAAGGCATTGTCATTGCCCGCCCATAGGCTCGACCAGCTCGGCGCCGGCACGTCGGCATAACTGTCACGGCGCAACGCCTCGTATTCATTGCGCTTGTCGCGATAGGCCAGCCACAGGCTGAGCACGCTGCCTACATCGTCGTTCTGCCCCGGCATGGCCAGCATTGGCGTGGCCTGGCCGCGATAGCGCGCATCGGTGATGTACAGGTCGTGCTCGGGGTCCTGGAACAGGGTCCAGAAGTTATCGCGGATCACGTCCGTGGCAATTTGCCCACGACACACCGGCCCGCGAATAAAGGTGCGCACGAAGTATTCGGCGTTATCCAGCATGAACTGGTAGCGCGCCTTGGCCGGGATCGCCTCAAACGTTTCGAACGGATTGGCACGGCGCCCTGGCCCGTAACCTGGCAAGGCGTTGACCTGCCAGTTACCGGCGTAGAACAACGCCTTGATGCGCGCCATTTTGGCCGCGCTGAACGGGTAAGTGATGTGGGTTTTATGCACGATCACACCCTGCACCGGCCACAGGCGGTAGTACACCTGGGTGCCGGGGTCATCGTTGGGGCGGCGCGTGGCGATCAGGTCGATCGGCTGGCCACTCGGCGTGCGCGAACGCACCCACTGGAAGAAATGCCCCGGCTCGCCGTTCTCGAAATAGATATGCGCCAAGAACAAATGCTCGAACAACCAGCGCGCCACCAGGCTTTCGCGGGCGCCGGGTTGGTTGAACAGGTTCTCCCACTGCTGCACCTGCAAGGCTTCCTTGGCGCTGGGTGCCAGGCCCTGCTCATCAATCGGCGCACCGGAGGCCAGCCAGCGTTGCAGGGTCTGGTATTGCTGGTCGGTCAGGCCGGTGACCGCCAGCGGCATGCCTTCCTTGGGATGGGCGCCGGCGTAGGCGTTGAATTCGCCAGGGGTTGCACACATATTTGCGCGGTTCAGGCCCAGCGCGATCTCGTCGGGCAGCTTGGCGTTGGGTTGCAGCGGCGCGTTGTGGCCCAGCTCGAGCATGCGTGCCATCAAGGCGGCCTGGCTGCCCTGGGCGTCCAGCACCGAATAAAAGCCCTTCTGCTGCCAGGCCTGTTTGCCGAACGCGTCATAGAACAAACGGGTGGTCGGCGTGGCCTGGCTGCGCTCGCCGTCGTAGACCGGCACTTTGGTCGCCCCGCGTGCCGCGCCCTCGGCACTGCCGAGGTTGAGCTGGCAGGCGGAGTCGTAGCAAGCGTGGCAGGCCACGCATTTCTCGGTGAAGATGGGTTGGATGTCGCGGGTATAGGAGATCGCCGGAGCGGGACCTTTTGCCAACGCGGTACTGGCGATCAAGGCCAGGACGGCGCTGACGATAAGACGAAGTGACATGTATCCGGTCCCGATTCAATGCGTGCGCTGAAAAATTGCCGACGATTCTACCGGTGTCGACGCGCCATCAACATGAACGATATTCATGCAAAAACCTGCCATGCTCCAAAAGCGCACA
Organism: Pseudomonas syringae; assembly: GCF_021606685.1. GTDB lineage: Bacteria > Pseudomonadota > Gammaproteobacteria > Pseudomonadales > Pseudomonadaceae > Aquipseudomonas > Aquipseudomonas syringae_R. Next base: position 3,160 of record NZ_WKCB01000031.1, read on the forward strand.
GGTTTGCTATGATCCACGCCCTCCGTAATGCCTGACCTAGAGTAGTCCCATGCCCGATCGTAGCGCTCGTCTGCAAGCCCTCCACCACGCCCTCAAGGAACGCATCCTGATCCTCGACGGCGGCATGGGCACGATGATCCAGAGCTATAAGCTTGAGGAGCAGGATTACCGTGGCAAACGCTTCGCCGATTGGCCGAGCGACGTCAAAGGCAACAACGACCTGCTGGTGCTCACCCGTCCGGACGTGATCGGCGGCATCGAAAAAGCCTACCTGGATGCCGGCGCCGATATTCTGGAAACCAACACCTTCAACGCCACGCGTATTTCCATGGCCGACTACGGCATGGAAGAACTGGCCTACGAACTTAACGTGGAAGGCGCACGCCTGGCGCGCAAGATCGCCGACGCCAAGACCCTGGAGAACCCGGCCAAGCCGCGCTTCGTCGCCGGCGTGCTTGGCCCTACCAGCCGCACCTGCTCGTTGTCGCCGGACGTGAACAACCCCGGCTACCGCAACGTGACCTTCGATGAGCTGGTGGAAAACTACACCGAGGCCACCAAAGGCCTGATCGAGGGCGGCGCCGACCTGATCCTGATCGAGACCATCTTCGACACCCTCAATGCCAAGGCGGCGATTTTTGCCGTGCAGGGCGTGTTCGAGGAGTTGAACCTCGAACTGCCGATCATGATTTCCGGCACCATCACCGACGCCTCCGGCCGCACCCTGTCGGGCCAGACCACCGAAGCGTTCTGGAACTCCGTGGCCCACGCCAAGCCGATCTCCGTGGGCCTCAACTGCGCCCTGGGGGCCAGCGAGCTGCGCCCGTACCTGGAAGAGCTGTCGAACAAGGCCAGCACTCACGTTTCCGCGCACCCCAACGCCGGCCTGCCTAACGAGTTCGGCGAGTACGACGAACTGCCGTCGGAAACCGCCAAGGTCATCGAAGAATTCGCCCAGAGCGGCTTTCTCAATATCGTCGGCGGCTGCTGCGGCACCACGCCCGGCCATATCGAGGCCATCGCCAAGGCCGTGGCCGGTTACGCGCCGCGCCCGATCCCGGACATTCCCAAGGCATGCCGCCTGTCGGGCCTGGAGCCGTTCACCATCGATCGCAACTCGTTGTTCGTCAACGTCGGCGAGCGCACCAACATCACCGGTTCCGCCCGCTTCGCCCGCCTGATCCGTGAAGACAACTACACCGAAGCCCTGGAAGTCGCCCTGCAGCAGGTGGAAGCCGGCGCCCAGGTGATCGACATCAACATGGACGAGGGCATGCTCGATTCGAAGAAGGCCATGGTGACCTTCCTCAACCTGATTGCCGGCGAGCCGGACATCTCCCGCGTACCGATCATGATCGACTCCTCCAAGTGGGAAGTGATCGAGGCGGGCCTCAAATGCATCCAGGGCAAGGGCATCGTCAACTCGATCAGCATGAAGGAAGGCGTCGAGCAGTTCATTCACCACGCCAAACTGTGCAAGCGCTACGGCGCCGCCGTGGTGGTGATGGCCTTCGACGAAGCCGGCCAGGCCGATACCGAAGCGCGCAAGAAAGAAATCTGCAAACGCTCCTACGACATCCTGGTGAATGAAGTCGGCTTCCCGCCGGAAGACATCATCTTCGACCCGAACATCTTCGCGGTCGCCACCGGTATCGAAGAGCACAACAACTACGCCGTCGACTTTATCAACGCCTGTGCCTACATCCGCGATGAGCTGCCGTATGCGCTGACCTCTGGCGGCGTGTCCAACGTGTCGTTCTCGTTCCGCGGCAACAACCCGGTGCGCGAGGCGATCCACTCGGTGTTCCTGCTGTATGCGATCCGCAACGGCCTGACCATGGGTATCGTTAACGCCGGCCAGTTGGAGATCTACGACCAGATCCCCGCCGAACTGCGTGACGCGGTGGAAGACGTGGTGCTCAACCGCACCCCGGAAGGCACCGACGCCCTCCTCGCCATCGCCGACAAGTACAAGGGCGACGGCAGCGTCAAAGAAGCCGAGACCGAGGAATGGCGTGGCTGGGACGTCAACAAGCGCCTGGAACACGCGCTGGTCAAGGGCATCACCACGCACATCGTCGAAGACACCGAGGAATCCCGGCAGTCGTTCGCGCGCCCGATCGAAGTGATCGAAGGCCCGTTGATGTCCGGCATGAACATCGTCGGTGACCTGTTCGGCGCCGGTAAAATGTTCCTGCCTCAGGTGGTGAAATCCGCCCGGGTGATGAAGCAGGCCGTGGCCCACTTGATCCCATTCATCGAGCTGGAAAAAGGCGACAAGCCGGAGGCCAAGGGCAAGATCCTGATGGCCACGGTCAAAGGCGACGTACACGACATTGGCAAGAACATCGTCGGCGTCGTGCTGGGCTGCAACGGCTATGACATCGTCGACTTGGGCGTGATGGTGCCTGCGGAGAAAATCCTGCAGGTGGCCAAGGAGCAGAAGTGCGACATCATCGGCCTGTCCGGCCTGATCACCCCGTCCCTGGACGAAATGGTGCACGTGGCCCGCGAGATGCAGCGCCAGGATTTCCACCTGCCGCTGATGATCGGTGGCGCCACCACCTCCAAAGCCCACACGGCGGTGAAGATCGAGCCCAAGTACAGCAACGACGCAGTGATCTACGTGACCGACGCCTCGCGCGCGGTGGGCGTGGCCACGCAGTTGCTGTCCAAGGAATTGAAGGCCGGTTTCGTCGAAAAAACCCGCCTGGAATACATCGACGTGCGCGAACGCACCTCCAACCGCAGCGCGCGCACCGAGCGCCTGAGCTACCCGGCGGCCATCGCCAAGAAGCCGCAGTTCGACTGGAGCACTTACACCCCGGTCAAGCCGACCTTTACCGGGGCCAAGGTGCTGGACAATATTGACCTCAAGGTGCTGGCCGAGTACATCGACTGGACACCGTTCTTTATTTCCTGGGACCTGGCCGGCAAATTCCCGCGCATCCTTGAAGATGAAGTGGTCGGCGAAGCCGCGACCGCGCTGTATGCCGATGCCCAGGAAATGCTTGCCAAGCTGATCGACGAAAAGCTCATCAGCGCCCGCGCCGTATTCGGCTTCTGGCCGACCAACCAGGTGCAGGACGATGACCTGGAGGTCTACGGTGACGATGGCCAGCCGATCGCCAAGCTGCATCACCTGCGCCAGCAGATCATCAAGACCGACGGCAAGCCGAACTTCTCCCTGGCCGACTTCGTGGCGCCTAAAGACAGCGGCGTGACCGACTACATCGGTGGTTTCATCACCACCGCCGGCATCGGCGCCGAAGAAGTCGCCAAGGCCTACCAGGACGCCGGCGACGACTACAACTCGATCATGGTCAAGGCCCTGGCCGACCGCCTGGCCGAAGCCTGCGCCGAGTGGCTGCACCAGCAGGTGCGTAAAGAGCACTGGGGTTACGCCAAGGACGAACAGCTGGACAACGAGGCGCTGATCAAAGAGCAATACAGCGGCATCCGCCCTGCCCCGGGCTACCCGGCGTGCCCGGATCACACCGAGAAGGCCCAGTTGTTCCAACTGTTGGACCCTGAGGCCAGCGAGATGCACGCCGGCCGCAGCGGTGTGTTCCTTACCGAGCACTACGCAATGTTCCCGGCCGCCGCAGTCAGCGGCTGGTACTTCGCCCACCCGCAGGCGCAGTACTTTGCCGTGGGCAAGGTCGACAAGGACCAGGTGGCGAGCTACACCGCCCGCAAGAACCAGGACCTGAGCGTGACCGAGCGCTGGCTGGCGCCGAACCTGGGCTACGACAACTGACCGGTGCCGGAGCCGGCCCAGGGCCGGCTCCGTCTAATTACACACCGAGACTGCTGCGCTGCTGACCCGAGAGGCGGATCAACAGCTGCAAGCTCTCGGCCTGGTATTTTTTATGCAGCTTTTCGTAGGCCTCCCCATAGGCGTCATTCAACTCAGGATAAAGCGCTTCCAGCGCCGTCACCTCCACTTCTTTTTGGCGCGACAGTTCACTGAAGTCGTCTGGGTACGTGCGCTCCAGGTAGCTCACCCAATAGTCGCGTGTCGCCAACTTTTGCAGAAACGCCGTGGTGTTTTCCTCCTCGATAATCCTGTCATAGGCTCGCTTGATATCGGCATCACTGACGTTTGCCACCGGCTCGTAGAGCATATCGACCGGTTGGCGCGGCAGTTCAAGACGTTTTGCCAGCTTTATGCGATAGGCAAAACGGACTTCAGCGGGGTCGGTATTGGGGCGAAGGGCGATGGCCTTCCGGGCTTCAGCTTCTACCTCATCCAGCCGAATCATGCCTCTGGCCAGCTTGAGCAGGCTTCGCCCTTCCTCCGCGCTGCCGATAGCCACGGACGTTAATACTTTCGCCTCATAGACCATGGTCTCCAGTTCACTGAACAACAGCATCCAGCCGTCACCGCAGGTGGCATTGGTCCTGGATGCACGCGCATGGGTAAACAACCTGTCGCGCAACCCTGCGTCCTGGTCAGCCGCATCCAATACGGTCCAGACCCGCTGGGTCAGTTCGGCCAGGTCATCCTTAAAGTCCCGCGCATGCCTCAGTTGCGCAAGGTTGTAGAAAAAGTAGCTGTTATTCTCGGCCTCCTTGAGGGCGTCCCAGACCAGGTGCTTTTCCGAATGGGCGTCTACACCGGAAAACCATTGGTCTTTCTGCTGCTGGGGGGTCAAGTTCTCAGGGTGAACATCTGCATCCTGGTTTTCGCCGTCACTCTCCTCACTGGTCGTGCTGGCATCGAACTCTTCTGACGATTCGCCCAAGTCCACGTTGATATCGTGCTGGGTATAGCCCAAACCCTCTCCGGTTTCATCCAGGTATACGCTCAAACGGGCAAATGTAAGCCTGGTCAACGGGTTGTCACTCAGTTCCGTACCCTCCATCAACTCACTGCACGCAGGCGTCAAGGCACGCTCCGGGATCTCCGAGATTCGGTTGAGGCTCAGGTTCAACGAGCGCAGGTGCGGCGCGTCCAGCACGGCCGCCGGCCACTGATTCAGCGCGTTGTGGCTCAGATCAAGGCTCTCCAGAAGGTCCATTCCGCTCACATCGAAACTGTCCAAGTTATTCCAACGCAAGTTCACATGCTTCAAGGCCGGCAAGGCGCGGAGTTGGCGCGCTACTTCGGCGCCGTCAGTCAAGCCGTTTTGCGCCGCGCTGATACGGATGATGGCCGTCAGCTCAGTCAGAGGCTGCGGGAGGCTGGTAAGCCCATTGTTGTCCAATGTCAACTCACGCAGGTTTGGAAACCCTCGCAAGAAGTCATTTGAGCCTTGTGCCGTCATGCGGACCTCGCTCAGCGTCAGTTCGGTGACGTGGTCAAACTGCTTGGGCAGTGTCGGTAGATCGCCGGTGCAAAGACCGACCAGATTCAGATGCTTGTCATTTGTCAATGTGCTGGAGAGGTAGCGGCGATAGGCATGCCCCCGCCAGACCTCCACTATTTTTTCTGCCGCACGCCTGCGGTCCCAGGCGCTGACCCAACGAGTGCCTTCGCGATAGGCGGGAACATCGATCCAGTCATTGAGGGTGTTGATCAGCCGTTCTTTGTGCAGGCTCCATTCCGTCAGCCGCTCCTCGATCTGCGCCGTGCTCAAGCCTTCCAGTTCCAGTATCTGAATATGACCGCCGGCCATGGTGTCGCTCATAGTCGGGTCCAGGCGCTGCAGGAAGGCTGCCGGGGTCAAGGCCTCGACGCTGCCCGTCTGTTCAGGAACGACGATTAAAATCTTGGGGTTATCGCTCACGTTTTCCGGAAAAAACTCCGGATCTCCGCCCGTGCGCCCTTCAGCCAGAAGCGGCATGGGGATACCGAGCGGCTGATCCAGGCGGGCGCGTTGGCCATAAGCGCTAACCGCCTGCAACGTTGGCGGCGTCAACCGGCAACCGCGGACATTGGTCCCCTGCAACAGCGCATCATGCCCGTGCCATGCCGCCTCGGGAATCGTCGTTACAGCGCTGCGGCTTAAATCCAACAGCTGTAAACGAGGCAGCTCCAGAGCGCCCTCGGGCCAGGCCTTGAGGGCGGTGCCAGAGAGTCGCAACGTGCTGAGGTGGACAAGCTTGCTGATCTGCAGCTGTTCCACGCGGTTGCCCTGCAAGTTGAGTTCCTCAAGCGTGGTCAGGCTACCCAGGGTTTCCTGAATTTCGGCGGTGATGGTCAGATGGTTGAAGGACAGATCAAGGTGCGTGGGTCTCAGGTCCGCCAGGCTCGACGGCAGGGCTGTCAGGTTGTTACTGGACAGTTTCAGATGGCGCACCTCAGGAAACTGCCGCAGAAAGCCGTCGAACCCTTCGGGGCTGGCATTCACCCCATGCAGATTCAAGCGCCGCACATGGTTGAAAAGGCCATCGGGCAACTCCGGCAACACGCCCAGGGCGCCAGTGGAGAGATCAAGTTCGCCGATCCCTTGGCTGACAGACAGCCCCTCGCCCGGCGCAAGGTAGCGCCCCTCCAGCCCCGCACGCCAACAATTGATCAAGCTTGTCGCGCAGCGCTCACGGGTGAACGCGGAGATTGACTCGCGACCCACCTGTAGGGGTGTCGCTTGCCACTCCTGCAACTTTTGCATGAGCGTTCGACGTTCTTCGACCAAGGTTTCAATGCGCGTCATCCGGTCGCGCAACGACAGCCCCTGGCGCCTGAACCCGGACATGACTCGTCGCCCAAAATCGCCCGGCTCCGGCACCTCACGATTGAGTACTGTCTCGCCATAGCCGGCCACCCACTGTTCGACATCCACCGGATGCGCCGGGTTATCAAGCAGGTATTCAAAGGCTCTCAAGGCGACACGTGGCTCGAAGGCCGACCAATCCAATTGCAGCCTACGCCATAGGCGCGAATGCCCAGCGAACAACGTCTCGGGCAGTGCGTTGATCCGCGTCCCCTTGAGGTTGAGGAAGGCCAGGTGCTCAAGCTCAAACACACCGCTCGGCCAGGTCGCCAACGTCCCGGATACCGACAGCGCGCGAAGGTTGCGCAAACCACTGACGTCCAATGTCAGCATCGCCCCGCGCAGCGACAACATCTGCAAATGCTCCAGGGTATTCAGGCGCTGTAACACGGCAGGCATGAACACCAACCCCTCACCGGTCAATATTACGTCGGTGACGCTTCGCAGTCCGCCAAGGCGTTCAATGACCGGGGCTAGCGTCGATTGGTCGAGATTAAGGCTCAGGCGCTTCGCGCGGGGAAACTGCCGCAACAGCGCGGCGCCCGGCTCGCCGAGAATCATGTTTGCGTCCACCCGTAACATCCGCACATCGGAAAAGTCAGCGACCAACGCTGGCAAGTCACCGACCCCTGTCAGGTCCACCGTGTAAAGCGCAGGTGCATCCGTAAATATTCTATTGCGCCAACAGTTGATCAGAGTCCTCGCCACACGCTCACGGGACTCTCGAAGCCCCGCTATGCCAGGCGGATAGACCTCCGCCCACTCATCCAGCGCCGCTTTCAGCACCTGGAACTCACGCTGACGTACGTTGAGGAAGTGCACAATCTGCTGCTCGGTATCGCCCTGCCCCAGCCGACTGAATATAAAGGTATCCGCCTCGGTGTCGGTAAGGTTCGGGTACACATCGCGCACTCGTGCGGTCAACGACCCGTGCGCCACCAACCCCTTGCCATCCCCCGAGAGCGCAAACCCCGGCCGTCCGTATACCCGAGACAGCGCAGGCCGTGATCGCGGCAGGCGCAGTTTCAAAAAATCCGCCATTTCAGTGCGATGGGTACTGGCGTAACGCGCCAACAAGCGCTGCAGCTCTTCGTGCTGATTAACCTGTGGCAGCCCCAGCCCGCTGCGGGCCGAATCGGGCAGTGCGTGCATGATCGATTCATACAAATTCCGGCCATGCAAAGGCACGCCATTGAGCGGCACTCCCTGCTCGTCGTAGGCCTGAAACCGTTCCCCGGCCCTGACCAGGTACTTGCGTTGCGGCGCAGTTTCACTGCCGATACTGTCAAGCACCCGACCCTCGAAGCGCTCAGCGTGTAGCTCCAGGCGCAGATTCGTCGGCCAGCCCGGCAGACGCTCCAAGGTATGCAATGCCAGTCGATCACTGTCAAAGGAGGCCAGGTTATCGCGATGCAGGCCCGCCATGGCCCGGTTCAAACGGCTTTGTTGCAGATAGGTACGTGCCAGGTCGTCCAGGCGTGCGGGTACCTCACCGCCCTCGCTGATGCGTGCCAATTCGCTGGGGCTGGCATTGCCCATCACTTCACGCACACCCTCGCTGGACAGACGTGGAAACCTGCGCCGCAACCACTCGCTGTGCTCTACCACCGCGTCGCTGGAACGCTGCAGGCTTTGATAGATTTGCGTGCTGCTCTTTTGCGCATGATCCGCCAGGCGCGCATTGAAGATAGGCTCCCTCGCGACGTCCACACCCTGTGCCTGACGCCCAAGCAAATCGATGGTTTCCTGCTCGTCCAGGTCGGCCAGTACGCGCTGCGGGAGTTTGCCTTGCAACACCTCGCGGCGAGTGATCTTGATCGTGGCGCGCACATCCGCCGCCGACGTACGGGTGCCGTACTCTCGGGAGCTGCCCCACAGTTCCGGGCCATTGAACACCTCCAGGATGCGCCCGGCAGGCCAGCGAGGCATTTCGACAACCAGCGGCAAGGCGTATTCATAACGCCAATCCAACCCGGTGCCTCGCCGAATCTGCGCGATTACACTGCCCACTTCGTCATCGAGCCGAAATTGGCGCAGGGTCTCGGCGAGCAACGAGGGCACCGGCAGGCCATCCACATGCATCTGGCGCAGCGCATCGTCACTGACCCCGCTTATCTCGCCAAGGGTGGTCAAGGTTTCGTCAGACAAGCCCTCGGTCTCATGGCCGATACGGCGTAACAGGGTCAGGCGATCCCACTCCAGAGGCCGCTCGTGGATTTCACGCCAGGCGCCGCCGCGATTCTCCTGCAGGATGGGCTGATACGCCCCATCGTTGGTGGGGTGTTTGATCCGCCATTTTTTTAGATGGGTATCAAAACCCTTTTCGTAAACACCGTCGCCGATACGCACGTAAATCTTGCCATTTACTTCATATTGACCACGGGCGTTGGGCTTGACCGAAGGCGGAATCACCACCTTGCTCCGATACGGCACAAGGTCGGGCTTCCAGAGCCGAGCCTCGCCGCTGGGCAGCTTGACCGGCACCATCCCATCGACCCATTTGGACACCTGAATCAGCGGCGCCTTGCCTGCCATTACACCGGCCACGCCCAGGCCCGCCATAAAGGCGACATTCAGCGCTACCGACTCCAAATGGCCCAAAGCCGCTTCCATATCTCCCTGTTGCCAGGATTCGATGCCGTGGTAGACCTCCATTCCCAACTGAACGGCGGTCACCGCCATCATCAACTCGCCCACCCCCGGCACGACGAACGCTGCCACGTTGAGCGCATTCATGCCGATACTCAGCCAATAGTCGAGACGTTCCTTGGCGGCCTGGCGATCAGCTTCGGCGGTGGGTACTGCCACCGCCAGCGCGTTGTCTTTCAGGCGCTGCACATGCAGATCGTAGAGGGCGCCGAACGGCTCGTCGGTGATGGGCGTGTCGCGCAGGTTCAGATCGATATTCTCGTCGTACACCCGCTCGCGCAGCCCTTGGTTGTTCCATTTGTAGGTGTACAACCTGGCTTCCAAACGCTGCAAAAAATCCGCCGCCTTGTTTTGCGGCAGCAGGCTGGCGAACAGCTTCTGATAGGACGGCGCGCGCAAATTGATCGCTAGGTCCTGGTTGAATTGCGCAATCGAGTCGTACTCCTTGAGCGGGTACAGCGGCGCCCCCGGAATCCACACTACGAAGCGCCCAACGGGCATTTTAGGGATCAACAAGTCGAGGACACCCGGGATCGGATAGACCCAGTCGAACGCCGTACGTCCTTTGGGTTTGAAGCCCGGGCCAATCAGGACGACTTCGCCCAGAGGCATACCGAAAATCGATAAGCGGCTGTAGGCCAATGGCTTGCCTTCCAGCGTCGCGTACGGGGTGCCGGACAGCACGGCCAGCAGCGCCCGATAGAATGATTCAGTGATCTCATTCTTCATGCGGGCGGTGTGCACCCGCACTTCCAATAGGTCTTTTTGCGCGGCGATCATCTGTGAGCGCACCACTGCCGCACGGTCAGGTGCCTCGAACACCTGTTTCAAGTGTTCTTGATATTGCCGCCCCAGATCCAGCGTGCGGCACAACTGGGAGAAATCCTGGGGGGAAAGCGGCAGTTTTTCGGTATAGCGATAAGTCGCCGGCGATCCCCCGACTACGTGGTCGAACTCTCCATACTCAGTGATCAGCGCATCGATAGGCGCCAAGGCGCTGGTTTCACCCAGCTGCGTCTGGGAAAAGTCCTCATTACCTTCGAAGTTCAACAACGCCGCCTGGAGCAATGTGTGCCGTTCGGTCGCCATGCGGTAGCGCAGGTAGAACAGCGCATTTTTATTCACATCCAGGGTCTTCCCTAGGCGCTTTTTCAAGGCCTCGACCAGCAGCGGCTCGGTAAACGCGCTCACCCCTTTCAACGTTTCCAGGGTCTTGGCCAGAAGCTCCCGGGAGGTGCGACTTCGCGTCTGACTGGTGCTGAGGGCGCTTTGCAGTTGCGGGCTGGCGCTGGTCTGCCAGTGCGGTAGCGGCGCTGACGGGGAGTGGCCGGGAAACAACGCACGCTTGAGGCTTTGAATATCGGTGAGCGTACTGTGAGCAATCCACGCCGGGATGCTGGTTCTGATCTGTTTCGTATGCAGACCGTCGTCTGCGCGAGGGGGTATGCCTGACATCTAGTGACTCCTGGTGACGCGAGTTAAGGAGTCTCAGTACATCCAGTACGCTGCCCTGCCAGGCAGTAGATAGCTATGGGGCCGCGTTTTAGCGCAAGTTGACTATCCTTTGTGGAGCATTGGGTTTATCCCCCCGTCGAGGGCCACATGAACGACTCCAGCAACAAGCCGCCAACCTTTTGGCAAATGCTGCACAGCGTGATGGCTGCCGCCTTCGGTGTGCAGAGCGGCAAAAACCGTGCGCGCGACTTTACCCACGGCAAGCCCAGCCACTTCATCGTGCTGGGCATTGTGTTTACCGTAATCTTTGCCTTGACCCTGTTGGGTATCGTGCAGCTGGTGCTGCACCTGGCTGGGGTTTGAGCCAGCGCAAGATGAATGCGCTGGCGTCTGCCAAACGTGGGAGGTTGATTACTTGATCATTAATCCGAAATTTCGTCAGAATTTCCTTCCTCTCCCGAGGCTCCAACTTCGTCCTCGTAATCGATGACCTCCTGCGTCACTTGTTCCAATGTGTAACCCAAATAGCTGCCGAGTTCTTCATGGGGTGGCACGTCGCCCGAGGCGACACGCAATTCATCGCGAATTCTCCTAAGGAAGCCGATCTCGAGTGCGTTATCCACCACATTGATGCCTTTGACTAACGCCTCATGCTGCTCTTCAAACAGTTCATCGGGAAGTCTATCAAGCTGGTTACTTGCCAAATTCAAGGTCTTGAGCGTTCTACTTTCGAAAACGCCTTCAGGCCAGTCATAAATATAGTTGTAACTCAGATCCACCGTTTCGAGCGCATCCAAGCCAGTGAGATCAAACCCGAATCCAAGTCGGTTTCGACTCAGGTCCAGCCATTTCAAGTGCTTGAAGCGACGCATCACGGCATTCACAGAGTCGGAGTCCTCCAGGCCGGTGTCAGACAACTCCAGCCGCTCAAGCTGCTCCAGGGAGGACAGGGTCGAGGGCAAGACTTCCAGAGGGTTTTTGCTTAGCCTGAGTGTACGAACGTCGGTAACCGAACGCAGAAACGCCTCGCAAGCGGTAGAGGAAAGTTCCATACCGGTCATATCCAGCGTTGTAACGCCAGTCAGTGGCAACGACAGCTCAGGCAGCACGCCCAGTTTTAACCCACTCAGATTCAGCTCCTGCTCGAAACTGGGTGCAAATCTCCCCTGCGCCCACCGATAGATAATGTGAAAGCCGGCTTTTCGGACATCAACGTTCTGACGGACTTGCGAATATCGATCCAACATCCAACCATTGAGTTCGCGTGTCAGCGTTTCGAACTGCTGATTCCAAACATTGATCAACTGGTGGATTTGCGACGAGGTAAAGCCCTTTTCATTCATGGCCTCGAGCCAACCTGAAAGCCCCGCTTCCGTGAGACCAGGCAACGTTCGCCGTAATCGCCCTTCCAGTGACAATGCCCCCTCACCTTCAAGGATTTCCGGAGGCGGCAAAGTCCACAGCGTTTTGCTGAGCCGTAGGCCCGCCCTCAGTGGCGGAAAAGTCGGTGAGACCTCTGCGGTCGCCAACCTTTCCAGAGCACCTTGCGGCAAGACATTTGCGCCTTCGACACGCTGGCGTGCCACCTGCAAGTCAGACAGCGCTTGCGGGTTCAACGGCGTGCCGCCCAAATGCGTATTGAGCACGAGTTCGTCGCGGGACAGGAATACCTCTGGCAGGGTGGAAAGCCGGCTCTCACGCAAATCCAGACACATCAGGTTCGGCAGATCCTCTACCCCGCTGGGCCATTCACTCAGCTCTGTCGCCCGGAGCATCAAGGCCCAGAGATTATTCATCCCGCGCACATCCACTCTCGTCAGCGGGTTCTTGTCAAGATTGAGTATCTCCAGCGCCGGCAAGTCATCCGACACCAGCGGGACTTCGGCCAACTCACAGCGGCTCAAATCCAGGTTCGTGGTGGCGGGAAAAGCACGAATAAATTCACGTATACGTTCGGCCGGGAGGCGCAGATCGTTCAACTTCAGTATTCGTACGCTGGACAATTTTTGCCCCGACAGTACTGGCAGTTCGCTCACCAGACCATCCGACATCGCAACAAGCATGTCACCGCCATGCACGCCAAAGTGTTTCAGCACGGTTTTACGCCAGCAATTTTGCAGGCCTTGGCCCATCTGCTGCCTTGCCGCACGCTCCTCTATTTTGCCGGCACTCCACGCGTCAAGTTGCCCGCAGAGTTCGTCGTACTGTCTACTCAGCGAATCAATCTCCTCAATGGCTTTCCAGCTCTTGCTGCCCAGCATCTCGTACAAGAGCCTTAAATCCCCACGGTCCCACGGGCCAAAACGAGGCAAGACTCGTTGGCAATATTCACCTCCGATCGCCTCTCGAAGAAGTGCGCCGCCAGAGGTGTTCTTCAGGGACTCATACGCCGAGGTGAGGCCACCCTCGGTGAAATTGCTCCAATTGAGGTTCAAGCCCTGCAACAGTTGCTCGTGCGCCTTGGAGAGCTCAGTCGGCAAAGTTTTTATGGCGGTACTCTTTAAATCCAATCGTTCAAGATGCGGGAGTTCAAACAGTCCGGAAGGCCAGGTTTTCAAATGGGGTGCATCGATGGTTAATACGCGCAGCTTGTCCATGTTGCTCAGGTCCAGATTGCCTTCATCTTCGAGCGGCCCCCGAATACTCAGATTCAACTCCTCGAGGTTGGCCAATGTCCGCAGCCGTGACGAAACGCCTCTAAGCGGGATTTCCAGTTGCAGCGTAAGCCGAGTCAGCTTCTGCATCCGGCTCAATTGATGGGGCGCACTGCGCAGCACAGCATTTGTCAGTGAAAGGTCTTGCACCTCAGGGAAACGCTCAAGCATCACGTTGATAGCGTTGGGGGTCACTCCAGCCCCTTGGACATCGAGTTCAAGCACATGGGAGAAATCGGCCTCAAGGACGGGTAACGGCGCATCCAGGACTATCGACAATTTACGCAGGCCAGGATTTTCCTCGGCCAGCGGCGCATTTCGCCAGCACGTTTTTATCGCCCTTACCGTCGTGGCTCGCTGCTCGTCGCCGGCACTTGCCCACTGATCGAGTGTCCGCTCCAGCGCATCCCATTCACGGGACAGCGTTTGCAGGCGACTGAAAATTTGCGCATCGGTTTTCCCCGCCTGCACCTGCTTCAGGACAAACCCGTTGGCCTGTTGTATCGTCAGGTCGGGATAGAGGTCCAGCACACGGGGCGCCAGCGAGGGGTTCAAGCCGGAGGTACCTGCGGCACCTTCCCCGCTGAGAGGGTAGCCAAACGCTTTTTTCGTCACGCTCCTGTCGGCTGACAGCTCAGGGGCAGGCGTTAAAACAGGCTGGTGGGCGTCAGGGTCACTCGGGTGTTTGATCCGCGATTGCTTGCTCGATGCATCGTAAAAAATCTCGTAGGTCTTGCCCCCTCGGCGGGCGTAGATTGTACCGTCGATCACATAGTGGCCCTGCGCGTCAGGCTGCGCACCGGTCAAATCCACGTTGCGCTCGTAGGGCTCAAGGTTCGGCTTCCAGAGTCGGACCTGACCATTGGGCAACGTGACGCGTTCCAGGCCCTCGATCACCGGCTCGGCCTTGACCGCCGTCAGCTTGGCCAGACCTTTGCCGGCCCCGGTCATCACCGCCAACAGGGCAAGGTTCTCCGCCACGTCGATCAGGTGCGCCTTCGCGGCCTTGCGATCGCCTTCGCTCCATTCGACGACACCCTCAAACGTTTCTTGAAGCAGTTGGGCGACCATCACCCCCATCATGATTTCACCCAACACCGGCACAAACATCGACACGCCGCCCAACAGCAACATGCCGATGTTCAGCAAGCCAGAGAGCTTTTTTGAACGCGCCAGAGCATCCACATCCGCCGTGGGCACGGCGTGGCTTTTGGCATCGGCAAAGAGTTGATCGCAATGGCGCTCGAACAGGTAGGCCCATACGTCAGTGTTTTCAGCCCAGGTACGTTGGTCTGCGCGATCCATCGCGTCCGGGGCAAGATAGGGATCCTTCACCGCCACCTGCTTGGGCGTGCCGGCAGGCGGCAGTTCCTTGATAGCGGTAAACACCGAAAATGCACCGATCACCTTTGTCAGGTTATTCAACAACGGGAGATACGGGCCGACCGTGTCAACGAACGGTGCATCCGGCGAGTCTTCGGTAAATTGACTGAAGTAATGCGCACGGTCGGCGTAGGCCACAAACTGACTGAAAAACCGCTGGTAGCTGGTCGGACCGTCAGCTTGGGACCCCGAAGGGTCAGCGGCAGTGAACTGGCGTTTGAACTCCGCGCGCATTTGCGTATAGGTGTACCGCTTGAGCGGGTGCTCCGGGTCATGGGGCACATACAAAATAAGCTCATTCTCGTGATGATTGAGCCCACCAATGCTGAACAGAACACAACCGGTCATCCGGTGCTTCATCAGGCTCAGGTCCTTTAACCACACCGACTTGCCGTTCAGCCGCGGATCCATCTCTCCCTGAATGACGGACTTGATCATGTTGTAGTCGGCAAGTTCGATGTGTTTTTTGTGCAGCGCCAATTCAGCGGCGGCCCACAGCGCGTCCTTTTGGGCGGCGATGAACTTCACTTGCAGCGCCGGATCGAGTACGCCGTTGGCAGGTTTGAAATAGCCCGTGAGGTAATCCTGGTACTTCGCGCCGATATCCAGAGACCGGCACAGCGCGGTGAACTGCGCCACCGTCAAGGAGGTTGCAAGGGGTTCGAACATTTCGGGAGTCGTGCCCTCGAGCACAAAGCCGGACGATTCATGGAAGGCATCGGTTTCGCACTCCCAGGCCTCGAAGTTATGTAACGCTGCCTGTAACAGCGGCAGTTTCAAGAACTCGAAACTTGCGACGTCGATGCTCAGAATCCCCATTTCCACAGGTTTCCTGAGGCACACGAAGGTTTTCTTGACGTCCAGCGTGACGCGAAACTGCTTCTCAAGCGCTGATACCAGCAGGGGTTCGGCGAAGGTGTCGATGTCCTTGAAGCCCGATAGCGCCTTGTCCAGCGCCGTCTGGGAGATAAAACTGGCGGTGCTGGCGGCGCTTATTGCATCGCGCTGTTGCACTGAGACCTGGTGATACCAATCAGGCAAAGCCAGGTTGGCGTCTTTTAGTGCCGCGCGCCTGGGCGCGGTGGCGTCGATCAGCCATTTGGGAATTTTGTCTTCAATAAACGCGCAGTGGATGCTTTCGCTGGCCAGTGACGATGTCGCAGAAGTTGTCGCGTTGGGGGTGGGGCTTGGCATGAGGCCTCTCCTTATTTGATAAGGGAGGCAGCACATCACGGCGGGTAGTGTTATCGGTGATGCATAGTTAGTTGACCCGCGCCGAGCGCGGTGAATGCACCGATCAAGCTGGGGGGCTTGCCTGCGCAGAGCGCGCTCGATCCGGTAGGCGGTCAACAGCTTCACCCTGCTGCCCTGCAAGGCGTCACCGGCCTGGGAGACGCTGCTCTCGGCGTTGCGCTCGGAATCGCGCGCACGCAAATCCAGGCCGAGGTCCCTGGCGGCGGCCTGCATGAATTGCGCGTAACTGATCTAGAAGGTCTGGGTCGAATTGCCAGCGCTGAGAAACGCCTTCGTCATTGATGACTGACCCAGAACACAGCGGCTCCCACCACCAGGATGATCAGGAACAGAATCGCCCAGGCATCCACGGTACTGTCGGGTTTACGGGCTTTGGTCGGATTGCTCATGGCATCGCCTCTTATCGGTTTTATAGGTGATTGCACTCAAACACGCTCACAGTAAAGTCGACGATTGCCCGCATGACAAATGTGGGTATCGCGATAACCGTTCTCATTAGTCAATTTGGTTATTTGCATATACTCAAACATCACTTTTGCGCATAAACGCAAACTGGTATCGTGCGCCGGCTCCGTTGGGAGTGCGCGGCCGTGCGCGCAGATTTGCCGAGAACAGGACCTATATGTACGTATACGACGAATACGATCAGCGCATCATCGAGGACCGCGTCAAGCAGTTCCGTGATCAGACCCGACGCTACCTAGCAGGTGAACTGAGCGAAGAAGAGTTCCGCCCTCTGCGCCTGCAAAATGGCCTTTATGTTCAGCGCTTTGCGCCGATGCTGCGGGTGGCCGTGCCCTATGGCCAACTGACTTCGCGCCAGACGCGCATGATGGCCAAGATTGCCCGCGACTTCGACAAAGGCTATGCCCACATCAGTACCCGCCAGAACGTACAGTTCAACTGGCCGGCCCTTGAAGATGTGCCGGATATCCTGGCTGAGCTGGCGACCGTGCAGATGCACGCCATTCAGACCAGCGGTAACTGCCTGCGCAACGTGACCACCGACCAATTCGCCGGTGTTGCCGCCGATGAGCTGATCGACCCACGCCCCTGGTGTGAAATCGTGCGTCAGTGGACCACCTTCCACCCCGAATTCGCCTACTTGCCGCGCAAGTTCAAGATCGCCATCAATGGCTCGACCTCGGACCGCGCCGCCATCGAAGTGCACGATATCGGCCTGGAGCCGGTGTACAACGCGGCCGGCGAGCTGGGCTTCCGCGTCCTGGTCGGTGGCGGCCTGGGCCGTACCCCCGTGGTCGGCGCGTTCATCAACGAGTTCCTGCCGTGGCAAGACCTGTTGAGCTACCTCGACGCCATCCTGCGGGTCTACAACCGCTATGGCCGTCGTGACAACAAGTACAAGGCCCGGATCAAGATCCTGGTCAAGGCGCTGACCCCTGAGGTGTTCGCCCAGAAAGTCGACGCCGAGATGGAACACCTGCGCGGCGGCCAGACCACCCTGACCGAAGCCGAAGTGCACCGCGTCGCCAAGCATTTCGTCGACCCTGAGTACAAGGCCCTGGCCAACCAGGACGCCGAGCTCGCAGCGCTGGATACAGAGCACCCAGGCTTTGCCCGCTGGCGTGGCCGCAACACCCTGGCGCACAAAAAGCCGGGTTATGTCGCCGTCACCTTGTCGCTCAAACCCACCGGTGTTGCACCGGGCGATATCACCGACAAGCAGCTGGACGCCGTCGCCGACCTGGCCGAGCGCTACAGCTTCGGCCAACTGCGCACCTCGCACGAGCAGAACATCATCCTCGCGGACGTTGAGCAGAGCCAACTGTTCACCCTGTGGGGCGAGCTGCGCGAAGGCGGTTTCGCCACGCCGAACATCGGCCTGCTGACCGACATCATCTGCTGCCCGGGTGGCGACTTCTGCTCCCTGGCCAACGCCAAATCGATCCCGATTGCCGAATCGATCCAGCGCCGTTTCGACGACCTGGACTACCTGTTCGACATCGGCGAGCTGGACCTGAACATCTCCGGTTGCATGAACGCCTGTGGTCACCACCACGTCGGCCACATCGGCATCCTGGGCGTGGACAAGAAAGGCGAAGAATTCTACCAAGTGTCCCTGGGCGGCAGCGCCAGCCGCGATGCGAGCCTGGGCAAGATCCTCGGCCCGTCCTTCGCCCAGGAAGCCATGCCCGAGGTGATCGGCAAGCTGATCGACGTGTACATCGAACAGCGCACCGAAGATGAGCGTTTCATCGACACCTACCAGCGCATCGGCATTGACCTGTTCAAGGAGCGCGTCTATGCAGCGAATCATTAAGAACAACGAAGTCCTCGACGAAACCTGGCACCTGCTGCCCAAGGACGCGAGCTTCGACGGCATTTCCAACTGCGACGACCTGATCGTGCCGTTGGCGCTGTGGCGCGAGCACGGCCACGCCCTCAAGGCCCGCGACGGCGGCCTGGGTGTGTGGCTGGACGCCGATGAAGAAGCCGAGGAAATCGGCGCCGACGTGGAACACTTCCAGGTCATCGCCCTGAACTTCCCGGCCTTTACCGACGGTCGCAACTACTCCAACGCGCGCCTGCTGCGTGACCGTTACGGTTACACGGGCGAGCTGCGCGCGATTGGCGATGTGCTGCGCGACCAGTTGTTCTACCTGCGCCGTTGCGGGTTCGATGCCTTCGCCTTGCGCGCCGACAAAGACCCGTACGAAGCGCTGGAAAGCCTCAAGGACTTCTCGGTGACGTACCAGGCTGCAACGGATGAGCCGCTGCCGCTGTTCCGTCGCCGCTAAGACCGAATCTGCAGAACAAAGCAAAACTACCTGTGGGAGGGGGCTTGCCCCGATAGCAAAGTGTCAGTCAACGCTTAGATGACTGACCCACCGCTATCGGGGGCAAGCCCCCTCCCACATTTGGATCTGCTTACTGTGGGCCGACCTTGATCGACGCCAGCACCTGCTTCTGCCCCATGGAGCACGGCACCCCTTGCGGTTGCGCCCTTACCGCTTCGATCACGCCGAGCAATTGCGCCTTGCTGTGGGCCAGTTGCGCTTGCATCCCTTCGATCTGCGCCACCTTGCGCTCCAGCGCCTCGAGCAGCTCTTCACGCTTGTGCTCGCCTGGCGCAGGCATCAAGGCCTTGAGTTCCTGCAGGGTAAACCCGGCCTGTTGCGCGCTTTGAATCAATTGCAGGGTCTGCAGTGCCTCTTGTGAATAACGCCGATAGCCGTTGGCCTGGCGCCCCACCTGGCTGATCAAACCTTGGGCTTCATAAAAGCGGATGCGCGACGCCGCCAAACCGCTCTGTTTTGCCAGCTCACCAATATTCATCCCGACGCCCGCTTGACATTAAAGTTAACTTTAAGCTTAGCCTGAGGCCTCCCCCGCTCAGGAGTCAACCATGTCACCCTTTGAAGCCCTGCAACTGCCCAACGGCCAGGTTCTGTCCAACCGTATCGCCAAAGCCGCGATGGAAGAGAACATGGCCGATGCCCGACAAGCACCGTCCCGCGAATTGAAGCAGCTGTACAACGCCTGGGCGGAGGGTGAACCGGGCCTGTTGATCACCGGCAATGTGATGATCGACCGCCGCGCCATGACCGGCCCCGGCGGCGTCGCCCTTGAGGATGAGCAGCAGCTGGACAGCTTTCGCGAGTGGGCCGAGGTCGCGCGCGGCAAGGGCGTGCATTTCTGGGTACAACTCAGCCATCCGGGACGCCAGACGCCGGCCAATCTGCGCCAGCAAGCAGTGGCGCCCTCTGCCATTGCACTCGACCTGGGCGGATTCTCGAAGATGTTCGCCAAGCCCAAGGCCATGACCGAGGGCGATATCCAAGAGGTGATCAAGCGCTTCGCCACCAGTGCGCGCCTGGCCGAGAAAGCCGGGTTTAGCGGCGTGCAGATCCACGGCGCCCATGGCTACCTGCTCAGTCAGTTCCTGTCACCCTTGAGCAACCAGCGCACCGACCGCTGGGGCGGTTCACTGGAGAACCGTGCGCGTTTGCTGCTGGAAGTGATCCTTGCGGTGCGCGCCAGTGTCAGCCCTGGGTTTTGCGTGGCGGTCAAACTCAACTCCGCCGACTTCCAGCGGGGCGGCTTTGCAGAGGCCGACGCGCGCGCCGTGGTCGAGATGCTCAACCGGTTGCCCATCGACCTGCTGGAATTGTCCGGCGGCAGCTACGAAGCCCCGGCCATGCAAGGCGAAGCGCGTGACGGTCGCACCCTGGCGCGTGAGGCATACTTCCTGGAGATGGCCACCGAGCTTGCCGCCATCGCCACCATGCCGGTGATGGTCACCGGTGGCATTCGCCGCCTGCCCGTGGTGCAGCAGGTGCTCGACAGCGGCATTGCCATGGCCGGTATCGCCACCGCCCTGACCCTGGAGCCGCAATTGATCAAGCAGTGGCGCGAAGGTCGCGACCCCAACCCGCAACTCAAACCGATCGACTGGCAGCGCAAACCCCTGGCCTCTCTCGCCATCCTCGCCGTGGTGCGCTACCAGATGCGCCGCCTCAGCCGTGGCCATCGGCCCAAGGCGAAGGTCGCCCCATGCATGGCACTGGTGCGCGATCAATGGTTTATCGCCCGGCGCACCCGCCAATACCGCGCCGCCATGACGCAATCTTCACATTAAGCGCGGAGCATTCGCCGTGATCGAACTGTCCCCTATTGATCAGCAATTTTTAACCTCACTGACGATTGGAGTTCTTCATGGCGAAAATCAACCTGGCCCAGCAATTGGCGACCACCCTTGAACAGGCGGGCATCAAGCGCATCTGGGGCCTGACCGGCGATAGCCTCAACGGCCTCACCGACGCCCTGCGCACCATGGACAGCATCGAGTGGATGCACGTGCGCCACGAAGAAGTCGCCGCGTTCGCCGCCGGTGCCGAAGCGGCGGCCACCGGTGAGCTGACGGTGTGCGCCGGCAGCTGTGGGCCGGGCAACCTGCATTTGATCAACGGCCTGTTCGATTGCCATCGCAACCATGTGCCGGTACTGGCGATTGCCGCACAGATCCCATCGTCCGAGATTGGCCTCAACTACTTCCAGGAAACCCATCCCCAGGAGCTGTTCAAGGAGTGCAGCCACTTTATCGAACTGGTCACCAACCCCGAGCAGATGCCCCAGGTGCTGCACCGCGCCATGCGCTCGGCGATCCTCAATCGCGGCGTGGCGGTGGTGGTGATCCCGGGGGACGTGTCGCTGCTGGAAGTCGAAAACACGCTAAAGCCCTGGCCCGCCCTACACGCGCCGCGCACCCTGCCGGCGGAACAGGACCTGCAACGCCTCACCGACATCCTGCAAAGCAGCCAGAAGGTCACGCTGTTGTGTGGCAGCGGTTGCGCCGGTGCGCATGACCAGGTGGTCGCCCTGGCCGACACGTTGGGCGCGCCGGTGGTGCACGCCCTGCGCGGCAAGGAACACGTGGAGTGGGACAACCCGTTCGACGTGGGCATGACCGGCCTGATCGGCTTCAGCTCGGGCTACCATGCGATGCTCGACTGCGACACGCTGATCATGCTCGGCACCGACTTCCCCTACCGCCAGTTTTACCCCACCGACGCAAACATCATTCAAATCGACCGCGACCCACAGGCCTTGGGTCGTCGCGCCACGCTGGACCTGGGCATCGCCGCCGATGTCAGCGAAACCCTCGACGCCCTGCTGCCTCGCCTGACCCGCAAGACCGATCGCAGCTTCCTCGAAACGTCCCTCAAGCATTACGAAAAAGCCCGTCAGGGCCTGGACGACCTCGCACAGCCATCAAAGGCCAACCGCCCTATCCACCCGCAATACGTGGCGCGCCTGCTCAGTGAGCTGGCCGATGATGACGCGATCTTCACCGCCGACGTGGGTTCGCCCACCGTCTGGGCGGCGCGCTACTTGAAAATGAATGGCCAGCGCCGTCTGATCGGCTCGTTCAACCACGGCTCCATGGCCAACGCCATGCCCCAGGCCATCGGCGCACAAGCGGCGTTCCCGGGGCGGCAAGTGATCTCGATGTCGGGCGACGGCGGTTTTGCCATGCTGATGGGGGATTTCATCTCGTTGGCGCAGCTCAACCTGCCGGTCAAAGTTATCGTCTTCGATAACTCGTCATTGGGGTTTGTCGCGATGGAAATGAAGGCGGCCGGCTACCTGGATGCCGGCACCGAACTGAAAAACCCAGACTTCGCGGCGATGTCCAACGCCATGGGCATCCTCGGCATCCGCGTGGAGCAATCCGAGGACCTGGAACCGGCGCTGCGCCGCGCGTTGGCGCATGATGGCCCGGTGCTGGTGGATGTGGTCACCGCCACCCAGGAGCTGGTGATGCCGCCGACTATCAAGCTGGAACAAGCCAAGGGGTTCAGCCTGTACATGCTCAAGGCAGTGATGAGCGGGCGCGGTGACGAGGTCATTGAGCTGGCACGCACTAACTGGCTGCGATAAACCCACTGTAGGAATGCGCTGACTGTGGCGAGGGAGCCTGCTCCCTCGTCACAAAAGCTCGCTACGTGCGTGAAGGCTGCGCTATCAGCCGTGCTGTTTTTCTACCCACTTGCCGTAGGCATCAATAAACGCCTGCAGGAACGGCTTGGTCTTTTCCGACAATTTGCCGGCCTCGTCAAACACACTGCCTGCCCCACCCAGATAAGCTTCCGGCTGCTGCATGCAGGGCACATCGAGGAACACGAGGGACTGGCGCAGATGGTGGTTGGCACCAAAACCGCCAATGGCGCCCGGTGACACACTGATGATCGCCCCCGGCTTGCCGCTCCACGAACTCTGCCCATACGGGCGGGACCCTACGTCGATGGCATTCTTCAGCGGGGCGGGTACGGAGCGGTTGTATTCGGGGGTCACGAACAGCACCGCGTCGGATGAACCCACCTGCTGACGGAAAGTACTGTACGCTGCCGGCGGTGTCGCACCGTCTATGTCTTCGTTGTAGAGCGGCAGGTCGCCAATTTCCACAATGTTCAACCTGAGGTTGGCGGGTGCCAGTTCGGCCAGGGCCAGGGCGACCTTGCGGTTGATCGAGTCTTTTCTCAAGCTGCCAACCAGGACGGCAATCGTGTAGACCTTGCTCATTGGGGTTTCTCGACGTCTGACTAAAGGAGCTTGTAGTTATAGAGTTTTCGCGGCGTGATCACCAGAAGGTTTTGTTAATCGCGCGGGCGCTTATCTTGCACCTCGACGTGTAGGAAGCATCTGAAAACATCAGCGAATTTTATTTTTTTCCATAGGTAAACTACCCCGCTCTCTGACGGTCTACAGAACCGCAAATCGAGTGTTTATCTCCAGAGGTTCTAAACAGATGGCAGCAGTACTAGTCGGACAGTTTCATGCCAGAGACGCAGAAGGACGTGTGTATTCGGTGCATGAGTTCCAGGAATCCAACCCGGCGCAAGGCGACCTGGCTGGCTCGGCACCTACCACCACCTACAAGCTGGCCATTGGCGACCGTGTAGAAAAGCTGGAAGGTGACGAATTCAAATTGATTCAATCGGGCACCATCCTTGTGCGCGAGTCGCAAACCATCCTCGCGTCATAAGATCTCGCCCTATCCACCGGCTCAGTCCTGGCCATTGATGGCATTGACTGGGCTGGGGTGATCACGGACGACTGATCTGCGTCACCTCGATACCCTGCTCCCCCTCGACCGTCTTTACGGTCACCATCAACCTCCCCCGCTCGCCCTCCACCGCGAACATGGAACGCCGATACCCCGCTGTGTTGTAGCCGGGATGCGCGACTACCTGCCTGACCAGGGCCACTTCCAGTACCGCACCAACCTGCTCGACCACCTGTTCCTGGGAACGGATGAACGCTTCAAGTGCGAGATTTTCCGGGATGGTTTCGGGTTGAGTGTCGAACAGATAAGCAGCCACGCAGCCGACGGTCACCAGGACCAGCAGTTGCTTGACCGTTACCCCGAGCTTGAGCAAGGGTAGAGGCATATGAGACCAGACCTGTTTTTGTTGTTAACGCCGGTAGCCGGCTTTGGTCATTGATGATCAGCGTAGCCATTCTATTGAATCCCCGGCGCGCTGCACATAGACTCCGGCGATGCGTTTACGTCATATCGAAGTGATTCAGGCCATCTTGCAGACCGGACACCTCGGCACGGCCGCCGAATGGTTGCAACTCCCCGTGGGCGATGTGGACGCGGCGCTCAAGGACGCCGAGCAGCAATTGGGCTTCATGCTGTTCGCCAGTGTGCGCGGGCGCTTGCAAGCCACCCGCGAAACGCTGGAGTTGCAAGCGCACATTGCCCAAGTGTACGAAGCGCTGGAACCGGTGCAGCGCCTGGCCAGCCGCCTCAAACACCATCACGCCCCGCCCCTGCGCGCCCTGTGCACGCCGCCCCTGGCCAACCAATTGTTGCCACAGAGCATCGCGCTGCTGCGCCGACGTTTTCAGGACACGCCGTGCAACCTTTCCAGCCAGCCAACCCGGGACATCGTCAGGAGCCTGCTGCTGCACGAAGCCGATGTGGGCCTGAGCCTGCATGACCCGGAACATCCGCAAATCCACAGCAGCGTACTGGCCCAGGGCAAACTGCAACTACTGGCACCCCATGGCTGGCTCAAACCCAAGCAGAAGTACATTGCGCTGCAGGACCTTGCCGGCCAATCGATGATCGGCCTCGAAGGGCACGACCCGCTCAGCCGCCAACTGGACGCCAAGCTGCAAGCCTTGCGCCCGCTGCCAGTGGTGCAGACGCGGGTGCAGACCTACCAGATGATGCGCAGCATGGTGGAAGCCGGAGAAGGCCTGGCGATTGTCGACCCGTTCACCGCGTTCGGCGCGCGTGAGGCCGGGCTGGACGCGTGCCCGGTGTCACCGCCGATCATGGTCAGCCTGTACGCGCTGACCCTCGGCGAGGCCGTGGCCTCACCGGCGCTGAATACGCTGCTGGAGATCGTTGCCCAGAAGGCGCAAGGCCTGCTGGCGAGCTAAGGCTGTTGGACCTCGGTCTTGAATAGCCGATACCAGAAAATCGCCACTTCGCGGGTTTGCGGGTCAATGCCGCGATAGCGCAGGTGGTCAATGCCGCCCATCACGTAACCGCAACGCTCGTACAAACGGCAGGCCCCGAGGTTGTTGTTCTGGGTTTCGAGCATCATGCCCGGCAGGTTTTTCTTGCGGCTCCAGAACTGCGCCACGTCCAACAGCGCCTTGGCCACTCCGTGTCGGCGGGCCGGCAACGCCACGGCCAGTTCGTCGACGTGAGCAAAGCCGTTCCAATTGGTGCTGACCACGATATGCCCTACCGCACGATCATCCAGATAGGCCATGAAGATCGCACTGTCCGGCGCATCGCGGAAACTGGCGAACTCTTCGGGGTCGATGCCGTAGCACTTGCGGTAAGGCAGGATACGCTCCACCGACCATTGATCGACCCGCTTGCCCATCTGTGGCTCACCGTAGGCGCTGACCTCAAAGCTGAAGTCGTTGCCCCACACGTAAGCATCAAAGCCCTCGTCGGCGACCCGAACACTGAGCCCTGGATACTTAGGGTTCATTACAGCGTGCATAAACATTCTTAACCCTTGATGCAATCGACGGTGTAACAACGACCCTTGCCGTCATCTTCGTGTTGCAACCCATGAACATCCGCGACAAAACCGGGGAAACTGCTATCGAACGTCCGGGCAAAAGCCAGGTAGTCAATGATCGATCGCGTCGACTCGGTAAAACGCTCGCCGGGCATGATCAGCGGAATCCCGGGCGGATAAGGCACCAGCATCACCGCGGCGATGCGCCCTGGCAAGGCGTCGATGGACACCGCCTCGACCTCGCCCCGGACCAGTTGGTCGTAGGCGTCAGCTGGTTTCATCGCACTTTCCGGCAACACCGTGTACATCCGCTTGAGGTGCTTGGCAGTTGCGTTGCTACGGTAACAGCTATGCAACTGATCGCACAGGTCGCGCAAACCCAGGCCTTGATAACGCAGTGGGCCCTGCGCGAACACCGATGGCAAACAACTGGCGAGGCTGGCATTGGCGTCGTAATTGCGCTTGAACTCGAGCAACTCGGTGAGCAAGGTACTCCACTTGCCTTTGGTGATGCCCATGGAAAACAGCACAAGGAAGGAATACAGGCCGGTTTTTTCCACCACCAGCCCACGCTCCCAGAGGAACTTGCTGACCACCGCAGCGGGAATCCCACAGTCGCTCAAGGCGCCGCCGGCACTCAGGCCGGGCATGACCAAGGTCACCTTGATCGGGTCGAGCAGCACGTAGTCTTCGGCCACGTCACCAAAGCCGTGCCAGTCATCCTGCGGCTGCAGCAGCCAATCCGCCGTGGCGACCCGCTCGATACCGGCCACCGAGGGCGGTTGCCAGATGGAAAACCACCAGTCTTCGGCGGCGATATGCTGGCGCAGGTTGGCCAGGGCACGGCGAAAACTCAGGGCTTCATCGAACATTTCCTGCAACAGCGAACGCCCCGCCGGGCCCTCCATCATGGCCGAGGCCACGTCCAGGGACGCGATGATGCTGTATTGCGGCGACGTGGAGATATGCATCATGAACGCTTCGTTGAAACGATCACGGTCCAGTTGCCGGGCACCGCCGTCCTGCACATGAATCATCGAGGCCTGGCTGAACGCGGCCAGCAGCTTGTGGGTGGAATGGGTGGTGAACACCAGCGGGCTGTCCGGGGTGCGCGAAGTACCCATGCCATAGCGCCCGGCAAAGAACTCATGGAACGCCGCATAGGCATACCAGGCTTCGTCAAAGTGCAACACCTCGACACTGTTGCCCAACTGCTGCTTGATCAACTCGGCGTTGTAACACAGGCCGTCATAGGTGGAGTTGGTGACCACCGCCAGCTTGACCTTGGGCGGGCGGCCACGGGTCAGCGGGTTGGCGTCGATCTTGGCGCGGATCGACTCGGGGCTGAATTCGCTCAGCGGGATCGGGCCGATGATGCCCAGCTCGTTGCGCTCTGGGCACAGGTAGAGCGGGATGGCGCCGGTCATGATGATCGAATGCAACACTGACTTGTGGCAGTTGCGGTCCACCAGCACCAGGTCATCGCGCCCGACCATGGCGTGCCAGACAATCTTGTTGGCGGTCGAGGTGCCATTGATCACGAAGAACGTATGGTCGGCGCCAAAATTGCGCGCGGCGCGGGCCTCGGCCTCAGCCAAGGGCCCCGTGTGATCGAGCAATGAGCCCAGTTCGGGCACCGACACCGACAAGTCCGAGCGCAGGGTATTTTCCCCGAAGAATTGATGAAACGCCTGCCCTACCGGGCTTTTGCGGTACGCCACCCCGCCGCCGTGGCCGGGGGTGTGCCAGGAATAATTGGAGTCGGCCGTGTGTTGCACCAGGGCTTTGAAAAAAGGCGGCAACAGGCCATCCAGGTAACTGCGCGCCGCACGCGCCACTTGGCGCGCCAGAAACGGCACCGTGTCTTCGAACAGGTAAAGGATGCCGCGCAGTTGGTTGAGTTCACTCATGGCATCAGCCGGGGCATTTTCCAGGGTGACTTGCTCGCCCAAGGCAAAGATCGGCAGGTTCGGCGCGCGCACCCGTGCCAGGCGGATCAACTCGACCATGTTTTGCAGCAGATGGGTATTCTCGCCGGCGCCTTCGGCGGCGATCAGCATGCACGCCAGGCCGTGATGGGTAGCCGCCACCAACCGGCCCTCGGCGTAGTCCACTGCGGAAAATATACTGAAGCCCTCTTGTTCCAGCTCCCGGGCGATGCCTCGAACCCGATCACCAGCAACGGTGTCGGCCTTGATGTCGCGGTGCACGATCAGCACGGGGAACTTGAGGTCTTTGTACATGAGTGCGTGTAGTCCTGAGGGCTATGCACTCAGGGTAGAAGCTGGGAGCGGATGTGGCGAATGAAGATTTTGCCGACGCTGAAGATCAACTGTGGGAGGGGGCTTGCTCCCGATGGCAGTGTGTCAGCCACTTATGTGCTGCTGACCCACCGCTGTCGGAAGCAAGCCCCCTCCCACATTTTTGACCGTATCCAGTCAGGGATTATTGCGGGGTCAGTTGGGTCCACAACGCCGGCGCACCGGCCGACTTGGCAATCGCTTCAAGCCGCGCCGCATGCTCAGCCAGGTCCTGCTCGCTGGCGCGAATGATCGTGGTCGGTTTGCGGTCTGCGGGCAAACGGCGAATTTCCGAAGGGCGGTTGCCCGAACCTTCCGCCGAGCCACTGCCATCGGTAGCGTTGCCCGCCAGAGACAAGCTGGTCTGCCCGCCGGTCATGGTCAGGTAGACGTCAGCCAGAATCTCGGAGTCGAGCAAGGCGCCGTGAAGCTCACGGCCGGAGTTGTCGACGCCGTAGCGTTTGCACAATGCATCGAGGCTGTTGCGCTGACCGGGGTGACGCTCCCGAGCCATCATCAACGTGTCGAGGATCGAGCAGTGCTGGGAAATATCCGCGCGATCCGTCTGCCCCATCAGGGCAAATTCGTTATTGATGAAGCCGACGTCGAACGCCGCGTTATGGATGATCAGCTGGGCGCCGTTGATGAATTCGAAGAACTCGTCGGCCACCTCGGCGAAACGCGGCTTGCCCTTGAGGAATTCGTCGGTGATGCCGTGCACGCCGATCGCGCCTTCATCACTGTCACGATCCGGTTGCAGGTAGACGTGGAAGTGACGCCCGGTGAGGCGCCGACCCAGCAGTTCGACACAGCCGATTTCAATGATCCGGTGGCCGTCGGTCACCGGCATGCCGGTGGTTTCGGTATCGAGTACAACAGATCGGATGGCCATCAGGGTTCAGCTCTCAACGGTGTGGTGTATGCCAAAGGGCGCGATGTTAACACGTGAGTCGCCATCAGCTCTGCTTGTAGCCGCGCACTTCGTCCACGCCACGGTTGGCCAACTGGTCGGCGCGTTCGTTACCCGGATGGCCGATATGACCGCGCACCCACTTCCAGGTGATGTCATGGCGATTGCACTGTTCATCGAGCAGTTGCCACAGGTCGGCATTCTTGACCGGTTCTTTGGCGGCGGTCTTCCAACCGCGCTTCTTCCAGTTGACCATCCACTCGTTGATGCCTTTCATCACGTATTGCGAGTCGGTCACCAGCAACACGTTGCAGCGGCGCTTGAGTTCTTCCAGGCCGCGAATGGCGCCCATCAGCTCCATGCGGTTGTTGGTGGTATTGGCTTCGCCGCCCCACAACTCCTTCTCCACGCCCTTGCACACCAGCAATGCGCCCCAGCCACCCGGGCCAGGGTTGCCCTTGCAGGCGCCATCGGTGAAGAGTTCTACGCTATCA
This sequence comes from Pseudomonas syringae, assembly GCF_021606685.1. Taxonomy (GTDB): domain Bacteria; phylum Pseudomonadota; class Gammaproteobacteria; order Pseudomonadales; family Pseudomonadaceae; genus Aquipseudomonas; species Aquipseudomonas syringae_R. The sequence continues at coordinate 32,433 of NZ_WKCB01000031.1, forward strand.
GTCATCTGTTGCATCCATCAAAACGGCGGGGGGTGAAATCAAAAAGAGCATCTATGGTTCGCTTTGCTTGCGATTGACCTTGGCCATCGGCATCGGCACCAGCTTGCCCATGGGCTGGCGTTGAACCTGGCGCACCGGCCGCAGCCCGACCACGATCTTGCGCGCCACCAATAAATAGAAGCCGCCACCCGACAGCTGCCAGGCACCCGCACGGCGTTCCCAGCCGGCCAGGCGGCCTTGCCACTTGGTCGAGGCAAGCGGCGGACGATAGCACCCGAAGCGGCGTTTCTCCAGCGCGAAGCCCAGCAGGTTCAGCCAGTCACCCACCCGCGACGGCGAGATGCAGCGCGCCTGGCGCAGGCCGTCGTGGGCGAACACATGGCGCAGGCCCCAGCTGCTCCATGGGTTGATGCCGATAATCAGCAAATGCCCACCGGGGCGCACACTGCTCGCCGCTTCGCGCAGTAAACCGTGGGGTGACAGGCAGAAATCCAGGCCATGCTGCAACACCACCACATCGGCGGCGTGCTCGCTCAGCGGCCATGCCTGTTCTTCACACACAATTTCCACCCCCGGCAACGGCGCGCCCAGGCGCACATTGCGTTGCACCTGCGGCGCCGATGGCGGGGTCTGGGCCGACGGGCCGTAATGCACCAGGTAGCCACCGAAGAACCGCCCCAGCTCGTCTTCGAGCATGCGCCGTTCTTCATCCAGCAAAAATTGCCCGATCGGCCCGGACAGCCAATCGCGTGCCGCGCTGATCAGGGCCAGCCATTCAGGATCGGCCTGGGCGAACGCTTTATCAGTCATTGCATTCTCCAACTCGCCTAGACGTTCTAAGATGCACCAATGTGTTCAGCTTGGCGAATCGAAGAATGATACAGATCAGTGCCCTGCCCGCCTTCACCGATAACTACATCTGGTTGTTACAAGACCCGCACACCCAACGCTGCGCCGTGGTCGACCCTGGCGATGCCGCGCCGGTACTGGCCTGGCTCACGCAGAACCCGCAGTGGGCCCTCAGCGACATCCTGGTCACCCACCATCATCACGACCATGTCGGCGGTGTCGAGCAACTCAAACGCGTGACCGGCGCCAAGGTCTACGGCCCGGCAAATGAACAGATCCCGGCGCGGGACGTGGCCCTGCAGGACAACGACCGCATCAGCGTGCTGGGCTGGGACTTCGACGTCTACGCCGTGCCCGGCCACACCTTGGGCCATATCGCCTTTTATCACCAGGGCGTGCTGCTGTGTGGCGACACGCTGTTCGCCGCCGGCTGCGGGCGCCTGTTCGAAGGCACTCCGCAGCAGATGCACACCTCGCTGGAGCGCCTGGCCGCCCTGCCCGCCGAAACGCAGGTGTACTGCACTCACGAGTACACACAAAGTAACCTCAAGTTTGCCCAGGCGGTGGAACCGGACAATGCCGATATCGCCGAACGGGTGGAGCATGTGCGCCAACTACGGGCGCGCGGCGAGATGACATTGCCCTCCAACCTGGCCCTGGAAAAACGTACTAACCCTTTTTTACGCACCTCTGAAACATCCGTTAAACAAAAAGCGGACGAACGGAATGGCCGCGATAACCGCTCTGGGGCCGAGGTGTTTGCTAGCTTGAGGGCATGGAAAGATAAGTTCTAAGAGGACGCAATCTGATACGTATTTTCTGAATGGTTGACCGGAACCAAACGGGTTTCTAGAATCGCCCGACATTTTTGCCCGGAACTTACTTCCAGCCAATGTCGTCATCTATTCGTAAATCCAACCATTCAGACGCATTGACCCGCCTGGCTCAAGCTGTGGCGGTGGCTGTGTCCGCCACGCTGGCGGGCTGCCAATCAAGCAATTTCACCGCACAATCCACCGTGCAACCCAAGCCTAACCTCAGCGCCAAGATCAAACAGAAACCCGTCATCTGGCTGTCGGAAAAGCCAGCTCCCGAAGCCCCCCAGGACGTTTGGGAGCGCATGCGACGGGGCTTTCAATTGCAGGACGGCGTAGGCGTCAACCCGCGCATCGAGCAACAGCGCCTGTGGTTCGCCAGCAACCCGTCCTTCCTGGAGAACGCCGGAGAACGCGGCAGCCTCTACATTCATTACATCGTCGAACGCCTTGAAGAACGCAACATGCCCCTGGAGCTGGCGCTGCTGCCAGTGATCGAAAGTGCCTACAACCCGATGGCCTATTCGCGCAGCGATGCAGTCGGTCTGTGGCAGTTCATCCCCTCCACCGGGCGCTACTTCAACCTGCGCCAGACCCGCGCCTACGACGGCCGCCGCGACATCACCGCCTCCACCACCGCCGCCCTGGACTATCTGACCCGTCTGCACGATATGTTCAATGGCGACTGGCTGCTGGCGCTGGCTGCCTACAATGCCGGTGAAGGCACGGTCAGCCGCGCCATCGAGCGCAACGAAAAGCTCGGCCTGCCCACCGACTACTGGAACCTGCCCCTGCCCCAGGAAACCAAGGACTACGTGCCCAAGTTCCTGGCGCTGTCCCAAGTGGTGCTGGCCCCAGAAGCCTATGGCGTGAACCTGAACCCGATCGCCAACACTCCGTATTTCGAAGTGGTTGAGGTCAAGCAGAGCATGGACCTGTCACGGGTCGCTGCGCTGGCCGAGATCGACGAAGACGAACTGTTCCAGCTCAACCCGGCGCTCAAGCAACGCACCACGCTGGACGGCCCGCAGCATTTGCTCGTGCCAAGCTCCAAGGCGCAACTGCTCACCAGCAGTCTTTCGGCGATGAAGCCGGAAGAGTTACTGGCCATGCGCCCTAAAAAACAGGTGTTCGACGAGGTCGAGACCGCACGGGTGGCCGGGCGCAGCCGCAGCTACAAGGTACGCAGCGGCGACAACCTGACCTTGATCGCCAAGGCGAACAAGGTCGACGTGCATGACCTGCAGCGCTGGAACAAACTCAACGGCCAGGCCCTCAAGGTCGGCCAGACCCTGGTGATGCAGGACACCCGCCGCGCCGTCGCGACCAGCAAAAAGCCGGTGCAATACAAGGTCAAGAAAGGCGACTCGCTGTACATCGTCGCCAAGCGCTTCAACGTCGAGATGCAACATCTCAAGCGCTGGAACCCGCGCACTGGCCAGGCGTTGAAGCCGGGGCAAATGCTGGTGGTTTCCGGGCCGCGCTAAGGTTTGAAGCACACCGCAAAGCTAATGTAGGAGGGGGCTTGCCCCCGATAGCAATCTGCCAGCCACCCGATTCATTGGCTGATACACCGCTATCGGGGGCAAGCCCCCTCCTACATTGGATCTGTGGTGGTTCCAACCGGCTTTTTCCAACCGGAACAAGCTGTTACTGTACCGACCATAAAGCCCAAGCTGCCTGGATCGGATTCCTGATTTGAAGCGTCCCCTCCTTCTACTAATAAGTCTGGCCTTGAGCTTTGGTGCGAACGCGACGATTACCGAAAGCCACGGTTACACGCAGTTCGGCAGGCTCAAATACCCGGCCACCTTCACCCATTTTGATTGGGTAAACCCTGCAGCGCCGAAAGGCGGGACACTGCGGGTCATGGCATTTGGCACGTTCGACACGCTCAACCCCTACACCTTCAAGGGCTCAAGCCCGGTTTCCACGCCCAATTTCCTGCAATACGGCGTCAACGAGCTGAACGAGCCGCTGATGGTCGGCACCGGCCAGTACGCGCCGTCCGGCGATGAGCCGACGTCCAGCTATGGCTTGATTGCCGAGTCCGTGGAGTACAGCGAGGACCGCAGTTGGGTGGTGTTCAACCTGCGCCCGCAAGCGCGCTTTCACGATGGCAAGCCGATCACCGCCTATGACGTGGCGTTTTCCTATCGCACCCTGTTGACCGAAGGCCACCCCCAGTACCGCACCAACCTGCAGGAAGTGGCGCGGGTGGATATCCTCAACCGTCATCGCATCCGCTTTGTGTTCAAGCGTGCTGGCAACCCGCTGCTGATCTTGCGCCTGGGCGAGCTGCCGGTGCTGCCCCAGCATTACTGGAAGGGCCGCGACTTCAAGGCCACCACCTTCGAACCGCCACTGGGCAGCGGGCCTTACCGGATCAGCAAGGTCACGCCAGGGCGGCAACTGGTGTTCGAACGGGTCAAGGACTACTGGGGCAAGGACCTGCCGGTCAATCGCGGGTTCTACAACTACGACAAGGTTGAAGTGGAGTTCTACCGCGACAGCGACGTGGCCTTCGAAGCCTTCAAGGCCGGTGAGTTCGATATCTACATCGAGCACCAGGCCAAGAACTGGGCCAACGGCTACAACTTCCCGGCGGTCAACCGTGGCGATGTGATCAAGGCACAGATCGCCCACCAGATCCCAACCCAGAGCCAGGGCCTGTTCATGAACACCCGGCGGCCGACCTTCAGCCAGACCAAGGTGCGTGAAGCCCTGGGGATGATGTTCGACTTCGAGTGGACCAACCGCACCCTGTTCAGCAGCGCCTATAAGCGCACGCTGAGCTATTACCCCAACAGCGAATTTTCCGCGACCGGCGTTCCAACCGGCCGCGAATGGCTGATGCTCTCGCCCTATCGCGAGCAACTGCCCGCCAACCTGTATACCCAAGCCTTCAGCCTGCCGCAGACCGACGGGCGCGGCATCCCCCGCGACACGATGCGCCGCGCCCTGGCCCTGCTGGGCGAGGCCGGCTGGAAGCTCTCGGGCCAACGCCTGCTGAACCAGGACGGGCAACCGCTGCGCTTCGAGATCCTGCTGGTCAACCCGAACCTGGAGCGCATCCTGCAGCCTTATGTCGAGAACCTGATCAGTATCGGTATCGACGCACGCCTGCGCACCGTGGACCGCGCGCAATATAAGCAGCGCCTGGATCAGTTCGACTTCGACATGATCCTGATCACCCTCAACCAGACCTTGAGCCCCGGCCTTGAGCAGTGGCAGTACTTCCACTCCAGCCAGGCCGCGATCAAGGGCAGCAAGAACTACGCAGGCATCAACAACCCTATCGTCGATCACCTGCTGGAACAACTGCTCGCGGCGCAGACCCGCGAAGAACAACTGGCCGCCGGCCGCGCCCTGGACCGGGTGCTGCTGTGGCAGCACTACAGCATTCCCAACTGGTACCTCAACTATCATCGCTTGGCGTACCGCAACCGGTTCGCCTTTGTCACTACGCCGCCCTACAGCCTGGGCCTGAGCGCGTGGTGGCTGAAAGCTTCGGAGAAAGCCCAATGATGTGTGTGCGCACTGCATTGATCGCCAGCCTGTTGTTGTGCACCGCGGCCCACGCCGCGCCACAACACGCCTTGACGCTGTATAACGAACCGCCCAAATACCCCGCCGACTTCAAGCACTTCGACTACGTCAACCCGGATGCGCCCAAGGGCGGCACCTTCCGCGAGTCGAGCATGGGCGGCTTCGACAGCCTCAACCCGTTTATCAGCAAGGGTGTGCCGGCGGACAATATCAACCTGATCTACGACACCCTGGCGATGCAAAGCCTGGATGAACCGATCACCGAATATGGCCTGGTCGCCGGCAAGATCGAAAAAGCCCCGGACAACAGCTGGGTGCGTTTCTACCTGCGCCCGGAGGCACGCTTCCATGACGGCCACCCGATCCGCGCCGAAGACGTGGTGTTTACCTTCCAGGAACTGATGAAGGAAGGCTCGCCGATCTACCGGACCTACTACGCCGACGTCGATGAAGTGGTCGCCGAAGACCCGCTGCGCGTCCTGTTCAAATTCAAACGCACCAATAACCGCGAATTGCCGCTGATCCTCGGGCAACTGCCGGTATTGCCCAAGCATTGGTGGGCCACCCGCGACTTCGCCAAGGGCAACCTGGAAGTGCCGCTGGGCAGCGGGCCCTACAAGGTCGTCGAGGTCAAGGCCGGGCGCATAATCCGCTACGAGCGGGTCAAGGATTACTGGGCCAAGGACCTGCCGGTTGCCAAGGGTTTCTACAACTTCGATTACCGCGTAACCGACTATTACCGCGACAACACCGTCGCCCTGGAAGCCCTCAAGGCCGGGCAGTTCGACTACTGGCAAGAGATGAGCGCAAAGAACTGGGCCAACGCCTACAACACCCCGGCCGTCGCCGAGGGGCGGTTGATCAAGGAAGAAATCCCCAACGGCAACCCCACCGGCATGCAAGGGTTTGTGTTCAATACGCGCAAGCCAATGTTTCAGGACGTGCGCGTGCGCAAGGCCATCAGCCTGCTGCTGGATTTTGAATGGAGCAACAAACAGCTGTTCAACGGCGCCTACACGCGCAGCCGCAGCTACTTCGAAAACTCGGAAATGGCCGCCACCGGCCTGCCCGGGCCAGAGGAACTCAAGATCCTCGAACCGCTGCGCGACAAGATCCCGGCCGAAGTCTTCACCGACGCCTTCGCACCGGCCAGGACCGACGGCAGCGGCATGATCCGCGCCCAGCAGCGCGAGGCTTACCAACTGCTGCAAGAGGCCGGCTGGCGGATTGTCGACGACAAGATGGTCGACACCACCGGCAAACCGGTGACCATCGAGTTCCTGCTGGCCCAGACCGAGTTCGAACGCGTACTGTTGCCCTTCAAACGCAACCTGTCGGACCTGGGCATCGACCTGATCATCCGTCGCGTCGATGTCTCGCAGTACATCAACCGTGTGCGCTCGCGGGACTTCGACATGGTGGTGGGCAGTTTCCCGCAATCCACCTCGCCGGGTAACGAACAGCGCGAATTCTGGAAGTCCTCCAGCGCCGACAAGCCCGGCAGCCGCAACTACATGGGGCTCAAGGACCCAGCGGTCGACCAGTTGGTGGAAGAGTTGATCGACGCCGACTCGCGCAAAAGCCTGGTCGCACATGCCAAGGCGCTGGACCGCGTATTGCAATTTGGCTACTACGTAATCCCCAACTGGCACATCAAGACGTACCGCGTGGCGTACTGGGACCACCTCGGCCACCCGAAAACCCCGCCGCGCTACGACGTGGGCACCGCCACCTGGTGGGTCAAGCCCAACGCCAAACCTGCCATCCCCCTGAACACCAACGCCGAACCGGCGAGTGGAGGCGATTGAATGCTGGCCTATATTGCTCGCCGCCTGTTGCTGATCATCCCCACGCTGTTCGGGATTTTGTTGATCAACTTCGTGATTATCCAGGCCGCCCCCGGTGGCCCGGTGGAACAGATGATCGCCAAGCTCGAAGGCTTTGACGGTGCCACCAGCCGCATCGCCGGTGGCGGTGCCGAAGTCTCGGTGGCCGGTTCCAGCTACCGTGGCGCCCAGGGCCTGGACCCGGCGCTGATCAAGGAAATCGAAAAGATGTACGGCTTCGACAAGTCGGCGCCGGAACGCTTGTGGATCATGGTCAAGAACTACGCCAGGCTGGACTTTGGCGACAGCTTCTTCCGCGACGCCAAGGTCATCGACCTGATCAAGGAAAAGATGCCGGTGTCCATCTCCCTCGGGTTATGGAGCACGCTGATCATGTACCTGGTGTCGATCCCCCTGGGGATCGCGAAGGCCACGCGGCACGGTAGCCATTTCGATGTGTGGACCAGCTCGGCGATCATCGTCGGCTATGCGATCCCGGCGTTCCTGTTTGCGATCCTGCTGATCGTGGTGTTTGCCGGCGGCAGTTATTTCGACTGGTTCCCCCTGCGCGGGCTGACCTCCAACAACTTCGACGAACTGAGCTGGGGCGGCAAGATTCTCGACTACTTCTGGCACCTGGCGCTACCGATCACCGCCCTGGTGATCGGCAACTTCGCGACCATGACCCTGCTGACCAAAAACAGCTTTCTGGACGAAATCAACAAGCAGTACGTGGTCACCGCCAAGGCCAAGGGCCTGACCAACCACCGCGTGCTCTACGGCCACGTGTTCCGCAACGCGATGCTGCTGGTGATTGCCGGGTTCCCCTCGGCGTTCATCGGGATCTTCTTCACCGGCTCGTTGCTGGTGGAGGTGATCTTCTCCCTCGACGGCCTGGGCCTGATGAGCTTTGAAGCAGCGATCAACCGCGACTACCCGGTGGTGTTCGGTACGTTGTTCATCTTCACCCTGCTGGGGCTGATCGTGAAGCTGATCGGCGACCTCACCTACACCCTGGTCGACCCACGTATCGACTTCGCCAGCCGGGAGCATTGAGATGAACCTGTCCCCCCTCAATCGCCGTCGGTTCGAACGTTTCAAGGCCAACAAGCGTGGCTGGTGGTCGCTGTGGCTGTTTTTGATCCTGTTCGGGCTGAGCCTGGGCGCGGAGTTGATCGCCAACGACAAGCCGTTGGCCGTGCACTTTGACGGCGACTGGTATTTCCCCGCGCTCAAGCGCTACCCGGAAACCACGTTCGGCGGCGAATTCCCGCTGGAGGCCAACTACAAGAGCCCGTATATCCAGGAGCTGCTCAAGGCCAAGGACGCCTGGACGCTGTGGGCGCCGATCCCGTTCAGCTACCAGAGCATCAACTACGACCTGAAAGTGCCTGCCCCCGCGCCGCCGTCCGGCGTCAACCTGCTGGGCACCGACGACCAGGGCCGTGATGTGCTCGCCCGGGTCATCTACGGCTTTCGCGTGTCGGTCTTGTTTGCCCTGACCCTGACCGTGCTCAGCTCGATCATCGGCGTGATCGCCGGCGCCTTGCAGGGCTTTTATGGCGGCTGGGTCGACCTGGCCGGGCAGCGCTTCCTGGAGATCTGGTCGGGGTTGCCGGTGCTGTACCTGCTGATCATCCTCGCCAGCTTCGTGCAGCCCAACTTCTGGTGGCTGCTGGGGATCATGCTGTTGTTCTCGTGGATGAGCCTGGTGGACGTGGTGCGCGCCGAGTTCCTGCGCGGGCGCAACCTGGAATACGTGCGTGCCGCGCGCGCGCTGGGCATGCAGAACGGCGCGATCATGTTCCGCCACATCCTGCCCAACGCCATGGTGTCGACCATGACGTTCATGCCGTTTATCCTCACCGGCGCCATCGGCACCCTCACCGCCCTGGACTTCCTCGGCTTCGGCCTGCCTGCCGGCTCACCGTCGCTGGGTGAACTGGTGGCCCAAGGCAAATCCAACCTGCAAGCACCGTGGCTGGGCATCAGTGCCTTTGCCGTGCTGGCGATCATGTTGAGTTTGCTGGTGTTTATCGGCGAGTCCGCTCGCGATGCCTTCGACCCGAGGAAATGAGATGTATCAGGACAATCTGATCGAAATCCGCGACCTCAGCGTCGAGTTTATCACCGGCGAACAGCACCACCGTGTGGTGAATAACATCAGCTTCGATATCAAGCGCGGTGAAACCATCGCGCTGGTGGGCGAAAGCGGCTCCGGCAAATCGGTGACCGCCCACTCGATCCTGCGCCTGCTGCCCTACCCGCTGGCGCGGCACCCGAGCGGCACCATCGAGTATGCCGGGCAAGACCTGCTGACGCTCAAGGAAAAAACCCTGCGGCATATTCGCGGCAACCGCATCGCGATGATCTTCCAGGAGCCGATGACCTCCTTGAACCCGCTGCACAACATCGAGAAACAGATCAACGAAGTGCTTGGCCTGCACAAGGGCCTCACCGGCAAGGTAGCCACCCAGCGCACCCTGGAATTGCTGGAACTGGTGGGCATTCCCGAACCGCACAAGCGCCTCAAGGCCCTCCCCCATGAGCTGTCCGGCGGCCAGCGCCAGCGGGTGATGATCGCCATGGCCCTGGCCAACGAACCGGAGCTGCTGATTGCCGATGAGCCGACCACGGCCCTCGACGTGACCGTGCAGTTGAAAATTCTCGAGCTGCTCAAGTCGTTGCAGGCGCGCTTGGGCATGGCCCTGCTGCTGATCAGCCATGACCTCAACCTGGTGCGGCGTATCGCCCATCGGGTATGCGTGATGCAGCAGGGTTGCATCGTTGAGCAGGCCGAGTGCGAAACGCTGTTCCAGTCGCCCCAGCACCCCTACACCCAGGAACTGCTGGCGGCGGAACCCAGTGGCGGGCCGGCCACCAACGAGGTGGGGCCACCGTTGCTGGAAGTCGATGACTTGAAGGTGTGGTTCCCGATCAAGAAGGGCTTTTTGCGCAACACCGTCGATTACGTGAAGGCGGTGGACGGCATCAATTTCAGCCTGCCCCAGGGGCAGACCCTGGGCATCGTCGGCGAAAGCGGCTCGGGTAAATCCACCCTGGGCCTGGCGATTTTGCGCCTGATCGCCAGCAAAGGCGGGATCCGCTTTGAAGGCCAGCAGTTGGACAAGCTGACCCAACAGCAGGTGCGCCCGCTGCGCCGGGAAATGCAGGTGGTGTTCCAGGACCCGTTCGGCAGCCTCAGCCCGCGCATGTGCGTCAGCGAAATCGTCGGCGAAGGCCTGCGCATTCACAAGATGGGCACGCCGGCCGAGCAGGAAGCGGCGATTATCGCCGCGCTCAAGGAAGTGGGCCTGGACCCGCAGTCGCGGCATCGCTACCCCCACGAGTTTTCCGGCGGCCAGCGCCAACGCATCGCCATCGCCCGCGCACTGGTGCTCAAGCCACGCCTGATCCTGCTGGATGAACCGACCTCGGCGCTGGACCGCACAGTGCAGCGCCAGGTGGTGGAACTGCTGCGCAGCCTTCAGGCCAAGTACAACCTGACCTACCTGTTCATCAGCCATGACCTGGCGGTGGTCAAGGCTCTGAGCCATCAGCTGATGGTGGTCAAGCAGGGCCAGGTCGTGGAACAAGGCGATGCCAAGGCGATTTTTGCCGACCCGCAGCATGCCTACACCCGCCAGTTGCTGGAGGCTGCTTTCTTGGTGCCTGCCTGATGTATGCAGATCAAAATGTGGGAGCGGGCTTGCTCGCGAAGGCGGCGGTTCAGTTATAGAGGTATTCACTGACACACCGCATTCGCGAGCAAGCCCGCTCCCACACTTGAGCATGACCGTCCTCCCCCAACAGCAAAACCCCGATCTCCCAAGGAATGGAGCCGCCGCCATGTCGCTGAACACCACCGCTCACCCTCCACAGGCGCCGCGCTTCTGGCGCGACGAGCGCTTGCCGTTCATCGAAGCGCGGACCATCGAAGACGGGCGCAAGGTCACCTACACCCGGCACGCCCACGAGCATTTCTCGATCGGTGCAATCACCGCCGGGCGCAGCGACTACCACTATGGCGCAGAGACTTTCCAAATCAGTGCCGGCACCGTGGTGTTGATGAACCCGGGCGATGTTCACGCCTGCAACCCGATCCACGACCAGCACTGGTCCTATCACATGCTGTACCTCGACACGCCCTGGCTGACTGACCTGCAATACCAACTGGGTTTCAGTACCGACCTGGGTTATCGCCCGTTCAACACGCCGCACACGCGCGACACCGTGCTGTACAACGGCTTGATCGAGTTGTACGGGATACTCCTGGATGAACACGCCGAACTGCTGCAAAAACAAAGCGCGCTGGTGAGTTATTTCACCGAGGTGCAGCAGCGCCTGAACCCCTCGCTGACCCCGATGCGTGAGGTCAACCACAAGCTGGAACGGGCCGCCGAGTACGTCCGCGAACACTGCACGCAGGCGTTGAAGCTTGAGGATATTTGCCTGGCGGCCGAGCTGTCGCCGTCGTACCTGATCCGTGCGTTCAAGCAGTATTACGGGTTGACGCCCCATGCCTTCCTGATCAACCAGCGCATCCAGTTCGCCCGCACCCAACTGCGCAAGGGTGAGCTGATCGCCGATGTAGCCCTGGCCGCCGGTTTTGCCGACCAGGCGCACTTCCAGCGCACCTTCAAGCAACATTTCGCCGCCACGCCCGGGCAATACCGCGAGGTGCTCAAGCCATCAGCAAATAACCCACACTGGCCACCAGCAACGCGGCCATTGAGCGGTTGAACCGGCGCACACCCCGGGGGTTGCTCAGGTAGCGGCGCAGGAAGGTCCCGGCGTAGGCCCAGCACGCCACCGACAGGTAGCAGATCACCAGGTACAGCCCGGCAAACACCCACACCTGCCCGGCGTCGCCGTCCGCCACGAACAGCCCCATGCCCGCCACGCAGGCCAGCCAGGCCTTGGGGTTGAGCCACTGCATGATCGCGCCATAGAGCATCGACGGCGCGGTGGCGCTGCCATCGGCGTCCAAGCGGCCATCGTCTACCGCCAGTTTCCAGGCCATGTACAGCAAAAAGGCCACCCCGCCCCACTGGATCAGTTGGGTCAACAGCGGCCAGCGCAGCAGCACCTCATGCAGGCCAAGGCCGATCAACACCAGCAGCAGGGTGAAGCCGACGGCGGCGCCGAACACGTGTTTTTGGCTGGCGACAAAACCAAAACGTGCACCTGAACTGAGGGCCACCACATTCACCGGGCCCGGCGTGATGGACGTGGCCAGGGCGAAGGCTGCCATGGAAATGATCATGCTCATTGCAGTTCCCTTTTCAGGATGGGGCGTGAAGAGGCCCCAACGGTATAAGACCCATCCAAAACGGTATTGAACAAAATCACCCTGGGCCGACAATCCCTGTCGGGGCCGGTGCTAGAGTTGATGCCCAACTGTTGGATTGATCACTGCAAAAAGGAATCGCCATGTCACGTCGTCTACTGGCAGCTGCCTGCCTGTTGTTGTCTTTCTCTGCGGCCCAGGCCGCCGAACGCTGGGAAACCCTGCCGCCGACACCCGCCCCCGTGGCCGCTGCCAACACCGGCTACGCCGCCGTCAATGGCATCAAGATCTACTACACGCGCACCGGCCACGGCTCGCCGGTGGTGCTGCTGCATGGCGGCTTGGCCAACTCCGATTACTGGGGTAATCAGGTCAAGGCCTTGTCGGCCAAGCACACGGTGATCAGCCTCGACAGCCGTGGCCACGGGCGCAGTTCGCGGGATGAAAAACCCTTTGGCTACGACCTGATGGCCGACGACGTGGTGGCCGTACTCGACAGCCTGAAAATCCCCCGCGCCGATATCGTCGGCTGGAGCGACGGCGCAATCATCGGTATCGACCTGGCCCTGCGACACCCGGACCGTATCGGCAAAGTGTTCGCCTTCGCCGCCAACACCCAGACCGCCGGCGTAAAAGAGGGCGTGGAGAAAAACCCGACCTTCGCGGCCTATATCGAACGCGCCGGCAAGGAGTACGCGAAGTTGTCGCCGACGCCCAAAGAGTACAACGCGTTTGTGGAGCAGATCAGCCATATGTGGGCCAGCCAACCGAACTGGACCGATGCCCAGTTGGCGAGCATCAAGACGCCGATCCTGATTGCCGATGGCGACCATGACGAAGCGATCAAGCGCGAGCACACCGAGTACATGGCCGCGACGATTCCCGGTGCCGGCCTGCTGATTCTGCCGAACACCAGCCACTTCGCCTTCCTGCAAGACCCGGCGTTGTTCAATGCTGCGCTGCTGGGTTTCCTCGACAGCAAATAACCCGCGTGACCTCACCTACCACTGACGATCCGGCGCCTTCACCTGGCCGGGTCGGTAGTCGACCTCGACTGTTGATCAATGAAAAATGCGCGCCGTGGGATCCCCGGCAAATGGGCTGATGCAGGTTGCACCGCCTGGGCGAGGTCAACCTGGCACAGTTGGCCGAGGATTTTGACCAGCGCTGTCGCGTGGCAATGCTGCCTTAGCGCTGGGAGGGGATGCGGATATCGCCGTCGCGGCACTGGGTTTTCACACTGCGAGGGCAGCCGGCAAACGCCAGGTCCTTGGTCAGGCACACGCGCACTTCCGACAGCACCTTGCCCTTGCAGATCACCGCCAGCCCATGGTCGCCCAGGCGCGGGTTGCTCTCACGAAACAACGCCTCGATCTCACGCGCGGGCAACGACGGTGGTGTATTGAACGGCTGCAGTTGCGCGGGGATCACCACCGCGCCCAGCGCCGCATCGGTTTTGTCCAGGTAGGCCAACGGCTCGAGACCTGTGCAGGTGCCGTGCTTGGCCCATTCATGCTTGAGCAACGAACGCGTCGGGAACAACGCCGCACCTTTGTCCAGCGCTTGCGCATTCAGCTGCGACTGCGGCGCACACGATGCCGGCCAACCGCCCTTCGCGTACTGTGGCCACAAGCCGTGCAGCACAAAACCGTAGCCTTTGCCCGAACACTGTTCGTTGCCCGGGTGCGTCAGGCAAAACGTCGGCGACCACGACAGCGACAGCACATAAAAATCAAACTCCCCAGGCGTGTCTTGGCTACGGGGGGCAGCCATCGCGCTGGTGGCCAGTGCCAGCCACAGCAAAATCCAGTATTTCATTCGTCTACTCCTTGGAAAAAACCAGGTATATCGCGACTCGCCGGGTGATGGGGGCTACATAGTTGTTCAGCCGCTGGCGGCGGGATGGGCGCGGGCAATAGCCGCGCGCGCCGCATAATCGCGCACGCCGCCGTCGCGCTGCCCTCTCACAGCCACCAGGACGAACCTGGCGCTTTCTACAAAGCGGGTCCACGCTCAACTCAGTGAGACGCACACGGCGCGTCAAGCCCGCTGTTTTTCTGATGCATTTTCAGCCGTTGGGCAGTATCCACCGACCCACCTGGACGCGCCACACCCCCTTAGCATGACAATTGCATTACACTTTTATGACACTCATCCCGCTGCGGGGGCACAGACGATGAAAATCAGGGCAACGGTTATTTGCGAACACGAGGGGCACATCCTCTTCGTGCGCAAGGCCAGATCAAAATGGGCATTGCCGGGCGGCAAGGTCGAGCGCGACGAACGCCCGGTGGGCGCCGCCGAACGCGAGCTGGAAGAAGAAACCGGTTTGAACGTGGACGGGTTGCTCTACCTGCAGGAACTCAAAGCCCGCGACACCCTGCACCATGTGTTCGAGGCCTCGGTGGTCAATATCGCGCAAGCGCGGCCGTGCAATGAGATCGTCGATTGCCAGTGGTACGCCTTTGGCGCCGTGGACGAGTTGGACACCACTGACGCGACCCGCCATATCGTCAAATCCTTTCTACGTCGGCTGTAGATCGCTCAGGGTCGTGGCAGCCACTTGGCGAGGGTTTTCTCAAGCGCCGCATTGCGTGTCAGAAACTTGAGCAGCATGCCCACAGGCACCGCGGCAATGATCACCCACGCTGCCACCTTCACAATCAACCCTGTGTTATTCATAAGAAATTCGTTCAGCGGGTGAATCATCAGTGCCAGCGCAAAAAGGCATATAAAGGGCACGATGTACCACACCAAGGCCAGCCAGCAATTCCTTTTCATACGGGCCAAACGTGTCTGCGCACTGTCCACCCCTTCCCGATCAAGCCTGGAGCCGGCCGTCATCGCGATGGGATAAATCTTCGTAATCACCAGCACGTCGCCGTCCAGCGTGACATCTGCGAACTTCCATCCCCAATCGTGGTAGCGCTTTCGACTCACCCACTGGCCCAATAATCGCTTGAAGAAGTACAGGTCCCAGCGGGGGTGACGTTTAAAACATCGAGCAGCGTCATCGACAAACAACAGTGCACTTTTCGGTCTGGACAGCACCGTGGAACTGCCCACTGTTGACCTGAACGGGGTCACGTAAAGAAAGCCCTGAGTTCGAGTTCGGAAGTAACCATCACACTGGGGGGTCGGCGTAAACACACTGACATTCGAGGTGCTGTAATGAATAAAAGCGTCTGGCATGGGCGGGGCTCAGGGCAAAAAAGCTGGATCATACGCAGGTGAACAATAGGCCAGCAACGCAAAATGGGCCTTTTGCCACCACCCTGATCTAAAGTCGGTAAATCGCGCAGACCTAATCCGGGACAGCTCTCAGTGCGCTACGGGCACACATGGCATCAGCGCTCTTGACGCGGGGTGGTAGTGCTGCACAGCGCCATTGCTGCTGGCGCTATTACGGCACGCTCGACATAGCCACCCACGCCGTCAGCGGCTAGCCCACCGCCGCAAACCCACGGCGCCCGGCCTTGATCTCGGTGCGCAGTTCGCCGATCAGGTTTGCGATGGAACGGATGCTGTCCAAACCTTCGGGAGACACGCAGGTCAGCAGCAGGTCGACACGACCAGACACCGGCTCAAACACACGGATACGCAGCGAGCCGTCACTGTTCACAGTGCAATCACACGCAAGGGGCAGGAAGCCCGACGCCATGATGCGGTTGAATTCGACGATAGAAATCATGCTCAGCCCCCTGCCCTGGGCTGCACCCGGACGTTGTGATGCACACAGAGTAGATGAGGTTTTGCGCCGTATCGAAGTATTCTTCCAGATGTGCCAACCACAGCGCATTTAAGCGTAAAACCGCCGACTCGCTGACGCCAGAAAACCCAACTGCCGACCTCTCGTCTGCTGCCCTGGCTGGCGCTTGACTCCGCGCTTCGATCAAAAGAGGCTTTGGCTATTCGCCATCATCCCGAGCCTTCCAATGAGCATCGCCCCTCCGAGCCAGCCCGACAGTGACGTGTACAAAACCCTGCTGGAGTCGACCAAGGCCATCCCCTGGCGCATCGACTGGCAGACCATGACCTTCAGCTATATCGGCCCGCAGATCGAGGCGTTGCTCGGCTGGACCCCGCACAGCTGGGTCAGCGTCGACGACTGGGTCGAGCGCATGCACCCGGATGACCGCGAATACGTGGTGAATTTCTGCGTGTCGCAATCGCGCGCCGGCGTCGACCACGAGGCGGATTACCGCGCACTGACGGTGAACGGCGACTACGTGTGGATTCGCGACGTGGTGCACGTGGTACGCAAGGACGGCGAAGTCGAGGCGCTGATCGGCTTTATGTTCGATATCAGCGAGCGCAAGAAGACCGAAGAACACCTGGTGCGCCTGCAAAAGCAACTCGAGGAATACTCCTATCAGGACGGCCTCACCGGTATCGCCAACCGGCGCATGTTCGACACCGTGCTGGAACGGGAATGGGCCAGTGCGCAGCGCAGCCAGTTACCCCTGTCGCTGATCATCCTCGATATCGATTTTTTCAAGCAATACAACGACCATTACGGGCACATCAAGGGCGACGAATGCCTGCGCCAGGTCGCGCGTACGCTGTCGCAGGCGGCGAACCGGCCACGGGATTTCATCGCGCGCATTGGCGGTGAGGAGTTTGTCTGGCTGCTGCCGGAAACCGACGCGGCATCGGCCCGGCAGGTGGCGCGACGGTGCCTGCATCTGATCCGTCAGCAGCAGATCGAACACGGCTTTTCAACGGTGTCGAACCTGCTGACCTTGAGCCTGGGCGTGGGTACGCGAATCGTCACCCCCGACCAGCCGATGCTGGAGTTTGTCGAAGAGGTCGACAAGTTGCTCTACCAGGCCAAACGCAATGGGCGGATGCGTGCGGAGTTTGCCGGCGATAACGTTTGACGTCGGGGTCAAATCGCGGGCAAAAAAAATCCCAAGTAGCTGATGGAAACTTGGGATTTAAAAATGCATAAACCGTGGGAGGTGAACGCCCGGCTATAGTACCGATTGCGAAAACCTGTAACAACAATATTTTATATCCTTCCGTCGGATTAAAAGCACTGTAAGTCGTTCAATAACCACACATTTTTAAAGGTAGTAAAGGTTATCAATGCCACTTTTTGGTGCAACTAAGTGTATATATCCATTCATAAAAAGCGGTTATTGATCAACTTCGTCCAACTGTTTGTGTGTCTGTTGCGAAGTGCCACGCCGCCCACTACGGCTACCCCTGTTGCTGGCGACGAAACTGCCCCGGCGGCGCCCCATGGGCCTTGCGAAAACACCGGGAGAAGTACGCCTCATCGGTAAACCCGCAACGGTGGGCAATGGCGCCGATCATCTGCGTGCCGTTGAGCAACAGCGTGCGCGCCAGTTGCATGCGGCGGTCGAGCACCAGTTGGGAGAAGGGTTTGCCGGTTTCCTTGCGTAGCAAATGCGTCAGGTAGTTGGGCGACAGGAACGCCGCGGCGGCGGTGTCCGTCAGGTTCAGCGTCGGCTCATGCAGGTGCTCGCGGATATGCGCCTGCACCCGCGCCAGCGCGTCCCTGCGCCCGCGCCGAGTGGCGTTGTTGGCAGCAAACGCCTGCAACGGCTCGGCGTAGTGCTCACACACCAGGCCGATCAGTTGAAACAGATAGCCCTTGAGGCGTTCGCGGGCGCCGAAGCTGCGGTGGGCGTCGAGGTCGCGCATATGCGCGAGCCAGGTTTTCACCGTCTCAAACGCCACATCGTCGAGGATGAAATCCAGCTGTTCCTGAAAGCGAAACGGCGACAGCTCCGGTGCCTGGCCGATGGGGATGTCTTCCAGGTCCAGCGGGTCGCAGGTCAGCTGCGGCAGGAAAAACGCCTGGCTGAAGTTGATCAATATGAATTCGCCGTCCTCGGGATGGGGAATCACATGCAGCCGATGGGGCAGGATAAACGCCAGGGCCTTCTGCGGAAACGGGCGTACGGCGCCACCGATATGCTGCACGGTGTCGCCGCCGAGGTTGATCTGGATCTGGAAGTATTCATGCCGATGGGGGCTGCTCAGCGCCGCCCGCCCGCGTTTGTCGCGGATGTAGAAGTCGGAGCGGTCGCTGCGCTGCTCCATGCCATAGGTGGTGACGCGGGTGCCTGGCATAACAGTCTCTCGGGTGGCCTGGGCACCACTGTAGCCTCAACCCTGGCCGAGGGTGAAATTCAGCTCGCCGATGCCGTCGATACCGGCGCTGACGGTGTCCCCCGGTTGCAGTGCGCCGACGCCTGCGGGCGTGCCGGTGAAGATCAGGTCGCCGGGCTGCAGCGCCACGGACCGGGAGGCGTGGCTGATCACCTCGCTGACTGTCCAGATCTGCTCGCTCAGGTCGCCGATCTGGCGTTGTTCGCCATTGACCTTGAGCCAGATCGTGCCGCGTGCGGGGTGCCCGGTTGCACTCACCGGTTGCAGCGCAGTGCTCGGCGCCGACTGATCAAAGGCCTTGGCCCATTCCCACGGGCGTGAAAGCTTTTTCGCCTGGGCTTGCAGGTCGCGGCGGGTCAGGTCGATGCCGACGCCATACCCCCAGACGTGGGACAACGCCTTGTCAGGGCTGATATCCACCCCGCCCTTGCCGATGGCCACCACCAGTTCGACCTCATGGTGCAGGTCAGCGGTCAGCGGCGGATAGGCGATCACGCCTTCAGCCGGGACCACCGCGTCCGCCGGTTTCATAAAGAAGAATGGCGGCTCGCGATTGGGGTCGTGGCCCATTTCCCGGGCGTGTTCGCTGTAGTTGCGGCCCACGCAAAACACGCGGCGCAACGGGAAGCGCGCATCACTGCCCTGTACTGCCAGGGAGGGCGTCTGCGTGGGGGTCAATACATAGTCGGTCATGGCCTGCACCTCTTGGTTTACCTGGCGCCAGTATGGCGAGCGGCGCCGGGGCGCAGTTGGACAGGCTTACGCAGATTTTGCACTGAGCGGTGCTTGCACCTGCGGCGCGCGTGCCAGCAGACGATAGAGCGGCAGGCACGTCGCCTGGATCAACACCATACGGATCACCTGCATCGCCGTCACCAGGGTGACCGCCAGGCCCAATGCCTCGGCTGTGAGGCTCATTTCCGGCGCGCTGCCGGGCATCATGCCCAGGGCCAGCGACAGCCACGGCATCCCCAGCCAGCCGCCCAGCGCCCAGGCGGCGAGCGCCGTGGCTAGCACCGAGCCCGTCAGCAGCACTAACACTTTCGTCAGAAACCCCGGCGCCCGGCGTAGGAAACTGCGGTCGAAGGCGACGCCTAATGCGCAGCCGATCAACAACTGGCCCGTGCCACTCAGCCAACCCGGCATGCTCATCGACAAGTTATTACAGCCCACGCCCACCGCACAGATCAGGAACGGCCCGAACGTCCAGGGGTTGGGCAAGCGGCACTGCTTGAAGCCCAGGGCCGCCAGCCAACCCATCGCAAGGATGAAGATCAGCCACGGCCAGATCACCGGCAACGCCGGATGGGCCACTGCGCTCGGCATGCCCCAGGTGACGACGGCAGGCACCGTCAACAGAATCAACAGCAAGCGGACGCTATGCGCCGCAGCAATAAAGCCCGCGTCTGCCTGACGTTGGCGGCCCAGGTGCACCATCTCGGAGGAATTGGCCGGCATCAAGGCGAAAAACGCAGTGGCCAAGGGCACGCCCCAACGGTGCAGGATCAGCACCGAGCCCAGCGCCAACACCAGCGTGAGCAACACCGCCACCACGATCAGCCCGAGGTGAGCCGCTACCTGTTGCATCACTGGCAAGGTGAAGTGGCAGCCGATGGCGACCGCCACGATCAGTTGCCCGGCCTGCCGGCCATAGGGGACTTCTGGCACCAGGCCGCCTGCACAGCGGGTCAGCAAAACCGCGACCAGCCCACCGATCACCCACGGCAATGGCCATCCGGCCCAGGTGGCGAAACTGCCGCCCAAAGCCCCGACGATCAAGGTTAAAAGCCAATACTGACGAAAAATGAGCATCCTGTTAAACCCGCCATGGAGAAGAATGGCGACAGGTTATAGACTTGCTTTCATCACAGAAAATATCCATTTGTGAAACACGTCATCACTCTTTGTTATGCGAACTTTTTGTCTATGAACTTGAAAGCGCTGGAATACTGCGTCGAGATCGCCCGCCAAGGCAGCTTCACCAAGGCCGCGCAGGCGCTGCACGTGGCGCAACCGGCGCTGAGCATGGCCGTCAGCCGCCTGGAAGATGAGTTGGGCGTAGCGTTGTTCAACCGTGCTACCCGGCAGATCAGCGTAACCGCCGAAGGCCAGGTGTTTCTGGCCAGGGCCGAAGCCTGCCTGCAAGGCCTGATCGGAGCCCGCCGTGAGCTGCAGGACCTGACGCAATTGCACAGCGGCGAAATCCGTGTCGGCGTGCCGCCCATGTATGGCATCCGGCATATTCCGCACTTGCTGATGCAGTTTCGCGCACGCTACCCGGGCATCGCCATGCATGTGGTGGAAGGCAGTGCCGATGACATCAGCGAACGCCTGGCCACGCGCCAGATTGACGTGGCGCTGTTGGAGTCACGACGGGTTGATCCGGGCTGGGAGTCGGTGCTGCTGGGCAGTGATGAGATGGTGCTGTGCATGAGTGATCAGCACCCGCTGGCGGGCCAGCTGTCGATCCCGGCAGAGCGGTTGCAGCACGAGGCGATGCTGGTCTTCGACAATACGTTTTTGCAGCGCCACTTGCTGGACGCGTTTTGCAGCAATGCCCGCGTGAGTTTCAACATTGCCCTGGAAAGCAACTTCGTGCCGCTGGTGATCGCCGCGACCCGCAGTGGCATGGGGGTTTCCACCCTGCTGCGCTCGGTGCAGGAACAGGAGCCGGGGCTGCTGGGCGTATCGTTCGAGCCCGCGCAGTTCATGCACTTCAACCTGTGCTGGCGCGCCAGTGAATACCTGTCCCAGGCCAACCGACGGTTTATTGAAACGGCCCGGGTGTATTTCCAGGAAGACGCCACCTCGCCGCTGACCCGCTAAGCGAATCGCCGGCTCATTTACGCGCCACTTTGTAACGCACGCAATCCTGATAGAAACTTTGGCGAATCGCCTCGGGCTTGAGCCTTGAGCGGCTGTCATACGTCTGCTCGGTGATGCCCATGGCCATCATGCGCATCCACGACTTGTTGAACTTGATGGTCTGAATCTTCTGCCGCGCGGCGTACAACGACACCCCCGACAACTTGAGCTCCTGGGCCCTCGCGGCCGTGCCGGCGCCCCAACTGCACATGTACTTGTCACCCTCGCGCAACTCCCGTGCCTGCACGGCAGCCGCGCCGCCGGCCAGTGAGCAGGCGATCAGCATGATTCCAACAGTGCGCATTTGCTTCCTCACCTAACCACCTGAAAATAAAAGCGATTCTGGCGAGAATTTTGTTACAGAGGGGCCATTAAATTGCCTTCTTACCACCCCGAACATCCCCCGCCCCCTGTGGCGAGCGAGCTTGCTCGCGTTGGGGCGCGAAGCGGCCCCTCATCAGCACGACCTCAATTCCTCGCTGATCACCATTGGTAGGTCGCACTGGCCTGTACCGTGCGCTGTGAGCCATACCAGCACCACGAGTAGGAATAGCAGGACGCGACATACTCTTTATTCGCCAGGTTGGTGGCGTTGAGTGCCAGGCGCAGGTTGTCCTTGAGGTTGGCGATGTTCGGGATGTCGTAGTGCACCGCCGCATCGAACAAGGTGTAACCCGGCACCTTGAGGGTGTTGGCGGTATCGCCCCAGGACGAACCGACATAACGCGCGCCCGCCCCCATACCAAAGCCCTTGAGGTTGCCGTCGTGGAAGGTGTAGTCAGCCCACGCCGAGGCCGTATGGCGCGGGACGCCGTAGGTGGTGGTGCCCTCCGCCGGCACGGGCGCACCGACACCTACATCCGTGATCGGCGCGTAGCGCACGGTGCTGTTGGACTTGCTCACGCGGTTATCCAGGTACGCGTAAGCCGCGGTGATATCCAGGTTGTCATTGAGGCTGGCCTTGCCTTCCAGCTCAAAGCCACGGGACTGTTGTTCGCCATCCTGGATGCTGCAACGGCCGCTGCCGCACAGGTGAGTCGGGTCCGGGTCCATGGTCGGCACGTTGGTCTGGCGCAGGTCAAAAATCGCTGCAGTAATGAAACTGTTGCTGCCCGGCGGCTGGTACTTGATGCCAATCTCATACTGCTTGCCTTCCGTCGGCTTGAACACTGAACCGCCGAAACCGGTGCCCGACTGTGGGTTGAACGACTCCGAATAACTGGCATACGGTGCCAAGCCGTTATCGAACAGATAAACCAGCCCGATGCGGCCGGTAAACGCCTTGCTGTCCAGCGACGATTGGCTCTTGGCGCCGCTCTCGATGGTTTTGGTGGTGCTGTCGGTACTGGCCCAGTCATAGCGACCGCCGAGCAACAGTACCCACTTGTCCCACTTCATTTGCTCTTGCAGGTAGACGCCGGTCTGCTCGCTGCGCGACGTGGCGTCGGTGGCGAACGCCGGGGTGGTCACCGGGGCGCCGTAGACCGGATCGAAGATATCCAGGCTGGGCCCTTTGCCAAAACCCTGCTTGGTATCGGTGCTGGTGTTCTGGTAATCGAGGCCCATCAACAGGGTGTGCTGCAACGGCCCGGTGTCGAACTTGGCCTGCACCTGGTTATCGAGGGTGTAGGCGTCCATGTCGACATCAGTGGCGATGGTCGAACGGTTGGAGGTGCGGTAATCGGCCTGCAGATTGCTGTGGTAAAGGCTCCGGTAGACCCCCTCGGCCCTTAGGTAACGGGCGTTCTGGCGCACGGTCCAGACATCGTTGAAGTGATGTTCGAACGCGTAACCGAGGGAGTAGTACTCGCGGTCGCTCTTCTCGAAGCTCTTTTCGCCGTCATAGAAATCCACGTCGATCTTGCGCCCGTTCGGACTACGTAACACCGAACCCCACGCCGGCATCGAGCCGTAGGACGCACCCTTGGGGTCCTTCTGGAAGTGCCCGAGCAAGGTCAGCGAAGTGTCTTCGTCCGGGCGCCAGGTGAAGGCGCTGGACAGCGACTGACGACGGGTCTCGGTGTGTTCGACCTGGCCGTCGGCATCATCGAAAAGGCCGGCGACACGGTAGGAATAAATACCCTGGTCATCGATAGGCCCGCTGAGGTCGAAGGTGGTGCGCTTCTTGTTGAAGGTGCCGTATTCGACGCCCACTTCATGGAAGGGCGTGTCCAACGGTCGCTTGGTGACCATGTTGATCACCCCGCTCGGCGTGCCCTGGCCGTACAGCACGGAGGCTGGGCCGCGCAGAACTTCGACGCGCTCCAGGTCAAATGCATCCTTTTGCGGCAAGGCGTCACGGCTAGAGGGCATGCGCAGGCCGTCGAGGTAGGTCGCCGGAGCGAAGCCACGGATGGTCAATTGGTCCAGGCGCGAGGCGGTGGCGCCCCGGGTTTCCGGCACCACGGCGGCGCTGTAGCGCAGGATCTGGTTTAGGCTTTCGGCGTTCTGCGCGCGCATCTGGTCTTTGGTGACGATGGAGATCGACTGCGGGGTCTCGATCACCGCGGTATCGGTCTTGGTGCCCGACAGGCTGCGGGTTGCCACATAGCCCGACACCGGCCCGGTGGGGCTTTCGGCCTGGTAAGCACCGCTGATGGTGGTGGCCTGCAGTTCCATTGCCGCGCCGTTATCCGGGATGGCTTCAAGGCGATAGCGATCGGCGGAAATTTTCAAGGCTTGCAGGCCGCTGCCAGCAAGCACCTGGGTCAGCGCCACATCAGTGTCGTATTGCCCGCTCAGGCCGTTGCTGCGTTTGCCGCGCGTCAGGCTTGCGTCGAATGCCAGCACCAGGCCCGCCTGTTCCGCCAGGCTATTGAGCGCTTGGCTCAGGTCACCGGCCGGAATCGAGAAGCTGCGCACGGCGCTGCTGCTTTCTGCGGCGAAAGCGGATTGGACGGTCAATACCGGCACGGCGGCAAAAGCCATCGCCACTGACAGGGCCAGTGGATGCAAGGGACGAGCAAGGCGCGACATGGGAAATCCTGCGTAATAGAGGTTCTATTAACCATGACGGCCACCTCGGAAAATCGGGCAAGGATGCGAGGCTTTTTTATTTGAGAATCTTTTCAAAACCCCGCTGCAATCATCCGTATCGGTAGTTTTTGTAAGTCTTTGCCATGATTTTTTATGGATTTTTCCCTTTGATCGTCAGCGCTTTCTGATTTTTCCAACCGTTCATCCAGCCGCTTTCGGCTGCAGCAGACTCCGACGCCTTGCCCCCTGTCGAGACGTCACGGATGACTCACACCGCCCACATCGCCTTTATCGAACATGAGCTCAATGGCTTCCATCAGAGCCTGGCGGTGTATCGCCAGCAGATGAATGCCTGGTACGGGCGCGCACTGGACTCGGTCAGCCATGCGGCCGATCTGCCGTCCTTGCTGGGGATGGACCGGGTATTGCGAACGGGGGATTCGCAGAAGACGGTCAGCGTCAGCGATAAGGATGCCCTGGGCAGCGTCGCCATGTGCCCATTGGGCGGCGAGCTAACGATCGAAAGCAAATTCGAGTCGGTGTACGACGTCCCCATCGGCGGTATCCCGGTGGAGGTGATCGGGCTGGATGATGGCAGCTCCACGGTTGTCATGCTCGACGAACACGGCAAGGGTACGCATGCCTGTGCTGCCGGCAAACGCTATCAGGTGCGGGTGCAGGGCGGCGTCTCCACCGAACAGATCGAGGCGTTGTTTGCCTCTTATGTCGGGCTCACGTCGGACCTTGAGGAGTGGCTCAGGGGGCAGTGGCAAGGCTTCAGGCCACACTGGGAGCGATCCACCGCCAGCGCGATTGGCAGCGGTGTGCTGGCGGGCAGTTGGGCAGCGATCCGGGAGGCGTGGGACAGCATCAAGCTGGTCCAGGCGATTCTTGAAGACCCGCTGAAATACGCCGAACAACTGGGCACCGAGGCAGCCAGGCTGGCCCAGATCGCCACCGATGCGCCCAGGGTCATGGAACAGGCGATGTTGCTGGCCAGTGATGAGGCGGCGCTGTTCCTGATGATGCGCACGGCGATGCTGTGGCTGGACGCGTTGCCGCCCAGCCAGATCGCGCAGGCGGCGGCCGGGCTCGTGGTGTCGCTGCTGATTGATCTGGTTATCGCGGTGGTACTGACGATTGCACTGCCGGCGGCGGGCGCGGCCTACCTGGGCGTGCGCTTGGTCAAATACGGCAAGCAAATTGTGGCGGCGGCCATCGGTTTTGTAGAGAGCCTGTTCACGATTCTGACCAAGTTCATGCAGGCCGTGGATCGCTACAAGGCGGTGGCGGTTCGCGGGGTGGTTGGCGGGCTCAAGCAAGGCACGTTGCAGATGCGCTGGCGTGCCCGACAGAACGCAACGCTCAAGCAAATAGAGCGGGTGGATGATGTGCCCGTTTCGGGTAAGAACCTGAATGGGGATGCGGCGAGTTCTGCGGATAAAACCGCCACCAATGGCTGCCCGGTGTCGATGGTCACGGGCGAGGAATTGCTGACGCTGACCGATGGGACGCTGGACGGGGTTTTGCCGTTTGAGTGGACGCGCTTGTATCGCACCAGCTCGGTGGAAGTGGATTGTGGGTTGGGGTTTGGGTGGAGTCATTCGCTGGCGCAGCGGCTGGCTGTTACTGGTGAGTCGGTGGTGTGGACGGACCATGAGAACCGGTCGACTACCCTGCCCTTGCCAACTGTTTCTCGACCGGCGATCACCAATAGTCTGGCTGAAGCGGCTATTTATTTGGGCGCTTCGCCTGATGAACTGGTGCTGGCCCAGGCCTCGCGTTTCTATCATTTTCGCGATGGTGTGCTGGTCTCGATCAGCGATGCGTATGACAACCGGCTGCGCATTTCCCGGGATTATTCCGGGCGCATTGAGCGGCTGGATAACGGCGTGGGGCGCTCGCTGTTCTTGCGTTATGTGGCTGGCCGCATTGTGGCGGTCGAGTATCAGATTCAGCGCGCCAAGGGTTATGAGCCTTTCGAGTGGATTACTGAATACCCCGTCGTTTCCTACGCTTACGACGACCTGGGCCGACTGATTTCAGCGACCAACGCCGTAGGCGAAACCGAGGTTT
>NZ_WKCB01000032.1 GCF_021606685.1 Pseudomonas syringae
ATTTAGCGCCGGTGCAGGGGAGGGGAAATACAACTAATACGACATTCCGTAGGTGTCGGAATTAGGGTTTTCCGGTGTAGGAAAATTTGTGTTTTCGTAGTTGTTGTATCGCTATACAGCCATGCCTATGGATATCTAGTGCCGATAATGTGTTCTTTATTTGAGTGTGCTGAAACTGGCCTCCGAAAGGACCTTCATCGTCTATATCGATATCGAGGTGGCCATGAGGCCAAGGGGTCCTGCTCAAACATCACCCTGGGGCAGCCCTCCTGCGCATTGGTGCAACCTGAGCGTGCTGGTCGCCGAAGACCACGTTACCTACGGCGCGCTGATGGGATGGTTCCTGCAAAAGTTCGGGATCTTCCACGAGGTTGTCAGCGACGGGCAGAAGGCTGTGGCAGCCAGTGCGCGCAGGCATTTTGACCTGGTGATCAGCGACTGCCGGATGCCGGTGATGGATGGCTACGCCATGGCGCGGCAGATTCGCCTGCGCGAGCACGTCGACGGGGGCCCGCGCGTGCCGATCATTGCCCTGACTGCCCACCTCACGCCCGAGGATTTGCAGCGTGGCCTGGCGGCTGGCATGGACGCCTGGCTGCTCAAGCCCTTGTCGGCCCAACGCCTGCGCGAAGTCCTCGAGCACTGGTTGCCTGGGCCTGCAGGCTGCGCCGCGGATACCCGCGTGACGGTGGCGCAGCCCCGCTGGCCAACCCGTATCGAACTGATCGAAACCTTTGGTGATGAACAGGTGGTGAACCGACTGTTGCACAGCCTCGTGCATGAGGCCAACGTGGACTACGCAGGCCTGCTGCTGGCCTGTCGCACGTTGGACCGACAAGCCGCCATCGAATGTCTGCATCGTTTGCTGGGCAGCCTGGCCTTCCTCGCCGGCACTGAGCCCGACCCACGCTGGGGGCACTTGATCGAAGGTGTGCGTGGGGAGGGCATCGTGGCGCATCAACGGGCGCTGCAACAGTTCGAACAGGAGGTGATTGTCTACCTGCGATATTTGACGGATTTATGACGTGCGGGGTGGTTTTGTAGGTGTTTTTCCATCTGTCTGTAGCTTCGGTATGTAAGTCATTTCTTTTTATTTTGTAGGCTCAAATTCAAGCACTTAAAAACACGGGGCTCAGTGAATTTCGGGCGTGTTTGGCTGGTTGTTGGCTGCGAGGGACGGCGCTATTTTTCTTAATCAATTTGCCATCATTCGTGGTTTCCTATGCTTCGCGTAATTATTGCTGACGATCACCCCATTGTGCGTATTGGCCAGCGGGTGGTGATCGAGGCGGGCGGCAAGTGCAAGGTGGTGGGGGAGGCCGATGGGCCTGATGAATTGCTCAACGTGATGGGCCATACGCCCTGCGATATCCTGGTGACCGACTTCACCATGCCGGGTGGGCAGCAGGCCGATGGCTACGTGTTGTTGGGGTTGCTGCGGCGCCAGTATCCCGACCTGCCGGTGATCCTGGTGACGATGTTCGCCAATATCGCCACGTTGCGCGCCTCCTTCGCCTTGGGCGCCCGGGCGATTGTCGCCAAGAGCGCCTCGGCCAAGGAGCTGCCGTTGGCTATCAGGGCAGTCAGCCAGGGCAAGACGTTTGTCAGCGAGGGGTTGCGTGCGCAGATGGTCGAAGCCGGGACCAGCGATCAATCAGCCCAGCCGCAGTTGTCGAGCCGTGAGCGCGAAGTGGTGCGCATGCTCGCCAGCGGCATGACCGTGAGCGAGATTGCGGCCCAGGTCAATCGCAGCATTTCCACCATCAGCAAGCAAAAAAGCACGGCCATGAGCCGGCTCTGTATCTCCACCGATGTGGACCTGTTCGCCTATGCGCGTAGCTGCGGGATGGTGCCTTAGCTATTCCTGTCATTAATGCCGATAGTCTTGCGGCGCGCTGAGGATTATCGTATCCGGTCTCCCAACCCTTTGCGGAAAAAGCCCATGAGCGATGCCCATAACGCCCTGATCACCGAGTTCTACAGCGCCTTCCAGCGCCTGGATGCCGAGGCGATGAGCGCCTGCTACACCGAGGATGTGTTGTTCAGCGACCCGGCGTTCGGTGAGCTGCGCGGGCGCGACGCGGGTGATATGTGGCGCATGCTGACCACTCGCGCCAAGGATTTTTCCCTGACGTTCGACCATGTGCGCAGCGACGGCACTACTGGCAGCGCGCATTGGGTGGCCACCTACCTGTTCAGCGCGACTGGCAACACCGTGGTCAACGATATCGGCGCGCGCTTTGTGTTTCGCGACGGCAAGATCTGCGAGCACCACGACCACTTCGACTTGTGGCGCTGGTCGCGTCAGGCCCTGGGCCTCAAGGGCCTGTTGCTGGGCTGGTCGCCGGCCCTGAAAAACGCCGTACGCGCCCAGGCGCGCAAAGGCTTGAAGGCATTCCAGGCCAGTCGTTGATAAGCTTGGCGTCCCTCTGGTGTATTGAATGTGCCCGTGACTGATCCCGCTGAACCCAAACCCTGGTTCGTCTACCTGGTACGCGCCGCCAATGGCGCGCTGTATTGCGGGATCAGCAATGACCCGGTGCGCCGCTTTGCCTCCCATCAGAGTGGCAAGGGCGCGCGGTTTTTCCTGTCCAGCCCGGCGGTGGCGCTGGTGTACACCGAGCAATGCGCGAGTAAAGGCGAGGCGCTGCGCCAGGAGCGCCTGATCAAAAAACTGAAGAAAAGCGCCAAGGAATGCCTGGCCGCCAGTGGCTCATTGATTTGACTGATGGGTTCCCATCGATCCCAAAGGGCGTGTTGCAGGCTAATCTAGCGGCTTACCTATCGAGCGGAGCCTGGCATGTCTGAGTTGATTCTTCACCACTACCCGCAGTCCCCATTTGCTGAAAAAGCCCGCTTGCTGTTGGGCTTCAAGGGCTTGTCCTGGCGCTCGGTGCATATCCCGCCGGTGATGCCCAAGCCGGACCTGACCGCCCTCACCGGCGGCTATCGCAAGACCCCGGTGCTGCAAGTGGGCGCCGATATCTACTGCGACACGGCCTTGATCGCCCGCCGCCTGGAGCAGGAAAAAGCCGGCCCAGCGCTGTTTCCCCAAGGCCTGGAGCTGGTCATCCAAGGGTTTGCCGCCTGGGCGGATTCGGTGGTGTTTTCCCATGCTGTGGCGCTGGTGTTCCAGCCTGAATCCCTGGCGGTCAAATTCGCCAAGGTGCCGCCGGAAATGCTCCAGGTGCTGGTGGCCGACCGCAGCAAACTGTTCAGCGGTGGCACCGCGGCTCGCGTGCAATTGGACCAGGCCAAACACCAGTGGCCGGCGATCGTCAGCCGCATCGATCAGCAATTGCAGCACCAGGCGGGCGACTTCCTGTTCGGCGAGCCGTCGATTGCCGACTTTGCGTTGGCGCATCCGCTGTGGTTCCTCAAGGGGTCGTCGGTGACGGCGCCGTGGGTGGACAGCTATCCGGCGGTCGCCGCCTGGCTGGACCGCGTGCTGAGTTTCGGCCATGGCACCGCCACCCAGATGAGCGCGGAGCAAGCCCTGGAGGTGGCGCGCAACTCCGCGCCTGCCGCGTTGCCGGATGAGCTGTTCGAGGACTTGAACGGCTTCAAGCCCGGCCAGCAGGTGAGCATTTCGGCGACGGACTACGGCACCGACCCGGTGGTCGGTGAGTTGCTGTTTGCCGGGCGCGAGGAGCTGATCCTGCGGCATACCGACGAGCGCGCTGGCACCGTGCACGTGCATTTCCCGCGCATGGGTTTTCGCATTCAGGCGCAATAAATAAAAATATTTGCGAACAAAGGTGAGGTAAATCGTCGGCCCATCCGTGTAGTGCTTGAAACTGCGATCTATTCGCATTAACAGCGTTTTCTACACGGGTTCTCACAGCATGAAGTCGACGGCGGGCGGTTTGGTTAAACAGTGGCTGGGAGCCTCGGTACTGGCAGTGTCGGGGCTGGCGTTGCTGCCCCTCTGCGTGGCACAGGCGCAGGAGCAGCAAAGCGCCCAGTTCAACTTTGCCCTGGCAGCCAAACCGCTGCCCCAGGCCTTGAGCGATTTCAGCCGGGTCACTGGCATCAGCGTGATCTACACCGATGAAGCGCCCTACGGCCTCAGTGCCCCGGCGGTCAGCGGCCAGATGAGCGCGACCCAGGCCCTGCAGCGCCTGCTGGGCAGCTCCGGCTTCACCTTCCGCCAGATCGACGCCCGCACCCTGGCCCTGGAACCCGTGCCCACCGAAGGCGCGGTCAACCTGGGTGCAACCACCATCAGCGGCGATGGCCTGTCCCCGTCCCAGGACAGCACCAGTTACCAGCCACCGCCCACCAGTTCGGTCATGCGCTCCCACGGCCTGCTGCTCGAAACTCCGCAAACCGTCAACGTGGTCCCGGCCCAGGTACTGCGCGACCAGACCCCACGCAACCTGGATGACGCCTTGGGCAATATCAGCGGCATCACCCAGGCCAACACCTTGGCCAGCACCCAGGACGCGGTGATGCTGCGTGGTTTTGGCGACAACCGTAACGGCTCGATCATGCGCGACGGCATGCCGGTGGTGCAGGGCCGTGCCCTGAACGCCACGGCTGAACGGGTCGAAGTGCTCAAGGGTCCTTCGTCGCTGTTGTACGGCATCCAGGACCCGGGCGGCGTGGTCAATATCGTCAGCAAGAAGCCGCAACTGACCCAGGCCACCTCCCTGACCGTGCGCGGCTCCACCTTTGGCGACGGCAAAAACGGCAGCGGCGGCAACCTCGACACCACCGGCCCTATCGGTGATTCGGGCCTGGCCTATCGCCTGATCGTCGACCACGAAGACGAAGATTACTGGCGCAACTTTGGCACCCACCGCGAGTCGTTGGTGGCGCCGTCCCTGGCCTGGTATGGCGACACCACCAAGCTGCTGTTCGCGTACGAGCACCGCGAGTTTCTTTCGCCGTTCGACCGCGGCACCGCGATCGACAAGACCAACCACCCGCTGGATATCCCCGCCACCCGGCGCCTGGATGAGCCATTCAACAACATGGAAGGGCGCTCGGACCTGTACCGCTTTGAAGCCGACCATGATTTGAACGACGACTGGAAAGCCCATTTCGGCTACAGCTGGAACCGTGAAACCTACGATGCCAGCCAAGTACGCGTCAGCGCGGTGAATGACAACGGCACCCTGACCCGCAAGATGGACGGCACCCAGGGCGCGATCACCACCGACCGCTTTACCACCGCCAGCCTGGAAGGCAAGGTCAACGTGCTGGGCATGCAGCACGACCTGGTGTTTGGCCTGGATGACGAATACCGCAAGATCTACCGCGCCGACCTGATTCGCCAGGCTTCGCGCGGCAGCTTCAACTACAACGACCCGGTGTACGGCAACGAAGTCGCCGGCTCCACCGTGAGTGCCACCGACAGCGCCCAGACCGACCTGTTGCGAAGCGACTCGCTGTTCTTCCAGGACGCCATTCACCTGACCGACCAGTGGATCTTCGTGGCTGGCGCGCGCTACCAGATGTATGACCAGTACGCCGGCAAGGGCGTGCCGTTCAAAGCCAACACCGACGGCAATGGCCAAGCCTGGGTACCGCGTGCGGGCCTGGTGTACCGCTACACCGATGAGTTGTCGTTCTACGGCAGCTACACCGAGTCGTTCAAACCCAACTCCACCATCGCGGCCCTGGCCGATAAAAGCACGCTGACTGGCGACCTGACGCCGGAGGAATCGAAGTCCTGGGAGCTGGGCGCCAAGCTGGACATCCCAGGTCGCATCACGGCCAGCGCGGCGCTGTTCAACATCGACAAGCGCAACGTGCTGGTGTCGGTCGGTTCCGGCCTGGAAACGGTCTACAGCATCGCCGGCCAGGTGCGTTCCCGTGGCCTGGAGCTGGACGCCACTGGCCAGTTGACTGACCAATGGAGCCTGATTGGCAGCTACGCCTTCACCGACGCCCAAAACATCAAGGACAACGACCCGACGCTGCAAGGCAACCGCCTGCAGAACGTGGCCAAGCACACCGGCTCGCTGGCGGTGGCCTACGATTTCGGCAGCATTTTCGGCGGCGACCAGTTGCGCGTAGGCACCGGTGCTCGGTACGTCGGTGCACGCGCCGGCGATGCCGCCGATGACTTCACGCTGCCGGGCTACACCGTGGCGGACGCGTTCGCCACCTACAACACCAAGATCGAGGGGCAGAAGGTCAAGTTCCAGGTCAACGTAAAGAACCTGTTCGACCGTACCTACTACACCTCCGCGGCCAGCCGCTTGTTTGTCTCCATCGGCGATGCGCGGCAAGTGTCGGTGTCGAGCACCCTGGAGTTCTAACACGCACCGCACTCCTCCCGTGGCGAGCGGGCTTGCCCGCGTTGGGCAGCGAAGCGGCCCCCAAACCTGGCGACGCGGGCTGTCTGGTGGACCGAGGTGCGTGGGTTGGGAGCGCTGCGCACTCCAACGCGGGCGAGCCCGCTCGCCACAATAAGCCTGCCTGCCACAATAGGCCTGCTCGCCACAACAAGCCCGCTCGCCACAACAAGCCTGCTTGCCACAATAGGCCTGCCTGCCACAATAAGCGCGCCTGCCACAATAAGCCCGCTCGCCACAATTAGAGCGAGCTGTTAGCGTTACCAGCTTTGATGGCTTTGCGGATCACGATGCTGATGCACTTTGGACGATGGTTACACCTGCTGTGCTGGAGCTTTTTGCTGGGGGGATGCGCGAGTGTTTCGTCGACCCCCACCCCGGCGACCCTGGATCACCTGCTGGCCGACCCGGCCTTCAATGGCGCCACCGTCTCGGTGATGGTGCGCGACGCCCGCAGCGGCAGCACCCTTTATCAGCACAACCCGCGCACACGACTGATCCCGGCTTCCAATCTCAAGCTGCTCACCACCGCTGCGGCGATGGAGGTGCTGGGGCCGCAGTACCGCTTTTCTACTCAACTGTTGACTAGCGGCACCCGCCAGGGCGAGCGCCTCAGCGGTAACCTGTACCTGCGCGGCCTCGGTGACCCGACCACGCAGTTCGCCGATTACCAGGCATTGGCCGCCCAGTTGGCCAGCCAGGGCGTGCGTCAGGTGCAGGGGGGCCTGGTGTTCGACGACACCTGGTTCGACGCCGAGCGACTCGGTGTGGACTGGGCACAGGACGACGAAAGCACCTACTACGGCGCGCAGATTTCGGCGCTGACGGTGTCACCCAATTCCGATTTTGATGCAGGCACTGTGATCGTCACCGCCAAGGCTCCCGTGGCGCCTGGGCAGCCGGTGAGCGTGGCGGTGAGCCCACCCACCGACTACGTGCAATTGAGCAACCGAGCCGTCAGCGGCCCTGGAAATAGCTATGGCATCACCCGCCAGCACGGCACCAACCTGCTGCAACTCACCGGCTCACTGGCGCCGGGCAAGCAAAGCCGGCAGTGGGTGAGTGTGTGGGAGCCGACGCAACTGGTGGCCAATCTATTTGAACAGGCGCTGGCGCAACAGGGCATCCAGGTGCTGGGGCGGCGGGTGATCGGCGCCGCAAGCCCCGCGTCGGCGACGCTGGTGGCAGAGCACCAATCGGCGCCGTTGCAGGAATTGATCACGCCACTGCTCAAGCTCTCGAACAACAATATGTCCGAAGCCTTGCTCAAGGCCATGGGCCGCAAGACGGCGAATGCCGGCACGGCAGCGGCAGGCGTGGCGGCAGTGGCGGGCTTTATGCGACGCCAGGGGCTGGACCCGGCGACGTTGAGCCAGGTGGACGGCTCCGGCTTGTCGCGGCGCAACCTGGTGTCGTCGCAAAACCTCACCGACCTGCTGCTGGCCGTGTCCAAACAGCCTTGGTTCGAGGCCTGGTACGCGGCCTTGCCGATTGCCGGGAATGCCGACCGCATGACCGGCGGCAGCCTGCGCTATCGCCTGCGTGGCAGCGCCGCTGAGAACAACCTGCACGCCAAGACCGGCTCCATGTCCGGCGTGTCGTCATTGAGCGGTTACATCACCGATGCCGAGGGCCGGCGCCTGGTGTTCTCGATGATCAGCAACAACTACGTCAGCGACGCCGCGCCTATTCGCGCGCTGGAGAACCGCGTGGCGTTGGCCCTGAGCCAATGGCGCGACTAGCTCAGGGCTGATAGCCCATGCGCCAGCTCACGGCCCGGGTTGCTGCCAGCAAACGCTGGGCCGCCGGGCCATCTTCGTCGGCGTGGAACAGCGAGGTCGGCCCCACCACGGTCATCACTGCCGCCACTTGCCCGACCGCGTTGAACACCGGCGCCGACAACGCATCCACCCCCGGCATCAGCAGCCCATGCACAAAGTGCAGGCCGCGCTGGCGGATCTGCTGGCAGGCGCTGGCGTACGCCTGGTCATCTGCCAGGGCATGGGCGATACCGGCCTGGATCTCACGCTCGCGCAGTTCAACGGTTTCCCGCGCTGGCAGAAACGCGCTGAACACCAGCCCGGTAGATGAACTGAGCAACGGCAGCACCGAGCCCAACTGCGTCACTACCGTCACCGCGCGCACCGCCGGTTCGATCTGCACCACCGTCGCGCCCTGGTTGCCCCAGACCGCCAGGAAGCACGTTTCATTCAGCTCATCGCGCAGTTCCGCCAGGGGCAGGGCGCCGACTTTCAGCACGTCCATGCTGCCCAGTGCAGCCAACCCCACACGCAGCGCCTCGCGGCCCAGGCCGTAATGGTTGGTGGCGGTGTTCTGTTCGGCAAACCCCGAGGCGATCAGCGCCTGCAGGTAGCGATGCACCTTGCTCGCGGGCATCTGCACGTGCTCGGCCAGGCGCGACAGCGAGGTGGCGGGCGACAGTTCGGCCAGGGCCTTGAGGATATCGGTGCCCACTTCGGCCGAGCGGACTTTCTGTTTACCGGTGTCGCGGGGCTTTTCCATGGAGGGGCGGGAATCCGAGAGATGAATGGGCGTCTTTATAGCTTGACGGTCGATAGTGATCAAATTACGTTATGCGTAACTGGATTACGATAAAAACAACTTCCGCTCAGAGGATGATCCATGAACCTCGAATACCTGTCGGGTTTCGGCAATGAATTCGCCAGCGAAGCCTTGCCCGGCGCACTGCCCGTCGGCCAGAACGCCCCGCAAAAAGCGCCCTATGGGCTGTACACCGAACTGTTCTCCGGCACCGCGTTCACCATGGCCCGCAGTGAGGCCCGCCGCACCTGGCTGTATCGCATTCAGCCGTCGGCCAATCATCCCGCGTTCGTCAAGCTGGAACGGCAACTGGCCGGTGGGCCGTTGGGCGCGGTGACGCCGAATCGGCTGCGCTGGAACCCGCTGGATATCCCCAGCGAGCCGACCGACTTTATCGACGGGCTCGTAGGAATGGTCGCCAATTCGGGGTCGGAAAAGCCCTCAGGCATCAGCATCTACAACTACCGCGCCAACTGCTCCATGGAACGCGTGTTTTTCAACGCCGACGGCGAACTGCTGATCGTCCCCGAGCAGGGCCGCCTGCGCATCGCCACTGAGTTGGGCGTGCTGGAGGTCGAGCCGCTGGAGATCGTTGTGCTGCCGCGCGGCCTCAAATTCCGCGTCGAACTGCTGGATGCGCAAGCACGCGGTTACGTTGCGGAAAACCATGGCGCGCCGCTGCGCCTGCCGGACCTGGGGCCGATTGGCAGCAATGGCCTGGCGAACCCGCGTGACTTCCTCACCCCGGTGGCGCACTACGAAGACCTCAAGCAACCGACCACCCTGGTGCAGAAGTTCCTCGGTGAACTGTGGGCCTGCGAGCTGGACCATTCGCCGCTGAACGTCGTGGCCTGGCATGGCAACAACGTGCCGTACAAATACGACCTGCGCCGCTTCAACACCATCGGCACGGTGAGTTTCGATCACCCGGACCCGTCGATTTTCACCGTATTGACCTCGCCCACCAGCGTGCACGGCCTGGCCAACCTCGACTTCGTGATCTTCCCACCGCGCTGGATGGTGGCCGAGAACACCTTCCGGCCGCCGTGGTTCCACCGCAACCTGATGAACGAATACATGGGTCTGATCCAGGGCGCCTACGACGCCAAGGCCGAGGGCTTCCTGCCCGGTGGCGCGTCGTTGCACAGCTGCATGAGCGCCCACGGCCCCGATGGTGAAACCTGCACCAAGGCCATCAACGTGGAGCTGGCGCCGCACAAGATCGAAAACACCATGGCCTTCATGTTCGAGACCAGCCAAGTGCTGCGCCCGACCCGGTTCGCCCTGGACTGCCCGCAACTGCAACCCTCTTACGACGCGTGCTGGGCCTCGCTGCCCGCCACCTTCAACCCGAACCGGAGATAACCCATGACGCAGCCAACTTCTACCCGTAGCTGGGTGGCCTCCGCCAACGGTCACGCGGATTTCCCGCTGCAGAACCTGCCGTTGGGGGTGTTCAGCATCAACGGCTCGGCCCCGCGCAGTGGCGTGGCGATTGGTGACTGCATCCTCGACCTGCACGCCGCCTTGGATGCGTTTGACGGCGAGGCACGCCGTGCTGTCGAGGCCACCGCTGGCGGCCAGTTGAATGCCTTCTTCGAACTGGGCCGTGGCCCGCGCGTGGCCCTGCGTGAACGCCTGCTGGAGCTGCTCGGTGAAGGCAGCCCGCTGCAGGCCCGTGAGGCCCAGGTGTTGCACCGCGCCGCCGATTGCCAGATGCATGTGCCGGCCAGGATCAATGACTACACCGACTTCTACGTGGGCATCGAACACGCGCAAAACGTCGGCAAGCTGTTCCGTCCCGACAACCCCTTGCTGCCGAACTACAAGTACGTGCCGATCGGCTATCACGGCCGCGCCTCGACCATTCGCCCCTCGGGTACCGACGTGCGCCGCCCCAAAGGCCAGACCCTGCCGGCGGGCCAGACAGAACCAAGTTTCGGCCCCTGCGCGCGCCTGGACTACGAGCTGGAGCTGGGCATCTGGATCGGCCAAGGCAACGCCATGGGCGACTCGATTGCGATTGGCGATGCGGCCGAGCATATCGCCGGTTTCTGCTTGCTCAACGACTGGTCGGCGCGGGATATCCAGGCCTGGGAATATCAGCCGCTGGGGCCGTTCCTGTCGAAGAGTTTCATCACCAGCATCTCACCCTGGGTGGTCACGGCCGAAGCCCTGGAACCCTTCCGCAAGGCTCAACCGCCACGTCCTCAAGGCGACCCGCAACCGCTGCCGTACCTGCTCGATCAACGTGACCAGGCCGCCGGTGCACTGGATATCGAGCTCGAAGTGCTGCTGACCACCGCCGCCATGCGCGACCAGAATCTGCCGCCCCATCGCCTGGCCCTGAGCAACAGCCTGCATATGTACTGGACCGTCGCGCAATTGGTGGCGCATCACAGCGTCAACGGTTGCCAGTTGCAGGCCGGTGATCTGTTTGGTTCGGGCACGTTGTCGGGGCCTGAAACCGGGCAGTTCGGTAGCCTGTTGGAGATGACCGAGGGCGGCAAAAAGCCCATCGAGTTACCGTCTGGCGAAGTGCGCAAGTTCCTTGAGGACGGCGACGAAATCATCCTGCGCGCTCGCTGCAGCCGTGAGGGTTTTGCCTCCATCGGCTTTGGCGAGTGCCGTGGCACCGTGATTGCGGCGCGCTAAGAGGGCAGGGTGATGGAACTCTATACCTACTACCGTTCCACCTCGTCGTACCGGGTGCGCATCGCGCTGGCGCTCAAGGGCCTGGACTTCACGGCAGTGCCGGTCAATCTGCTGGTGCCGGCGGGCGGCGCCAATCGCCAGCCGGAATACCTGGCGATCAACCCCCAAGGCCGCGTGCCGGCCTTGCGCACCGACGACGGCGAGCTGTTGATTCAGTCGCCAGCGATCATCGAATACCTGGACGAACGTTATCCACAGGCGCCGCTGCTCAGCCAAGACCTGGCGACCCGCGCCCATGAGCGTGCGGTGGCGTCGATCATCGGCTGCGATATTCACCCGCTGCACAACTCCAGTACGCAACATCTGCTGCGCCAATGGGGGCACGACGAGGCGCAGCTGCTGGAATGGATCGGGCATTGGATCAGCCAAGGGCTGGGCGCGGTGGAGCAGTTGATCGGCGATACGGGCTTCTGCTTTGGCGAGCAGCCGGGGCTGGCGGATACCTTTCTGATTCCGCAGCTGTATGCGGCTGAGCGGTTCAAGGTGCCGCTCGTAGCGTTCCCGCGCATTGGGCGGGTGGCGGCGTTGGCGGCGCAGCACCCGGCGTTTGTGCAGGCGCATCCGGCCAATCAACCGGATACCCCATTAACACCCTGACTCACAAGGTTTGCGCCGATCTCCAGCGTGTAAAAAATATAAAAACAATACAGGTACCTTGCGATGCACACTCAGATCGCCAGCTTTCGTGCGGCACTCGACGCCCGTCCGGTGTCGCGCTATCAGTGGTTGATTCTCTTGTTACTGGCGCTGCTGCTGGTGACCGATGGCTACGACGCCCAGGTGTTGGGCTACGTGGTGCCGGCCCTGGCCAAGGACTGGGGCCTGGAAAAGGCGGCGTTCGGCCCGGTGTTCAGCGCCAACCTGCTCGGCCTCACGCTGGGCTCGCTGCTGGTGACGCCCCTGGCGGATCGATTCGGCGTGCGGCGCATCCTGCTCGGCTGTGTGCTGATCTATGCCAGCCTGACGGTGTTGATGGTATTCGCCCATTCGCTGAGCAGCCTGATGGTCGCGCGGTTTATCTGCGGCATTGGCATGGGCGGCGCGATGCCCAGCGCAATGGCGTTGATGTCGGAGTATTCCCCACCACGCATGCGCACCTTGATGGTGACCCTGGCCGCGTGCGGCTTCTCGTTCGGCGGCGCAGCGGGTGGCTTTGTGGCGGCCGGTTTTATCGACGGCTACGGTTGGCAGGCGGTGTTTCTGGCTGGCGGTGTAACGCCGTTGCTGCTGTTTCCTTTCCTCGTATGGTTGTTGCCGGAGTCCCTGCCGCGCCTGCTGCGCGATGCACCGCCCTATGTGCGGCTGCGTAAGGTCACGGCGCGCATGCTGCCCGACTGGCAACCGCCGTCGGCAAGCGACGCAGAAAACCGCCAGGCGCCAGGCAGCCAGCTCACGGTTGTCGAATTGTTCCGCAACGGCTACGCGCGCCCGACCGTGCTGATCTGGGCGACCTTTTTTGTCAGCCTGATCCTGCTGTATTTCATGATCAGTTGGTTGCCCTCGCTGTTGCTGGAAAGCGGCCTGGCGCTCAAGGAAGCCAACCTTGTGACCTCGATGTTCCTGTTTGCCGGCACCCTGGGCGCCATCGGCATGGCGTGGTTTGCCGACCGTTTGAAGAGCAAGGTTCGGCTGCTCTGCGGCGTATTGGCGGCCGCCGCGGTGTGCACCATTCTGCTGGGCTTGAATCACGATAACCCTCGTTATCTGGTGGCCTGTGTGTTCGCCGCCGGGTTCTGCATCATCGGTGGGCAGTTGACCCTCAACGCATTCGCCAGCAACTTCTACCCGGCGCATGTGCGGGCTACGGGCACGGGCTGGGCGTTGGGTGTCGGGCGGTTCGGCTCAATCCTCGGGCCGCTGTTTGGCAGCATGCTGCTGGCGATGCATATCCCGGTGCAGCAGATTTTCTTCTTTTGCGCGATCCCGGCGGTGATGGCGGCGTTGTTGATTATCCAGGTGCGTGCGCCGGTTGCGGTGGACCCCAAGCACCCACTGCACTGAATGAGCCTTTTGTGGCGAGCGGGCTTGCCCGCGTTGGGATGCGAAGCGGCCCCTAAGCCTGCCGACGCGGTGTGTCTGGTAGACCGAGGTGCTTGGGTTGGGAGCGCTGCGCACTCCAACGCGGGCAAGCCCGCTCGCCACAACAAGCCCGCTTGCCACAACAAGTCCGCTTGCCACAATAACCCCGCTCGTCATAGGGGGCGATGCTTCAGTGCACCACTGAATTGGGTGGCAGGTGCCCCAGTCGCTCGGTCAGGCGCAGGCGTTGGATCGGGTCTTCGCTGAGCAGCAGCGCATGTTCGAGGTCGAAGCGCTCGGCGTTCGGGCAATCCAGGCGCTGGTACAGGCTGGCGCGGGCGAGGTAGTCGGCGGCATTCGCATTGCCCAGTTCCAGCACGCGTTCGGCGTCGACCAGGGCGGCCAACGGGTTGTCATTGGCCAAATGCAGCTGGCGCAGGTTGCGCGACAGCCTTTGCAGGATCGCACGCGGTTCGGCGTTATGCAGGTGGTCGGCCTGCAACTTGAGGTTGGGGCCGTATTGGCGTTGCAGCAGTTCGCGGCAGTCATTGGGGTACAGGCGTCGACCGCCGCAGGGGTCCAGCAGGTGATCGGCACCGGGCACCCGCAGCAGGAAGTGGCCCGGAAAATTGACCCCGACCATGGGGATATTCAGGCGTCGCGCCAGTTCCATGGCCACTAGGCCCAATGCCAGAGGTTGCCCGCGTTTGCGTTGCAGGACCTTGTCCAGCAGGGCCGCGGCGGGGCGCAGGGGGGTGAAGTCATCCTGAGCAAAGCCCAGGTCGTTCATGCACCGCAGCAACGGTTGGCCCAGTTCATCTGCCGGTAGCATGGGCATGCCCAGGCCCACCTGGTGCTGCAGCGCCGTCAGCTCCTGCAGGATCAGCAGTGGCTGCACCGCCGGGTCGTGCTCGGCGGCAATCCACAGCGCGGCTTCAAACAGCGCTGGGGGTGAACGTTGCAGGCAGGCGAAAAAGGCTTTGCGGGGGTTCATTGCATTCTCCGGCGTATGCCCCGTTTTAGCCTTGCTGGGAATTTTCGTCCAGTGGCAGAAGAAATATCCCCGTTACTTATGTCGCAGAGCCCGCAAAATCATGCGGCTTATTCCAGCGTGCTCCAGCAGTTTCTTGCCGCACGCCTATACTTGGCGACTACAAGAAGTGATTCGGGAGCTCGACGATGTTTGCTCTCATGCACAGCACCCGCCTTGAATCGCTGCACCTGAGCATCGACCCGGTGACGGGGTTGAAGGCGGTCATAGCCATCCATAACAGCCGCCTGGGCCCCGCCTTGGGCGGCTGTCGCTACCTCTCATACCCCGACGACGAAAGTGCCGTGGCCGATGCCGCGCGCCTGGCCCAAGGCATGAGTTACAAGGCCGCATTGGCGGGGTTACCGGTCGGTGGTGGCACGGCGGTGATCTTGCGCCCCGCCCATGTGGAAAACCGCGCGGCGCTGTTTGAAGCCTTTGGCCGCTGCATCGAGCAACTCGATGGCCGCTACATCACCGCCATCGACAGCGGCACCTCGGTGGCGGACATGGACTGCATCGCCCAGCACACCCGTTTCGTCACCAGCACCAGCGCCGCCGGCGACCCTTCGCCCCACGCTGCCATGGGCGTGTTCGCCGGTATCCGCACCACCGCGATGGCGCGACTGGGCAGTGACAATCTCGAAGGGTTGCGTGTGGCCGTGCAGGGCCTGGGCAACGTCGGCTACGCCTTGGCGGAGCAATTGCACGCGGCCGGTGCCGAGCTGCTGGTGAGCGACATCGATCACGGCAAGGTGCAGTTGGCCATGGAACAACTCGGCGCACACCCCATCGCCAACGACGCGCTGCTCAGCACCCCCTGCGACATCCTCGCGCCGTGCGGGGTCGGCTCGGTATTCAATCGCCAGAGC
This sequence comes from Pseudomonas syringae, assembly GCF_021606685.1. Classification (GTDB taxonomy): domain Bacteria; phylum Pseudomonadota; class Gammaproteobacteria; order Pseudomonadales; family Pseudomonadaceae; genus Aquipseudomonas; species Aquipseudomonas syringae_R. The sequence goes on from NZ_WKCB01000032.1 coordinate 15,504, forward strand.
GTCGGCCAACTGCGCTGCGCCGCCGTCGCCGGGTCTGCCAGCGCGCAATTGACCAACCTGCAAGTGGCCGATCAGCTGGAAGGGCGCGGGATCCTCTACGCGCCGGACTACGTGATCAACTCCGGCGGCCTGATCTACGTCGCCCTCAAGCACGCCGGCGCGGAACTGCCGACCATCACCGCCCACCTGGCGAACATCGGCACGCGCCTCACCGAAATCTTCGCCCACGCCCAAGCCGAAAAACGCTCCCCGGCACGGGTGGCAGACGAGCTGGCCGAGCGCCTGCTGTACAAATAATCCAGGCATTAAAAAGGCCCTGAACCAATGATTCAGGGCCTGTTCAATTCGGGCTTTATTCCGCCGCTGCGTTGAGCAACTCGGACAATGCGTCCGGCTGGCTCTTGAACGCCTTGGCAAATACATCGCGGTTCTTCGCCATGTAGATCCCGGCTTCTTCCACCTGCTGCTCGCTCAGGGACGGCACGGCTTTTTGCAACACTTCTGCCAGCAACTCAGCGAGTTCAAGCATCTTGTCATGACGGTCAGCTTCGGCTTTATCCATGAACAAACGCTCCAGATCTCGGCTGCTGCGGTATACCACTTCGACGGCCATTCACCACCTCACATGCCTTCACGATAGTTGTCTTTTGCGACTACTGTATTTATATACAGCAAAAAGAGTAAGCCAAACCATCGGGTTTGGGTAGCAGTTTTTTAATGTAGCCGGGAAATAGGGGTTTGCCACAACGCAAATTTATCTCGGCGGGTGAGCATACTTGTGGCGAGCGGGCTTGCCCGCGTTGGGCTGCGTAGCAGCCCCATTCAGGCAAAGGTGTTCTTCCAGATAAATCACGGTGGCAGGTTTTGGGCGCGCTTCGCACCCCAACGCGAGCAAGCTCGCTCGCCACAACAGCCAATCTGTGCCTCATGTCACGCGGCCACCATCTCACTCCCTAGCCCCTGGCCTTTTTTCTGCATGCAGAACAACCGTCACGTCCAACCCGCATTATCCGGTCGAGTCGACCTAAGGAAATACCCGCATGAAAATCAACTGGGCCGAAAGGCTGCGTCAGCAAGTCCACGGACTGGCCGAGTCCCTGGGCAATCTGTTTGTCGAGTCGTTTCACTACCTGGCGCTGTTCGCCATTGGTGCGGTGACCGCGTGGGCTGCGGTGATGGAGTTTCTGGGGATGCTCGAGAACGGGCACATCAAGATTGACGACATCTTGCTGCTGTTCATCTACCTGGAATTGGGCGCCATGGTCGGGATTTATTTCAAGACCAACCACATGCCGGTGCGTTTCCTGATCTACGTGGCGATCACCGCGCTGACGCGGTTGTTGATCTCTAACGTGTCGCACCATAACCCGCCAGACGTGGGAATCATCTACCTGTGCGGTGGGATTCTGCTGTTAGCATTTGCGATTCTGGTGGTGCGCTACGCGTCGTCGGCGTTCCCGTCGGTGAAGGTCGAAGGCCCGCGTCGCAAGGGCGAGGCGAGCCTGGAAACCGAGAAGGGCGAGCTTTAAAGCCCGACGCTGAAGGGCAGGGGGCGGGCAGGCGGTTGTTGCAGTAACTTGTGGCTGTCGCCGTCCGTCATCACCGCCAGGATCTCCATGGCGCTGTGGCCCTGCTCGATGGCAATGCCGAACTGGATGCTTTGCACCAGGCGTTTCAGGCGTTGCGGGTCGTTGCGTTGTTCGGCGCTGATCATGCGTTTGGCCACCACGCCATCCTCATTCGAGAGGGTGAGCATGATGCTGCCGTCCAGCCGCTGGATGCTCAGGTTGACCCGATACTTGGGGGTGAACGTGTCAGTGATGATCTGAAAAGGATTGTCCATGGTGCGTTACCGCCTGATAAGAACATGCAGTCATTGACGACCGGTATCGGGATTAGTTCGCATCTCCTGACCATCGGCCACTACGTCGTTGAGGTTTTACAAATTCCGTTTGCCTCAAGGGCTGTACAGCAAGGGCCGTGCCGTACAGCCATCCCTCTGGCAGTGACTATCCAATGTGGGAGGGGGCTTGCCCCCGATAGCGGTGTATCAGCCAATGAATGTTCAGCTGATACACCGCCATCGGGGGCAAGCCCCCTCCCACATTTGTTCCGGGGTGTGCTTGGGCTGGTGAGCTATTTCAGGGCACTACCGAGAAAACGATCGCAGACAGCGCAATCAGCCCGATCACCACCACAAACACGTTCGACACCTGGCCCGAATACTGGCGCAAAGATGGCACTCGACGGATCGCGTACATCGGCATCAGAAACAGCAGGCACGCGATGATCGGCCCGCCCATGGTTTCGATCATGCCCAGGATGCTCGGGTTGAACGTGGCCACGGCCCAGCAGGTGAGGATCATGAACAGCGCGGTGCTGCGCTCCAGCCATTTGGCCGACATAGAGCGGTTGCGCCCGCGCAGGGATTTGACGATCAGGCCCTGGAAACCTTCGCTGGCACCGATGTAGTGCCCCAGGAAGGACTTGGTAATCGCCACCAGCGCGATCAGCGGGGCGGCGTAGGCGATCACCGGGGTCTGAAAGTGGTTGGCCAGGTACGACAGGATCGAAATGTTCTGCGCCTTGGCGGCTGCCAGGTCAGCGGGCGAAAGAGCCAGTACGCAGCTGAAGCAAAAGAACATCACGGTCAGCACCATCATGCCGTGGGCGGTGGCCAGGATGCCGCTGCTTTTGCGCTCGGCAAGCGGCCCGTACACACGTTTCTGGTCAACAGCGAACGCGGAGATGATCGGCGAATGGTTGAACGAGAACACCATCACCGGGATCGCCAGCCACAGGGTCTTGAAGAATATCGGCAGCGGCATGCCCTCGCTGGCGGAGGCGAAGAAGGCGCCGTTCCAGTTGGGGATCAGGCTCAACGCCAGCAACAGCAGCGCGGCGACAAACGGGTATACCAGCATGCTCATGGCCTTGACGATCACGCCCTGGCCGCAGCGCACAATGGCCATCAGACCGAGGATCAGCACCAACGACAGGATCGCCCGGGGCGGCGGGGCCATGTGCAACTGGTGTTCCATAAAACTGCCGAGGGTGTTGGTCAGCGCCACGCTGTACACCAGCAGGATCGGGAAGATCGCGAAAAAATACAGCAGCGTGATCAGCTTGCCTGCGCCCACGCCGAAGTGTTCTTCGACCACTTCAGTGATATCGCCGGTTTTGCCTGACAGCACAAAGCGCGTCAGCCCACGGTGGGCGAAGAAGGTCATCGGGAAGGCCAGCAGCGCCAGCACGATCAGCGGCCAGAAGCCGCCGACGCCGGCGTTGATCGGCAGGAACAAGGTGCCGGCGCCGATGGCGGTGCCGTAGAGGCCGAGCATCCAGGTGGTGTCGTGTTTGGTCCAGCCGGTGGTTACGGGGTTTTCTACTTCAACAGGATTTTCGGCAGCAGGTGTACGTACATCGGTCATCGTTATTGCCTCGTTATTATTTTTGCGCGGGCTCACGTTGGGACGGTCAGGGAATGCTCCTCAGCACTCCACCCAGCTCACGGCCAGGCCGCCCCGTGAAGTTTCTTTGTATTTGTCATGCATATCGGCGCCGGTATCGCGCATGGTGCGAATCACCCGGTCGAGGGAAATGAAATGTTTGCCGTCACCGCGCAGGGCCATTTGCGTGGCGTTGATTGCCTTGACCGCCGCGATGGCGTTGCGCTCGATGCACGGCACCTGCACCAGGCCGCCCACCGGGTCGCAAGTCAGGCCAAGGTTGTGTTCCAGGCCGATTTCGGCGGCGTTTTCCAGTTGTTCGGGCGTGGCGCCGAGGATATCGGCCAGGCCAGCGGCGGCCATCGCGCAAGCCGAGCCGACTTCGCCTTGGCAGCCGACTTCGGCACCGGAGATCGAGGCGTTTTTCTTACAGAGGATGCCGACGGCGGCGGCGGCCAGGAAGAAACTCACTACATCATCGTCGGACGCGTCGGCGTTGAACTTCATGTAGTAATGCAGCACCGCCGGGATGATCCCCGCTGCGCCGTTGGTGGGTGCGGTGACCATGCGCCCGCCGGCGGCGTTCTCTTCGTTGACGGCGAGGGCGAACAGGTTGACCCATTCCATCGCCGATAAGGTCGAGGTGATGACATTCGGTTTGCCGATTTCCAACAGGCTGCGGTGCAGTTTCGCGGCGCGGCGCGGCACATCCAGGCCGCCAGGCAAGATGCCTTCATCGCGCAGGCCTTGCTCGACGCATTCGCGCATTACCGACCAGATATGCAGCAGGCCGCTACGGATCTGGTCGTCGCTGCGCCATGCGCGTTCGTTGGCCATCATCAGTTCCGAAACGCGCAGACCGTGCTTGTTGCACAGGGCCAGCAGCTCAACGGCGCTGGAAAAATCGTAGGGCAATTCCACGTCGCTGGTCGGCGCAATGCCTGATGCCGCTTCAGCTGCTTCGATGATGAAACCGCCGCCCACTGAGTAGTACGTCTGCTCGCTCAGCAGGCCGTTTTCGCCATAGGCATGCAGGGACATGGCATTGGGGTGGTAGGGCAGGCTTTCCTCCAGCAGCAGGAGGTCGGTGTGCCAGTTGAAGGCAATTTCCTGCTTGCCTGCGAGCAGCAGGCGACCGCTCTCACGCAGTTGCTGGATACGCGGGTTGATTGAGGTGGGGTCGACCTGGTCCGGCCATTCGCCCATCAGGCCCATCACGCAGGCGCGGTCGGTGGCGTGGCCGACGCCGGTGGCGGACAGCGAACCGTATAAGCGCACTTCGACACGGCGTGTATCACTGAGTAACTGTTGGTCGGTCAGGGCTTGGGCAAAGGTCGCCGCCGCCCGCATGGGGCCGACGGTATGAGAGCTGGATGGGCCGATGCCCACTTTGAATAGATCGAAAACACTGATAGCCATGCTAAAGCCTTACAAGCAATGGAGTAAAAATCGCTGCCATGTTTTGTAGGACGAGCGGAATTGGCGCGATACTGAGCCTCTGGATCGGCACTGACCAACGAATTATCCTAAGACACCCTTTAGCAGGACTAAACGCTATGACCCGACCCCTCCATGGTCAGACTTACGTCTGGTTGCACGTTTTTTCCTGCGCGGCACGGCATTTGTCGTTTACCCGTTGCGCTGAAGAACTGCACATCACGCCCGGGGCGGTGAGCCAACAGATTCGTCAATTGGAAGAGCGCCTGGGCTTCCGGCTGTTTCATCGACGGGCGCGTGGCGTGGAGCTAAGCGCCGAGGGGCAACGGTTGGCGACCACGGTGGGAGAGGCCTACGGCAGCATCGATGCGGAATTGCAGCGGCTGGACGCGGGGATGATCAGCGGCACCTTGCGCTTGCGTTCCATCCCGTCCTTTCTCGGTAAGTGGCTGACCCCGCGTTTGCCGCGCCTGCAGCAACGCTTCCCGGATATCCAGCTGCGCATGGTTGCCGAAGACAGCAGCATCGCCCTGCATGAGGGTGATTTCGACTTGGCCATCGATTTGAACGACGGCAGCTACCCCGGCCTGTTATCCACAGCCTTGCTGGATGAGCAGATTTTCCCGGTGTGTGCCCCCAGCCTGTTGCGCGGGCGCCCGCCGTTGCATGGCCCGGCCGACCTGGTGCATTTCCCGTTGTTGCACGACATCACTGCCTGGCGTGGGAGTTATGAGTACGCAGAGTGGGAGTTTTACCTGAGTGCTATTGGCTGCCATGACGCCGACGTACGCCGTGGCCACACGTTCAACCGCAACCACTTGACCATCGAAGCCGCCATCGCCGGCATGGGCGTGGCCATTGCGCGGCGGACCTTGCTCAATGATGAGCTGGAGCGCGGCACCTTGATCGTGCCGTTCGGCCTCGCGGTACCCAACCACAAACGCTACGTGCTGCTGTATGCGCCGGGCGCGTTGAGCCATCCGGGCGTGCGGGCGGTGCATGACTGGCTGGTGGAGGAAGCGGGGATATTTCGCGGATTGCACCCGTTGGGAGAGGGGCAATTGTAAGGATTGCGAGGCGTAAGAAGATGTAACTAACTCCCCACCCTACCAGCGTTTTCGCTTGTAGTCAGAGTTAATTTGTAATGTGGGATTTATCTTTGCAAAGGGGTTGAATTGTTCTTCCGAGTGCTCAATTGTGTAATCAAGAGGTCATGGTTTCACCACCCTGGTGTCGCAGTTGTGACCTCTCGCGAGCTAGCTGAAATAAGGGAAGAACTATGCAAATCCAAGTCAATAGCGATAACCATATTGAAAGCAGCATCCGACTGGAGGAGTGGGTACGTACTACCATTGAGAGCACGCTCGAACGTTATGAAGAAGACCTGACTCGTGTCGAGGTCTACCTGCGCGACGAGAACGGCGACAAGCCCGGCCCCCATGATTTGAGTTGCCGCCTGGAAGCGCGGCCAAAAGGCCATCAACCGCTGTCGGTATCTGCCAAGGGCGATACCCTGGAACAGGCGATCGATGGGGCAGCCACCAAGCTGGACCACGCGTTGGAACATCTGTTTGGCAGACTGCAAGGCAAGCCCCGCGCTGCCGCGAAAAACCAGCCAATCAACAAAGTGAATGAAGACGCGCTGGAAGAGGAATTCCTGGAAAACGAAAACGCTGCAATCAACGGCTGACCGTTTTTTAACCCCCCACAAACGGGCCTGCACATGCAGGCCCGTTTTCGTTCAGCGGCGACGGAAAAAGTACCCGCTCAGCATCGCCAGCCCGCACGCCCCGAACCCGGCAAACAGCATGGCCCACCCGGCGCCGTGGCGCAGTGCTGCCTGGGCATCGTTGAAGGCCAGCCCCGGAGAATCCAGCTTGCCGGCTGCGATAGCCTGGCTGATGGCCGGCCAGTTCTGCGCCGTGCTTGCCGGCAGAATCGCGGCCAACTGATGGCTGATCCCCAGCAACAGCACCAGGCCCATCAGGGCAATATTCAGGGCCAGGGTGATCAGCCGCGCACTGAGGTCGATGCCTGAGGCCATGCCCGCACGGTCTGCGGACACGGAGCCGGTGGTGGTGTTGGTGGTCGGCGAGTTGGTCAACGCCAACCCTGCGCCGGCGATTCCGCAACTGACCAGCACCAGCGCAATGCTCGGATGCGCGGTGCGATTGACGGCGGCCATGAGCAAAAAGCCCGCACCCATCAGGCCCAGGCCGAGGGGGATGATGCGCGCTGCGTCATAGCGCAGGGCCAGGCGTTCAGTCAAAGGCGGCACCAGCAAGGTGGGCAGGGTATAGGCGAGCAGCGCACTGCCGGTGGTCAATGTGTCGTAGCCCAGGCCGGCCTGGAAATACAACGGCAGGTAGATCATGAACGGCCAGAAGCTGAAGTTCATGCCGATCGAGCCCATCAGCGCGCCATTGAAACGCTGGATGCGGAACACCGAGAAATCGAACATCGGGTGTGTGCTGCGACGTTCGATCACGACAAACAACAGCAGTGCAGCCATCGCCAAACCTGCCCAGCCGAGCATGGCCGGGGTGTGGAAGCCGTTCTCGCTGCCTTGGGTGATGAAGTACACCAGAGCGAACACCGCCAGCGTCAACGTGAGCATGCCGGCGATGTCGAGCCGATGCCCAGCCGGGTCGCGGGACTCCTGCACACTGATGCGCAGCAGTATCAGGGTGAACAGGGTCAGCGGCACATGCACGAGAAATACCCAGCGCCAGTCCGCGACGGCCAGGATCAACGCACCCACCATCGGCCCGAAACCCAGGCCTACGCCGGCAATCACTCCCCATATCGCGAACGCGCGCGCCCGTGCCGCCGGCTCGCGGAACTGGTGCGACAGGATCGCGAACTGGCAGATCATCATCGCCCCGGCACCGATCCCCTGTGCGAACCGCGCCGCGATCAGCGTGGAGGCATCATTGGCCAACCCACAGGCCAGCGAGGCCAGGCCGAACAGCCACAGGCACATCACCAGCATGCGCTTGCGGCCAAAGCGATCCGCCAGGGTGCCCGCCGCCATCAGCACACTGGTGCAGGCCAGGGTGTAGGCGTTCATGATCCATTGGGTGTCCTGAAAGCCCGTGCCCAGTGGGTGTTCGAGGGTGGGCAGGATCACCGGTACGCTGGATATTTCCAGGCCGAACATCAGCGCCACCAGGCACACGGCGGTGAGGGCGAGGCCATCTCTGGCGGTGCGCGTGGGGTTGGCGGCCGATAACGTGGCGGCGGGTGGCATGGGATTCTCCTGTGGATGAGTGTCGGTTTAGTTTCAGGGGAATCTGGTTCTTTATTCGTGATAAGTTTTCCTTCTATCAGGGAATTCAGAGCGACAATCTTCCATGACCACTCCGCGTTTTGATGGCGTTGAACTGTTTTTGCACATCGTCGAAAGCGGCAGCCTGACCGAGGCCGCCGAGCGCCTGAACCTTACGCGCTCGGCCGTGGGCAAGGGCCTTGCGCGGTTGGAGGCGCGACTGGGCACCTGCCTGTTGCAACGCTCTACCCGTCGTCAGCGTCTGACTGAAGACGGCCAGGCCTATTACGAGCATTGCCTGCGCGCACTGGCTGAACTGGAGGCTGCCGAATCGGTATTGGAAAGTGGCCGGCAGCAGCCGCGCGGGCGGCTCAAGGCAAGCTTGCCGCTGGCCTTTGGTCACCACTATGCGGCGCCTGCGTTGTGGGGCTTGATGGATCGCTATCCAGAGCTGGAGATCGAGGTGTCGTTTTCCGATCGGTTGATCGACCTGGCCCAGGAAGGTGTGGATGTGGCTGTTCGGATCGGCCCGCTGCCCGACACTGACCGCCTGAGCGCGCGGCGCCTGGGCGAGCAGTCCGTGGCGTTGGCGGCTGCACCGGCCTACCTGCAGCGCGTCGGGCCGATCACGTCGATCGAAGACCTCGCCGGCCTGCGAGGCATCGCCTACCGCAGCAATACCCCGCACCGCGCGCGTGTGGCCTCGCCGTTGATGATGGACGACCTGCAAGCCGTGGCCGACGCCGCTGTCGCGGGTGTGGGCCTGGCCTGGTTGCCGAGCTGGCTGATCGCTCACTACGTGCTGCGCGGCCAACTGGAACCGGTGTTGCCGGGCTACCGCGAGCAGCCTTCACCGATTCATGTGATCTGGCCCACGGCGGCCCATATGCCGGCCAAGACGCGCTGTGCGATCGACGCGTTGGTGGCCGGCACGCCTTCGTGCCTAGCGGGTAGCTGATCAGAACGCGATGGAGGTCTGCACGTACACCGTGCGCGGTTCGCCGACGTATTTGCCCTTGTTGTTATCTTCGAACGAGCGGGTGAAGTACTGCATGTTGAAGATGTTTTTCACACCGACCGCCACGTTTAGGTCTGACAGTTGCGGGCCGAAGTCGTAGGCCGCGCGGCTGCTGAACAGCATGTAGCCGGGGATGCGCCCGTTGGCGCCGTTGGCGGTTTCGGCCTGGGTGTTGGCGTTGTCGGCAAACTGGCTGCTCTGGTAGCTGCTGTCCAGGTTGAGTTTCCAACTGCCTTGGGTGTAACCCACGCCCAGGGTGCCTTTGTGCTTGGACGAGAAGGGTACGCGGTTGCCCTTGTTCGGGCCGTCTTCGCGGATGGTGGCGTCCACGTAGGCGTAGGTGGCGTACACATCGAAGCCGGCCAGCGCCGGGCTCAAGCCGTCGAGGGCATAGTTGACGCTGGTTTCGATGCCCTGATGACGGGTTTCGCCACGGGCGATCACCGAATCATCGGTCTGGTTGCTTTCATACTGGTTATCGAAGTTGATCAGGAACGCGCCGATCTCGGCACGCAAGGTGCCGTCGTCATAGCGGGTGCCCAGTTCCCAGGTACGGGCTTTTTCCGGTTTCACTTCGCCGCTGGGAACACGTTTGGCCATCTGGCTGTATTGCACGCTGCCGAACGAGCCTTCGGTGTTGGCGTAGAGGTTCCAGCTGTCCGTGAGGTGATAGAGCACGTTCAGCGCGGGCAGCGCCGTGTTGTAGTCACCTTTGTAGTTGAGGTTGTTGATGGAGTCGGTTTGCTGCGATTTGATCATTTCATAGCGAATGCCCGGGGTGATGGTCCACTTGCCGATGTCAATCCGGTCATCCACGAAGAAGGCGTTGGCTTCAGTGCTGCCGCGTGTATCGCGGTCGTTGCGACTGTCAGTCGTGGGGATCTGCTGGTCGGCGCTGATCGGCGTGCGGTAGCGCAGTTCGTGCCCGGCCTCGTTGATGTAGCGGTAGCCGACGCCCACTTCATGGCTGGTCGGGCCAAGGTCGAAGCCCTGGGCAAAGCGAGTTTCGAGGCCGCGTACCCAGTATTCGCGAGGGGACAGCGAGAGGAAGGTGCCCTGGTCCAGGTAACCGCTGCGCAGGGTCTTGGTGAAGAAGCTGTTGACGGTGAATTCGCGGCGGTCCTGCTCGTAGCGATAGCCGACGTTGAACATCGTGCGGCGGCCCCAGAACTTGTCGTAGGGGCGGGTGGATTGATAGGGGTTGGCCTTGTAGTCCGCGACGTTCAAGCCACCCGGCATGTCGGCCTGGCCTTCGTAGTACTGCGCCATGGCGTTGAAGCTGTTGGCGTCGTCGAGCTGGTATTTACCTTTCAGGATCAGGTCGTCGATGCGCGTGTTGCTGTTTTCGCGCCAGTCGCCGCCACGGGTGCCGGAGTACAGGAGCGCGCCGCCCAGGCCATTGTCGGCGGTGCCGCCGGCCAGCAGGTTGCCGGTGGTCTTGAAACCGTCATGGCTGGAGGACGGGCTGGTTTCGGTCTGCACGCCGCCTTTGACGGTGGGCGCATCCGGAATCGCGCGGGTCACGAAGTTGACCACGCCGCCGACGTTCTGCGGGCCGTAGCGCACGGCGCCGCCGCCACGTACCACGTCTACCGCGTCCATGTTGCCCATGCTGATCGGGGCGAAGGACAACTGCGGCTGGCCATACGGCGCGAACGGCACCGGAATGCCATCCATGAGTACGGTGGAGCGCGACGCCAGGCGTGGGTTGAGGCCGCGGATACCGAAGTTCAGCGCCATGTCGTGGCTGCCGGTGCCGTTGTTGTCCGGGGCGTTGACGCCGGGGATGCGGTTGAGCACATCCTTGGCCTGGGTGGCGCCCTGGCGTTCGAATTCTTCACGGCGGATCACATCGCGCGCGCCGGGGTGTTCGAAGACGTTGGTCTGTTCGGCATCGCCGAGCCAGTCGCCGACCACGCTGGAAGTGGCCAGTTCGACGCTCGCAGGGGCGTTCGCCGGTTGCAGGCTGAACGCGTTGTCACCTTCGGCGCGGGCTTGCAGGCCGGTGCCTTCCAGCAACTTCCGCAGGCCTTCGGCGGCGCTGTAATGGCCGGACAGGCCACGGCTCTGCATGCCCGCCGTCACTTGGGAACCGAACGAGATCAGCACACCCGCCTCACGACCAAACTGGTTCAGCGCGGCTTCCAGTGTGGTGGGGGCGATGTGATAAGGCTTGGCGTCGGCGGCCATTACCGCAGGCAATGCGCTAAAACTGAGGCTGGCGCCCAGTAACAGGTGGCGCAAGGTGCGGGCGATCAGGGTGGGTTGCTGGGGCATGAAGAGCGGTCCTGAGAAGGAAGGATCAAGGTGGCTTTCCTTCTCTGTCACGCGAGGTGTGGAAAACGGCTCACATTATTTTAAAAAAATTCAGACGCGTGCCTGCACCGTCACCCAGTAGCGCGTAAAACGCCGGACCTTGACCGGCAGACTGACCTCCAGCAGGTCGAGGATGCGCTCGCTGTCGTCCAGCGGATAGCTGCCGGAAATCAGCAAGTTCGCGACCTGCGGGTCGCAATTGAGCTGGCCACGACGGTAGCGTCCGAGTTCGGCGAGGAAGTCTTCCAGGCGCATGTGCGCGGCCATCAGCATGCCATCGGCCCAGGCGCCGCTGTTGGCGTCGGTGGCGCGCGGGGTGTCCCAGCCTTTACGGGTGAAATTGACTTGGCGCGATGCGTCGACGCTTAACGGCAGGCCGCTGTAGTTATTGGGCATTACCTCGACGTGTCCGTCGAAGACCGCCACTTGGGTGTGGTCGTTGAACTGGCGCACATTCATGCGCGCGGCCTGGCTGGTCAGCAGGCCCTGACCGGTGAGCACCTGCAGCGGCGTAGCGCCGGCGGTGCCGGTCAGCAGAATCTCGCCTTCGAGCAGACGGATCAGGCGTTGCCGGCCATCGAAATGCACGTCTACCGCGCTGCCGGTATTGAGTTGCAACTGGCTGCCATCGGCCAATTGCACCTTGCGCCGCTGGCCGATGGGGCTGCGGTAGTCGGCGCTGAGTGGCGGCAGGATATGTTGCTGGCGCAGGCTCCAGGCGGCAGCCGAACCGGCCCCCAGGATCAGCAGCAATTTGAGCGCCTGGCGTCGGCTGCGCGATGCCGGCGCGTTGAGCGCCGCGTGGGCCAGGGGCGAGGGCATGCCGCGCAGGCGCTGGTTGACGCGCTGGATATGGTCCCACGCGCGCTGATGCTCGGTGTGCGCATTCAACCACTGCTGCCACGCGGCTTGCTGGCGCGGGTTGAGTGCGCCTTGCTGCATTTCCAGCAGCCAGTGCACGGCTTGTTCGGCAACCTGTGTCGAGAAATTCATAGGGCAAAGTAGCAGCGCATGGCGGCTTTGTTCAGGTGGCGTTTGACGGTGGCGATGGAGATGCCCAGTTCGGCGCCGATTTGTGCATAGGTCAGGCCATCGAGCTGGGCCAGCAGGAAGGCGCGTTTGACCTGGGTGGGCAGGCCGTCGAGCAGTTGGTCCAGCTCCATCAGGGTTTGCAGGATGATTGCGCGTTCTTCTTCCGAGGGCGCCACGTGCTCGGGCATTTGCGCCAGCGCATCGAGGTAGGCGCGCTCGAGGTCCTGGCGGCGGTAGAAGTTGAACAACACGCGCTTGGCAACGGTGGTGAGGAACGCGCGAGGTTCGATCAGCGTTGGCTCTTCGCGGGCGCTGAGCACACGGATAAACGTGTCTTGCGCCAGGTCGGCGGCACTTTCCGGGCAGCCGAGCTTGCGTCGCAACCAGCCGGTGAGCCAGAGGTGATGGTCGTTGTACAGCACTTCGACGGTGTTGGACGGGCTCAACGCGATCTCCCTTAGCGACATGCCTGCACGCCGGGCATGCTTTAGAGAACAAGAATTGTTCGCATTGTAGGCGGCGTGAAGGGCTTCGGCAATCAGGCAAGGCAGGTGTTTCATCTGTTCTTTTTTGCTTATGAGAATATTTATCATTAATATTGCGTGCTGATGAACCTGGCGCCTCCCGCATGAAAAGCAAAACCTCACTGCCCGCCTCCTATCGCCTCGCCGTCACCTCGCGCGTGTTGGCGGCTGTTGTCGGCGGTTATCTGATGGCCTCGCTGGCGGCCGTCTGCCTGGCGCTGTGGATGCCCACCGCCCGCGCTGATGCGGTCATCACCGGGATGATGAGTTCGTTTGTGTTCTATCTGCTGGCGGTGCTTTGGTGCTTTGCCTGCCGAACGGCATGGCGCGCGTGGTTCGGCGTGATGCTGCCCAGCGCGGCGTTCGCCACCCTGGCAGGGATTGGGTTCTGGATGGTGCGCACATGAAAGAGGGCTTTCGCCAAGCCATGGCGTGGTTGCACACCTGGGCCGGATTGATCTTTGGCTGGCTGCTGTTTGCGATTTTCCTGACGGGCACCTTGTCGTATTTCAAAGATGAAATCAGCCACTGGATGCAGCCAGAAGTGCAGGCGCACCCGGTGGACGATGCGCGCAGCCTGACCGTCGCCCAACATTACCTGCAACAGGTGGCGCCGACGGCCGCGCGTTGGTTCATCACCTTGCCGGACAGTCGCGACCCCGGCCTGTCGGTGATGTGGCAAGACAAGATCGACCCTTCCAAGCGCGGCAACTTCATCCAGAAAACCCTCGACCCGGTCAGCGGCGAGGCGGTGCAAGCCCGTGAAAGCATGGGCGGCGAATTCTTTTATCGTTTCCACTACCAATTGCAGATGCCTCATCCGTGGGGCCGCTGGCTGTCTACTCTCGCCGCGATGGTGATGCTGGTAGCGCTGATCACCGGCATCATTACCCACAAGAAAATCTTCAAGGACTTCTTCACCTTCCGCCCCCGCAAAGGCCAGCGTTCCTGGCTCGACGGGCACAACGCGGTGGGGGTGCTGGTGCTGCCTTTCCATTTGATGATCACCTACAGCAGCCTGGTGATTTTCATGAGCATGGTCATGCCCGCGCCGATTTTGGCCTCCTATGGCAACGACACGCGCGCGTTCTTCAACGAGGTGTTCCCGGCCACCAACAACGCCCCGGCGCTCGGTCAGCCAGGCACTCTGTTGCCGTTGGTGCCGATGTACGAGCAGGCGCGGGCGCACTGGGCGGGCGGCCACGTGGGGCGCATTGCGGTGAATAACCCGAGTGACGTGAACGCGTCAGTGAATGTGTTCCGGGCAGGTTCCGACCGCGTTGTGCATGATTTCGGCAGCGCCGTGTCCTTCAATGGCAACACCGGCCAATTGCTGCGGGTGAGCGGCGAGCAATCGTTACCAGCGGTCATCGGTGGCAGTTTCTACGGCCTGCACATGGGCCATTTCGCCGGCCCGGTGCTGCGCTGGCTGTACTTTATCTGCGGGCTGGCAGGCACGGCGATGATTGGGACGGGGCTGGTGATCTGGCTCGGCAAGCGCCAGCTCAAGCACGCCAAAACCGCAGTGATGCCCTTTGAGCTGCGGTTGGTGGAAGTGCTGAACATCGCCAGCATGGCGGGGCTGATGCTCGCGATTGCAGGGTTTTTCTGGGCCAACCGTTTATTGCCGGTAAGCTTCGCCGAGCGCTCCGATTGGGAAGTGCAGACCTTCTTTATCGCCTGGGGCCTGAGCCTGCTGCACGCGATGCTGCGTCGCGGCCGCCGGGGCTGGGTCGAGCAGTTGAGCCTGGGCGCGCTGCTGTTTATCGCGATTCCGCTGCTCAACGCGCTGACCACCTCCAACCACCTCGGGGTGTCACTGGTGACTGGCGACTGGGCCATGGCCGGTTTCGACCTGACCTGCCTGGCCAGCGGTGTGTTCCTCGGCTGGGCGGCCTGGAAGATGCAGCACCGCGCGGCGCCTCAGCCCAAGGCAGAGCGGGCGCGGGCGCTCAACCTCAAGCAGGGGGCGCACTGAATGCTCCTCGCCTTGCTGATGTGTTACGCCGGGTTCACCGCCTTGTGCCTCTCCACCGACCGCCATCACGGCGAGCTGCTGCACAGCAAACCCTCACCGCGGCGGCGCCTGGGGCTGCGGGTGTTGGGCTGGTTGCTGCTGAGCGTGTCGATCTGGCCGGCGGTGCAGGTTGCCGGTTGGAGCCAGGGCTTGGTGGAGTGGTGTGCGGTATTGATGCTCAGCGCCCTGTTGTTGGTGCTGTTGTTGCCGTATCGGCCACGGTTGGCCTTGATCCTCGCGGGCGTCGGCCTGCTGGCCAGTCCCGTTGCGGCCTTCGCCACACTCTGAGCCCCTGACATGATGATCAGCACCCCGCCTGAATCCCCGGACAGCCATCACGCTGATGCGCCGGGCGGGCGTGCGCATTTTCTGCAAGTGTTCCTGTCCCAGCGTTCGCAGATGGAAGCCTTGGTCAACCGGCGCGTGGGGTGTCGCGCCACGGCGGCCGACCTGGTGCAGGACCTGTTCCTGCGCTTCTGGCGCCGGCCGCTGGTGCAGGTTGAAGAACTCAGTACCTACCTGCTGCGCTGCGCCGGCAACATCGCCATCGACCACTTGCGCAGCGAAGGCGCGCGGGTGCGCAGCAGCGAAGGCTGGCTGCCCGAACAGCAAGACCACCAGGGCTCCGAACCCCAGGCCGCACTGGAAGCGGGCAATGACCTGCGTCATGTCGAGGCCGCGCTGCGCAGCTTGCCTGAGCGCACCCGGCAGATTTTCCTGCTCAACCGTATCCACGGGCGCAAGTACGCGCAAATCGCCAAGGCCATGGGGTTGTCCCAAAGTGCCGTGGAAAAACATATGATGCGTGCCCTCGAAGCCTGCAAGGCCAGCCTTCGCGAACCATCACCCCCACGCACGCCAGGGAAAGCACCGTGAACCTCACCCCCACGCCCGACCAGGAACAAGCGGCACTGGCCTGGCTGAGCCTGCTGCATGACCAGCCCAGCAGTGGCGACCAGGCCACCTTCAGCCACTGGCTGCGCGCCGACCCTGCGCACGTCGAGGCCTATGCCCGCGCCCAGGTGCTGTGGGAGTTGAGCGAAGTGCCGGCGCGCACGCTGGCGGACGAAGACGCCCTGGCGTTGCAGGGTTACCTGAATGCGATGAACCCCTCGAAACGCTCACGGGTGATGCGCGGTGCTGGCGCCCTGGCCATGGCCGCCTGCCTGCTGCTGATGGTGTCCATGGGCGCCGGCTGGCAGCCTTCACGCTGGGTCGATGACCTGGGCGCAGACTACGTGACCGCGCCGGGCGAAGTGAGAACCGTGACCCTGGCCGATCAGTCTCATGTCACCCTGGATGCCGACAGTGCCATCGCGGTGGATTTCAGCCATGGCGAGCGGCATATCCACTTGCGCCGTGGTGCAGGATTTTTCAGCGTGACCCACACCGGCGAGCCGTTCGTGGTGGAGGCGGGCAGTGGCGAAACGCGGGTGCTGGGCACCCAGTTTGAAGTGCGCCTGCAACCGGCGGGCGCCCAGGTGACGGTGTTGTCCGGTCGGGTGGGGGTGACGCCTTCCAGGCAGGGCCAGCAGCAAATTCTTACCGCGGGCCAGCAAGTGGCATACGCCGAGGGTGTCGCAGACCCTCTGCACGCGGTCGACAGTGAATCGCGCCTGGCGTGGCGCGACGGCTGGCTCAACTACTACAAGGCGCCATTGGCGGACGTGGTTGAGGACCTGGGCCGTTACTACCCGGGCCGAATCCTGTTGCTCAACAAGGCGATGGGCGCCAAGCGCGTCAGCGGCAGCTTCCCGAGCAAAGACCCGCAGGCGGTGCTGAATGCCTTGCAGGCGGTGCTGGGGTTTGAACAGCACAGCCTGCTGGGGCGGGTGATCGTGGTGCGCTGATTACTGCGCCAGCGCAGCCATGATCTGGTCGGGGCTGTAGTCGCGGATCAACGTGCCGTTCACATCCACAAACGGAATCCCGCCGCCGCCCAACGCCTCGTACGCTTTGCGCGCCTGGGCGTCTTTCTCGATATCGACGGCCTGGTAGGGGATGCCCTTCTGGTCCAGAAAACGCCGGATCTGCTTGCAGTAGCCACACCATTCGGTGGCATACAGCACCACCCGTGCCGACGTCCGCATGTGTTCGGGCGCCACCTGCGACGGGTTGAACAGCCGCTCGATCTTGCCCCAGTTCTGGATGACCACCACCACCAGCAACACCAGCAGGACTTTCTTGAGTACCCCGCCGAGCATCAGTTGCGGCGCTTGAGCTGGTCGGTCAGTTGGGTCGGCAGGCCTTTGATGATCAGCGTGCCGGCGGCCTCGTCGTACTCGATCTTGTCGCCCAGCAAGTGCGCTTCAAAGCTGATGGACAGGCCCTCGGCGCGCCCGGTGAAGCGACGGAACTGGTTGAGCGTGCGCTTATCGGCCGGGATTTCCGGCGACAGGCCGTAGTCCTTGTTGCGGATGTGGTCGTAGAACGCCTTAGGCCGATCTTCATCGATCAAACCCGACAGTTCTTCAAGGCCCATGGGTTCGCCAAGCTTGGCCTGGCTGCTGGCGTAGTCGACCAGGGTCTTGGTCTTTTCGCGGGCAGATTCGTCCGGCAGGTCTTCGCTTTCAACGAAGTCGCTGAACGCCTTGAGCAGGGTGCGGGTTTCGCCCGGACCGTCGACGCCTTCCTGGCAGCCGATAAAGTCGCGGAAGTACTCCGAGACCTTCTTGCCATTCTTGCCCTTGATAAAAGAAATGTACTGCTTGGACTGCTTGTTGTTCTGCCACTCGGAGACGTTGATGCGCGCCGCCAGGTGCAGTTGGCCCAGGTCAAGGTGGCGCGAAGGGGTCACGTCCAGCTCATCGGTTACCGCCACGCCTTCACTGTGGTGCAGCAGGGCGATGGCCAGGTAGTCGGTCATGCCTTGCTGGTAGTGGGCAAACAGCACGTGACCGCCGGTGGAGAGGTTGGACTCCTCCATCAGCTTCTGCAGGTGCTCGACCGCCGTGCGGCTGAAGGTGGTGAAGTCCTGGCCACCGTCGAAATACTCCTTCAACCAGCCGCTGAACGGGTGCGCGCCGGACTCGGCATGGAAAAAACCCCAGGCCTTGCCTTGTTTGGCGTTGTAGCTCTCGTTGAGGTCGGCAAGCATGTTCTCGATGGCGGCGGACTCGGACAGCTCCGAATCGCGGGCATGCAGAACTGCGGGTGTGCCGTCGGGTTTTTTGTCGATCAGGTGGACGATGCAGTGACGGATCGGCATAGGCTTCTCGGCTGGTTGAAGGGGAGCGGTTGGCCTCCCCGAAAAGTCGCCCAGTGTACCGCACCCATTGGCCAAGGCACGCGTCGAAGGGTGTTTTGGCTACCCTCCCACAGCCCATATGCCTTTTTTTCACGGTTTAGAGCGATAAAGCTGACCAAATGGGTAGGTAGAAGCGGATATTTCCCCGTCTCTGTGCTAGTTTTGCCCCGTCTTACGCCAAGTCTCGGCGTTAAGCGTGCATTCAGCATCTGTCAGGTCGAACCAATCCCCGTTTCAAGCATCTATAACCCCGATCTCTGTGGTTATAGCCGGGGGTGCCAGGCCATGACGGTCGGGCTCGACGGCTGACACTGCACTCTGCAATCCATATGAATTTGATAGGGAAGGAACACCACAATGGCTATTACTAAAGACCAACTGATCGCTGACCTGGCTGAAGCAGTAGACGCACCGAAAACTACCGTGCGCGCTCTGCTGGACCAACTGAGCCAAGTTGTTGCTGACCAGCTGGAAAATGGCGGCGAAATCACTCTGCCAGGCGTTGGCAAGCTGAAAGTGACCGAGCGTCCTGCCCGTACTGGCCGTAACCCTTCGACTGGCGCTGCCATCGAAATCGCTGCCAAGAAAGTTATCAAGCTGGTTGTGGCTAAAGGCCTGACCGACGCTGTTAACAAGTAAGACGCAGCAAAAAAAACCGTGCTCCGGAGCGATCCGGGCACGGTTTTTTGTTGCCTGCGATTTGTGCGGTGCTTTGTGTGGCGAGGGAGCAAGCTCCCTCGCCACAGGGTCAGTCGCGCACCCAGCGCTGGCGCCAGATCTGCTGCTCGTTTTTGGTCTGGAAAGTCCAGGCCACGAACCGGCTTTGCTTCTGGCCCTGGGACATCTCCACCACCTGGCTTTCGAGCACGCCGGCTTTTTTCAGGGCCGTTTCGATCGCGGGCAAGTTCGAGGCTTTTGACACCAGGGTGCTGAACCACAACACCTTGTGGGCAAAATGCGCGCTCTCAGCGATAAGCTGCGTCACAAACCGCACTTCGCCACCTTCACACCACAGCTCGGCCGATTGGCCACCGAAGTTCAGTACCGGCAACTTGCGCTTGGGGTCAGCCTTGCCCAGGGCGCGCCACTTGCGTTCGCTGCCTTTGGTGGCTTCGTCCATGGAGGCATGGAACGGCGGGTTGCACATGGTCAGGTCAAAGCGCTCACCCGGCTCCAGCAGGCCCAGCAGGATCTGCTTGGGGTTGGGTTGCTGGCGCAGCTGGATGACCTTGCTCAGGTCGTTGGACTGCACGATGGCCTTGGCGGCGGCTACGGCCGTAGGGTCGACCTCCGAGCCGAGGAAGTTCCAGCGGTACTCCATGTAGCCAATCAGCGGGTAGACGCAGTTGGCGCCCATGCCGATGTCGAGCACCTTGACGATCGAGCCGCGCGGGATCTTGCCGTCATTGCCGCTGGCCAGCAGGTCGGCGAGGAAGTGCACGTAGTCGGCACGCCCCGGCACCGGCGGGCACAGGTAATCCTGCGGGATGTCCCAGTGCTGGATGCCATAGAAGGATTTGAGCAGCGCCCGGTTGAACACGCGCACTGCATCCGGGCTGGCAAAGTCGATGCTTTCCTTGCCGTACGGGTTGATGATCACGAATTTCGCCAGTTCCGGCGTGGTCTTGATCAGCGCCGGGAAGTCGTAACGGCCTGTGTGGCGGTTGCGCGGATGCAGGGTGGCCTCTTTGCGCGGTGCCACGGGCTTGGCCGTGGTTGCGGTTTTAGGCTTCTTGCGTGGCGGTTTTGGCGTAGTGGGGGCGGTCATGTTGATTCTGGTGTTGGCTCAAAGTGGTGGGCATTGTCACACATCTTGAGGTCAACCCGTTCAAATGTGGCAGGGGGCTTGCTCCCGATTGCGGTGGACCAGCCAGTTCATAGGTAGCTGACACACCGCTATCGGGGGCAAGCCCCCTCCCACATTGACTGTATGGTCAGCCTGGGATTGGCAGTCTCCAGGCAAAAAAAAGAGGCCCTAAGGCCTCTTTCTTAAACGCGGTCCACCTTACAGGCTGGAAATCCGCGCATGTTGCTCCGCCAGCTTGCCCAGGGCCTGTTCAGCCTCGGCGAGTTTGGCGCGCTCTTTGTCGATTACTTCCGCCGGTGCCTTGTCAACGAACGCCGCGTTGGACAGCTTGCCGCCCACCCGCTGCACTTCGCCTTGCAGGCGCGCGATTTCCTTGTCGAGGCGGGCCAGTTCTGCGCCCTTGTCGATCAGGCCAGCCATTGGCACCAGCACTTCCATGTCGCCGACCAGTGCGGTGGCTGACAACGGTGCTTCGGCGTCGGCCGCCAATACGGTGATCGACTCCAGCTTCGCCAGCTTCTTGAGCAATGCGTCGTTCTCGGCGAGGCGACGCTGGTCTTCCGGGCTGGCGTTCTTCACGAACACGGCCAGTGGCTTGCCCGGCCCGATGTTCATCTCGGCACGGATGTTACGCGTGCCCATCATCAGGGTCTTGAGCCATTCGATATCGCTTTCGGCGGCCTCATCGATGCGTGCTTCATTGGCCACCGGCCAAGGTTGCAGCATGATGGTCTTGCCTTCGATACCGGCCAGCGGCGCGATGCGCTGCCAGATTTCTTCGGTGATGAACGGCATGAACGGGTGCGCCAGGCGCAGTGCCACTTCCAGGACGCGCACCAGGGTGCGACGGGTGCCGCGCTGGCGCTCGATCGACGAGTTTTCGTCCCACAGCACGGGCTTGGACAGCTCCAGGTACCAGTCGCAATACTGGTTCCAGATGAACTCGTACAAGGCCTGTGCGGCCAGGTCGAAACGGAACTGGTCGAGCTGACGGGTCACTTCGGCTTCAGTGCGTTGCAACTGCGAGATGATCCAGCGATCGGCCAGGCTCAGTTCGACGGCTTCGCCGTTCTGGCCGCAGTCTTCGCCTTTGTCCAGCACGTAGCGCGCAGCGTTCCAGATCTTGTTGCAGAAGTTGCGATAGCCTTCGACGCGGCCCATGTCGAACTTGATGTCGCGACCGGTGGACGCCAGCGAGCAGAAGGTGAAGCGCAGGGCGTCGGTGCCGTAGCTGGCGATGCCGCCTTCGAACTCGTCGCGGGTCTGCTTCTCGATCTTCTTCGCCAGTTTCGGCTGCATCAGGCCCGAGGTGCGTTTCTGCACCAGGGATTCCAGGTCGATGCCGTCGATGATGTCCAGCGGGTCGAGGACGTTGCCCTTGGACTTGGACATCTTCTGGCCCTGGCCATCACGTACCAGGCCGTGCACGTACACGGTCTTGAAGGGTACCTGCGGGGTGCCGTCTTCGTTTTTCACCAGGTGCATGGTGAGCATGATCATCCGGGCAACCCAGAAGAAAATGATGTCGAAGCCGGTGACCAGCACGTCGGTGGAGTGGAATTTCTTCAGGAATTCGGTCTGCTGCGGCCAGCCCAGGGTGGAGAAAGTCCACAGGCCCGAACTGAACCAGGTGTCGAGTACGTCGTTGTCCTGCTGCAGCGCGATGTCCGCGCCCAGGTTGTGCTTGGCGCGCACTTCGGCTTCGTCGCGGCCAACGTAGACCTTGCCCGACTCGTCGTACCAGGCCGGAATGCGGTGGCCCCACCACAATTGACGGCTGATGCACCAATCCTGGATGTCGCGCATCCACGAGAAGTACATGTTTTCGTACTGCTTGGGCACGAACTGGATACGGCCGTCTTCCACGGCAGCAATCGCAGGTTCTGCCAGCGGCTTGGTCGACACGTACCACTGATCGGTCAGCCACGGCTCGATGATGGTGCCGGAGCGGTCGCCTTTCGGCACTTTCAGGCCGTGGTCGTCAACGCTCACCAGCAGGCCAGCGGCGTCGAAGGCGGCCACGATCTGCTTGCGCGCTTCAAAACGGTCGAGGCCGGCGTATTCGGCCGGGATCTTGCCGTCGATGCTTTCGTTCAGCGTGCCGTCCAGGTTGAACACCTGGCAGGCCGGCAGTACGGCGGCGTTTTTGTCGAAGATGTTCAGCAGCGGCAGGTTGTGGCGCTTGCCGACTTCATAGTCGTTGAAGTCGTGGGCCGGGGTGATTTTCACGCAGCCGGTGCCGAACTCAGGGTCGCAGTAATCGTCCGCGATGATCGGGATGCGGCGGCCGACCAGCGGCAGCTCGACAAACTTGCCGATCAGCGCCTGGTAGCGCTCGTCGTTCGGGTTAACGGCCACGGCGGCGTCGCCGAGCATGGTTTCCGGACGGGTGGTGGCGACGATCAGGTAGTCATTGCCTTCAGCGGTCTTGGCGCCGTCGGCCAGCGGGTACTTGAGGTTCCACAGGAAGCCTTTCTCGTCGTGGTTTTCCACTTCGAGGTCGGAAATCGCCGTGTGCAACTTGGTGTCCCAGTTCACCAGGCGCTTGCCGCGGTAGATCAGGCCGTCTTCATGCAGGCGCACGAAAGCTTCTTTCACCGATTCCGACAGGCCGTCGTCCATGGTGAAGCGCTCACGGCTCCAGTCTACGGACGAACCCAGGCGACGGATCTGACGGCTGATGTTGCCGCCGGACTGGTCCTTCCATTCCCAGATTTTTTCCAGGAATTTCTCGCGACCCAGGTCGTGACGGTTCTGGCCGGTCGCTTCAAGTTGGCGCTCAACCAGCATCTGCGTGGCGATGCCAGCGTGGTCGGTGCCCGGCTGCCACAGGGTGTTGCGGCCCTGCATACGGCGGAAACGGATCAACGCATCCATGATCGCATTGTTGAAGCCATGGCCCATGTGCAGGCTGCCAGTGACGTTCGGTGGCGGAATCATGATGGTGTAGGACTCGCCCGCACCTTGCGGAGCGAAATAGTTCTCGGACTCCCAGGTGTTGTACCAGGAAGTTTCAATAGCGTGCGGCTGGTAGGTCTTATCCATGCGCGGCGGGACCCTAGTTGGCATTTATTCAGGAAAGCCGGCAAGTATAACGGGGGATAGGGCGCAGGGCGAGGCGAAGACAGGCTTGAGGTGTATGCGGGGTAAATGTGGGAGGGGGCTTGCTCCCGATAGCGCTGGGTCAGCTACACATTTATCAGCTGACCCACCCTCATCGGGGGCAAGCCCCCTCCTACATTGGATCTATGTGTGACTCAGGACTGGTACTGACTGAGCAAACGCTCCATCCGCGCATCCAGCCGACGCTTGATCTCGGTTTCGATATGCGGGGCAAAGTCGTCGATCACGTCTTGCATGATCAGCTGCGCAGCGGCGCGCAGTTCGTTGTCCAGGTGCAGCAGCAGGGCGTCGGCGGACTTCTCGGCGACAGGCTCGGCAATAGGGGCTGCGGGTGCAGCAACCGGTTGCGGCGCAATCGGCTTGTTGCCGACCATGTCGAACAACAGCGGGATCTGTACCTCGCCATTGACCGTTTCGGTCAGCAGCGGCGGGGTCAAGTCATCATCACCCAGCAACTGACGGATCGACTCGAGGTCGTCCAGCAGGTGGTCGTCTTTTTTTATAGGGTTGGGAGTGTCCATCATGTGCTCAAAGTCGTTGTAGCCGGTGATCTTGCAAAGGATAGCCCTGTTCGCGGTAGAAGCGGAAACTCTCCCGCGCGGCCTGACGAATAGCCGGGTCTTCCACCACCACCTCCGCCACACGGGCAAATGCCTTGGCGAAGGGTGGTACTTTCAGGTCCAGGTTGACCAGCAGGTCATGGTGCTCGCCGCAGCTTTCGCCCAAACCCAGCACCACCAGGCCTTCGGGTTCGGATTCGGCGGGGCCGTGGGGCACGAAGCTTTCGCCCTTGAAGCGCCACAGGCGCACGTCGAGGTCGTCGCGCTGGGCGGCGTCGCTGCAATGCAGGTAGATGCGGTGGCCCATGCGCCAGGCCTTTTCGGTGAGCTTGCAGGCAAAGTCCAGGCGCGCAGAGGGATCGGCGCTGGGCAATATATAGAAGTCGACTTGGGTCATTGCGGTTCCTGAGGCCGGGGCGGCGAGTGCATCACCGCCCCGGCATCTTCAGTTTCAGGCCTTGGCGCGATCCAGCAGGTACTGGGTCAGCAATGGCACCGGACGGCCAGTGGCGCCCTTGTCCTTGCCGCCGCTGGTCCAGGCCGTGCCGGCGATGTCCAGGTGCGCCCAGTTGAAGTTCTTGGCAAAGCGCGACAGGAAGCAGGCAGCGGTGATGGTGCCGGCTTTTGGCCCGCCGATGTTGGCGATGTCGGCGAACGGGCTGTCCAGCTGTTCCTGATACTCATCGAACAGCGGCAGTTGCCAGGCGCGGTCGTCGGCCGCCTTGCCGGCGCTGAGCAGTTGCTCGATCAGTTCGTCGCTGTTACCCAGCAGGCCCGAGGTGTGGGAACCCAGGGCAACGATGCAGGCACCGGTCAGGGTGGCGATGTCGATCACGGCCTGCGGCTTGAAGCGCTCGGCGTAGGTCAGGGCATCGCACAGCACCAGGCGGCCTTCGGCGTCGGTATTGAGGATCTCGACGGTCTGGCCGCTGAGGGTGGTGACGATGTCGCCCGGACGGGTCGCGCCGCCGCTCGGCATGTTCTCGGCGCAGGCCAGGATGCACACCAGGTTGATCGGCAATTTCAGTTCCAGCACGGCACGCAGGGTGCCGAATACGCTGGCGGCGCCGCCCATGTCGTATTTCATCTCGTCCATGCCGGCGCCCGGCTTGAGGCTGATGCCGCCGGTGTCGAAGGTGATGCCTTTACCCACCAGGGCGTACGGCTTCTCGGCCTTCTTGCCGCCGTTGTATTGCATCACGATCAGGCGTGGCGGCTGGTCGCTGCCCTGGCCCACGGCATAGAACGAGCCCATGCCCAGTTCCTTGATCTTCTTCTCGTCCAGCACTTCAACCTTGAGGCCCTTGAACTCTTTGCCCAGCGCCTTGGCTTGTTCGCCCAGGTAGGTAGGGTGGCAGATGTTCGGCGGCAGGTTGCCCAGGTCGCGGGTGAACGCCATGCCGTTGGCGATGGCCTGGGCGTGGGTTGCGGCGCGCTGGACTTCGGCCTGGGCGGCCTTGATGGTCAGCAGGGTGATTTTCTTGAGGGCGCGCGGTTCGGCTTTCTGGCTCTTGAACTGGTCGAAGATGTAGCCACCGTCCACCAGGGTTTCGGCCAGCAGGCGGGTCTTGCCGTAGCTGTCACGGCCTTTGACCACGATTTCGTCGAGTGCCAGTGCTGCATCGCTGCCGCCCAGGCCCTTGAGGGTCGTGAGGATGGCGCTGATGATCTTGCGGAACGGGCGGTCGCCGAGTTCGGCGTCCTTGCCCACGCCCACCAGCAGTACGCGGTCGGCCTTGAGGTTAGGCAGGCTTTGCAGCAGCAGGCTCTGGCCGACTTTGCCGGCCAGGTCGCCGCGCTTGAGCACGGCGCTGATGGCGCCGCCGCTGAGTTCGTCGAGTTGCTTGGCGGCAACGCCGAGCTTGCGGCCTTCGCCGATGGCGACCACGAGGGTGGCGGTTTTCAACGTTTCGGGGCTAACGCTTTTTACAACCAATTCCATTTTCGGGTCCCTTGATAAAGGTATGTGAGCCTGGCGTCTGTACGCAGGCTTTAAAGCTTGGCAGCCTTGTAAACCGCCAGCGACAAAGGCCGCAGTTTGAACCTCGCAGGCGAAGCCTGACAACCCTTGGCGCACGCTTTGTGTGTGCGCATGAGGTTGCGCAGTGACAGGCGCCATCAATCACAGGATAATGCGCCATCTTTTTAGCCGGCCCAGTCAAACGGGCTGACTCGGTATGCTTGCTTGTTTGGCCGCCTTAGCCTGACAACCCTGGAGTGTCTGGTTTGATCGTCTTCCGTTATCTGTCCCGCGAAGTCCTGTTGACCCTGAGTGCCGTGAGTGCGGTATTGCTGGTCATCATCATGAGTGGTCGTTTCGTCAAATACCTGGCTCAGGCGGCTTCGGGCGCCCTGGACCCAGGCTCGCTGTTCCTGATCATGGGCTTTCGTCTGCCGGGGTTCCTGCAGCTGATCCTGCCGCTGGGCCTGTTTCTCGGGATCCTGCTGGCCTATGGCCGCTTGTACCTTGAAAGCGAAATGACCGTGCTTTCGGCCACCGGCATGAGCCAGCAGCGTCTGCTGGGCATGACCATGATCCCGGCTGCCGGCGTCGCGCTGATCGTCGCCTGGCTGAGCCTGAGCCTGGCCCCGCAGGGCGCCATGCAATTCCAGCTGGTGCTGAACAAGCAGGATGCGATGACCGAGTTCGACACCCTCGAGCCGGGCCGCTTCCAGGCGCTCAATGACGGCACGCGGGTGACCTACACCGAAACCCTGACCGACGACCGCGCCAACCTGGGCGGGGTGTTCATCTCCGAGAAACGCCTGGGCCAGGACAAGAAAGACCGTGGTATTTCCGTATTGGTGGCCGACTCCGGTCGCCAGGAAGTGCGCCCGGACGGCAGTCGCTACCTGATCCTGGAAAACGGCTATCGCTATGATGGCAGCCCCGGCCAGGCCGATTACCGCGCTATCCAGTACGACACCTATGGCGTGATGCTGGCCCGCCCGGACGTGAGCGACGAAGTCACCGACCGCGACGCGATCCCGACCAGCGAGCTGTTGGGCAGCAACGACCGGCGCTCCATCGCCGAGTTGCAATGGCGTATTTCCCTGCCGTTGCTGGTGTTTATCGTGACCTTGATGGCCGTGCCGCTGTCGCGCGTCAACCCGCGCCAGGGCCGCTTCCTCAAGCTGTTGCCGGCGATCCTGCTGTACATGGCTTACCTGACGATCCTGATTTCCGCCCGCGGTGCCCTCGAGAAGGGCAAGCTGTCGACGACCCTGGGCCTGTGGTGGGTGCACGCAATCTTCCTGCTGATCGGCCTGGGGCTGCTTTATTGGGAACCTATACGCTTGAAAATGATGAGCCGTCGTGGCCAGAAGGAGTTGGCTCGTGGCTAAGCTCGATCGCTACATTGGTAGCAGCGTACTGATCGCCATCCTGGCGGTATTGGGCATCATCCTCGGGCTTGCCTCGTTGTTCGCCTTCATCGATGAAGTGGGCAACGTCAGCGATACCTACACCGTGTGGGATGTATTGAGCTACGTGGCCCTCACCGCGCCGCGCCGCTTGTACGACATGATGCCGATGGCCGCGCTGATCGGCTGCCTGATCGGCCTGGGCAGCCTGGCCAGCAACAGCGAACTGACCATCATGCGCGCCGCCGGGGTGTCTATCGGCCGCATCGTCTGGGCGGTGATGAAGCCCATGCTGCTGCTGATGCTGTGCAGCGTGTTGATCGGCGAGTACGTCGCGCCGCCGGCTGAAACCACGGCCCAGGCCAATCGTGCCCTGGCCCAGGGTTCGGGCGATGCGCAAAGCTCCAAGCATGGCCTGTGGCACCGCCAGGGTGACGAGTTTATCCACATCAACGCCGTGCAACCGGGCGGCCTGCTGGTGGGTGTGACGCGCTACACCTTCGACAAGGAACGCCACCTGCTGTCGTCGAGTTTCGCCAAACGTGCGCAGTACAGCGACGAAAAATGGCAGCTGACCGACATCACCACCACGCATTTCCGCAATGTCGGCCAAGGCACCAAGGCCAGCACTGAAGTGATCAATCTGCCGAGCGAAGAGTGGGATATCGCCCTCAAGCCGCAATTGCTCAATACCGTAGTGATGATCCCGGAAAGCCTGCCGATCTCCGGCTTGTGGGGGTATATCCACTACCTCAAGGACCAGGGCCTGAATAACGGTCGTTACTGGCTGGCGTTCTGGGTCAAGGTGTTGCAGCCGGTGGTGACGGCGGCGTTGGTGTTGATGGCAATTTCGTTCATCTTCGGCCCGCTGCGCTCCGTAACACTGGGCCAGCGCGTGTTTACCGGCGTGCTGGTCGGCTTCACCTTCCGCATTGCCCAGGACCTGCTCGGCCCGTCTAGCCTGGTGTTTGGTTTCTCGCCGCTGTTTGCGGTGCTGGTGCCGACTGCCATCTGCGCCCTGGCCGGCTTCTGGCTGTTGCGCCGAGCCGGTTGATACCGCGCTTATGCACAAAAAATGCCCCACTCGCAGGAGTGGGGCATTTTTGTTCTGGTCAGCAAAGATGACGTCTGGCCTGAGCATCAGGTACAATTCCCGGCTATTTTTCAGCGGGCAATCTGCCTGCAGCCTTTTTGAGTGTTGATCCGTGAGTGATTTGAGTCATATCCGCAATTTCTCCATCATCGCCCACATTGACCATGGCAAGTCGACGCTGGCCGATCGATTCATCCAGATGTGCGGCGGCCTCGCCGAGCGCGAAATGGAAGCCCAGGTCCTGGACTCCATGGACCTTGAGCGTGAGCGCGGTATCACCATCAAGGCTCACAGCGTCACCCTGTACTACACCGCCAAAGACGGCATCAAGTACCAGCTGAACTTCATTGACACCCCCGGCCACGTTGACTTCACCTACGAAGTCAGCCGCTCGCTGGCGGCCTGTGAAGGTGCCTTGCTGGTGGTCGATGCGGGCCAGGGCGTTGAAGCCCAATCCGTAGCCAACTGCTACACCGCGATCGAGCAGGGCCTTGAGGTCATGCCGGTACTGAACAAGATCGACCTGCCGCAGGCCGATCCAGACCGCGTAAAAGAAGAAATCGAAAAAATCATCGGCATTGACGCCACCGACGCCGTCGAGTGCAGCGCCAAGACCGGCCTGGGCGTCGACGAAGTGCTCGAGCGCCTGGTGAAAACCATTCCTGCGCCTACCGGCAACTACGACGATCCGCTGCAAGCGTTGATCATCGACTCCTGGTTTGACAACTACCTGGGCGTTGTTTCCCTGGTACGCGTGCGCCACGGCCGTGTGAAGAAGGGCGACAAGATCCTGGTCAAGTCCACCGGCAAGATCCACCTAGTGGACAGCGTCGGTGTATTCAACCCCAAGCACACCGCTACCACCGACCTCAAGGCCGGTGAAGTAGGCTTCATCATCGCCGGTATCAAGGACATTCACGGTGCGCCAGTGGGCGACACCCTGACCTTGAGTTCCACCCCCGACGTAGATGTGCTGCCGGGCTTCAAACGCATCCAGCCGCAGGTTTATGCCGGTCTGTTCCCGGTCAGCTCCGACGATTTCGAAGACTTCCGCGAAGCGCTGCAGAAGCTGACCCTCAACGACTCGTCGTTGCAGTACACACCGGAAAGCTCCGACGCGCTGGGCTTCGGCTTCCGCTGCGGGTTCCTGGGCATGCTGCACATGGAGATCATCCAGGAGCGCCTGGAGCGCGAGTACGACCTGGACCTGATCACCACCGCGCCAACGGTTATTTTTGAGCTGGCGCTGAAAACCGGTGAAACAATTTACGTAGACAACCCGTCCAAGCTTCCAGACCTGTCCTCCATCGAAGACATGCGCGAGCCGATCGTGCGGGCCAATATCCTGGTTCCGCAGGAGCACCTGGGCAACGTCATCACCCTGTGTATCGAAAAGCGTGGCGTCCAGCACGACATGCTGTTCCTCGGTACCCAGGTGCAAGTGACCTACGATTTGCCGATGAACGAAGTGGTCCTGGACTTCTTCGACCGTCTCAAATCCACCAGCCGCGGCTATGCTTCGCTGGATTACCATTTCGATCGTTACCAATCGGCTAATCTGGTGAAACTGGACGTGCTGATCAACGGCGACAAGGTCGATGCCCTGGCACTCATCGTGCACAAGGACAACGCGCACTACAAAGGTCGCCAGTTGACCGAGAAGATGAAAGAACTGATTCCGCGCCAGATGTTCGACGTCGCGATCCAGGCCGCCATTGGCGGGCAGATCATTGCGCGGACCTCCGTCAAGGCTCTCAGAAAGAACGTACTGGCCAAATGCTACGGTGGTGACGTAAGCCGTAAGCGCAAACTGCTTGAGAAGCAAAAGGCCGGTAAAAAACGCATGAAGCAAGTGGGCAACGTGGAAATTCCACAAGAAGCCTTCCTTGCGGTGCTCAGGTTGGATAGTTAGGTCCTATGTCGCTAAATTTCCCGCTGTTGCTGGTCATCGCCGTTGCCGTTTGTGGTCTCTTGGCGTTGCTCGATCTGGTGTTCTTCGCCCCGCGTCGGCGGGCTGCTATCGCGTCCTATCAGGGCAGCGTCAGCCAGCCCGATGGCGTGGTGATCGAGAAGCTGAACAAAGAACCTTTGCTGGTTGAGTACGGCAAGTCGTTCTTCCCGGTGTTGTTCATCGTGCTGGTGCTGCGTTCGTTCCTGGTGGAGCCGTTTCAGATCCCTTCGGGGTCGATGAAGCCGACCCTGGACGTGGGCGACTTCATCCTGGTGAACAAGTTTTCCTACGGGATCCGCCTGCCGGTGATCGACAAGAAAGTCATCGAGATCGGTGACCCGCAGCGTGGCGACGTGATGGTGTTCCGCTACCCGAGCGACCCGAACGTCAACTACATCAAGCGTGTGGTTGGCCTGCCGGGCGACGTGATTCGCTACACCAGCGACAAGCGCCTGTTGATCAATGGTGAGTCGGTTGCCGAAAAACTGATCGGTTCCGAACCGAACAGCCTGGGCAGCGCCGAGCTGTATCTGGAAAAACTCGGTGCGGTAGAGCACGAAATCCGTAAGGAAATGAGTCGCTATCGCGCGATGCCGGATGGCGAATGGAAAGTGCCGGCCGGGCACTATTTCATGATGGGCGACAACCGTGACAACTCCAATGACAGCCGCTACTGGGATGACCCCACTATTCCCAAGGAGCTGCTGGGCATGGTTCCCGACCAGAATATCGTCGGCAAGGCCTTTGCGGTTTGGATGAGCTGGCCGGAACCGAAACTCAGCCACCTGCCGAACTTCTCGCGGGTCGGGCTGATCAAGTAATACAAGCGGCGCTGTTAACACAGCGCCGAATGCTTTTCTGGGGCTTGGACATTTCCGGTCCCATGCAGCACTTACCAGGATTTGAATTTGAACACTGCGTCAATCGTCGATGGCCGCCGGTGCCACCAACTAGATATGGATAAACCGTGACCGTTTCTCTAGCACGTCTCGAGCGCCAGCTCGGCTACACCTTCAAGGACCAGGAATTGATGGTCCTTGCCCTCACACACCGCAGTTTTGCCGGGCGTAATAACGAACGCCTGGAATTCCTCGGTGATGCCATCCTCAATTTCGTCGCCGGCGAAGCCCTGTTCGAGCGCTTCCCCCAAGCCCGTGAAGGCCAGCTGTCGCGCTTGCGCGCCCGCCTGGTAAAGGGCGAGACCCTGGCCGTGCTGGCCCGTGGTTTCGGCCTGGGCGAGTACCTGCGCCTGGGCTCTGGCGAGTTGAAGAGCGGCGGTTTTCGCCGTGAGTCGATCCTGGCCGACGCACTCGAAGCCTTGATCGGCGCGATCTACCTCGATGCAGGCATGGAAGCGGCCAAGGAGCGGGTCACCGCCTGGCTGACGTCCGAGATCGAAAGCCTCACGCTGGTCGACACCAACAAAGATCCCAAGACCCGCCTGCAGGAATTCCTGCAGTCGCGCGGGTGCGAACTGCCACGTTACGAAGTGGTGGATATCCAGGGTGAACCCCATTGCCGCGTGTTCTTCGTGGAATGTGAAATCACCTTACTGAATGAAAAAAGCCGAGGTCAGGGTGTGAGCCGTCGTATTGCCGAACAGGTAGCGGCCGCTGCAGCACTGATTGCCCTGGGCGTGGAGAATGGCCATGACTGATTCAACCGCAACACGCTGTGGCTATGTTGCCATCGTCGGCCGCCCGAACGTGGGCAAGTCCACGCTGCTGAACCACATCCTCGGGCAGAAACTCGCGATCACTTCGCGCAAACCGCAGACCACCCGCCACAACATGCTGGGCATCAAGACTGAAGGCAACGTGCAAGCGGTCTACGTCGACACCCCGGGCATGCACAAGGGTGGCGAGAAAGCGCTTAACCGTTACATGAACAAAACCGCTTCGGCGGCGTTGAAAGACGTCGACGTGGTGATCTTCGTGGTCGACCGCACCAAGTGGACCGACGAAGACCAGATGGTTCTGGAACGCGTGCAATACGTGACCGGCCCGCTGATCGTCGCGTTGAACAAGACCGACCGTATCGAAGACAAAGCCGAGCTGATGCCGCACCTGACCTGGCTGCAGGAACAACTGCCGAACGCCCAGATCATGCCGATCTCGGCGCAGCACGGCCACAACCTCGAAGCCCTGGAACGCGTGATCGCTGGCTACCTGCCGGAGAACGAGCATTTCTTCCCGGAAGACCAGATCACCGACCGCAGCAGCCGTTTCCTCGCCGCCGAACTGGTGCGCGAGAAAATCATGCGCCAGATGGGCGCCGAGCTGCCGTACCAGATCACCGTCGAAATCGAAGAGTTCAAGCAGCAGGGCAAGACCCTGCATATCCATGCGCTGATCCTCGTCGAGCGTGACGGCCAGAAAAAAATCATCATTGGCGACAAGGGCGAGCGCATCAAGCGTATCGGCACCGAAGCGCGCAAGGACATGGAATTGCTGTTTGATTCCAAGATCATGCTCAACCTGTGGGTGAAGGTGAAGGGTGGTTGGTCCGATGACGAGCGCGCGTTGCGTTCGTTGGGTTACGGCGACCTGTAAACACGCCGCAGGGCAGAAAATGTGGGAGGGGGCTTGCCCCCGATAGCGGTGGCTCAGTTAACCAATAAGTGACTGACATACTGCCATCGGGGGCAAGCCCCCTCCCACATTAGGTTTGTGTTGTTTTCAAGATAGAGAACCCATGTCCCAATCCCAACCCCCCAGCCAACTCGCCTACGTCCTGCACAGCCGCGCCTACCGCGAGACCAGCGCCCTGGTGGATTTCCTCACGCCTCAGGGCCGCCTGCGCGCGGTGTTGCGCAGCGCCCGGGGCAAGGCGGGGACATTGGCGCGGCCATTCGTGGCCCTGGACGTGGAGTTTCGTGGCAAAGGCGAGCTGAAGAACGTCGGCCGCCTGGAAAGCGTCGGGACCTCCGCCTGGCTCAATGGCGAGGCGCTGTTCAGTGGCCTCTACCTGAATGAATTGCTGATCCGCCTGTTGCCCGCCGAAGACCCGCACCCGGCGGTCTTCGATCACTACGCCGCCACGCTCATCGCGCTGGCTGAAGGGCGCCCCCTGGAACCCCTGCTGCGCGCCTTCGAATGGCGCCTGCTGGATGACCTGGGCTACGGCTTTGAACTGAGTAACGACCTGAACGGCGACCCGGTGGCCGCCGATGGCATGTACCGTTTGCAAGTCGACGCTGGCCTGGAGCGCGTGTACCTGCTGCAACCGGGCCTGTTCCAGGGCACTGAGCTGCTGGCGATGAGTGAAGCGGATTGGACCGCCCCCGGCGCGTTGTCTGCCGCCAAGCGTCTGATGCGCCAGGCACTGGCCGTGCACCTGGGCGGAAGGCCGCTGGTCAGTCGCGAGTTGTTTCGAAAGCCCTGACATCCCCGTGTATGCTGTGCACCGATTCTTTCCCTTTTCAGGAGCGCTTTCGTGACCACCAGCAATCGCATTCTTCTTGGCGTCAATATCGACCACGTAGCCACCCTGCGCCAGGCCCGGGGCACCCGTTACCCTGACCCGGTCAAGGCCGCGCTGGACGCCGAAGAAGCGGGCGCCGACGGCATCACCGTGCACCTGCGCGAAGACCGCCGCCACATCCAGGAGCGCGACGTACTGCTGCTCAAGGACGTGCTGCAAACCCGCATGAACTTCGAGATGGGCGTTACCGAAGAAATGATGGCCTTCGCCGAGCGCATCCGCCCGGCGCACATCTGCCTGGTCCCGGAAACCCGCCAGGAACTGACCACCGAAGGTGGCCTCGATGTCGCCGGCCAGGAAGCGCGGATCAAGGCTGCCGTGGAGCGTCTGTCGAAAATCGGCAGTGAAGTCTCACTGTTCATCGATGCCGACGAGCGCCAGATCGAAGCCTCGCGCCGGGTCGGCGCGCCGGCCATCGAACTGCACACCGGGCGTTATGCCGATGCCACCACGCCGACCGACGTGGCTGACGAACTGCAGCGCATTATCGACGGCGTGAAGTGCGGCTTGAACGAAGGGCTGATCGTCAACGCCGGCCATGGTCTGCACTACCACAACGTCGAAGCCGTAGCCGCGATCAAGGGCATCAACGAGCTGAACATCGGCCATGCACTGGTGGCGCATGCACTGTTCGTCGGTTTCAAAGGCGCCGTGGCCGAAATGAAGGCCCTGATCCTGACTGCCGCCAAGCATTAAGAAAACAACGGAAATCCAATGTGGGAGGGGGCTTGCCCCCGATAGCGGTGCATCAGCCATAGATGTGGTGACTGACACACTGCCATCGGGGGCAAGCCCCCTCCCACATTTTGACCTCAGTGAATTCAGCCATGCGGCAATGCGAAGCCTTACTGTTTAGCCGATGCAGGTGTATCGTATCTGCCCTTTGCGGGCCTTGGCCTGCGGCAGATACGTGAGGTTGTTGTGTCCCGATCCTTTTCCCGTCGACAAATCCTGGGTGGTCTTGCAGGCCTGGCTGTAGTGGGTGTCGGTGCCGGTGGCGCCTACCGCTACTGGCTGGGGAAAGTCGCCGAGGCCGAAGCGGGGCACGATTACGAACTGATCGCCGCGCCGCTCGACGTTGAACTGGTGCCGGGCCACAAAACCGAGGCGTGGGCGTTCGGCCCTTCGGCGCCGGGCACCGAATTGCGCGTGCGCCAGGGCGAGTGGCTGCGGGTGCGTTTTATCAACCACCTGCCTGTCGCCACCACCATCCACTGGCATGGCATTCGTCTGCCGCTGGAAATGGACGGCGTGCCCTACGTCTCGCAATTGCCGGTGCTGCCCGGCGAATACTTCGATTACAAGTTCCGCGTGCCCGACGCCGGCAGCTACTGGTATCACCCCCATGTGAACAGCAGCGAAGAACTCGGCCGTGGCCTGGTCGGCCCGCTGATCATCGAAGAGCGCGAGCCCACCGGTTTCAAACACGAACGCACCTTGAGCCTTAAAAGCTGGCACGTGGACGAAGAGGGCGCCTTTGTCGCCTTCAGTATCCCGCGTGAGGCCGCGCGTGGCGGCACGGCCGGGCGCCTGTCGACGATCAATGGTGTGTCTCAGGCGGTGATCGATCTGCCGGCCGGGCAGATCACCCGCGTGCGTCTGCTCAACCTCGATAACACCCTGACCTACCGCCTCAACATCCCTGACGTCGAGGCGCAGATCTATGCGCTGGACGGCAACCCCATCGAACCGCGCCCACTGGGCAAGGAATATTGGCTGGGCCCGGGCATGCGCATCTGCCTGGCGATCAAGGCCCCACCGGCCGGTGAAGAACTCTCGATCCGTAATGGCCCGGTGCGCCTGGGCACCTTCCGTTCAGTCGCCAATACCGACGCGCCGACCGAATGGCCACCGGCGCTGCCGGCCAACCCGATTGCCGAGCCGGACCTGGCCAATGCCGAGAAACTCAACTTCAATTTCGAATGGGTGGGCAGCGTGTCGGTGGATGACGGCAAGCCGCCGAGCCTCTGGCAGATCAACGGCAAGGCCTGGGACATCACCGACAAGACCTGTGCCGACCGCCCGATAGCCAAGCTGGAGAAGGGCAAGAGCTACATTTTTGAATTGAAGAACATGACCCAGTACCAGCACCCGATCCACCTGCATGGCATGAGCTTCAAGGTGATCGCGTCGAACCGCCACAAGGTGATCCCATATTTCACCGACACCTACCTGCTGGGCAAGAACGAACGCGCCCGCGTGGCGTTGGTGGCGGATAACCCGGGGGTGTGGATGTTCCACTGCCACGTGATCGACCATATGGAAACCGGCCTGATGGCCGCCATCGAGGTGGCGTGATGCGTCAGATCCGCCCCGCGGCGATTATCGACCGCAGCCGTGACCAGCACTTCATGCGCGAAGCCCTGGCCCTCGCCGCCGAGGGCGCGGCACTCGGCGAAGTGCCGGTGGGCGCGGTGCTGGTGCAAAACGGTGAAATCATCGGCCGCGGCTTCAACTGCCCCATCAGCGGCAACGACCCCAGCGCGCATGCCGAAATGGTCGCCATCCGCGCCGCCGCGCAAGCCATCAGCAACTACCGCCTGGTCGGCAGCACCCTGTACGTGACCCTGGAACCGTGCAGCATGTGCGCCGGCCTGATCGTGCACTCACGGGTGGCGCGGGTGGTGTATGGCGCGCTGGAACCCAAGGCCGGAATTGTGCAGAGCCAGGGGCAGTTTTTTACCCAAGGGTTTCTGAATCATCGGGTGTTGTTTGAGGGTGGGGTGTTGGCGGAGGAGTGTGGGGCTGTTCTGAGTGCGTTCTTCAAGGCGCGTCGGGCCAAGCCTACACTTTAAGGAACACTGAGTTAAGGAACACTGGAGATCAAATGTGGGAGGGGGCTTGCTCCCGATAGCAGAGTGTCAGTCAGCCTATCTATAGCTGACCCACCGCCATCGGGAGTAAGCCCCCTCCCACACCTTTGATCTCCATTTATTCAAGGGGATCAGGGGTTACTACTTCCTGGCAATAATCACCGCCCGCATCGGCGCCGGCAGCCCTTCAATGGTTTTGCTGTGATCGTCCGGATCAAGAAAGTCACTCAGCGACTGGTACTTCATCCACTCCGTCCCGCGCTGCTCCTCGACCGTGGTCACGCTCACATCCACGCAACGCACATCGCTGAACCCCGCGCGGCGCAGCCATAGCATCAGTGCCGGCACCGACGGCAGGAACCACACGTTGCGCATCTGCGCATAGCGGTCTTCCGGCACTAGTACTTGCTGCTGGTCGCCTTCCA
Organism: Pseudomonas syringae; assembly: GCF_021606685.1. GTDB lineage: Bacteria > Pseudomonadota > Gammaproteobacteria > Pseudomonadales > Pseudomonadaceae > Aquipseudomonas > Aquipseudomonas syringae_R. Next base: position 52,430 of record NZ_WKCB01000032.1, read on the forward strand.
CCACCAACGTTTCCAGGACCAGCTCGCCGCCTTTGACCAGCGTGTCTTTCAGCGCCAGCAGGTGCTCGATGGGTGAGCGGCGGTGGTAGAACACGCCCATGGAAAATACCGTGTCGAAACCTTCCAGGTTGGGTGGCAGGTCTTCGAAGGGGAAGGGCAAGTGCCAGGCTTTCGGCTCTGACAGGTAACGCTGCACCGCCTGGAACTGGCAGAAGAACAGCCAGTTCGGGTCCACGCCAATCACGCTGTGGGCCCCGGCGCCGAGCATGCGCCACATGTAATAGCCGTTGCCGCAACCGACATCAAGGATACGTTTGCCCTCGAGGTTCAGGTGCGGCGCCACCCGTGACCACTTCCAGTCCGAGCGCCATTCGGTGTCCACGTGCACGCCGAACAGGTTGAACGGGCCCTTGCGCCACGGGCTCAGGCCCATCAGCGCGGTGTGCATTTGCGCGCGCGTGGCGTCGTCGCAATCGGTGTCGAGGGTCAAGCCATTGAGCAAATCGACTTCGCTGGGCTGGATCTTTGGCAGCGCATCCAGCGCGCTCTGCCAACGCTCCAGGTCGCCATGACCCTTTTCCATCTTGCTGTCGAGTTGCGCTTGCAGGCCCTGGGCCCACACGGCCAGGGGGGTGCCGACCAAGTGGCGGGCGAGGGGGGACAAATCAATCATGGCAAGGCAATCAACGAGGCAAAGTTAAGACACTGGAACCACGGCACGACTTTCGAGAACCCGGCCGCCAGCAGGCGTTCGCGGTGTTCTTCGAGGCTGTCGGGCTTCATGACGTTTTCGATGGCGCTGCGCTTCTGGGCGATTTCCAGTTCGCTGTAGCCGTTGGCGCGTTTGAACGCGATGTGCAGGTCGGTGAGCAGCGCATGTTCTTCAAGGTCATTGAAGCGCAGCTTTTCCGAAAGAATCAACGCGCCGCCCGGCAGCAGCGCCTGGCGAATGCGCCCGAGCAACGCCAGGCGCTCCTCGGGGGCGATGAATTGCAGGGTGAAATTCAGCGCCACCACCGAGGCCGGCTGGAACTGCAGCGCGAGGATATCGCCCTCGATCACGTCGACCGGCAGCAGCTCCTGGAACATCGAGTCCTGGCCATTGAGGTATTCACGGCAGCGCTCGACCATCGCCGCCGAGTTATCCACCGCGATCACCCGGCAGCCGTCGGTGCGCACATGGCGACGCAGGGCCTGGGTCACCGCACCCAGGGATGAGCCCAGGTCGTAGAGCACGCTATGGGGTTGGGCGAATTGCGCCGCGAGCACGCCGAGGTTTTCGACGATGGTCGGGTAGCCCGGCACCGAGCGCTTGATCATGTCCGGGAACACCCGCACCACGTCCTCGTTAAAGGCGAAGTCCGGCACCTGGGGCAGGGGCTGGGCGAATAGGCGATCGGGTTCTTTGCTCACGGCTGTTCCGGCGACGAAGGGGGAAAGGCCGGCATTTTAGCCAAATTGGTCCGCCGATGCGCGGGTTGTCTGATGGAAAGCCGAGGCGGTGATGCCCCACTGGCCCAACCAGTAAGTGACGATCAGCGCATACGGCGCGGCCTCGAATGCCAGCACAAACCGATTGATGCCGATCAGCGTGTCGGAACACACAAACAACCCGGCACCCACCGCCGCCAACAGGCTTGAGCGTTTGGGCACCGCAGTGCCCAGGCGGGCCAGCGCACGCCAGAGCATCGCGCTGATCACCAGGGCATACACCACCACCGGAACCAGCAGCTCGCCCAGGCCGTGGGCAATCAGGATGCTCAACAGCACCGCGCCTACGCCCAGCGCCAGCACCAGCGGCAGCAGGGCCAAACGCCGGCAATCGCTGAAATAGGCTTTGAGGTAGGCCAGGTGCGCCAACAGGAAGGCGCCGAGCCCAAAGATAAACAGGTCGCCGGGCCAGGCCAGCAGCACATCGCCGACCAGGGAAAAAATCAGCCCCAGGCTGATCCAGCGTCGATAGTCGGTGGGCGGTGCGTCATGCAGCCAGCCCAGCAGCGCCAGTACCGGCAGCGGCTTGACCAGCAGGCACAGCAGCGCCGCATGGGTGCTCAGGCCGTAGATAAACGTGCCGGCGCCCATCAACGCGAGGATCAGCCATGGCATCTCAGTTCACCGTGATGGCGCAATCGAAGCTTTCGGCGGGTTCGGCTTCTGGCTCCCAAGGTTGCTGGGAGGTCAGGCGCAAACGACCCTGGCCGGCCGCGAAGGCCTGGAAGCGCCAGGTGGATTGGCCGCCGCCACCGATGACACCGGATTCCGAGCTGCTGTAGACCTCGGGGCTCAACGCACGCAGCACGCCGCCAGCGGAATCCTGGATGGCCCAGCGGTATCCGGTGGTGGGGTTGCTGGGCAGGGTGAGGATCAGGTTTTGCCCGAATTTAAGCTGGAGCGGGCAGGCGCTCTGGTCTTCCACGCTGATGTTTTGCTTAGGTGCACTGGCGCAGGCGGCCAGCAGGGCAAGGCTCAAGGGGAGAAGCAGGCGGGCAGCGGTCATGGGGGCTCCGTTGTTTGACGACGAAGGGCGAGCATAACCGAAGATGAGACAAGGTGTGACAAGGCGGGGTTGTGTGTTGGCAGGTCTGGCCTCATCGGGGGCAAGCCCCCTCCCACATTTTGAACTGTGAATACTTTCAAGTGTGGGAGGGGGCTTGCCCCCGATGAGGCCAGCTCAGGCACTACACAACTATCAGAACAACACCTTCGCCACATCCGCAAACCGCTTGGCAAAGTGCACCGTCATGCCCTCTTTGAGGTACTCCGGCAACTCTTCAAAGCTGCCACGGTTCGGCTCCGGCAGGATCAGCTCGTGAATCTTCTGACGCCGCGCCGCGATCACCTTCTCGCGCACCCCGCCAATCGGCAGCACATGCCCGGTCAACGTCAGCTCACCGGTCATCGCCACGCCTTTTTTCGGCGCCTGGTTGCGCGCCAGCGACAGCAACGCACTGGCCATTGTCACCCCGGCGCTCGGGCCGTCTTTCGGCGTGGCGCCTTCCGGCACGTGCAAGTGCACGAAGGCTTCGTCGAAGAACTTGGGGTCACCGCCAAACGACTTGAGGTTGGAGCTGATGTAGCTGTAAGCGATTTCGGCAGATTCCTTCATCACTTCACCCAACTGTCCGGTGAGCTTGAAGCCGCGATTGAGCGTGTGAATACGCGTCGCCTCGATCGGCAAGGTCGCGCCGCCCATGCTGGTCCAGGCCAGGCCGGTGATCACGCCGGTGCCGGACAGCACTTGCTCGTTGCGAAACACCGGCATGCCCAGGGAGCTTTCCAGGTCCTTGGTGCCGAGCTTGATCACCGAGTCCGGCTCATCCAGCAGCTTGACCACCGCCTTGCGCACCAGTTTGCCCAGCTGCTTCTCCAGTTGGCGCACCCCGGCTTCCCGCGCATAACCGTCGATCAATGCGCGCAGGGCGCCATCGCTGATGGTCAGGCTGGTTTTCGACACGCCGGCTTTTTCCAGCTGTTTGGGCCACAGGTGGCGCTTGGCGATGGCGACTTTTTCTTCGGTGATGTAGCCCGACAGGCGAATCACTTCCATGCGGTCCAGCAACGGGCCGGGGATCGAGTCCAGGGTGTTGGCGGTGCACACGAAGAGTACCTTGGACAGGTCCAGGCGCAGGTCCAGGTAGTGGTCGAGGAATTCGACGTTCTGCTCCGGGTCGAGGGTTTCGAGCAGGGCCGAGGCGGGGTCGCCCTGGAAGCTCTGGCCCATCTTGTCGATCTCGTCGAGCATGATCACCGGGTTCATCACTTCCACATCTTTTAGCGCCTGCACCAGCTTGCCCGGCAGGGCGCCGATGTAAGTGCGGCGATGGCCCTTGATCTCGGCCTCGTCGCGCATGCCGCCGACGCTGAAACGGTAGAACGGCCGGCCCAGCGACTCGGCGATGGATTTACCCACGCTGGTCTTGCCCACGCCCGGCGGGCCCACCAGCAGCACAATGGAGCCGGCGACTTCGCCTTTGTAGGCGCCCACCGCCAGGAACTCGAGGATGCGACTCTTGATGTCGTCCAGCCCCGCGTGGTGTTTGTCCAGGACCTTGCGCGCGTGTTTCAGGTCGAGCTTGTCCTCGCCATACACGCCCCACGGCACCGAGGTGGCCCAGTCCAGGTAGTTGCGCGTCACCGCGTATTCCGGCGAGCCGGTTTCGAGGATCGACAGTTTGTTCAATTCTTCATCAATGCGTTTTTTCGCCTGGGGCGGCAGCACCTTGCCTTCCAGGCGCTGCTCGAACTGCTCGACGTCCGCGCTGCGGTCGTCCTTGGTCAGGCCCAGCTCTTGCTGGATGACCTTGAGTTGTTCCTTGAGAAAGAACTCGCGCTGGTGCTCGCCGATCTTGCGGTTCACTTCGGCGGAGAGTTCTTTTTGCAGGCGCGCAACTTCCACCTCTTTGCGCAGCATCGGCAGGACTTTTTCCATGCGCTTGAGCATCGGCACGCAGTCCAGCACTTCCTGCAGCTCGTTACCGGTGGCCGACGTCAGCGCGGCGGCGAAGTCGGTAAGCGGTGACGGGTCATTCGGGCTGAAGCGGTTGAGGTAGTTCTTCAGCTCTTCGCTGTACAGCGGGTTGAGCGGCAGCAGCTCTTTGATCGCATTGATCAGCGCCATGCCATAGGCCTTGACCTCATCGGTCGGCTCGGTGGGCTGGTGCGGGTATTCGACTTCCACCAGGTACGGTGGGCGATGGTGCTTGAGCCAAGTCTTGATGCGGACGCGGGTCAGGCCCTGGGCGACGAATTGCAGTTTGCCGTTCTCGCGGCTGGCGTGGTGCACCTTCACCAGGGTGCCGTACAGCGGCAGGCTGGAGGTGTCGAAGTGCCGTGGGTCTTCGGGCGGGGTGTCCATGAAGAACAGGGCCAGGGAGTGGTGGTCGGATTTGCTCACCAGCTCCAGGGTCTCGGCCCACGGCTCCTCATTGACGATCACCGGCAGCACTTGCGCCGGGAAGAACGGCCGATTGTGGATAGGGATGATGTAGACCTTGTCCGGCAGGTTTTGCCCAGGCAGGGCCAGGCCGGTATTGGACGACGGGGTTTCAGCGTTTTCGGGGTCGGCGTAATCGTTCAGGTCGTAATCAGGGAATTCTTGCTGGTCGCTCATGGGGCACCTGCATAAGGAAGTATGGAGGTTAGATGGGGCGGGGTAGCGGTGGTTTCAATGGCGGCGTGCAGATAGCAACATATTGCATAAAATTATCAGTGTGGGAGCGGGCTTGCTCGCGAATGCGCTGGGTCAGCCAATACA
>NZ_WKCB01000033.1 GCF_021606685.1 Pseudomonas syringae
CTGCCGGCTTGAGCCGCGCGGGCATGGAGTGCAGATGCCAGCTCTATACGTGATGATTCCGGCGGCGCTGCTGTTGGTGGGGGTCGCCATTTACATCTTCTTCTGGGCGGTGGACAGCGGCCAGTACGATGACCTCGACGGCCCGGCGCACAGCGTGCTGTTCGACGACCAGGACCCCAACCACCTGGCGGCCATCGACGAGGCCAACGGGCCGCAACAACCACCCCAAGACCCGCCCCATGCTTGAGCTGGCGCCACTGCTGGTCTCTGCGTTAATCCTTGGCCTGCTCGGCGGCGGGCATTGCCTCGGCATGTGCGGCGGGTTGATGGGCGCACTGACCCTGGCGATTCCCAAGGACCAACGCAACCGCCGTTTTCGCCTGCTGCTGGCGTACAACCTGGGGCGCATCCTCAGCTATGCGACTGCCGGGCTGCTGATCGGCCTGGCCGGTTGGGCGGTGGCCAACAGCCCGGCAGCGATGTTCATGCGCGTGCTCGCCGGCTTGCTGTTGATCAGCATGGGTTTATACCTCGCCGGTTGGTGGAGCGGCCTGACCCGCCTTGAAAGCCTCGGGCGCGGCCTGTGGCGCTACATACAGCCGGTCGCCAACCGTTTGCTGCCGGTGTCCAGCCTGCCGCGCGCGTTGCTGCTGGGCGCGCTGTGGGGCTGGCTGCCGTGCGGGTTGGTCTACAGCACCCTGCTGTGGGCCGCGAGCCAGGGCAATGCGCTGGACAGTGCCGCGCTGATGCTCGCATTCGGCCTGGGCACCTGGCCGGTGCTGCTGGCCACCGGGCTGGCGGCGGAACGGGTCACCGCGCTGTTGCGCAAACGCAGCGTGCGCATGGCCGGTGGGTTACTGGTGATCCTGTTTGGGATCTGGACGTTGCCCGGTCCACACCAGCACTGGCTAATGGGCCACTAAAAGGCGATGTGGCAAAGCGCCGCTCCCCGTTGATGCAAATCAACATGGCCTGGCGGCCACGCCCCTAGACTCGGCCCACTAGCCTATCCGGGGGACCGCCCGCATGCTCGACGCCATTCGTTGGGACACCGATCTGATTCACCGTTACGACCTGGCGGGACCGCGCTACACGTCCTACCCCACCGCCGTACAATTCGACAGCCAGGTCGGCACCTTCGACCTGCTCCATGCGCTGCGCGACAGCCGCAAGGCCACGCGGCCGTTGTCGGTCTATGTGCATGTGCCGTTCTGCGCGAACATTTGCTACTACTGCGCCTGCAACAAAGTGGTAACCAAAGACCGTGGCCGCGCCCAGGCCTACCTGCAACGCCTGGAGCAGGAAATCCAGTTGGTGGCCTGCCACCTCGACCCGAAACAGCCGGTCGAGCAACTGCACTTTGGCGGCGGCACACCGACTTTTCTCAGCCACGACGAACTGCGCCAAGTCATGGGCAGCCTGCGCCAGCACTTCAATTTGCAGGGCGATGATTCCGGCGACTACGGTATCGAGATCGACCCGCGCGAAGCCGACTGGGCGACCATGGGCCTACTGCGCGAACTGGGCTTCAACCGCGTCAGCATCGGCGTGCAGGACCTCGACCCGGACGTGCAACGGGCGGTCAACCGCCTGCAAAGCCTGGAAGAAACCCGCGCGGTGATCGACGCAGCGCGCACCTTGCAGTTTCGCTCAATCAATATCGACCTGATCTACGGCCTGCCCAAGCAGACGCCGATCAACTTCGCGCGCACCGTGGAAGAAGTGATCAAGCTGCAACCCGACCGCCTGTCGGTGTTCAACTATGCGCACCTGCCGGAGCGTTTCATGCCCCAGCGGCGCATCAACAGCGACGATTTGCCCTCCCCGGCCGCCAAGCTCCTGATGCTGCAAACCACCATTGAACAGCTGACGCAGGCCGGCTACCGCTACATCGGCATGGACCACTTCGCGCTGCCGGACGACGAACTCGCCATCGCCCAGGAAGAAGGCACCTTGCAGCGCAACTTCCAGGGCTACACCACCCACGGGCATTGCGACCTGATCGGGCTGGGCGTGTCGGCCATCAGCCAGATCGGCGACTTGTATTGCCAGAACACCAGTGACCTCAGCGCCTACCAGAACACCCTGGCCGGCGCGCAGTTGGCCACCAGCCGTGGCTTGCGCTGCACCACGGATGATCGGTTGCGACGGGAAGTGATTCAGCAGTTGATCTGCACATTCAACTTGGCATTCGAGCCGATTGAACAGACCTTCAACATTGATTTTCGCGGGTATTTCGACGACGTTTGGCCGCAACTCGAGGCTATGGCGCACGACGGCCTGATCGAACTGGATGCCCAGGGCATCCGCGTGCTGCCGGCCGGACGGCTGCTGGTACGCTCGGTGTGCATGGTGTTCGATGCCTATCTGGAGCACCAGAATCGGCAGCGATTTTCCCGCGTGATCTAGTTACATCGCCAGCGAGGCGGCCTTGAGCGCGCCATCGGCGCTCATGCTTTTCATCGCCTTGAGCAGGGAGCCCTGGGCGGTCATCAAACCCGCCTGCAGGGAACTGATGGCGCCCTGAATGTTGTTGGTCTTAACCCGGATCTGTTCCGGGGTCAGGCTATTGTTGGTCGCGACCGCCTGGAGCTCAGCCATTTTCTCGGCGATCTGTTGCTTGAGCTTGCGGATCATTTTGAGGATCTGTTTGACGCTGTCGTCCAGGCCGCTGTCGTCGATATCCGAGTTGGCCTTACTGGCCACCGCCACCGCCTTGAACGCCGCGCCGGAAATGGTCACCGTCACGCCTTCCACCACCTTGGTTTCAGCCGCCGGTGCAGTGGGTTGGGCCTTTACCGCGGTTTCGGCCGTTGACTTAGCGTCCGGTACTGTAGGAACTCGGATGGCAGGATTGTAGGCAGCGATGACAGACATGGTCCGTGCTCCGGCGTGTAGGAATGCCCTTGTATCGGCCCCGATACAAAATTCTTTATACCGCTGCCGGTTTTTTGTACAGGCTGGCCTCAGCGCCCCCCAGTGCGTTACCCTTACGTCTTATGTGTGTTTTCCCACAAGGATTTAAGAAATGTCCGAGCCAGTCAAACTGCGCGCTCACAGCCAGGCCCATTGCAAGGATTGCAGCCTGGCCCCCCTCTGCCTGCCACTTTCGCTGAATCTGGAAGACATGGATGCGCTGGACGATATCGTTAAACGCGGTCGCCCCCTGAAAAAAGGCGAGTTTCTGTTTCGCCAGGGTGACAAGTTCGATTCGGTCTATGCAGTACGCTCGGGTGCCTTGAAGACATTCAGCCTCAGCGACGGCGGCGAAGAGCAGATCACCGGTTTCCACCTGCCCAGCGAACTGGTCGGGTTGTCGGGCATGGACACCGAGATTCACCCGGTGTCGGCTCAGGCGCTGGAGACTACGTCAGTGTGCGAAATCCCCTTCGAACGCCTGGACGAACTGGCCCTGCAATTGCCGCAATTGCGCCGCCAACTGATGCGCGTGATGAGCCGCGAGATCCGCGACGACCAACAGATGATGCTGCTGCTGTCGAAGAAAACCGCCGACGAGCGCATCGCTACGTTCCTGGTCAACCTGTCGGCGCGGTTCCGTGCCCGCGGTTTCTCGGCCAACCAGTTCCGCCTGAGCATGTCGCGCAATGAAATCGGCAACTACCTGGGCCTCGCGGTGGAAACCGTGTCCCGCGTGTTTACCCGCTTCCAGCAGAACGAGCTGATCGCCGCCGAGGGCAAGGAAGTGCATATCCTCGACCCGATCCAACTGTGCGCGCTGGCCGGTGGCTCCCTGGAAAGTTGACGTAACGGCTTGCGGCCGCGCCAATCGGCGAGGCCGCAGGTATACTTCGAGTCCGTTTTCAGCTCCAGGACTCTTCGACGATGACCTTCGATTCGTTCGACATCAAATCCCTGATCCGCCCTGTCATCGACTTCCCCAAGCCTGGGGTAATCTTTCGCGACATCACCCCGTTGTTCCAATCGCCCAGGGCCCTGCGCCTGGTTGCCGATACCTTTGCCCAGCGCTATGTCGAAGCCGATTTCAGCCATATTGGCGCGATGGATGCGCGCGGCTTTCTGATTGGTTCGATCATTGCCTACCAACTGAACAAACCGCTGATCCTGTTCCGCAAACAAGGCAAGCTGCCCGCAGACGTGCTGGCCGAGGGTTACCAGACCGAATACGGCGAGGCCTTCCTGGAAGTGCACGCCGACAGCCTGTGCGAAGGCGATTCAGTGCTGATGTTCGATGACCTGATCGCCACCGGCGGCACCTTGATAGCGGCGGCCAACCTGGTGCGGCGCATGGGTGCGAAGATTTTCGAAGCGGCGGCGATTATCGACCTGCCGGAACTGGGCGGCTCGCAGCGTTTGGAAGACATGGGGATTCCAACGTTTTGCCTGACGCAGTTTGCCCTGACCGAACGTTAACCCTGGTCCCGCCAGCAACACACACCCATATGGGAGCGGGCTTGCTCGCGAACGCGGTGGTTCAGTCGACGTATCTGTGACTGACACACTGCATTCGCGAGCAAGCCCGCTCCCACATTTTGTTTCGCCGCGTGGTTTAAAGCGCGATCGGCTTACGGCCGGCGAACGAGTGCGCCAAGGTCCCGCCATCCACCAACTCCAGCTCACCCCCCAACGGCACGCCATGGGCGATGCGCGAGGTGATCAGGCCTTTGTTGGTCAGCAGTTGGGCGATGTAATGCGCGGTCGCCTCACCTTCCACCGTAGGGTTGGTGGCCAGGATCACTTCGGTGAAACTGCCCTGCTCTTCGATCCGCGCCACCAGCTGCGGAATACCGATAGCCTCCGGGCCCAGGCCGTCCAGCGGCGACAGATGGCCCTTGAGCACAAAATAGCGCCCGCGATAACCGGTCTGTTCCACCGCATACACGTCCATCGGCCCTTCCACCACGCACAACAGCGTGTCGTCGCGGCGCGGGTCGGCGCATTGCGGGCAGAGATCTTCTTCAGTGAGGGTCCGGCACTGGCGGCAGTGGCCTACGCCTGTCATGGCCTGGCTCAGGGCCTGGGCCAACCGGGTGCCGCCGCTGCGGTCACGCTCCAGCAGTTGCAGCGCCATGCGTTGGGCGGTTTTCTGGCCTACGCCCGGCAACGTGCGCAGGGCGTCGATCAGTTGGCGAATCAGGGGGCTGAAGCTCATGGGCGAATGGTCCGACAAAACAACGAGACGCGGTTTATACCCGCGCCCCGGATTAGCGTCAAATCCTCAGTCTTGCGCGACACGCACCACCAACTTGCCGAAGTTGCGCCCTTCCAGCAAACCGATGAAGGCTTCGGGCGCCTGCTCCAGGCCATCAACCACGTCCTCGCGGAACTTGATCTTGCCGTCGCGCACCCACGGCGCCATGGCACTGAGGAACTCTGGCTGGCGGTCACCGTAGTCATCGAACACGATAAAACCCTGGATGCGAACACGCTTGGTCAGCAAGGTGCGCTGCAATGCGGGCAGCCGGTCAGGGCCACTGGGCGCTTCATGCGCGTTGTAGCCGGCGATCAAGCCGCACAGCGGAATGCGCGCCTTGGGGTTGAGCAGCGGTACTACCGCGTCAAACACCTTGCCGCCGACGTTCTCGAAGTAGATATCCACGCCGTTGAAGCACGCCTGAGCCAGTTCATCGGCGAAATGCTCGCTCTTGTGGTCGATGCAGGCATCAAACCCCAGTTCATCCACGACATAGCGGCACTTGTCGGCGCCACCGGCGATACCGACCACACGCAAGCCTTTTTGCTTGGCCACCTGCCCCACCACCGAGCCCACGGCGCCAGACGCTGCCGCCACCACGAGGGTTTCCCCGGCCTTGGGCTGGCCAATGTCCATCAGGCCCATGTAGGCGGTCATGCCCGGCATGCCGAGTACGCCCAAGGCCATGGACGGGCTGGCCAGGCCCTTGGGCACCGGCATCAGGTTGCGGCCGTCGCTAATGCTGTGGCTCTGCCAGCCGGTAGCACCCACCACCAGGTCGCCCACTTCGAATTTCGGATTACGCGACTGTTCGATACGGCTGACGGCCCCACCGGTCATCACCTCATCAATTTCCACCGGCGCTGCGTAGGACGGAGCGTCGCTCATGCGCCCGCGCATGTAGGGATCAAGGGACAGGTACAGGGTTTTCAGCAGGACCTGGCCGTCCGCCAACTCCGGCAGGTTGACGCGCTCCAGGCGAAAATTTTCCGGGGTCGGCGCGCCCTGGGGGCGCGAGACCAGCACGATGCGTTGGTTGAGAATCGGTTCTTGAGGCATCTGGGGCTCCTTTAACGAATGCGTCGGTATAGGGTGCAGACCATGGGGGCAGTGCCGGGGTTCAGCTCGAGTGACGTATTGGCGCGGCTTCGCAGCCCGGCGCAGGCAAACCCTCTTGCCACCAACCACAAACAAAAATGCCAGGCACTGGGCCTGGCATTTGAGTCTAGCTAAAGCACGTCAATCAGAACGGCAGTTTCATGCCCGGCGGCAGCTGCATGCCAGCGGTCACGCCACCCATTTTTTCCTGGCTGTTGGCTTCGATCTTGCGCACGGCATCGTTGACGGCCGAAGCGAACAGCGCTTCGAGCATTTCCAGGTCATCTTCGCCCACGCCTGGCAGCACACTTGGGTCGATGCTCACACGTTTGATGTCGTGACGACCGGTCATCACCACGCTGACCATATCGCCACCGGCTTTACCGGTGACTTCGGCGTTGGCCAGTTCTTCCTGCATCTTGGCCATCTTTTCCTGCATCTGCTGCGCCTGCTTCATCAGGCCGGCCATGCCACCTTTCATCATGGGAATCACCTCAAAAGTACGTGGATCAATTAGTAGCCCGGTGTCATGACGCCTGGGGCACCGGGGCTTCGACGGGTTCAATAGTATCGTGACGGACGACCGCACCGAACTGTTGCATCATTTGCTGGATGAGCGGATCGCCGTGGATCGAATCCTCGGCTTCACGCTGGCGGTTGATACGCCGACGTGTAGCAGCCTGGGCCGGGGTTTCCTGCTCAGGCTTGATCAGTTCGATGGCGATGGTCAGCGTGCGCTCATGGTACTGGTTCAGCGCATCATTGAGGCGCCGCTGCTGGGTCGCGTTGAACAAGGCGCTGTGAGCCGGGTCCAGGTGCAACAGCCAGTGGTCGCCATCAACTGCGATCAGGGTGCAGTTGGCGGCGATGCTGCCGGTCATGCCGGAGATTGGCAATTTCGGAAACAATTCCAACCATTGCAGGGCCAGGCCAGTGGCGGGCGCCGCTGCAGGCTCCGCTTCGGGCTCCGGGGCCGGTTCGGCAGTGTGTTCGCTGGCCAAATCGTCCAGGTAGCTGTAGGCCGAATCCATGTCCGGCTCGATGTAGTCTTCGTCCAGTGGCGGCTCGTCGTCGAGGTCGATACCTGGCGTAGCGGCCTCGACCTGAGCCACCGTCTGCTCCGGCACGGGGGCGGCGACCCACTCGGGGGCATCCGGCACCACGCTGTCGGGCGTCGGCGCCGGCATCGGGATCAGTTCGGGCTGTTCGCCGGCGGTTTCCAGCACCGGCTCCACATAGGGCTGCTGCTCCGGTTCAACCTCGACCTGGGCCTCTACCGGGTCATTCCAGGGCAGGTCGACGACGGCCACAGGCTCGGGCTCGGGCTCGGGCTCGGGCACCACTACCGGCTCGGGCTCGGGCTCAGGCGCTGCAACCACCGGCGCAGGCGCAGGCACCGGCGCAACTGGCGCGGGCGCGGGCGCAGCAACCACTGGCGCAACAACCGCCGCGCCAGCCACTGGTTTGGCGGAATCAACTGTGGCCTGGCTGATCCCCACTGGCTTTAGCGGCTGTCTCGGCGCATCGGCAGAATCGGCGGGCCGGAAGGCCAACATCCGCAGCAGGACCATTTCGAAGCCACCGCGCGGGTCGGGCGCCAGGGGCAGGTCCCGACGGCCGATCAGGCCCATCTGGTAGTAAAACTGTACATCTTCGGCTGGCAGCGCCTGGGCCAGGGCCAGCACGCGGTCGCGGTCGCCATGGCCGTTGTCGACCCCCTCAGGCAAAGCCTGGGCGATGGCAACGCGGTGCAGCACATTGAGGATTTCCGAGAGCACGCCGTTCCAGTCAGGGCCTTGCTCCGACAGGTGGCGCACCGCTTCGAGCAACGCCTTGGCATCGCCTTCGATCAGCGCGTGCAGCACGTCGAACACTTGACCGTGATCGAGGGTGCCGAGCATGGCGCGCACATCGGCGGCCATGACCTTGCCTTCACCGAAGGCGATGGCCTGGTCGGTAAGGCTCATGGCGTCACGCATCGAACCGTCGGCAGCGCGGCCGAGCAGCCACAGCGCGTCGTCTTCGAACGGCACATTCTCGACGCCCAGCACGTGGGTCAAATGCTCGACCACACGCTCGGGGGTCATGTTTTTCAGGGAAAACTGCAGGCACCGCGACAGGATAGTTGCCGGAAGCTTCTGCGGGTCGGTGGTCGCCAGGATGAATTTGACGTAGGGCGGCGGCTCTTCCAGGGTTTTCAACAGCGCGTTGAAAGAGTGGCTGGAAAGCATGTGCACTTCGTCGATCAGGTAGACCTTGAAGCGGCCACGGCTGGGCGCGTACTGCACGTTGTCGAGCAGCTCGCGGGTGTCTTCGACCTTGGTGCGGCTGGCGGCGTCGATCTCGATCAGGTCGACGAAACGCCCTTCGTCGATTTCCTTGCACACCGAACAGGTGCCGCACGGCGTCGAAGTGATACCGGTTTCACAGTTCAGGCATTTGGCAATGATGCGCGCAATGGTGGTCTTGCCCACGCCCCGGGTCCCGGTGAACAGGTAGGCGTGGTGCAGCCGTTGGCTGTCCAAGGCATTGATCAGAGCCTTGAGCACATGGGTCTGGCCGACCATTTCGCGGAACGAGCGCGGACGCCATTTACGTGCAAGAACCTGATAACTCATCGAAAACCGTCGCAACTGGGAAGCGGAAGCCGGTAATGCTAGCGGAGCAAGGGGGAAATTGCATCCGGCACGCTCGCCTAATCTGACTAAGCTCTGCTGATTGGCCCCGAAAAGGCCTGAACCCGGAGAGTGTATGCGCGTAGTCCTGGGCGCTTTATGGATGATCACCACGGCCAGCCTGGCGGCACCTGCCCCCTTGCGTTTCTCGGTTTCCGACAGCTGGGCGATGCCCGTGGTGCAACTGGAGGACGGCCGGCCCGTGCAGGGCATTTTGTATGACCTGATGTTGAGCCTGGCCACCCAGGTCGGTCACCCGGCGCAGTTCCATGTGCTGGCCAGGGCACGTATCTCCGCCGCCATGGAGCACGGTGACATTGACGTGCGCTGTTATGTCACCCAGGCCTGGTTCGAGAACATGTCCGGCGATTACACCTGGAGCATCCCGCTGATGGTGCAGCGCAACCTGCTGGTGAGCACCCACGTTCCCGCGCAGCCGGTACACCTGGATACGCTGGCGGCTCAGTCCATCGGCACGGTGCTCAACTATCGCTATGCCAGCCTCGACCCGCTGTTTGCCCGCGGCCAGCTCAGCCGCGATGACGCGCGCAGCGAAGAACAGGTGCTGCACAAGCTGGTGGCGGGGCGTTACAAATTTGCCGTGAGCAACGAATGGATACTCGATCGCTTCAACCAACGCATGCCCCCCGGCAAAAAGCTGCACAAGGTCGCGGTGATCGACGAGCAAAAGCTTGGCTGCACCGTACGCAACGACCCTGACGTGCCGGTGCAGCGAATCCTGCGCACCCTGCTGCGGATGAAGATGTCGGGGGAGATCGACGCAATCATCCAGCTGTACACCGGAGACGAGACGGCGAACCTGCCCGCTGATGCGCTTTAAGGCGCGGCAAAGCGCGCGTACTGGCCCTGGCTGATCCAGCCGATGAACGTGCGGTCCTCGGCATTGGTGAACTCGACCTGAGCCCAGCCGTCCTTGAATGCCAGCACGCCCACCACATCACCCTTGACGATGTAGGGCCGCTTGGCCGCACTTGCACCTGGGGTTGTCAGCAAATGAGCCGTGTCGGCCGACACCGTCACCAGTCCGATCCATTGCTTGCTGGCGGTCTGGGTCAGCGCCAGGCCGGTGGCAATCTCGGGCATCAGCACGCTCATGCAACCGGGGTGCTGGCGGCCCTGCTCCACGGTCAGGGTCACGCCGTCGGGCGAGGACGACACACTGCCCGGGTAGGTGTTATCGAGCCAGGTGCTGAGTGCCTCGGGCCGGCCTTGCAGGTAAAACTTGCAGCTGCGGGTCACTCCGTCGCCCAACGCCTGGGTATAAAACCCTTCGACCTCATGCTCCGGCGTCACCGCCAGCATCAGCTCTTCGTACTGGCCCGAATGCAGCGCCGCCGATTCGGCAAAGGCAGGCGCCACGGCGCACAACGCCACAATGCCAATTGCTAGAGAACGGATCATGTCATTTTTTCCCTTCAAATTTTTCGTAGGCTTTTTGCATGAGGACGTCATAGTTGCCGTAGTCCTTACCGTTGTAATTGCGGGCCATGCCGACGTAATCCTTATTCTTCATGGCTTTGACCAATGCCGGGTTTCGGCGGCAAAACCCAACGAAGGCCATCAATTGCTGCCCGGCATTGATCTTCATGGCCGCGACAAACTCGAACACGGTACCGTAACCGCAAGCGACAAAGTTGAAGCCCATGACCTGAAACATGCCCCACGACGCGGCCATCAACGCCGCCGTCGGGTCCAGGTCAAACGCCGCCGCCAGGGTCTGCCAGGCCTTCGTCTGGTCCTTGTTGTTAACGCGCCACTGCGGGCCAGCCTTGACCATGTACGGGTAGGATAAAAAGGGATGGGTCTTGTCGTACTTTTGCTGGGTGTACTTGCGAAAGATATGCCCCTCGAAGGCGATCACCGGCATATAGGCGGGCCCGAAACCGGATCGCCCGCCGGACTCCACGGTCGCGAACGCCTTGATGACATTCACCGAAATACCATTGCCCAGTGCAGCGGCGGCCCGCTGAAAGTCCGCATCGGTGAGGGCCACCCCGCCGTCACAGGTAGGCTGGGTGACCAGCAGCTGCCTACGTTGCTCCGCCTCGAGCAGCGCACGGGCCCGGACCAGGTACTGGTTGACCCGGACTCGGATAACATCACTGCCCTGCACACCCGGGACGGCCTTGAGCGCGTCTTCGACCAAGCGATTGAACGTGCGCCCGCCAGGATCGATCACCCCATCGGGCTGGGCAAACTTGAGCTGGTTCAATTGATATTGGCTGATGCGCAGGGCCAACTGCGCGTCGCCCTGGCCATTTTCCGCCAAGGGCAAAGCGGTTTTGGGGGCGATGAGGTTGAACAGATACTGGATGCACTGAACGTCGGCAGGCACATTGCGCGCTCTGCCTGGGGTGCCGACGGAAGCACCGATAAGGCTGGTTAACCCTTGGGGCATGGTCATGGCTATCATCCTGAATAACTAAGGAGTGCCATCACCTCTCTACTACTCCAGCACCGGTGTCGTTATATGCAACACACACAGGATTGAAGCTAGCAGGCAGCTTGGGATTGTCCAGCGGGGGTGTTGAAAGAGGCAAGACGCGGTCAAGGGCTGCGCAAATAATGGGCAGAGACTGAGTAAGGTTGTTTTGACGTATGACAGGAGGGGTACTGCAGGAAGAGCGTTATGGAGGCAACCCCACCAGCCACACCCCGGCACACAATGTTCCCGCTGTGGCTGCTGCCTTCCGGCTCTGACCAGGTTCACGGGTAATCGTTGCGGGGGGACCGATGGGGTCACCATAACGACGCTGGCCTCTCGGCAAGCGGGGCCATTGTACCGATCTCATCGGAAGTTACAACTGTTGGTTCCGGATTAAAAATATGAAGGGGCTCAAGCACTTGCCAGGTGGGAGGGTCTCACTCCCACCGTGGCGCTTCATTGCGCTTGTACCACCTCATCCGCCCTGCCGCCTTCTTCCTGGATGACCAGGTGGATAAAGTGCAGCTTGGCGATGACCGCCGGTGGCAGTACGAAAGGATAGAAATCCGGCTGGCCCATGCTGCGCGAGAGTTCGTTGAGCATGCCGGCCAGCTCGATCCAGGCGTTGACGAAAGACAGGAACGCCATGCCGCCAGGGTGCTCGGGGTCATACAGGGTGGTGAGGGGGAACGGCTGGTAATCGAGGTCCATCTCGCGCGCGCTCATGCCAAAGCCAAGCGCGGTGTCGACGGCGTCCATCATGTGCAGGTAGTGCGCCCAGGTTTCGGCCCAGTCTTCCCACGGGTGCATGGTGGCGTAGGCGCTGACGCAGGTTTGCTGCCAGTCGGGCCGCGGGCCGTTTTGGTAGTGTTGGTCGAGGGCATCGGCGTAACTGGCACGTTCGTCGCCGAACAGCTGGCGAAAAGGCTCGATCCAGTGACTGTTGGCGATCAAGCGATCCCAGTAGTAATGGCCGACCTCGTGGCGAAAGTGCCCGAGCAAGGTGCGATAGGGCTCGCGCATCTGCACGCGGACTTTCTCGCGGTGAGCGTCGTCGGCCTCCTTGATGTCGAGGGTAATCAGGCCGTTGGCATGCCCGGTCATGGGCGCATTGCCTTCCAGGTCGATGCCGACAAAATCGAAGGCCAGGCCGCGCTCTTCGTCGACAGTCTTGGGCACCACTTGCAGGCCCAGGCTGATCAGTTGCGCCACCAGACGGCGCTTGGCGGTCTCGACCTTGCGCCAGCGCTCGGGGTTTTCCGGGATCGACAGGTCAGGGATGGTGCGGTTCAGGCTGCAGGCCACGCACAATGGCGCGGTGCTGTGCGCGGGAATCAGCCAGTTACAGGCAGCCGGCGTGTCGAGGTTGGCACAGCGGCGGAAGGCGCCGGCGTCGAGGTTGTCGTCCTGTAGCCAGGTGTCGACGACAGGGCCGGGTTGCAGGGATGACAAGCGGCTCTGTTGCGGCTGATAACCCAGCAGCGCCTGGCAGGCCAGGCACTGGCTGTTGCGGAAGAACAGGGATTGCCCGCAGCGGCATTGCCACACTTTGCTGTTGCGGGATGAGCCCGCTGTGAACGGTGCAGCGATGCGCGAACTGAGTTGCTCGAAGTAGCGGAACATGGCGATCTCTCCCGGGGTGACTGAGACTAGATCATTTCCTCTTCAGGATCGTTCCACTTTGCTAATGAGCGGGGCTGCTGCGCAGCCCGACGCGGGCAAGCCCGCTCGCCACAAGGCAGCGTCAGACGCTGATGTTGTGCTTGGCCAGGAAGGCGACAAAGGCTTCTTCGTCGAGGACCTTGAGGCCCAGCTCGCTGGCCTTGGCCAGTTTGGAACCGGCGCCAGGGCCTGCCACCACACAATGGGTTTTCGCCGAGACGGAACCGGCCACCTTGGCGCCGAGGCTTTCGAGTTTGTCCTTGGCCACATCGCGGCTCATCAGCTCCAGGGAGCCGGTAAGCACCCAAGTATGCCCTGCTTCGGGCAAGCCTTCGACCACCCTCTTCTCGCTCTGCCAGTGCATGCCGAAGTCCTTGAGCTGTTGCTCGATGGCCAGGGCGCGGTTGGCGTTGTTTTCGTCATCGAAGAATTCCCGCACCGCCTTGGCTTGTTTCTCGGGCAACGCCTGGCGCATATCCAGCCAGTCAGCCTTGATCACACCTTCCAGGCTGCCGAACTTGTCCGCGAGTTTCTGCGCAGCGCCAGGGCCGACACTCGGTACGTGCAGCTTGTCGAGCAAACCACCGAGGGTGGTGCTGGCGGCAAACTCGGCACTCAGCTCGCCTTGATCCTGCAATTGCAGGCCGCATTCTTCGGGCGACAACAGCGCGCCGATCACCTGCTGGTTATGGCTGTCTTCAAAGAAGCTATGGATCTCGTGCGCCACTTCCAGGCCCACGTCCGGCAAGTACGTCAGCACTTCCGGCAGCGCCTGCTGCACCCGCTCCAGAGACGCCAGGGAGCGCGCCAGCACCTTGGCGGTCTCTTCGCCCACATCGGGGATGCCCAGGGCGTAGACAAACCGCGCCAGGCTCGGCGTCTTGCTGTTTTCGATGGCCGTGATCAGCTTCTTGCTGGAGATATCGGCGAAGCCTTCCAGGTCGATGATCTGCTCGTACTTGAGCTTGTACAGATCGGCCGGCGAGCCGATGAGTTTTTCATCCACCAGTTGCTCGATGGTCTTGTCGCCCAGGCCGTCAATGTCCATGGCCCGGCGCGAGACGAAGTGGATGATCGCCTGTTTGAGCTGCGCACCACAGGCCAGCCGCCCGACGCAACGGTACACCGCGCCTTCGCTGACGGTTTCCTTGCCCTTGCTGCGCTTGACCAACTGCGTGCGCTCCACATGGGAACCGCACACCGGGCAGCTTTCAGGGATCTGCACGGCGCGGGCGTTTTGCGGGCGGCGTTCGGCGACCACCGAGACCACTTGCGGAATCACATCCCCGGCACGGCGGATGATCACAGTGTCGCCGATCATCAGGCCCAGGCGCGCCACTTCGTCCATGTTGTGCAGCGTGGCGTTGGACACGGTGACGCCCGCGACCTTGACCGGCTTGAGGCGTGCCACTGGGGTCACGGCGCCCGTGCGACCGACCTGGAACTCCACATCGAGCAGCTCGGTGAGTTCTTCCATGGCCGGGAATTTGTGCGCGATGGCCCAGCGCGGCTCGCGGGCACGGAAGCCCAGTTCGCGTTGATAGGCAATGCTATTCACCTTGAACACCACGCCGTCGATCTCATACGGCAGGCTGTTACGCCGCTCGCCGATATCGCGGTAGTAGTCGAGGCAATCCTGGATACCCTTGGCCAGTTTCAGTTCATGACTGATCGGCATGCCCCACTTCTGCAACTGCTGCAGGTTGCCGATATGGGTGTCGCTGATATCAGTGGTCACGCCATAGCAGCAGAACTCCAGCGGGCGGCTGGCGGTGATCTTCGAGTCCAGCTGACGCAGGCTGCCAGCGGCCGCGTTGCGCGGGTTGGCGAAGGTCTTGCCGCCGACTTCCAGCTGCGAGGCATTGAGCCGCTCGAAACCAGCCTTGGACATGAACACTTCACCGCGCACCTCCAGGGTCGCCGGCCAGCCGCTGCCCTGCAGTTTCAGCGGGATATTGCGCACGGTGCGCACGTTGACGCTGATGTCTTCACCGGTGGTGCCGTCGCCGCGAGTAGCACCGCGCACCAATTCGCCATCCTGGTACAGCAGGCTGACCGCCAGGCCATCCAGCTTGTGCTCGCAGCTGTACTCCACCGCCGCGCCGCCGCCAAACAGATCACCCACTGGCAGGTCGAGGCCTTCGGTCACTCGCCGGTCGAACTCCAGCATAGTGGTTTCATCGAAGGCGTTACCGAGGCTGAGCATCGGAATTTCGTGTCGAACCTGAGTGAAGGCCGACAACGCCGCACTGCCGACCCGCTGCGTCGGTGAATCACGCGTCACCAGTTCCGGGTGCTCGGCCTCCAGGGCCTTGAGCTCGTGGAACAGCCGGTCGTACTCGGCGTCCGGAATGCTCGGCTCGTCGAGGACGTGGTAACGGTAGTTGTGCTGATCCAGTTCAGCGCGCAGTTCGAGGATGCGGGTGTGGGCGGCGGTCATGGGTGTTCTCTCATAAAGCAAAAGAGCAGCCGAAGCTGCTCAATGTGTTAGTGCGCTTATTCTACTGACAACGCTGGGAGCCAATCCTCAGCGTTTCTGTGTCAGGGCACGACGCTCGAACTCGACGATGCGCTGACGGTAGTGCTCGATGGTCTGGGCGGTGAGGACGCTGCGCTGGTCGTCCTTGAGTTCGCCATTGAGTTCCTGGGACAGCTTGCGGGCTGCCGCCACCATCACGTCGAACGCCTGTTTCGGGTGACGCGGGCCTGGCAGGCCAAGGAAGAAACTCACCGCCGGGGTGCTGAACAGGTCGATGTCGTCCAGGTCGAAGGTGCCCGGCTTGACCGCGTTGGCCATGGAGAACAGCACTTCGCCGTTACCGGCCATGCTTTCGTGACGGTGGAAAATATCCATTTCGCCAAAACGCAGGCCGCTTTCCAGGATGTTCTGCAACAGCGCCGGACCCTTGAAGCCAGCGGCGTCGCGGCAGATCACGCTGATCACCAAGACTTCCTCGGCGGCAGGCTGATCGTTCACAGACTGACGCGGGGCGTTCTTGCTGGCGTTTTCGTCGGGGAAATCATCGTCGCGACTACTGAAGCTCGGGCCGTCATCCACGTCGAGGTTGAGGTCGCCCTGGTGCGGCTCGGCAACCGCCGCGCTGGCACGCTTGCCACGCTTGGACGAAGGCTCACGGGCTTCGCGCAACGGCGCGCTCATGGACGGCAAATCATGCTCATCCAGTTGCGGCTCTTTATGCGTATCCAGCACACGGGGCGGCCCCAGCAGCTCGGCGCTGCCGTCGTCGTCGGGCAAGTTGGACAGGTTACGGTCCAGACGGAATTTGAGCTTGCCCTTGCCACCGCGCATGCGGCGCCAGCCATCAAAAAGAATACCGGCAATGACAATGATGCCGATGACTATCAGCCACTCGCGCAGACCGATTTCCATGTAATCCCGTGCCTCTAATAAAAAATGCTGAAAAATAAGGGGTTTAGCACCGTGCAAACCGCTTTAAAACGTGGCGCCAACTCTATGTTCTGACTGACGTTTTGCCCACGCACACGAAAAATTGACATTAAACTAGCACGACCAAAGATAACTTTACACCGTCTGTCAAAATGCCTTGAACAAATATGTCCATTTGCCACTTTCGCCAGACCGGTAAACCCCCTTACAGCGTGCTAAAAAAATTCTCTCCAGGCGTGGCTCAGGATTCCACCATCGCCATCGCTTCTTCCACATCCACCGCGACCAACCGTGAACAGCCAGGTTCGTGCATGGTTACGCCCATCAACTGATCCGCCATTTCCATGGCGATCTTGTTGTGGGTGATATAGATGAATTGCACCGTCTGGGACATTTCTTTGACCAACCGGGCGTAGCGTCCAACGTTAGCGTCATCCAGCGGGGCGTCAACTTCATCGAGCATGCAGAACGGCGCCGGGTTCAACTTGAAGATGGCAAATACCAGGGCCAATGCGGTCAGGGCTTTTTCGCCGCCGGACAACAAATGGATGGTGCTGTTCTTCTTGCCCGGAGGCCGCGCCATGATCGTTACCCCAGTATCGAGTAGATCTTCGCCTGTCAGTTCCAAGTAAGCGCTGCCACCGCCGAAAACTTTCGGGAATAACGCCTGTAAACCGCCATTAATCTGATCAAAGGTATCTTTGAAGCGGTTACGGGTTTCCTTGTCGATCTTGCGGATCACGTTTTCCAACGTGTCCAGGGCTTCCACCAGGTCGGCGTCCTGGGCATCCAGATAACGTTTACGTTCGGATTGCTGCTGGTATTCGTCGATGGCTGCGAGGTTGATCGCGCCCAGGCGCTGTATACGCGCAGCAATGCGCTCAAGTTCTTCTTCGGCGTCTTTCTCGTTGGCCTGGGCGGTCAGGGTATTGAGCACGCCGTGCAGGTCGTAGCCGTCTTCCAGCAATTGGTCTTGCAGGGTCTTGCGGCGCACGGTCAGGGCTTGCCATTCCATGCGTTGCTGTTCGAGCTGGCCGCGAATCAGCTGGGATTGCTGCTCGGCCTGGGTCCGGCGTTTTTCCGCGTCGCGCAGCTCACGGTCGGCGTCTTCCAGGGCGATTTGCGCGGTCTTGAGTTCTTCGTCGACGGTCATGCGCTTGTCGAGCAACTCTTCGAGCTTGAGCCGCAGTTCTTCAAGCGGCGCTTCGCCCTCCTCCAGATTGAGGCTCAGTTGCTCGCGCTTTTCGGTGAGGCGTTCGGATTGCATCTCCAGGCGTTCAAGGGCCTGGGCCGTGGAATTATGCTGAGCCTTGAGCGACCCCAGGCGCACCGCCAATTGATGGGCGTGGTCCTTGTGCTGGCGCGCTTCCTGGCGCACGCGATCAAGGCGCTCGCGCAGGCTGTCGCGCTGGGCCAGCAGCAGCTCGCGCTGCTCGGTGTCCAGCGCCATGCTGTCGAGGGCTTCCTGCAAGTGCAGGCGCGCCTCGCCGATCTGTTCGTGTTCGAGGGCGCGCTGCTCGCCCATCTCGGCCACTTCGTCGTCAAGACGGGTGCGGCGCAGGGTCAGTTGCTCGGCCTTGGCTTTGCTCGCGGACAGCTGGGCTTTCAATTCGCCCTGCTGGCGGGCTTCGTCCTGCAACAGGCGGCGCAAGTGTTCGCGACCGGTCTCTTGCTGGCGCTGGGTGGCGCGCAGGGTTTGCAGTTCGGTTTCCAGGCTTTCGAGGGTCGCTTCGCGCTCTTCACGCTCGGCCGTCAGGTTGACGATTTCCTGGCCGCGGGCCAGAACGCCGCTTTCCGCTTCACTGGCGCGGCGCACTCGCAGGAAGTGCCGGCCGACCCAGTAGCCATCGCGGCTGATCAGGCTTTCGCCGGCACGCAGTTGGCCGCGCTGGGCCAGGGCCTGTTCAAGGGATTCGACCGGTTTGACCTGGCCCAACCACGGCGACAGATCAATCGCCGCCTCGACTTTATCCAGCAAACTGCCCGGCACTCGCGTGCCATCGGCCGCCGGGCTGAGCAAACGCAGATCGCCCTGAGCAAAACCGGCCAGGTCGAAGCCGCCAAAATCATCCACCAGCACGGCCTGCAGGTCGGCGCCGAGCACGGTTTCTACCGCCAGCTCCCAACCCGCCTCAACCTTCAAGCCTTCGGCCAGGCGCGGGCGCTCGGCCAAATGCTGGTCACGCAGCCACTCGGCAGTGCCGGTGCCGGGGTCCAATGCGGCTTGCTGCAAGGCTTCAAGGGACGCCAGGCGGCCATTGAGCCGCTGCAAATCGCCCTGGGCCTGCTGCTGGGCCTGGGTCGCCTGTTGCAGTTGCTGACGCAATTGCTCCAGGCGCTCCACTTGTTGTTCTTCGCTGGCTTCCAGCTCTTCCAGCGTCATCTCGCTTTCGGCCAGTTGCTCGCTCAGTTCCATGATTGCCGCGTCTTCCGGATCGGCGGCGAGCAATACACGCTCTTCCTGCAGACGACGCTGGCGCTCGGCCAGGCGTTCCATGCTGGTTTCCAACTGCTGGATGCGCGACTGCTGCACCTCAGCCTGGCGGCGCGGCTCAGCAGATTGCAGGTTGAAGGTGTCCCACTGCTCCTGCCAGCCGTGCATGGTGGTTTCGGCTTCTTCCAGGGCGGCGGCGGCTTCTTCGGCGGCGGCGCTGGTGATTTCCTGCTCGGGGGTGAGCATGTCCAGCTCTTCGCCGAGGGTCAGCAATAAGGTGCGGTCATGGCCCAGGTGCGATTCGGTCTCCAGGCGCGCGCGCTCGGCTTCTTTCAGATCGTCCTGCAACTGCCGCAGGCGCTGCTGGCCGTGCTGGATGCTCTGCTCGACCCGGGCAATATCACCGCCCACCGAGTAGAAGCGGCCCTGCACCAGATTGAAGCGCTCGGAGAGGTCATGGTGCCCGTCACGCAACCGCTCGATGCTGGCGTCGGCATTGCGCTGTTCGGCCACCAGGGCTTCGAAGCTGATTTCCTGGGTGCCGATGATCGCCTCGCGCTGGCCGACCTGATCATTCAATGCCTGCCAGCGCAGGGCCGAGAGTTGCGCCTTGAGCTGGCGCTCTTCGCCCTTGTATTCCTGGTACTTCTCGGCGGCCTGGGCCTGGCGGTGCAGGCGTTCGAGCTGACGCTCAAGCTCTTCGCGCAGGTCGGTCAGGCGGGCGAGGTTTTCATGGGTACGCCGGATACGGTTTTCGGTTTCGCGACGGCGCTCCTTGTACTTGGAGATGCCGGCCGCTTCTTCGATAAAGTTGCGCAGGTCCTCGGGTTTGGCTTCGATCAGCTTGGAGATCATGCCCTGCTCGATGATCGAATAGCTGCGCGGGCCCAGGCCGGTGCCGAGGAAAATATCGGTAATGTCACGGCGCCGGCACTTGGTGCCGTTGAGGAAATAGCTGTTCTGGCTGTCGCGGGTCACTTTGCGGCGAATGGAAATTTCCGCGTAGGCCGCGTACTCGCCGATCAGGGTGCCGTCGGAGTTATCGAACACCAGCTCGATGCTCGCCTGGCTGACTGGCTTGCGGCTGGTGGAGCCGTTGAAGATGACGTCGGTCATCGACTCGCCACGCAGGTTTTTTGCCGAGCTCTCGCCCATCACCCAGCGTACGGCGTCGATGATGTTCGACTTGCCGCAACCATTGGGCCCGACCACCGCCGCCATGTTACTGGGGAAGTTCACCGTGGTCGGGTCGACGAAGGATTTGAACCCCGCCAGTTTGATGCACTTGAGCCGCACGCTTAGGCGTCCGCCAACGCAGCGATGACCAACGACGAACTGCGCTGGCAGTACGCCGACAGCACCTGGCGGATTTGCGGCAGGTCACGGCCGAGTACGGCGGCGAGCAATTGCTCGAACAGCGCCAGGTACTCGCTCATGGATGCCTTGCGTTGATCCAGCGCCAAGTAATAGGCACGGTTCATCGCCGGCTGCAGGTTCTCGACAGTTTCCTGCAGATACGGGTTGTTGGCGAAGGGGTACGCCGCACGCATCACATTGAAGCACTCTTCAACAAAGGCGCGGATGTCCTGGCGCTCGAAATTGGCGACCAGCCGCTGCTGGATCTGCACAAAAGGCGCCATGTCAGCCTGGGTCTGCCAGCCTTGGGCGACGGCATTGCCCAGCAAGATGTACAACTCGCTCATCAAGGTGCAAAGGCTCTGCACCTTGTGCGCGGTGAGTTCGGTGACATGCGCGCCACGGCGCGGCAGGATCGCGATCAGGTGGCGGCGTTCAAGGATCAGCAAGGCTTCGCGCACGGAACCGCGGCTGACATTGAGTGCCAGCGTGACTTTCTGCTCCTGGATCCGCTCCCCAGGCTTGAGGTCGCCGCGAATGATACGTTCGGCGAGGTGGTGAGCAATTTGCTCGGCGAGACTGTCCGGCGCCTTGAACGTCATGTTTTCCCTTCAAAATCTTCTATCGATACAAGCGCGGCAGTGTAGCGCAAATGCTGGCTGATGGCGCTGGGCCCACTCTCGCGAATTTGGCATGAAATAAGCAGCTGTGCACCTCGAGAGAACACTCAAAAACGCCCAAAAACGCCGGTTTCAGAAGACTGGACCATAATTGAAAGGGTTGTGATCGCAATTTCTTGACCTTCTGGTCAGAAAATCATTGACCGAAAAGTCAGAGATGACTAGATTCGGCGCAAAGCGGTTAACAACAATAATGAGTCTGCGAGGCCTTCCGTGATCCAGTTTTTACTTAACCAGGAACTCCGTAGCGAGCACGCCCTGGACCCCAACCTGACCGTGCTCAATTACCTGCGCGAGCACCTGGGCAAATCCGGTACCAAGGAAGGCTGCGCCAGTGGTGACTGTGGCGCGTGCACCGTGGTGGTCGGCGAGTTGCACACCGACGAGCACGGTACCGAGCAGATTCGTTATCGCAGCCTCAACTCGTGCCTGACCTTTGTGTCGTCCCTGCACGGTAAACAACTGATCAGCGTCGAAGACCTCAAGCACCAGGGCAAGCTGCACAGCGTGCAACAGGCCATGGTCGAGTGCCACGGCTCGCAATGCGGCTTTTGCACACCCGGCTTTGTCATGTCGTTGTTTGCCCTGCAAAAGAACAGCGACGCCCCCGACAGCCAAAAGGCCCATGAGGCCCTGGCCGGCAACCTCTGTCGCTGCACCGGTTACCGCCCGATCCTGGCCGCCGCCGAACAGGCCTGCTGCAACAAGCCGGTGGACCAGTTCGACAGCCGCCAGGCCGAAACCATCGCCCGCCTCAAAGCCATTGCGCCGACGCAAACCGGTGAGCTGAACAGCGGCGATAAACGCTGCCTGGTGCCGCTGACCGTGGCCGACCTGGCCGACCTCTATGACGCCTACCCACAAGCTCGCCTGCTGGCTGGCGGCACCGACCTGGCGCTGGAGGTTACCCAGTTTCACCGCGTGCTGCCGGTGATGATCTACGTCGGCAACATTGAAGAAATGAAGCGTATCGACGCCTTCGACGACCGCCTGGAAATCGGCGCCGCCACCGCCCTCTCCGACTGCTACACCGCGCTGCATCACGAATACCCGGATTTCGGCGAGCTGCTGCACCGCTTTGCCTCGCTGCAAATCCGCAACCAGGGCACCCTCGGCGGCAACATCGGCAACGCCTCGCCGATTGGTGATTCACCGCCGCTGCTGATCGCCCTCGGTGCGCAGATCGTGCTGTGCAAGGGCGACGTGCGCCGCACCCTGGCGCTGGAAGACTACTTTATCGACTACCGCGTTACTGCCCGTCAGGACAGTGAATTCATCGAGAAAATCATCGTGCCCAAGGGCCACGCGCTGTTCCGTGCCTACAAGGTTTCCAAGCGCCTGGACGACGATATTTCCGCAGTGTGCGCGGCCTTCAATCTCAAGATCGACAGCGGTGTGATCAGCGAGGCCCGCGTTGCGTTCGGCGGCATGGCCGCCACGCCAAAGCGCGCCAAAAGCTGCGAAGCCGCGTTGGTCGGCGCCACCTGGAACAGCGCCACCGTGGAGAAGGCCTGCGCCGCCCTGGCCGAGGATTTCACCCCGCTGTCGGACTTCCGCGCCAGCAAGGAATACCGCCTGCTCAGCGCGCAGAACCTGCTGCGCAAATACTTCATCGAGCTGCAAACGCCGCACATCGAGACTCGGGTGACCGCTTATGTCTAACCATCACGCCGTCGTTAAAACCCAGGCCGAACTCGCCGAGTTGTTTACCCAGGACCTGACCTCCGGGGTCGGGCGCAGCGTCAAGCACGACAGCGCCGCCAAGCACGTCTCCGGCGAGGCGCAGTACATTGATGACCGCCTGGAGTTTCCCAACCAGTTGCACCTGTATGCGCGCCTGTCCGACCGCGCCCACGCCCGTATCATCAGCATCGACACCGCGCCCTGCTACGCCTTCGAAGGTGTGCGCATCGCCATCACCCACAAAGACGTACCGGGCCTGAAAGACATCGGCCCGTTGATGCCCGGTGACCCGTTGCTGGCCATCGACACCGTGCAGTTCGTCGGCCAGGTGGTCCTGGCCGTGGCCGCCCGCGACCTGGAAACCGCACGCAAGGCCGCCATGGCTGCGGTGATCGAATACGAAGACCTGGAGCCGGTGCTGGACGTGGTCGAGGCGTTTCGCAAAAAGCATTTTGTGCTCGACAGCCACACCCATCAGCGCGGTGATTCGGTGGGCGCATTGGCCACGGCGAAAAACCGTATCCAGGGCACGCTGCATATCGGCGGCCAGGAACACTTCTACCTGGAAACCCAGATCTCCTCGGTGATGCCCACCGAAGACGGCGGCATGATCGTCTACTGCTCCACGCAAAACCCCACCGAAGTGCAAAAACTGGTGGCCGAAGTACTCGACGTTTCGATGAATAAAATCGTCGTGGATATGCGCCGCATGGGCGGTGGTTTCGGCGGCAAGGAAACCCAGGCCGCCAGCCCCGCTTGCCTGTGCGCGGTGGTGGCACAGCTGACCGGCCAGCCGACCAAGATGCGCCTGCCGCGCGTCGAAGACATGCTGATGACCGGCAAGCGCCACCCCTTCTACATCGAATACGACGTGGGCTTCGACGACAACGGCCGCCTGCACGGCATCAACCTGGAGCTGGCGGGCAACTGCGGCTGCTCGCCGGACTTGTCCAACTCGATTGTCGACCGCGCGATGTTCCACGCCGACAACTCGTACTACCTGGGCGACGCCACGGTCAACGGCCATCGCTGCAAGACCAACACCGCGTCCAACACGGCGTACCGTGGCTTCGGCGGCCCCCAAGGCATGGTCGCCATCGAGGAAGTGATGGACGCCATCGCCCGCCATCTGGCCCTCGACCCACTGGCGGTGCGCAAGGCCAACTACTACGGCAAGACCGAGCGCAACGTCACGCATTACTACCAGACCGTCGAGCACAACATGCTCGAAGAGATGACCGCCGAGCTTGAGGCCAGCAGCCAATATGCCGAGCGCCGCGAGGCGGTGCGCCTGTACAACGCCCACAGCCCGATCCTGAAAAAAGGCCTGGCGCTGACGCCGGTGAAATTCGGCATTTCGTTTACCGCGAGCTTCTTGAACCAGGCCGGTGCGCTGATCCACATCTACACCGACGGCAGCATCCACCTCAACCACGGCGGCACCGAGATGGGCCAGGGCCTGAACACCAAGGTCGCGCAAGTGGTGGCCGAAGTGTTCCAGGTCGAAATCGACCGCGTGCAGATCACCGCCACCAACACCGACAAGGTGCCCAACACCTCGCCAACCGCCGCCTCCAGCGGCGCTGACCTGAACGGCAAGGCCGCGCAGAACGCCGCCGAAACCATCAAGCAGCGCCTGGTGGAATTCGCCGCGCGCAAATACGACGTGAGCGAAGCCGACGTGGAATTCCACAACGGCCATGTGCGCGTGCGTGACCAGATCCTGACCTTTGAGGCGCTGATCCAGCAGGCGTATTTCGCCCAGGTTTCGCTGTCGAGCACCGGTTTTTACAAGACCCCGAAAATCTTCTACGACCGCAGCCAGTCGCGCGGTCGGCCGTTCTACTACTACGCGTTCGGCGCGGCGTGTTGCGAGGTGATCGTCGACACCCTGACCGGCGAGTACAAGATGCTGCGCACCGACATCCTCCACGACGTGGGCGCTTCGCTGAACCCGGCCATCGACATCGGCCAGGTCGAAGGCGGCTTCATCCAGGGCATGGGCTGGCTGACCATGGAAGAGCTGGTGTGGAACAACAAGGGCAAGCTGATGACCAACGGCCCGGCCAGCTACAAGATCCCGGCCGTGGCCGACATGCCCCTGGATTTGCGCGTGAAGCTGGTGGAAAACCGCAAAAACCCGGAAGACACGGTGTTCCACTCCAAGGCGGTGGGCGAGCCACCGTTCATGCTCGGGATTGCTTCGTGGTGTGCGATCAAGGACGCGGTGGCGAGTTTGGGTGACTATCGCCATCAGCCCAAGATTGATGCGCCGGCGACGCCGGAGCGGGTGTTGTGGGGATGTGAGCAGATGCGGCAGTTGCAGGCGGTTACGCCTGTGGAAACCGAAACTGAGATGGCTTCGCTTTAGACCGAGGCGCTGCCATCGGGGGCAAGCCCCACTCCCACATTTTGATCTGTGAATACCTTCAAATGTGGGAGGGGGCTTGCCCCCGATGACGGCCTCACAGACACCACAAGAGGTGACTATGAACAACTGGATCAGCGCCCTCGCCGACCTGCAGAACCAGGGTGAACCCTGCGTGCTGGTCACCATCATCGAAGAACTCGGCTCCACGCCGCGCAATGCCGGCTCGAAGATGGTGATCAGCGCCGCGCAGACCTTCGACACCATCGGTGGCGGGCACCTGGAATACAAGGCGATGCAGATCGCCCGCGACATGCTCGCGCGTGGCCAGCAGAACACCCACCTTGAGCGTTTCAGCCTCGGCGCGAGCCTGGGCCAGTGCTGCGGCGGCGTGACCGTGCTGCTGTTCGAACCCATGGGCCAGGTGCAGGCGCAGATCGCGGTGTTTGGCGCCGGGCATGTCGGCCGCGCGTTGGTACCGCTGCTGGCGAGCCTGCCGTGTCGGGTGCGCTGGATCGATTCGCGTGACCAGGAGTTTCCAGAGCACATCCCCCAGGGCGTGCGTAAAATCGTCAGCGAAGAGCCGGTGGATGAAATTGCCGACCTGCCCGTGGGCAGTTACTGCATCGTAATGACCCACAATCATGCACTGGACCTGGAACTGACCGCCGCCCTGCTCAAGCGCAATGACTTTGCCTATTTCGGCCTGATCGGCTCGAAAACCAAGCGCGTCAAATTCGAACACCGCCTGCGTGATCGCGGTTACGACACCGCACAACTGCAACGCATGCGCTGCCCCATGGGCCTCACCGAGGTGAAGGGCAAATTGCCGGTGGAGATCGCCATCTCCATCGCCGGCGAAATCATCGCCACCTATAACGCCAATTTCGGCCAGCACACTGCGAGTGCCGAACCCATTGCCAAACTGCTGCCGGTGTCACGCCGTAGCCAAGCCACGAATTGAGATGACCATGCCTTTGACTCGCAAAGCCTACCGTGCCGCCCTCCTGCACAGCATCGCCGACCCTGCCGAAGTCGGGATCGAAGCCTCATATGAGTATTTCGAAGACGGCCTGCTGGTGATCGAAAACGGCCAGATCAGCGCCGTCGGCCACGCCAGCGACCTGCTGCCGACGCTGCCCGCCGATATCGACATCACCCATTACCAAGACGCGCTGATCACCCCCGGCCTGATCGACACCCACATCCACCTGCCGCAAACCGGCATGGTCGGCGCCTATGGCGAACAGTTGCTGGATTGGCTCAACACCTACACCTTCCCGTGTGAAAGCCAGTTCGCCGACAAGGCTCACGCCGAGGAAGTCGCGGACATTTTCATCAAGGAACTGCTGCGCAATGGCACCACCACTGCGCTGGTGTTCGGCAGCGTGCACCCGCAGTCAGTGAATGCGTTCTTTGAAGCAGCAGAAAAACTCGACCTGCGCATGATCGCCGGCAAGGTGATGATGGACCGCAACGCGCCGGACTACCTGACCGACACCGCCGAAACCGGCTACCAGCAAAGCAAGGCGCTGATCGAGCGCTGGCACGGCAAGGGCCGCCTGCACTACGCGGTGACGCCGCGCTTTGCACCAACCAGCACGCCAGAGCAATTGGCGCTGGCCGGGCAGTTGCTGGGTGAATACCCCGACCTGTACATGCAGACGCACATCAGTGAAAACAAGCAGGAAGTGGAGTGGGTGAAGGAGCTGTTCCCGGAGCGCAAAGGCTATCTGGATGTGTACGACCACTACCACCTGCTCGGCGAGCGCTCAGTGTTTGCCCATGGCGTGCATCTGTGTGACGACGAGTGCGCGCGGCTCGCAGAAACCGGTTCAGCCGTCGCGTTCTGCCCGACCTCGAACCTGTTCCTCGGCAGCGGTTTGTTCAACCTGCCGATGGCCGAGAAGCACAAATTGAATGTGGGCCTGGGCACCGACGTGGGCGGCGGCACCAGCTTCTCGCTGCTGCAAACCCTGAACGAGGCCTACAAGGTCATGCAGTTGCAGGGCGCACGGTTGAGCCCGTTCAAGTCGCTGTACCTGGCCACCTTGGGCGGCGCGCGAGCGCTTCGGTTGGAAGACAAGATCGGTACGTTGCAACCGGGCACGGACGCGGACTTCCTGGTGCTGGACTACAACGCCACGCCGTTGCTGAGCTATCGCTTGAAGCAGGCGAAGAACATTGCCGAGACGTTGTTTGTGTTGATGACGCTGGGGGATGATCGGACGGTATTGCAGACTTACGCAGCCGGCCAACTCGTGCACCAACGCTGATTTCAACCACAACACAAAACCAAATGTGGGAGGGGGCTTGCCCCCGATTGCGGTGTGTCAGCTACACATAAGCTGACTGATCCACCGCTATCGGGGGCAAGCCCCCTCCCACATTTTTATCCGGGTGAACCCGGAAAATTACAGCTTGATCGAGGAACGCCCAGGCTTCTTCGTCTGCAACAAATGCGAGAACACCGCATGCAGATCATCCGACGCGCTTTCCTCATCGAGGTTGAGCTTGCTGTCGATGTGATCCATGTGATGCATCATCAGGTTCACCGCCAAGGTCGCGTCGCGGGCTTCAATCGCATCGATCAACTGGGTGTGTTCATCGTAGGAGCAGTGCGAGCGGTTGCCGCTTTCATACTGGGCGATGATCAACGACGTCTGCGACACCAGGCTGCGCTGGAAGCTGATCAGCGGCGCGTTCTTCGCCGCTTCGGCCAGCTTGAGGTGGAACTCGCCGGAAAGGCGGATGCCTGCGCCGCGGTCGCCACGGGAGAAGCTGTCGCGCTCGTCGTTGACCATCTGGCGCAGCTCGGCCAATTGGTCGGCCGTGGCATGCTGCACCGCCAGCTCGGTAATCGCGCGCTCAACCAAACGCCGGGCCAGGAACACCTGGCGGGCTTCCTCGACGCTCGGGCTGGCGACGACTGCGCCGCGATTGGGCCGCAGCAGTACCACGCCTTCATGGGCCAGACGCGACAGCGCGCGGCGAATGATGGTGCGGCTGACGCCGAAGATTTCGCCCAGTGCCTCTTCACTCAACTTGGTTCCGGGCGCCAGGCGTTGTTCGAGGATCGCCTCGAAGATATGCGCGTAGACGATATCGTCCTGGGTTCCGCTGCGACCGGCCTTGCCGGCTCGCGGTTGTTTCTTGAGAGGTTGCAACTGTTCGTTCATGGGCACTCGGGTTTGGAGAACGGCGGCGAATTAACGGTAATACGGCAAGCGCGTGTCGCTGGCAAGTATCACCTAAAAACAGGGCACATTGTACACAACCGACTGCGCCAACACACTGTACGGCTGTTTGCGCCTGCGGCTGTATTGCAATGAGTCGTTACGTTTGAGTTTAGGCTTGAATCTGCGCCCTCACCGGCAAATACCCAGGTAAAAGGAACACCCCTCCATGAACGACGCCACCCAAGCGCCTTTGCGCCCGTTGGCCGACACCTCTGCGTCGGCCGTGGTCGCCGGCTTCATCGCCATGATGACCGGCTACACTAGTTCTCTGGTGCTGATGTTCCAGGCCGGCCAGGCCGCTGGCTTGACCACCGCGCAGATTTCTTCGTGGATCTGGGCGATCTCCATCGGCATGGCGGTGTGCAGCATCGGCCTGTCGCTGCGCTATCGCACGCCAATCACCATCGCCTGGTCCACACCCGGCGCGGCGCTGTTGATTACCAGCCTGGGCGGCGTCAGCTATGGCGAAGCCATCGGTGCCTACATCACCTGCGCCGTGCTGGTGACCCTCTGCGGGCTGACCGGCAGCTTCGAAAAACTGGTTAAACGTATCCCGGCGTCACTGGCCGCAGCCCTGCTGGCGGGGATTCTGTTCAAGATCGGCAGCGAAATATTCGTCGCCGCCCAGCACCGTACCGGCCTGGTGCTGGGGATGTTTTTCACCTACCTGATCATCAAGCGCCTGTCGCCGCGCTATGCGGTGCTCGCCGCGCTGCTGATCGGCACCGCGCTGTCGGGGCTGATGGGGTTGCTGGACTTCAGCGGCTTTCACCTGGAGGTAGCGACGCCGGTGTGGACCACTCCGCACTTCTCGCTGGCGGCGACCATCAGCATCGGCATTCCGCTGTTTGTGGTGGCGATGACCTCACAGAACATGCCCGGCGTGGCCGTGCTGCGCGCCGACGGCTACACCGTGCCCGCCTCGCCGCTGATCACTACCACCGGCCTCGCATCACTGGTGCTGGCGCCGTTCGGCTCCCACGGCATCAACCTGGCGGCGATCAGCGCGGCCATCTGCACCGGGCCCCACGCCCATGAAGACCGTAACAAGCGCTACACGGCGGCGGTCTGGTGCGGCGTGTTCTACGGGCTTGCCGGGGTGTTCGGCGCAACGCTGGCGGCGCTGTTCGCAGCCTTGCCCAAAGAGCTGGTGCTGTCGATTGCGGCATTGGCGTTGTTTGGCTCGATCATCAATGGCTTGAGTATCGCCATGAATGAGCCCAAGGAACGGGAGGCGGCGCTGATCACCTTTATGGTCACTGCGTCGGGCTTGACTCTGTTTTCCATCGGGTCGGCATTCTGGGGGATTGTCGCGGGGGTGTTGACGCTGTTGATTCTGAACGCGCGCAAGGCATAAAAAAACGGCGACCCGAGGGTCGCCGTTTTTTCAGTATCACTTAGCCGCGTTGATCGGCTTTTCTGGATACCACACGTCCAGCAGCGGGCTGACTTCAGCCTTGGTCAGCTCGGAACGGGTTTTCAGCCAGGCTTCAACAGCTGCGCGCTGCTCTTCGGAGACCGAGCCACGCTTCTGCAGGCAAACCAGACCGTAGTCATCGCCGCCAACATAGCCAAGACCGTTGGCTTCCATGGCTTCGTTGATGAATGCTTCGAGGAAAGCGTCGATAGCTTCTTCACTCAGGCCTTCATTGAAGTCCAGGTTCAGTTCGAAACCCAGCTCTTGAAATTCATCAACGCACAGTTTTTTGCGCAGACGCTGGGAACGGTTAGTCGCCATTGGAACAATCCTCATAAGTAATAACGGGCGGCACTTTAGCAGTTTAAGGCGGTGATTGCCCGACTCTCTGGGACGGGCGGCACGATGCCGGGAAAAAAAACGCCGATTCCCAGCTATCGTTCAGCTACAAGTGGCGTCGGCTTGGGGCATAATGCCGACACTTTCATGACCATTGAGGGATTTTTCCTATTTACCCCTCGCCTTTTTCACCCTTCTCAGCAGTAGGGTTTTATTCTTTATGATCAAATCTTTGCGCTCCGTAGTCCTTGCCGGTCTTATCCTGCCCCTGGCGTTTTCCGCCACCGCTGCCCCGATCAATAACACCCTGCCACCCAACGTTGCGCAGGCCCTGCAGAAAGCCAAGCTGCAAAACACCGCGCTGTCCCTGGTGATGCTCCCCCTGAACGGCCCCGGCACCCCCACCGTGTTCAACGCCGATGTCTCGGTCAACCCGGCGTCGACCATGAAGCTGGTCACCACCTACGCGGCCCTGGAAATGCTCGGCCCCAACCATCAGTGGAAAACCGAGTTCTACACCGACGGCACCCTCAGCGGTGGCGTGTTGCACGGCAACCTGTACCTCAAGGGCGGCGGTGACCCCAAGCTGAACATGGAAAAACTCTGGCTGCTGATGCGCGACCTGCGCGCCAATGGCGTGCAGCAGGTGACCGGCGACCTGGTGCTGGACCGCGGTTTCTTCAACCAGCCGCTGTTGCCGGAATTCAATGACGACGGCAATGACGAGAACAAACCATTCCTGGTCAAGCCAGACGCCTTGCTGGTCAACCTCAAGGCCCTGCGTTTTGTGACCCGTAACGATTCAGGCCGCGTGCTCGTTTCGGTCGAGCCGCCGATTGCCAGCATCCGCATCGACAACCAGGTCAAGGCTTCCGCCGCCAAGCAATGCACCGGTGACGTACGCTACAACCCGGTCACGGCCGCCGATGGCAGCGTGACGGTGACGGTCAGCGGCCAGTTGGCCGATGGCTGCAGTTCGCAGACTTACCTCTCGCTGCTGGACCACGCGACCTACACCGCCGGCGCCGTCCGGGCGATCTGGAAAGAGCTGGGCGGCACCATCCAGGGCCGGGATATCCAGGCGCCGGTGCCCAAGGATGCCAAGGTGCTGGCCCGCGCGTTTTCGCCGGACCTGGCAGAGATCATCCGCGACATCAACAAATACAGTAACAACACCATGGCCCAGCAGCTGTTCCTGAGCCTCGGCGCGCAGTTTCGCAACGACGCCGACGGCGACGACGCCAAGGCCGCCCAGCGCGTAGTGCGCCAGTGGCTGGCGAAAAAGGGCATCACCGCACCGCACCTGGTGATGGAGAACGGTTCTGGCCTGTCCCGCGCCGAACGGGTCAGCGCGCGCGAGATGGCCGCCATGCTGCAAGCCGCCTGGAAAAGCCCCTACGCGGCGGAATACATCAGCTCGATGCCGATTGCCGGCACCGACGGCACCATGCGCAAACGCCTCAAGACCACCGCCATGCGCGGCGAAGCCCACGTCAAGACCGGGACCTTGAACACCGTGCGCGCCATCGCCGGCTTCAGCCGCGACAACAACGGCAATACCTGGGCGGTGGTCGCGATCCTTAACGATCCCAAGCCATGGGGTGCCTCGTCGGTGCTGGACCAGGTGCTGCTGGACCTGTATCGCCAGCCAAAAGCAGTAGCTGCGGCGCCAGTGCTCTAAAGGTGGGTCATCAGACCCGTATCCGCTGCGCCTCCACCCGGTCCCTGCCCGCCTGCTTGGCTACGTACACCGCCGAGTCGGCGCGCAGCAGCAGCGCGTCGATGCCTTCATTCACCCGCCAGCTGGCTACACCAAAGCTGGCGGTGACGATCCCCACCGGCACCATCGGCTCAGTGCGCAGCGACTGCCACAACTCCATCGCGAGGCGATAGGCCTGTTCGTCATCGGTGTTGGGGCACAAGACCATGAACTCCTCGCCGCCGAGGCGGCAGAACACATCGGTACGGCGCAGGCGCTGGCTGATGCGCTTGCACAGTTCCTGCAGTACGCCGTCGCCGACCGCATGCCCATGCTGGTCGTTGATACGCTTGAAGTGATCGATATCGAGCATGATCACCGACAACGCCCCCGAGGTGCGGTTGAGCCTCACCATCTCGGCCTTGAGGCGGTCCTGGAAATAGCGACGGTTGTGAATGCCGGTCAAGGAGTCGGTAATGGACAACGCCCGCAGTTCCTCTTCCACCCGTTTTAGATCGGAAATATCCGACACGTAGCCATGCCACAGCGTACCGCCGCCGGGTAACTCTTCCGGCGTGGCCTCGCCGCGGATCCAGCGCAGGCCGCGTTGCGGCAACAGCACCCGATACTCTTCGCGCCAATGGCTCAACTGCAATGCCGACAAACGAATCGAGGCGCGCACCCGCTCCACATCCAGCGGGTGGATGCGCTCGAAGACCTTCGCCGCATCCTGCTGCAACACGCTTAGCTCGATCTCATAGATGTCACGCATGCCGTCGCTGGCGTAGATAAAGTGCCAGTTATCCTGGGGCGCCCGAGTGAACTGGAAGATCCCGCCAGGCACATGGGCGCTGAGCTTCTTGAGCAGGCGGTCACGCGCAGCGAGGGCCTCGTAGGCACGCTTTTGCTCGGTGACATCCAGGTAAATGGCCAGGTGCCCGATCCACAAGCCATGATCGTCGAGCAAAACGGTGGCCAGCATGTTCACGGTCAACTGGCTGCGGTCGTGGCGGATCAGGCTCCACTCACGGGCTTCGTGCAGGTTGTCGGGGCTTTCCACCAGCATCGCCTGGCTCGCCGGGATGCGCTTGCCCAAGGCCACACTCAGGCTCGCGGCACGCGCTTCCAGCTCCGAGGGCACGTGCAGGCTTTCGAGCGTCAACTTGCCCACCACGTGCTCGGCCGTGAACCCAAGCATCTTCTCGGCCCCGGCGTTGAAGGTGTTGATGACCCCGCGCAGGTCAGTGGCAATGATCGCAACATGGGTCGCGGCGTTCAGCACGCTACGTAATTGGCCGTGGGCGCCGCGCAGTTCCAGCTCGCGCTGGCGCAATTGCACGGTACGTTGCTCCACCAGCTTCAACGCGCGCTGGCGCTGGCTCACCAACACATAGAGCAAGGCACTGAGCAACACGCTGAGCAACCCGCCCATGGTCAGGATCGTGGCCAGCGAAGAGTGGTTGGACTGGTCGAACACTTGGCTGGGGCGCAGGCTCAGGGCGTACACATGGTCGCCCAAGGTCAAGCGCCGCGCGCTACTGAGGTCACTGTCGCTCACGGCATTGTTAGACTCGAACAGCACACGCTGTTGCAGGTCGGAGGTGTCAACGATCTGCATCACCAGGTTGTCCCGGTCCGGCTTGGGCAACCCATCGGCCACCAACTGGCGCATGCTGATCACCGCCATCACGTAGCCGTAGGGCTCATGCGGAGATTGCCCGGAAGTGGGCACACTGCTCACCGGCGCGACCAATAGCACGCCGGTCGCGTAAGCCGGCTCTACGCCCACCAGTTGCATGGGCTGCGACACCGCCAGTTGGCCGCTGGTTTGCGCGCGTTCAAGGGCCGAGCGCCGCAAGGGCTGAGCCAGCAGATCAAAACCCATCGGTGCGCCCAGCAGGCTCTGGGTCTGGCTGTAGAGCACCGGCACGTACTCCTCACGCTCGGGTGCAGGGGCCAGCTCACCGGCCGAGTTCAATTCACGGATCACAAAGGGTTTACCGCGCTGGGCGGACACCTCCTGCTCAAATTGACGGCGTTGCTCGTGAAACACCCGGGGCGCCCAGGAGTAGGCGCGGGCGCGCAGCAACAAGGGCTGGGCAAAACCGTCGAATTCTTCGCGGGACACATCGTCGGAGTTGACGAAGAAACGCCGCAGGCTGTTGAGACGCTGCTCCTGGTCTTCGAAACGCTCCTGCAAACGCGTGTAACGCTCGTTGACCAGCAGCTGAAAGCGCTGACGCACCTGTTGCTGATAGAGGTCGGAAGCCGCCCAGGCGACGATGATCGTCAGGGCGCACCCCGCCAGGAACACTACCAATGCAACTAGCCAAGCCGACGCCTGCTCACTGATAAAGCCTAGGATTTTCGGGCGGACGGCTTGCAACGGCATAGGCAACACTCACAACGCCAGTGTGCGGGGGGTGTCGCTTTGGCTAGGCCATAGTTATAGCGAGCGTCCCACTATTTGACCAGCGTAAAAAAGCCGCAAGCCCGGAAAAATCCTGGCTTGCGGCTTTGGGTTACGGCGATCAGCGAGCGGTGATTTTCCAGGCCCGATGAATCTTCGCGTTGCGCGCAAAGTCCGGGTCGATGGTCTTGTCGCTGATTTCCTCGACCGCATAGCGTTCGCTGAGGTTGTCCTCCAGCGCGAACTTGCGGAAGTTGTTCGAGAAGTACAACACGCCACCCGGTGCCAGGCGGGCCATGGCCAGGTCGAGCAACTGCACGTGGTCACGCTGTACGTCGAAGATGCCTTCCATGCGCTTGGAGTTGGAGAAGGTCGGCGGGTCGATGAAGATCATGTCGAACTCATCGCGGCTGGCCTCCAGCCATGCCATCACATCACCCTGCTCCAGGCGGTTCTTGTCAGAAAACCCGTTGAGGGAGAAGTTACGACGCGCCCAGTCCAGGTAGGTTTTGGACAGGTCGACGCTGGTGGTGCTGCGCGCACCGCCCTTGGCGGCGTGCACACTGGCGGTGGCGGTGTAGCAATACAGGTTGAGGAAACGCTTGCCGGCGGCCTCCTTCTGGATGCGCAGGCGCATCGGGCGGTGGTCGAGAAACAGGCCGGTGTCCAGGTAGTCGGTGAGGTTGACCAGCAGCTTCACGCCGCCTTCGCTGACCTCGGTGAACTTGCCCTGGGCGCTCTGGCGCTCGTACTGCTTGGTGCCGCTCTGGCGCTCGCGACGCTTGACCACCACGCGGCTCTTGTCGATGTTCAACGCCTGGGGAATGGCCGCCAGGGCATCGAACATGCGCGCCGAGGCTTTCTCCGGGTCGATGGACTTGGGCGCGGCGTATTCCTGCACGTGGACCCAGTCGTGGTACAGGTCGATGGCCATGGAGTATTCCGGCATGTCGGCGTCGTACACGCGGTAGCAATCCACACCTTCGCGCTTGGCCCACTTGCCCAGCAGCTTGAGGTTCTTTTGCAGGCGGTTGGCGAACATCTGCCCACCTTCGCTCAGGCGCGCCTGTTCGACCACCGGGGCCGGTGCGGGCTTGATCGGGTTACCGTTCTTGTTGTACTGGCGCTCTTGCGGCTCGGCCGGGGCCTGATCGTAAGCGGCTTGCTCACGTTCGGCCTGGCGCTGCTCCGGGGTGCGACGCTCACCAGTGACGAACTGATCCGGGTTGACCTTGATCAGCAGCAACTTGCACGACAACGCGCCGTTCCAGAACGAATACTGTTTGTGGCTGCGGATACCCATGCGCTTGCCCAGGTCCGGCGCGCCGGTGAACACCGCCGCTTCCCAGCCCATGCATGCCTGGCGCAGACGCTCGCCGAGGTTCTGGTAGAGGTACAACAGGCTCGCTTCGTCACCGAGGCGTTCGCCGTAAGGTGGGTTGCAGATCACCAGGCCTTTCTGGTTCTGGTCCGGGCGCGGCTCGAAGGTACCGACTTCGCCCTGGTACACCTTGATCCAGTGGCTCAGGCCGGCGCGCTCGATGTTGTTGCGCGCGGGCTGAATCAGGCGTGGGTCGGCTTCATAGCCACGTACCCACAGGGGCGGCTTGTTCATGCCGATGGCGGCACGTTCACTGGCTTCTGTGTGCAGTTTCTTCCACAGCGCCGGGACGTGACCGAGCCAGGTGGTGAAACCCCACAGCTCGCGATTCAGGTTGGGGGCCATGTCGGCAGCGATCATCGCGCCTTCCACCAGGAAGGTGCCGACGCCGCACATCGGGTCAGCCAGCGCGCCACCTTCGGCCGCAATGCGCGGCCAGCCGGCGCGGATCAGGATCGCCGCCGCGAGGTTTTCCTTCAACGGTGCAGCGCCCTGCTGCAGGCGATAACCGCGCTGGTGCAGGCTGTGGCCGGACAGGTCGAGGGACAGGATGGCTTCGCCACGGTCCAGGCGCAGGTGGATGCGCAGGTCCGGGTTGATCTTATCGATGGACGGGCGTTCGCCGGTCGGCGTGCGCAGCTTGTCGACGATCGCATCCTTGACCTTCAGCGCGCCGAAGTGGGTGTTGTCGATGCCAGAGCCGTGGCCGCTGAACTCCACCGCCAGGGTGCCGTCCGGCACCATGTGGTCGGCCCATTCGATATCCAGTACGCCGTGGTAGAGGTCTTCGGCGTCCTTCATCGGAAAGCGCTTGAGCACCAGCAACACACGGTTGGCCAGGCGCGACCAGAGGCACAGACGGTAGGCGGTTTCCATGTCGGCCATGCCGCGCACGGCCGAGGTGTGCTCGCGGGCTTCCTCAAGGCCAAGCCCGACGGCTTCCTCGATCAGCAGGCCTTCGAGGCCCTTGGGGCAAGTGAGGAAGAGTTCAAAACGGTCCGACATGGGGCATTCCAGGCTTTTCAGCAATAAATGAACGGGCGACGCATCGCCGGTTCGGTTTTCAATCAAGCACTTTTCTTGAAGAGTGCCCGCGTGGCACGAATGTGCCGTCCCACCCCGCCTGCCGGGCCCTTGGGCCTGAATCAACGGGGCAGCGAGAAGTTTTCAGTAACAAGGAGAAATATTCCGACCCTTCGTCGAATAGTAACCGACTGCAGCGGACGAGCATTCTCACTAAAGGATTAAACCCATCCTCTTTGCAGGGTGCATCATAGCTGGCTTTGCCCAATAAAAGGGGCGAAAAGCCATCCCAGCTTATGGCTATAGCATCGTTATCGTTACGTGCTTATGACAAAACGATCATTGAATCCATGTGACCTATTGGTTAGAACTCAACACAGGTTGGCGCCGTAACGACGCCGACACTTGGCTCGCCACGCCGGCAGCGAGCCCACCAACGGCAGAAAAACTCTGCCCGGCCTCAGACGAGGCCGAAGGATATCAAGACAGTCAACAAGTGAGGGAAACACCCTATGAGAAGACTTAAGCGTGATCCGTTGGAAAGAGCATTTTTACGCGGATATCAATATGGCGTTCATGGCAAATCCCGTGAGCTTTGCCCATTTACTCTACCGTCGGTGCGCCAAGCCTGGATCAACGGCTGGCGAGAAGGACGCGGCGACAACTGGGACGGTATGACTGGCACTGCGGGAATCCACAGACTCAACGAACTTCACGCCGTCGGCTAATCAAGGGCATTTAATTCCGACACCACCACGAATATGTAACGACTTAACCACGCACGCCCTATCCAGGCGGCGGGCTTCGGCCCAGGGGCTCCTTTTAAGGAGCCCTTTTTATTGGCGGTGGATCAGGCCTTCCTGGGCAATGCAGCGATTGCATCCACCGATTGGCGAATCAGCGCCGGGCCCTTGTAGATAAAGCCGGAGTACAGCTGCACCAGGCTCGCACCTGCGGCGATCTTCTCGGCCGCATGCTTGCCTTCAGTGATACCGCCCACTGCGATGATCGGCAAACGCCCTGCCAGTTCCGCGGCCAGTACCTTGACGATATGGGTGCTCTTGTCGCGCACCGGGGCACCCGACAGCCCGCCCGCCTCATCACCATGAGCCAGGCCTTCAACGCCGACACGGCTGAGGGTGGTGTTGGTCGCGATCACCGCGTCCATGCCCGAGTCCACCAGAGCCTGAGCCACCAACACGGTTTCTTCGTCACTCATGTCCGGGGCAATCTTGATCGCCAACGGCACGCGCTTGCCATGGCGCAGGGCGAGGTCTTCCTGGCGCTGGCGCAGGGCTTCGAGCAATTGTTTGAGCGAGTCACCAAATTGCAGACTGCGCAGCCCCGGCGTGTTGGGCGAGCTGACGTTGACGGTGACGTAGCTGGCGTGCGCGTAGACCTTGTCCAGGCAGATCAGGTAGTCGTCAACGGCACGCTCCACCGGGGTATCGAAATTCTTGCCGATGTTGATACCCAGGATGCCCTTGTACTTCGCCGCTTGAACCCGCGACAGCAAGTGATCAACGCCCAGGTTGTTGAAACCCATGCGGTTGATGATCGCCTCGGCTTCCGGCAGGCGGAAGATGCGCGGCTTGGGGTTACCCGGCTGCGGCCGCGGGGTCACGGTGCCGATTTCGACAAAACCGAAACCCAACTGCGCGAAGCCATCGATAGCCGCACCGTTCTTGTCCAGGCCAGCGGCCAGACCGACCGGGTTGGGGAAGTCCAGCCCCATCACCGATACCGGCATTTTCGCCGGAGCCTTGCATACCAGGCCATTGAGCCCCAGGCGTCCACCGGCACCGATCAGGTCCAGGGACAGATCGTGGGAGGTTTCCGGGGAGAGTTTGAACAACAGCTGGCGGGCCAGGGTATACATGGGCGGGCTAGACTCGGATGGCGGCGAAAGGTGGCGCCGATTATAGCCGGGCTGACGGCGCGCGCGCGAGGCGTGCTGTTGAAACCTCAATGACGCTGCATGACCAGGGCCTCATAACGCGTCCAGATTTTTTCTGCGTAGCGCATACGCAACGCCTCCAGCTGCGGCCCGGACCCTACCCCCACATTGTAGGAACCCACCGCCGTCCAGTTGTAGCCAAAGCGCCGGATGAACTCCGCAAGGATCGACGCCCCCACC
Source organism: Pseudomonas syringae (assembly GCF_021606685.1). GTDB lineage: Bacteria > Pseudomonadota > Gammaproteobacteria > Pseudomonadales > Pseudomonadaceae > Aquipseudomonas > Aquipseudomonas syringae_R. The sequence continues at coordinate 38,630 of NZ_WKCB01000033.1, forward strand.
TCCACCGACAGGCAAGGCTCACTCAACAGACGATCCTCGGTAATGCCCTGCTTGAGCAAGCGGGGTAAGTGGATGCTGTTGATTTGCATCAGGCCGATGTCGCGGGTGCCATTACTGTTGGTGGTGTTGATCGCGTCTGCACGATTACCCGACTCCACAGCGGCGATAGCCTGCAGCAATTCCGGCTCGATGTCGTAGCGGCTGGCGGTTTCTACCCAGCAATCGGCCAGCACCTGATTGGCGCTTATCAGCAGGCTGAACAGCAGCGCCCGACTCCAGAACCTAGCCATTTTTTCCCTGCTCATGGCTGACCTGACCGCAGACCGAACACACATGCTCCACCGATGGCTGCCCATCGGCGCTCACCGGGCATGTAAACCGATAGCCACGGCCGTAGATCGTCTTGATAAACCCTTTGTCCGCGCCCAGGAATTTGCGTAGCGAGTAAATGCAGCGTGTCAGCGACTCCTCGGCCACCTCCCCCTGGGGCCACGCCAACTCGAGCAAACTATCCTTGGTCATCAACGTGCCGCCGGAACCCAACAGCAAACGCAGCACGTGCCACTCTTTGGGCGGCAGTTGAACATCCGACCCCTCGCCGGTCAGGCGACCATCGACATGCAGGGTCCAGCGCGCAAAAACCAGAGCATGCGTCGTCAATTCATTACTCACGACGACCATACATACCTCGGTGCTCGACGACTGACATTGAAGTCCCTATTTCCAGTAACGGCCTATGTGCCCATCTCACCACTATAAAAAGCAGCCTTACGCCCCACCCTAGGAAAAAGCCTAGAGATCCGGCGACTCCAAGAGTCGCCATGTAGGAGGTTTCTCTATCCACCGCCACCCGGCGCCCACTCCTGATAGACCTCGAACAATTCGACCCCTAACCGATCCTCCAACTGCACCAACTCACCCAAGGCAAGCAACTGGCCGTTAACCCGTACTTCCACGCAGTGAATAACTTGAGGCGCCAGTGGCAATACCTTCCCTGGCGCAAATGCGGCGAGCCGCCTGCGGCTGACCAATTGTTCCTGTAACAGAATTTCCAGATGCATGGGGTAACGCCTTCTTCACGGAGAGATATCGCGCCCCGGCTGCACAAACGCACGGTGCACGCGCTCGTATTGCGTCGCCGTCAACGGTGGAGGCCCCAAGCCCCCTGCCAGCGCCTTGAACTCATTGCCCACAGCCCGCGCCTGAATGACAAACAGGCGCACCGGCGACGAACGCCCCGCCACCGTGCTGCGCCCCTGCTCCGCCACTTCCCGACGAAACGCACCCAGCCATAAACGCTTGCCCTGCGGCACACGAACCAGGCTATCAACGCCGACCTGCCCGACCCCGGGGTGTACCGCGCGTTGCCCCGCCTCGACCATCTGACGGCCGTCATCTACATCGAGGCGCATCTCGATCTGATTAGCCTCGGCAAAACGCGGTAATACGCTGACCTGCGTGCCATAACGCACGGGTTTCCAGTCGGCCTCATCGCTTCCGGGGGCCGGCAGGTAGAAGGTGTGGTTATCCTGAAACACCGCCGGGACATTCTCTTGGGTGAGGATCACCGGCAACGTCACCACCCGCGCGCGCCGCCTGCGTTCCAGCGCCGCGATCTGCGCCATCAGACGGTTATCGTCCAGCGGTTCCATAATCCGAGTGGTCGATACTTCGGCGTCGCTGCCCCCCTCCAGCCCCAGTTTCTTGAGTTCGGCACTGTCCACATCCACCAGCCACAGGGAAACCTCGATCGGGCGCTTGGGCACGTCCAGTTCCGTAACCAGCTTCTGGATAAAGCTCACCTGCGCCGGTTTGCCCTTGATCAGCAGGCTGTTGGTGTCCGGGTAGGCGATCACGCCCAGGGTCTTGTCGGCCAGCAGGCCCTTCTGCTCGCTGGCCAGCAGGGTTTCGATCATCGACGCCATGCCCGGTACCCTGACCGGGCTGCCGTTGTGGCCATACTGGTGGTCCGCCACCTGGGTGTTGAGCACCTGCACCACCGCAAAAGCCTGTGCGCCGACGCGCAAGTCCGCCCGTTGCCGATCCATCAGTTGGGCCAGGCGCAGCACCTGGTCCACATAGTTCGGCGGGCCGGACACATAGAAGGTCCGCCCGCTGCTTTCGCGCAGCGGGTAGCGCGACTCATCAAGCCCCGAGCGACGCATGAGGGCACGCAGCCTGTCGATGGAAATATGCCGCAAAGCAACCGCCGAGTTTTTGGCTTCATCGGCGTCGTAAACGTAGAGCACCTGACCATCGCTGTACCAGATCAAGTCGTGTTGCAGCGCCAGCGCCTCCAAGGTCTGTTGCGGCGCATCGAAATCAAGCAGGCCACTGAGGCGTTTGCGCGCCACCGCGCGACTCACGACGATGTGCACGCCCAACGGCAGGGACAGCGCGGTGAACACCGTGTGCAGGCTTTCGTCCTGTGCCTGGTAGCTATCGGCCCAAGCCAGCGTGCCGCCCACCATCAGCGCGGCAAACAGCAGCCAGCGACACCGCCGGAGGTGGAACAGGGTTGCGGAGAGTTCAGCGTACACCGTGGGTTTTCCTGGGTAGCCTGGCATAAAGAAGCGGCCATACTGAAAGGCAGCTCGCTTTCAATCTTGATGGAAAGTTGACGGCCGGCCGCGCCTGTCGACCCGTGGCATGTGCCTTGCTACGGACTCTGTATCAGAGCGCGCACCAACGGCGGAGCACGCTTACGGACAAAGGCGTCGTTACCTGCAATGGCTTACATCGCCAGGCGCAGGAACGACGCTTTTTTTTGAAAGAAAAGGTAGGTCTTGATGAACGATTCGGTTGGCAACAGCCCGATGAACGACCCGTTGGCGTGGGTCAACGGCAGTGATGCCCCGGAAAAAAGCAGCCTCGACCTGGGGTTCATGGCGTTAAGCGACTGCGCCTCGCTGGTGGTGGCCGCTACCCAGGGCTTCGCGCAACCCTACGGGCTGACCCTGAACCTCAAGCGCCAATCCTCCTGGGCCAACCTGCGTGACAAACTGGTCAGCGGCGAACTGGATGCCGCCCACAGCCTGTACGGGTTGATCTATGCCGTGCACCTGGGCATCGGCGGCGTGGCGCCCACCGACATGGCGGTGTTGATGGGGCTGAACCAGAACGGCCAGAGCATCAACCTGTCCCATGGTTTGCAGGCGCAAGGCGTGACCACTCCTGAAGCACTCGACCGCCACGTGCACCAAAGCCGAACAAAACTGACCTTCGCCCAGACCTTTCCCACAGGCACCCACGCCATGTGGCTGTATTACTGGCTGGCAAGCCAGGGCATTCACCCGTTACAAGATGTCGACAGCGTGGTGGTGCCCCCACCGCAAATGGTCGCGCACCTGCAGGCCGGGCGCATCGACGGCTTTTGCGTCGGCGAACCCTGGTGCGCCAGCGCAGTAAAGCAACACCAGGGCTTTACCCTGGCGACTACTCAGGCGATCTGGCCGAACCACCCGGAAAAAGTGCTCGGCTGCACCCAGGCGTTTGTCGATGAATACCCCAACACCGCCCGCGTACTGGTGATGGCCGTGCTGGAGGCCAGCCGCTTTATCGAACAGAACACCGAAAACCGCCGCTCCACTGCGCAATTGCTCAGCGGTCGTGACTACCTCGACGCCCCGCTCGACTGCATCGAACCGCGCTTGCTCGGCGCCTACGAGGACGGCCTCGGCAACCAATGGCAAGACCCCCACGCCCTGCGGTTTTTTGCCGATGGCGCGGTGAACCTGCCTTACCTCTGTGATGGCATGTGGTTCATGACCCAGTTTCGGCGCTGGGGTCTGCTGCGCGAAGACCCCGATTACCTCGGTGTTGCCCGCCAAGTGCAACAGTTGGCGCTGTATCGCCAGGCGGCGGATGCCTTGGGGATCACCGATAAGGGCCAGGACATGCGCAGCAGCCAACTCATCGACGGCAAGGTCTGGGATGGCTCGGACCCCGCCGGTTATGCCCGCAGCTTCCGCCTGCATGCGATGGCCGACACTACCCATCGCCAAGCCACGCGCTGACAGGAGCCCACTATGCTGCGAATCCTGTTGATCAACGACACACCGCGCAAGGTCGGACGCCTCAGGGCCGCGCTGATCGAGGCGGGTTTTGAGGTGATCGATGAGTCCGGCCTGACCATCGACCTGCCCGCGCGCGTCGAAACAGTGCGCCCGGACGTGATCCTGATCGATACCGAGTCACCCGGCCGCGATGTGATGGAGCAAGTGGTGCTGGTCAGCCGCGACCAGCCCCGCCCGATCGTGATGTTTACCGACGAACACGACCCGAATGTGATGCGCCAGGCGATCAAATCCGGCGTCAGCGCCTACATCGTCGAAGGCATCCAGGCCCAGCGCCTGCAGCCGATCCTCGACGTGGCCATGGCCCGCTTCGAAAGCGACCAGGCCTTGCGCGCCCAGCTTCAGGCCCGCGATCAACAGTTGGCCGAGCGCAAGCGCATCGAGCTGGCCAAGGGCATGCTGATGAAAATGAAGGACTGCAACGAGGAAGAGGCCTACACCCTGATGCGCCGCCAGGCCATGAGCCGCCAGCAGAAACTGATCCAGGTGGCGGAGCAGATTATCGCCATGAGTGAGTTGCTCGGCTGATTTGGCTCAGCTCTTGCTAAAGAATCATCACAGGTAGCCAACGGCGGTTGCCCCTCCACGACAAAGACGTCGCACACCCGGTTTGCCCTCGCGAACCCGGTGGCGGCGTTTTTTTGTTTTGGCCCCCTGCGGGGGGCCGGTGGGGCGGCCCTGAAGGGCTGTTCCATCACCAGGCCTTCTTACAAGACTCCCAACCGTTGAGGTGCGTGATGAAATCAAGCTTCTGGAAATCCGGGCACACCCCGACCCTGTTTGCCGCGTTCCTGTATTTCGACCTGAGCTTTATGGTCTGGTACCTGCTGGGCCCGCTGGCGGTACAGATTGCCGCCGACCTGCACCTGACTACCCAACAGCGTGGCCTGGTGGTAGCGACGCCGATCCTGGCGGGCGCGGTGCTGCGCTTTTTGATGGGCATGCTGGCCGACAAACTGTCGCCCAAGACCGCCGGGCTGATTGGCCAGGTGATTGTGATCGTGGCCTTGTTCGGCGCGTGGAAGCTGGGTATCCATAGCTATGAACAAGCCCTGCTGCTGGGCCTGTTCCTGGGCATGGCCGGCGCATCCTTTGCGGTGGCCCTGCCGCTGGCGTCGCAGTGGTACCCGGCTGAACACCAGGGCAAGGCCATGGGCATTGCCGGTGCCGGCAACTCGGGCACCGTGTTCGCAGCGTTGCTGGCGCCAGTACTGGCGGCGGCATTCGGCTGGAGCAACGTGTTCGGCTTTGCGCTGATTCCACTGGTGCTGACCCTGATCGTGTTTGCCTGGCTGGCCCGCAACGCCCCGGAGCGGCCAAAAGCCAAATCCATGGCCGACTACTTCAAGGCCCTGGGCGATCGTGACAGCTGGTGGTTCATGTTTTTCTACAGCGTGACCTTCGGTGGCTTTATCGGCCTGGCCAGCGCCTTGCCCGGCTACTTCAACGACCAATATGGCTTGAGCCCGGTGACTGCCGGCTACTACACCGCCGCCTGCGTATTCGGTGGCAGCCTCATGCGCCCACTGGGCGGCGCCCTCGCCGACCGCTTCGGGGGTATCCGAACTCTGCTCGGCATGTACACGGTGGCGGCAATCTGCATCGCTGCGGTGGGTTTCAACTTGCCAAGCTCCTACGCGGCACTGGCACTGTTCGTCTGCACCATGCTTGGTCTGGGCGCAGGCAATGGCGCCGTCTTCCAACTGGTGCCCCAGCGGTTCCGTCGTGAAATCGGCGTGATGACCGGCCTGATCGGCATGGCCGGTGGTATCGGCGGTTTCGCCCTTGCAGCAGGCATGGGTGCCATCAAACAAAGCACCGGCAGCTATCAATTGGCCCTGTGGCTGTTCGCCAGCCTGGGCGTGCTGGCCTGGTTCGGCCTGCACGGCGTCAAGCGTCGCTGGAGAACCACCTGGGGTTCGGCTGCCGTGACCGCCGCACGCGTCTGATGAGCCTGCAACTGAGCGTCGCCCAGGCCAGCGCTATTGGCCCACGGGCAGAGAACCAGGATGCGCTGCGAGTGGTCACCCCCGTAGCGGAACTGGCGGCGAGCAAAGGCTACCTGTGCGCCATGGCCGACGGCGTGAGCCAATGCGCCGATGGCGGCCTGGCCGCGCGCTCGACCTTGCAGGCCTTGGCGCTGGACTACTACGCCACACCGCAAACCTGGGGCGTGGCCCAGGCCCTGGAGCGTTTGCTGCTGGCGCAAAATCGCTGGCTGCAGGCCAATGGCGGTGGCCAGCCCTTGCTCACAACGCTGAGCGCCTTGGTGTTTCGTGGCCAGCGGTTCACCCTCGCCCATGTCGGCGATTGCCGGGTGTATCGCTGGCTGGACGGCGAGTTGCAGCGCATCAGCGAGGATCACGTGTGGGAGCAGCCGGGCATGCAGCATGTGCTCAAGCGAGCGCTCGGACTGGATCAACACCTGGTGCTGGATTTTCTCGATGGCCAACTGCGCGAAGGTGAATGCTTCCTGCTGCTCACCGACGGTGTGTGGGCCACCTTGGGCGATCACAGCATCCGCTCGATACTGCGCGAGCAAGCGGACCTGAACCTCGCGGTAAACACACTGGTCAATGCCGCTCATCTGGCCGGCAGCCAGGACAATGCGAGCGCCCTGCTGGTGCGCGTCGACGAACTGGGTGAGGCCACCCTCGGCGATGCACTGGTGCAATTGCAGCAATGGCCACTGCCGCCACTGCTGAAAGCCGGACAACGTTTTGAAGGCTGGCAGATAGAAAGCGTGCTGGCGCACAGCCGACAGTCGTTGCTGTACCGCGTGCGCGATGCCCAGCAGCAACCCTGGCTGCTGAAAACCCTGCCCCTCAGCCGCGACGACGACAGCGACGCCGGCCAGGCGCTGTTGTCCGAGGAATGGTTTTTACGCCGCGTGGCGGGCCGCGCCTTTCCTGAAGTACATGCCGCCAGCGGGCGCCAGCATTTGTACTACGTGATGCGCGAATACCCAGGCAAAACCCTCGCTCAAGTGTTCGAGCAACACGGCCCTCTGCCCCTGGCGCAATGGCAGTCGGTGGCCGAGCGCTTGCTGCGTGCGGTTGGCATGTTGCATCGACGGCAGATCCTGCACCGCGACATCAAGCCGGAAAACCTGCTGCTGGGTGACGATGCCGAATTGCGTGTACTGGATTTCGGCCTGGCGTACTGCCCAGGCCTCTCGGAGGACCGCGCTCACGTGCTGCCCGGTACACCGAGTTTTATCGCACCCGAGGCATTCAACGGCGAACGCCCTACAGCGCAACAGGATTTATACAGCGTCGGCGTCACCTTGTTTTACCTGCTGACCGGGCATTACCCCTACGGTGAAATCGAAGCTTTCCAACGGCCCAGGTTCAACCAGCCCATCAGCGCCAGCCGCTATCGTCCCGACCTGCCGGATTGGCTGCCGCTCAGCCTGGAGCGGGCCGTGGCGGCCCAGCCTGCGCAGCGCTTCGAAACTGCCGAGGAATGGTTGCTGGTGCTCGAGCAGGCTGATCGGCGAGAGCTGAGCATTCGCCCCAGGCCGTTGCTGGAGCGCGAGCCGTTGAAGGTCTGGCGAACCTTGGCGCTGCTCTCGATGCTGATCAATCTGATACTGCTTTATTCACTCTTTCACAGCTGACCTGTCTCAATACGAGGGAACACCCATGAATGCAAAAGTCTGGCTGGTGGGCGCAGGCCCCGGCGACCCGGAGTTGTTGACCCTCAAGGCAGTGCGGGCCATGAACGAAGCCGACGTGGTGCTGATCGATGACCTGGTCAACCCGGCGGTGCTGGAGCACTGCCTCAGTGCGCGGGTCATCACCGTCGGTAAGCGCGGTGGTTGCCGATCAACCCCACAGGATTTCATCCACCGCCTGATGCTGCGTTACGCCCGCCAAGGCAAGTGTGTAGTGCGACTCAAGGGCGGCGACCCCTGCATTTTCGGACGAGCGGGTGAAGAGGCCCTATGGCTGCGCGAGCGAGGGGTCGCGGTGGAGTTGGTCAATGGGATCACGGCCGGGCTGGCGGGGGCGACGAATTGCGATATTCCGCTGACTTTGCGCGGCGTCAGCCGTGGCGTCACTCTGGTCACCGCGCATACCCAGGACGACAGCCGCCTCAACTGGCGCGCATTGGCCGAGGGCGGGACGACATTGGTGGTGTACATGGGCGTGGCCAAGCTGGAGGAAATTCGCCAGCAACTGCTGGAGGGTGGGATGGCTGCGGATATGCCGGTGGCGATGATCGAGAACGCATCACTGCCTCAGCAGCGCGAATGCCGCAGTGAGCTGTCGCGCATGTATGAGGATGCCCAGGCATTCGCCCTGAAAAGCCCGGCGATCCTGGTGATCGGCAGCGTTGCCGCCAACGGCCAAGCCGCTGTCATCGCGTCGGCCGCCAGCGCCTGATACAAATTGCAGGCGAAAAAAAGCCCGGCCTAAGCCGGGCTTTTTTCTACCACTCAGTAATTACTGAGCTTGAGCTTCAACCGACGCTTCTACGCGACGGTTAACAGCACGACCAGCTTCAGTTGCGTTGTCAGCAACTGGGCGGGATTCGCCGTAACCTACAGCGGTTACACGGCTAGGAGCCACGCCGTCTTTAACCAGGACTTGCTTAACAGCATCAGCACGACGCTGGGACAGCTTCTGGTTGTAAGCGTCTGGACCTACGGAGTCAGTGTGACCAGCAACTTCTACGTTGGTAGCTGGGTACTGAGCCATGAAGTCGGCCAGGTTTTTAACGTCGCCGTAGCTGTTAGGCTTAACAACGGACTTGTCGAAGTCGAACTTAACGTCCAGCTCAACACGAACAACCTGAGCAACTGGAGCTTCTGGCTCTGGAGTTGGCTCTGGAGCTGGTGCTGGGGTAGGAGCTGGAGCTGCTGCGCCAGCGTTACCGCCGAAGTTCACACCCAGGCCGACCAGTGCGGAGTAGTCCCACTTGCCGTTGTCCAGACCGTAGTCAGCTTCAACACCGGCACGAGCGTACAGGTTGTTGGTGAAGTAGTACTTCACGCCAGTACCAACGGTAGCGAAGGTAGTCTGGTCGCGACCGCTGTGGCCGTCAGCCTGAACGTTGGTACGGCTCTGGTGACCGAAACCGCCTTCTACGTATGGACGCAGGCTGTCTACGCCAGCTTGACCGAAGTGATACTGGGCAACCAGGCTGCCGGTATCGCCTTTGATCTTCTGGTTACCAGTACCGTCGTTCGAACGGGTGTGGTTGGTTTTGTCGTAGGACAGGTTCAAGGACAGGTCGTCGGTCAGGAAGTAACCGATGCGAGCGCCAGGATTGAAGCCGTCTTCGATGTGCTTGACGCTATCGTTGTACTGCTTCTTGTAGAACAGCTCGCCTTCAACTGCGCCTTGGCCTTGTGCCAGAACGCCGAAAGAAGTAGCGGCAATAAGAGAACCAATGGCCAAGCCCAAGGTGTTTTTCAGTTTCATCCGTTAAATCCCCATCTGGTGATTGTAAAGCAGTCCCACAAACCGGGGGACAACTCGGCGACAAGTCTAACAGAACTTGCCTACACGTAAGAGATATTTGCCACGCACTAAGTTTCAGTCTCGCCCGCAAATTTCTCACGTAATTTATCTAGAGCACGTTTGTAACGCATTTTTGTAGCACTCAAACCCATGTGCATGATGTCAGCGATTTCCTGGAACTCCAGCTCTGCGACGAATCGTAGCACCAGAATTTCCCGATCAATCGGGTTCACATACACCAGCCAGCGATCGAGCCCGCCCTTCTCCTCGGGTGCCGGCGCCTTTTCTTCAGACGCCTCCTCAAGGGGGTCAAGGCTCAAGGCGTCCATCAAGCGACGCTTTCGCCGTTCCTTCCGATACTGCGTGATGCACTCGTTGTACGTGATGCTGTAGAGCCAGGTCTTGAACTTCGATTTGCCCTCGAAGTTCTTCAAGCCGTACAGCACCTTGAGCATCACTTCCTGACAGACATCATCCGCATCTCTATCGTTCCCTAAATACCTTGAACAAACGTTGAACAAAGTGCGTTGATATCTGCGCATCAATTCTTCGTACGCGCGAGTTACGTGAAACAGCTCCGTGTGCGAGCGCGCGACCAACTCCTCATCAGAGAGCTCACGGGGGTCATAGCGCGTGGACAGCGTTTGGGCTTTATTCAAAACAAGTCGTGCCGACAGTCAGGTCAATGTCCGCTGCAGCCCGGTCAGCCGGGTTTGCGGCGGCGTACATTAGCAGGGTTTGCCGGTTTAGCGGCTACTGACCTGCTGCTCGAGAAGGATCCGATTGGACAACGACACCAGGTCGCCGTCATCGGTCAGCACCGTCGTCTTGACTGTGCCGATCTCCTCGATTTGCCCTTCGACCTCGCCTACACGCACCTGTTGCCCTACCTGATACAGCTCACGCACATAGATTCCCGCAAGAATCTGACCGGCAATTTCCCGGCTTCCCAACCCCATGGCCAGCGCAACGGCCAGACCAACGGTAATCAAAACAATCACAATCACATGGTTGAGCAGGTCGGTTTTGACCTCCAACTGGCTGATCGCGACCGAAATACTGATGATGATCACCAAGCCTTGGGCAATTCGCCCCAGGCCGGCAGCATAGTCCAGCCCCACGCCTTCGGCCGCACCGCGCACCAAGCCATTGGCCAGTTGCGCCAGCAAAACGCCTACCAGCAGTACCAGCGCGCCGCCGAAAACCTTGGGCAAATACAGCGCCAGCATGTCGAGCGTAGCTGAAACTCGCTCAAGTCCAAGGGATTGAGCCGCAGAAACCAGAAAAATCAGCAAAACAAACCAATAAACGATCTTACCGATCAATGTGGAGATCGGCACTTGCAGCCCCGCTCGCCCTAGCAACTTGGTCAGGCCGGTGCCTGCCATCAGGCGATCAAGGCCCAGTTTTGCGAGCAATTTGGACAGCAGGGTGTCAAGCAGCTTGGCCACGACAAAACCCAGCAGCACCAGAACCAGCGCCCCAAACAGGTTGGGAATGAAGTTCGCCACCTTGGTCCACAATGCGGTCATCGCGGTGACCAGGCTCTGGGTCCAGAGATCAAGTTCCATATTCAATCAGCCTTATCAGCAGTGCGAGCCAGAGGTTTACGACGGGAAACAGGCGATACATGGGCTGAACCGTTGTTCAGAGCCATCATCAACGCCGGCACCCAGCGGCCGAGCAGACCGAACAAGTCTCCCGCCCCCACCTGACGGTTGGCGGTTTTCAACACGCGGCCCAGGCAGGCATCGTCGTCACGGTTGGACGGCGAAGCATTGAGCATGTCACGCAAAGACTGTTCGAACGGATCGTGCATAAAGACCTCTCGCAAGTGTTTTAAAAGACGAGGGTTAAATTCTTGGGGTCACATGGACTGTGTCTACGTTCAGGTCATATTCAGCTCAAACCCAGCGCAATCGTCGAAATAGCCACCATTGCCCGAGGGCTACCGAGACCATCAACAGGCACGCAATCATGAACCCATAGGGGCTGGCAGAGAACGGAATGCCGCCGACGTTGATGCCCAGCAAGCCGGTCAGAAAACTCATCGGCAGAAAGATCCCGGTGATGATCCCGAAGCGGTACATGGTGCGGTTCATACGCACGCTCAAGCGCCGGTCTTCGGCCTCAAGCACAAGCCCCACGCGCTCCCGGGTCAACTCGAGCTCTTCCAGGTAGCGGGTCAGGCTGTTGTTCAATTCGTTCCAGTAGTCGGCATCGTCGTCACAAAACCACGGCAATTTTATCCGCGTGAGCTGGGCAAAAATATCCCGCTGCGGGGCGAGGAATCGCTTGAGCCCGGCCGCTCGCCGGCGGATCTGCAAAATGCTGCCATGCTCTGGCGTGTACCGTTCGTCGGTATCGAGTTTTTCTTCTTCGGCGTCGACGATTTCGGACAGGTCGGTGACCAGGTCCTGCACTTTATTGGTCAGGTACTGCGCCATATAAAGGATGAGTTCCGATGCGGTTTTCGGCCCTTTACCCTCCGCCAATTGCACCAACAGTTCATCCGTGGCGCGCAGCGGGCGCAAGCGCAGGGAAATCACGCGACTGGCAGCGGCGAATATACGCACCGAAACCATGTCTTCCGGCTCGGCGCCCGGGTTGAGGTTGACCCCGCGTAAAAACAGCAGCAACTGCGCATCCGGCAGCGGCAACAGGCGCGGACGCGTGTTTTCTTCCAGCAGCAGGTCACAGGCGAATTCGCTCAAGCCGCTGGCTTTGCGCAACCAGGTCTGGGTTTGGGGATGGCTACGATCCCAATGCAGCCACAGGCTTTCCTGGGGCTGCAATTGCAACTCGTCGAGCTCTGTCCGGGCAATCGAACGCGCACCGCCTTTACCGTCCAGCACCAGGGCATGCACCAGCCCCCATTGCGCGTTTTCTTCCTCGAACATCCTCACCCCTGTTGGTTATTGCGGTTTATTCAGGCATTTTCAGCGGGCTGGGCGACACAATCACACCGTTGTTGTCGGCGTAGATGAATTCACCCGGGCGGAACGTTACACCGGCAAACGTGACCACCACGTTCAGGTCGCCGAGGCCGCGCTTGTCGGTCTTCATCGGGTGGCTGGCCAGGGCCTGCACGCCCAGATCGGTCTGGGCGATCACATCGACATCGCGGATGCAGCCATAGATCACCAGCCCTTCCCAGCCATTTTTCGCAGCTTTCTCGGCGATCATGTCGCCCAGCAAGGCGCGCCTCAGGGAGCCCCCTCCGTCGACCACCAACACCTTGCCAGCGCCCGGCTGTTCGGCCTGCTCCTTGACCAGGGAGTTATCTTCGAAACATTTGACGGTGACAATCTCGCCGCCGAAGGAATCTCGGCCACCGAAGTTGCTGAACATCGGCTCGACCACCTGCACCAGGTCCGGGTAGGCGTCGCACAGGTCGGGGGTCACGTAATGGTTCATTGAAAAATTCCTTTCCGTCAAAGAGGGGTCTTTCGAAAGAAGCGCCTGCACCACAGATGCAAAACATCCCATCCGCTTCGCCGCAACGCAATAGCCACTGCGCGACTGAATATGACCAGAAGCGTTTAACGCGTCATATCTTAGCCGCAACCACACACGAGCGAAACGCCCCTGGCAGCGCGCCCTTTCAAACCGTAGCCAACACCTCGGGCGCAGCGCCGAACAAAGGTGTCAGCGGATCTTTCAGCCACTGGGCCACCAACGGCCATACTTCGACCTGCGCGGCTTTGCTGACGAGCATTTCCACATGCCCGAAGTCCTCGCTGAAGCCTTGCTGACGCCCAAGGCACAGGTATTGACGGTGCTCGGAGCCCACTTGGTCGAACAGCTTGCGACAGGCCCAGTCAGGGTCTTGCTGGTCGCCCGCAGCGCTGACGGCCAGCAGCGGCACGTCGACGTCGGCCAAGCCTTTCCACCAATCCTGCTTGCCCTCGCCAAAGCGGCCGAACAGACCGTTCCAACGCATGGCTTCGATCATCACGCCCGCCGGCTCGTCCTCGGGGCCGCGTTTGAGCCGCGAGCCGGACACCTCGCCCAAGCGTTTCAAGAGCAAACGCGCGCTCCACTCCAGCGGTGGAATTTTCAACGGCCAGTGGGTGCGGCTGACCTGGCAGCCAAACAGCGCCACCGAGGCCACTGCCGGTGCGCCAAGGTGCTGACCACCCAATGCTGCCGCCAGGGCGATGCCGCCCAGGGAATGGCCCAGCCAGTGGGGGATCTGTGCGCTTTGCTCGCGCACAAAGGCGCCAATGGCCGGCAAGTCGTAACGCGCGTAGTCGGCTACCCGATTTTTGGCGTAGTCGTGATTACGCTTGGACAAACCATGACCGCGCATTTCCGGGACCCACACATCGAACCCCTGGCGCGCCAGATAGGCGCCCAGGCCGATCCCCTTGGGCGAATACCAGAAGCGCCGATTGGAAAAACTGCCATGCAACAAAATAATCGGAATGCCCCGGTTTTCCGGGACATCGGCCAGGCCCAGGCGGGTAACTGCCAGCTCGACGGTGCCGTCAGGGCTGTTACCGGGTTTGAGGCGATAGACGTCTTCACTCAGGTCGCCACGACGTTCAGCGCTGATCAGGGCGACGGGAAACAGGTTGCTGCTGCTTTGCATAATGCTCTTGCACAAAAAAGGGCGGCGTCCGGAAGGAGTTCCGCCCTGTACAGGTAAGAATGCCGGTCACCCACAACGGGGGACCGGCACTTTTGACGTATCGACCTTAGGCGGACGCTTGGCCTTCTGCCAGGAAGAACCAGGTTTCCAGCACGGAATCGGGGTTCAGCGAGACGCTTTCGATACCCTGCTCCATCAGCCATTTGGCCAGGTCCGGGTGGTCGGAAGGGCCTTGGCCGCAGATGCCGATGTACTTGCCGGCCTTGTTACAGGCCTGGATGGCGTTGGCCAGCAGCTTCTTGACCGCAGGGTTACGCTCGTCGAACAGGTGCGCAATGATCCCGGAGTCACGGTCCAGGCCCAGGGTCAGCTGGGTCAGGTCGTTGGAACCGATGGAGAAACCGTCGAAGAACTCCAGGAATTCTTCAGCCAGGATGGCGTTGGACGGCAATTCGCACATCATGATCACGCGCAGGCCGTTCTCGCCACGGGACAGGCCGTTTTCGGCCAGCAGGTCCACCACCTGGCTCGCCTCGCCCAAGGTGCGCACGAACGGCACCATGATTTCGACGTTGGTCAGGCCCATCTCATTGCGCACACGCTTCAGCGCGCGGCACTCGAGTTCGAAGCAATCACGGAACGCTTCGCTGATGTAACGCGAGGCGCCACGGAAGCCCAGCATCGGGTTTTCTTCTTCCGGCTCGTAGAGCTTGCCCCCGATCAGGTTGGCGTATTCGTTGGACTTGAAGTCCGACAGGCGCACGATGACCTTTTTCGGGTAGAACGCCGCCGCCAGGGTGCTGATGCCTTCCACCAGCTTCTCGACGTAAAAGCCCACCGGGTCGTTGTAGCCGGCGATGCGCTTGTCGACGCTTTCCTTGATGTCCAGCGGCAGGCCGTCGTAGTTCAACAGGGCCTTGGGGTGCACGCCGATCATGCGGTTGATGATGAACTCCAGGCGGGCCAGGCCCACACCGGCGTTCGGCAACTGCGCGAAATCGAAGGCGCGGTCCGGGTTACCGACGTTCATCATGATCTTGAACGGCAGGTCCGGCATGGCATCGATGGAGTTTTGCTTGATGTCGAAGCCCAGTTCGCCTTCGAAGATGAAGCCGGTATCGCCTTCGGCGCAAGACACGGTCACGCCCTGGCCGTCTTTCAACAACTGCGTGGCGTTACCGCAACCCACGACGGCCGGAATCCCCAGCTCACGGGCAATGATTGCCGCGTGGCAGGTACGCCCGCCACGGTTGGTGACGATGGCGCTGGCGCGTTTCATCACCGGTTCCCAATCCGGGTCGGTCATGTCGGAAACCAGTACGTCGCCTGGCTGGACTTTGTCCATTTCGGACACGTCCTTGATGATGCGTACCTTGCCGGCGCCGATGCGCTGGCCGATGGCACGGCCTTCCACCAGCACGGTGCCGGTTTCCTTGAGCAGGTAGCGCTCCATGACGTTGGCCGAGGTGCGGCTCTTCACGGTCTCCGGACGTGCTTGCACGATGTACAGCTTGCCGTCGTCACCGTCCTTGGCCCACTCGATGTCCATCGGGCACTTGTAGTGCTTTTCGATGATCATCGCTTGCTTGGCCAACTCGCTGACTTCAGCGTCGGTCAGGCAGAAGCGCGCGCGCTCGGCCTTGTCGACGTCAACGGTTTTAACCGAGCGACCGGCCTTGGCCTCGTCGCCGTAGATCATTTTGATCGCCTTGCTGCCCAGATTGCGGCGCAGGATGGCCGGGCGGCCAGCCTCAAGGGTGTGTTTGTGTACGTAGAATTCGTCGGGGTTGACCGCGCCTTGTACGACGGTTTCGCCCAGGCCGTAGGCGCCGGTGATGAACACCACGTCACGGAAGCCGGATTCGGTATCGAGGGTGAACATGACGCCGGCAGTACCGGTTTCCGAACGCACCATGCGCTGCACACCGGCAGAGAGGGCCACCAGCTTGTGGTCGAAACCCTGATGCACGCGATAGGAGATAGCGCGGTCATTAAAGAGGGAGGCGAACACTTCCTTGGCCGCGCGGATCACGTTTTCCACGCCGCGGATATTGAGGAAGGTTTCTTGCTGGCCGGCAAAGGAGGCGTCCGGCAAGTCTTCGGCGGTGGCCGAGGAGCGCACGGCAACGGCCATGTCCGGGTTGCCGGCAGACAGCGTGGCAAAGGCGGTACGGATTTCTTCGTTGAGCTTTTCGGGGAACTCGGCGTCCATGATCCATTGGCGGATCTGGCTGCCGGTCTTGGCCAGGGCGTTGACGTCATCGACGTCCAGGGCGTCCAGCGCGGCGTGGATCTGAGCGTTGAGGCCGCTCAGTTCGAGAAAATCGCGGTAAGCCTGGGCCGTGGTGGCGAAACCACCCGGCACCGACACACCAGCGCCTGCAAGATTACTGATCATCTCGCCGAGGGATGCGTTCTTGCCCCCCACGTGCTCTACATCATGGACGCCGAGCTTATCGAGGGAAACTACGTACTCTACCAAGGTGATCTCTCCACTAACTGTGTTGGAAAAGCTCAGGACGCCGGCTGCTCATAGGAGCTAACGCCTGCGCTTGTGGCCTGGACCTGGAAAATAAGTGAGAATGCGGCCCACTGCGGGACGGCAAAATCGCGCCTATCATATCCAAGATTCGCCATCAGCTTAAGGCCCAGGGCTCAAATGAAACGATCTGCTTTCTTTATCTCCGACGGCACCGGCATTACAGCCGAAACATTGGGCCAAAGCCTGCTCGCGCAGTTCGAAAACATTACCTTCGCCAAATTCACACGGCCCTATATCGACAGCGTGGATAAAGCGCGGGCCATGGTACAACAAATCAATCTGGCGGCTGAAAAAGACGGCTTTCGGCCGATCATTTTCGACACCATCGTCAATCAAGACATCCGTGAGATCCTTGCAACTTCGAATGGTTTCATGATCGACATCTTCTCCACCTTCCTGGCGCCACTGGAGCAAGAGTTGAGTGAACACTCCTCTTATTCCGTAGGAAAGTCCCATTCCATTGGGCATAACTCCAACTACATGGAGCGTATCGAGGCGGTGAACTTTGCCCTCGACAACGACGACGGCGCGCGTACGCACTACTACGACAAGGCTGATCTGATCCTGGTGGGCGTGTCGCGCTGCGGCAAAACGCCAACGTGCCTGTACATGGCCATGCAGTTTGGTATCCGTGCTGCCAACTACCCGCTGACCGAGGACGACATGGAGCACCTGACGCTCCCGGCCGCCCTGCGTGCGCATTCCCACAAGCTGTTTGGCTTGACCATCGATCCGGACCGGCTTACCGCGATCCGCAACGAGCGCAAGCCCAACAGCCGCTACTCGAGCTATGCCCAGTGCGAGTTCGAAGTACGCGAAGTAGAAAATCTGTTCCGGCGCGAGAATATTGCGCACATCAATTCCACGCATTTTTCGGTGGAGGAGATCTCGGCGAAGATTTTGGTGGAGAAAGGCGTGGAGCGTAGATTCAAGTAGTTAGCCGAGTCGCAGATTCATTCTGAAGAGCAGGCTTACTGTGCCGAGCGGGCTTTTTGTGGCGAGCGGGCTTGCCCGCGTTGGGCTGCGCAGCAGCCCCAAAATCCTGGGAGCGCTTCGCACTCCAA
>NZ_WKCB01000034.1 GCF_021606685.1 Pseudomonas syringae
GGCCCACGCTCCAAAGCCGGAGTGAGGGCACACCGAGCGTGAGCGAGGTGCCGAGTGTTGGGGCAAGAGCCCTTTTGGTTACTTTTGGGGCTCTTTTCCAAAAGTGACCCGCTGTAAGAGCGGAACCAATATCAGCCATGACCCCAACAACGGATATGCCCCCCAATCCCCCAGCCACACTTTCTGCCGCCCACAGCCCCATCCTAAAGCGCTTCACCCCCCAAAAGCCCCCTAAAAGCGCACAAACAAAGGCCTTGCCCAAGCCTGGCGCGCACCGCAAAGTCTGCTGAGCCCAGCCACCAAAACGGTGGTTTGTATTGAGTGAAGGTCGTTTTAGACGGCATATGCTGATTTCACAGTGGTGTAATGAAGCTGTGCTGCAACGAGGCCGACGCGCCGCCAGGGCAGCGAACGCTTGCCACACTCAACTGACTTCAGGACCGCACTCAATGAGCTTTCTTCGTCCCAAATTCATTACGTTCGACTGCTACGGTACGCTGACCAACTTCCATATGGGCACCATGACCCGCGAGCTGTTCGCCGATCGCATCAAGCCCGAACAGATGGACCAGTTCGTCAAGGACTTCTCGGCCTACCGCCTCGACCAGGTCATGGGCGACTGGCGCCCGTACGACGAAATCCTCAAGACCGCCCTGGCCCGTACCTGCAAGCGCTGGGGTATCGACTATCGCGAGGAAGGCCAACTGTATTACGACGCCGTGCCAACCTGGGGCCCGCATGCGGATGTGCCGGCGGGCCTGTCGAAGATCGCCGACAAGATCCCCCTGGTGATTTTCTCCAACGCCAGCGACAGCCAGATCATGTCCAACGTCGACAAGCTCGGTGCGCCGTTCCACAAGGTGTTCACCGCTGAACAGGCACAGGCCTACAAGCCGCGTCTGGCGGCTTTCGAGTTCATGCTCGACAACCTCGGGTGCGGCCCGGAAGACATCTTGCATGTGTCTTCCAGCTTCCGTTATGACCTGATGCCGGCGCATGACATGAAGATCAAAAACAAGGCCTTCGTTGCCCGTGGTCACGAAGTGCCGGCCAATGCGTTCTACGGTTATCAGCAAATCACCGATATCGGTGGGCTGCCGGCGTTGGTCGGTCTGTAACGCAAACAAGGGGTAAGACATGGGCAGCGAATCCTATTGGCTCGACACCGCACCGGCGTTTACCGGTGCCCAGCTGGGCGGTTTGCCCCAGCAGGTCGATGTGGCTGTGGTCGGCGGTGGGTTCACCGGCCTGGCGGCGGCGCGGGCGTTGGCGCTCAAGGGCGCCAGTGTGGTGGTGCTGGATGCCGGGCGGGTGATCGGCGAGGCCTCGGGGCGCAACGGTGGGCAGTGCAACACCGGGGTGGCCCAGGACTATGCCGGGCTGCACGCCAGCCTCGGGGCCGCCAAGGCGCGTGCGTATTACCAGGCCTATGAAAGTGCGGTGCACACCGTGGTGTCACTGGTGGAGCAGGAAGGGATCGCCTGCGACATGGTGCGCAACGGCAAGCTCAAGTTGGCGGCCAAGCCGCTGCACTATGAAGGCCTGGCCCGCACCTGCGAGCTGATCCGCCGGGAGGTGGATGCCGATGTCGAACTGCTCAGCGCTGCGCAGACTCACGCTGAAGTCAATTCGGCGCAGTTCCATGGGGGCTTGCTGCAACGCAATGGCGTGCAGATGCATGTCGGTCGCTTCGGTGTCGGTTTGGCCGAGGCGGCGGCGCGGCGTGGCGCGATGATTTACGAGCACACCCAGGTCAAGGACTGGAAGGCCCAGGCCGGCGGTTATCAGGTCAACACCGCCAAGGGCTCGCTGCACGCCGGGCAAGTGCTGCTGGCCACCGGCGCCTGCCAGCATGGCGACCTCGGTTGGTACCGTCGGCGCATCGTGCCGGTGGGCAGTTTTGTGATCGCCACCCAAGTCTTGCCCCAGGCGCTGATCGACCAATTGCTGCCGCAGCACCGCGCCTATGTGACCAGCCGCATGATCGGCAACTATTTTCGCCTGACCCCGGATAACCGCCTGCTGTTTGGCGGGCGTGCGCGGTTTGCGATGTCCGACAGCGTCTCCGACGCCAAGAGCGGCAAGGTGCTGCAAGCGGCCATGCTCAACATGTTCCCGCAGTTGGCGGGCGTGAAGATCGACTACTGCTGGGGTGGCCTGGTGGACATGACGTCCGACCGCCTGCCCCGCGCCGGCCAGCATGGCGGCGTGTTCCACTCCATGGGCTACAGCGGCCATGGCGTACAGATGTCGGTGCACATGGGCCAGGTGATGGCCGAGGTCATGGCCGGCAATGTCGCGGCCAATCCATGGCGCGAGCTGGAATGGCCAGCGATCCCCGGGCATTTCGGCAAGCCCTGGTTCCTGCCGTTCGTGGGCGCCTATTACCGCTTCCAGGACTATTTGCACTGAGTTGCCGTTGTTGCGTCACCGTCGTTTGTGTTTCCAGGACGCTCCGGACATCCGTGAGCACTCGATTCTTCCGATTATCGACAGGTAGCCTTGCTATGACTGACAACAAAAACATCCCCGAGCTTATTTCCGGTCAGGAAAGCCTGCGGGTATTCGAAAGCCTCAATCGCGGCATGTCGCGCCGTAACGCGCTGCAAATGCTCGGCGTGGCCGGTGTGGCCGCCGCCGGTGCGGGCAGCCTGTTTGGCGTTGCCGGCAAGGTGTTCGCCGATGACGCAGTCGCAGCGGGCAAGGGCAAGCCCGGCGGCAAGATTCGTGTCGCCGGCATGTCCAGTTCCACCGCCGACACCCTCGACCCGGCCAAGGGCGCACTGTCCACCGACTATGCCCGTCACTACATGTTCTACAACGGCCTGACCCGTTTCGATAAGCACCTGGTGCCGCAATTGGAACTCGCCGAGCGCATCGACAACAGCGATGCGACCGTGTGGACCATCACCCTGCGCAAAGACGTGACCTTCCACAACGGCAAGAGCCTCACCGCCGCCGACGTAGTGTTCTCCCTGGGTCGCCACAAAGACCCGCTGACCGGCTCCAAGGTCATGCCGTTGATGGAGCAGTTCGTCGAGGTCAAGGCCAGCGGGCCGAACGAGGTGCAGATCCGCCTCAGCGCGCCCAACGCCGAGTTGCCATCGATTCTCGCCGTGTCGCACCTGTTGATCGTTCCCGAAGGCACCACCGACTTCAGCAAAGGCATCGGCACCGGGCCGTTCACGGTGGGTGAATTCAAGCCCGGCGTGCGCTCGGTGGCGGTGCGCAACAAGAACTACTGGAAACCCGGCCTGCCGTACCTCGACGAGATCGAGTTCATCGCCATCGCCGACGAGCCATCGCGGGTCAACGCGCTGTTGTCGGGTGACGTGCACATGATCAACGAGGTCAACCCGCGCTCCACCGACCGTATCGGCAAGAGCGCCAAGCACCGGGTCGTCGATGCGCCGTCCGGCAACTACACTGACTTGATCATTCGACAGGACCAACTGCCCGGCAAGAATCCGGACTTCACCCAGGCCATGAAACTGCTGCTGGACCGTGAGCAGGTCAAGTCGGCAGTGTTCCGTGGCTTTGCCGTCGTCGGCAACGACCACCCCATTGCGCCCGGTTCGCGTTACTTCAACAGCGACTTGCCGCAGACGGTCTACGACCCCGAAAAAGCCAAATTCCTGCTCAAGAAGGCCGGCATGGAAAGCATCACCATGCCCGTGATGGCGTCGCCTGCCGCCACCGGTTCGGTGGACATCGCCGTGCTGTTGCAGCAGTCGGCGAAACAGGCCGGCCTCAAGCTGGACGTGAACCGCCTGCCGAGTGACGGCTACTGGTCCAACCATTGGATGAAGCACCCGTTGAGCTTCGGCAACATCAACCCACGGCCGAATGCCGACGTGATGTTCTCGCAGTTCTTCCAGTCCAAGGCGCCGTGGAACGAGTCCGGCTGGCAGAACGATCAGTTCGACCAACTGCTGATGCTGGCCCGAGGCGAAACCGACGACGCCAAACGCGCCAAGATGTATGGCGACATGCAGACCCTGGTCCATGACCACTGCGGTATCGGCATCCCGGTGTTCATCAGCAACATCGACGGCGTCGACCAACGCATCAAGGGCTATGACAGCAACCCGCTGGGCGGTTTCATGGGCTACATGTTTGCCGAGCAGGTGTGGTTGGACGCTTGAGGAGGGCAGTACGATGAATAGCAATACACTGTGGTTGATCGGCCGGCGCCTGGGCGCAGGGGTCGTGACCTTGTTGATCGTGTCCATGGTCGTGTTCGCGATCACGGCTGTACTGCCGGGGGACGCGGCGCAACAATCCCTTGGCCAGTTCGCAACCCCTGAACAGGTGGCGGCACTGCGCCTGAAACTGGGGTTGGACCAGCCCGGTGTGTTGCGGTACCTGCACTGGTTGATGAGCCTGCTCACCGGTGACATGGGCGTGTCGGTTTCCAACGCCATGCCGGTGGGTGAGCTGATGGCGGGCCGTGTGCCCAATACCCTGATGCTGGCCGGTGCGACGGCGCTGGTCTCGGTGCCGGTGGCCCTGGTGTTGGGCATCGGTTCGGCGATGGGCCGGGGCGGGCGCATTGACAGCTGCCTGAGCTTTGTCACCCTGGCCATGGTCGCGGTGCCGGAGTTTCTGGTGGCGACCCTGGCGGTGCTGATTTTTGCGGTCAACCTCGGCTGGTTGTCGGCCCTGTCTTACGCCAGTGACATCAGCTCACCGCTGCAATTCATGCGCACCTATGCCTTGCCGGTGATGACGCTGTGCTGCGTGATCGTCGCGCAAATGGCGCGCATGACCCGCGCCGCCGTGATCGACCAGCTCGACAGCCCCTACGTGGAAATGGCCCGCCTCAAAGGCGTCAGCCCGATCCGCATTGTGCTGCGCCACGCGTTGCCCAATGCCATCGGGCCGATTGCCAATGCCATCGCCTTGAGCCTCTCGTACCTGTTGGGCGGGGTGGTGATCGTCGAAACCATCTTCAA
Source organism: Pseudomonas syringae (assembly GCF_021606685.1). GTDB lineage: Bacteria > Pseudomonadota > Gammaproteobacteria > Pseudomonadales > Pseudomonadaceae > Aquipseudomonas > Aquipseudomonas syringae_R. The sequence goes on from NZ_WKCB01000034.1 coordinate 4,956, forward strand.
CTACCCCGGCATTGCCAGCTTGATGGTCGATGCCGTGACCAACCGCGACATGGCACTGGTGCAGGCCTGCACCATGCTGTTCTGCGCGGCTTACCTGGCGTTGGTGCTGCTCGCCGACCTGTGTGCAATCCTGTCCAATCCGAGGCTGAGAAACCAATGAACAACCTCATTGCGAAGTCAAAGCCTGTGTCTTCCGCCCTGGCACTCGCCAAGGTTTCCAGCGCGCCGTCCTGGTTGGGCCTGCTGGGTGCCGTGGTGTGCGTGGCCTGGTTGCTGGTGGCGCTGTTCGGCCCGTGGCTGGCCCCCCACCCGGTGGGCGAGGTGGTGTCCGATAACATTTTTGAAGGCTTCAGCCTGGCGCACCCGTTCGGCACCGATTACCTGGGCCGCGACATGCTCAGCCGCGTGCTGGTAGGCGCCCGGTTCACCGTTGGCCTGGCGCTGGTCGCGGCGTTACTGGCGAGCACCTTTGGCACCGGTTGCGCGCTGCTGTCGGTGGTTTCGCCCAAGTGGCTGGACGAAATCATCAGCCGCATCATGGACGCCTTCATTTCGATCCCGAGCAAAATGCTCGCGTTGATCATGGTGTCGGCCTTTGGCTCATCAGTCACGCTGCTGATCTGCACCGCTGTGATCAGCTATATCCCGGGCTCGTTCCGCGTGGCGCGCAGCATGGCGGTGAACATTGAGGCCCTGGAGTACGTGCAAGTGGCACGCACGCGCGGCGAACGCCGGCTCTACGTGGCGTGCGTCGAGATCCTGCCGAACATGCTCAACCCGGTGTTGACCGACCTGGGCCTGCGCTTCGGCTACATCGTATTGTTGCTCAGCGGTATGAGTTTTCTTGGGCTTGGCGTGCAACCACCGGACGCCGACCTGGGCTCCCTGGTGCGCGAGAACATCGGCGGCCTGAACCAGGGCGCGATGGCGATCATCATTCCGGCCCTGGCCATCGGCACGCTGACCATCGGTGTGAATCTGTTGATCGACTACCTGTCTTCACGACGTAGTCGACGCACGGGAGGCCATTGATATGAGCGAATTAATTCGCGTCGAAGACCTGCGCGTGGTCGCCTGTGGCGAGCACGGCGAGGTAGAAATCGTCAAAGGCGTGAGCTTTGCCCTGGAAAAAGGCGAAGTGCTGGCGCTGATCGGTGAATCGGGCTCGGGCAAGACCACCATCGCCCTGGCGCTGCTCGGCTATGCGCGGCGCGGTTGTCGTTTGTCCGGCGGGGTGGTGCAGGTCGGTGAACACGACATGCTCGCGCTGAGTGAAAAACAGCTGCAGGGCCTGCGTGGCAACCGCGTGTCCTATATCGCCCAGAGCGCCGCCGCGGCCTTCAACCCGGCGAAAAAACTTATCGATCAGGTGGTGGAGGGCGCCCTGATCCATGGCCTCGGCACCCGCGCCGCACTGGAGGCCAAGGCCATCGGCCTGTTCCGCGACCTGGCGCTGCCCAACCCCGAGCGCATCGGTCGGCGCTACCCGCACCAGGTGTCCGGCGGGCAACTGCAACGGGTGATGGCGGCGATGGCGTTGATCAGCGACCCGCTGCTGGTCGTGCTCGACGAACCGACCACCGCGCTGGACGTGACCACCCAGATCGACGTGCTGCGCGCGTTCAAACGTGTAGTGCGCGAACGTGGCGCGACGGCGGTCTACGTGTCCCATGACTTGGCCGTGGTCGCGCAGATGGCCGACCAGATCGTGGTGCTCAACGGCGGGCAAATCCTCGAGCAGAGCGCCACGGCGCCGCTGCTCAAGACCCCGACCCACGAGTACACCCGCAGCCTGTTGGCCGCTGCCCGGCCAGACACCACGTTGCGTGCGCCCTGCGGGCTGGCCCAGGACGTACCGTTGCTGACCATCACTGGCCTGACCGCAGGCTACGGCAACAAGAACATGCAGGGCATGCCCGCGATTCGGGTGCTCGAAGACATTGACCTGAGCGTGCGTCGCGGCCAGGCCATCGGCGTGATCGGTGAGTCGGGCTCCGGCAAGTCCACCCTGGCGCGTGTGGTGGCCGGGCTGCTGACCCCGGCCATCGGCGGGCTGACGTTCGACGGTGAACCGTTGGGCGGCAGCCTGTCCGAGCGTACGCCGGAGCAATTTCGACGCATCCAGATGGTGTTCCAGAATGCCGACACTGCACTCAACCCGATGCACAGCGTGGCAACCATCCTCAGCCGTCCGTTGAAGATGTATTTCGGCCTCAAGGGCGCCGCCTTGCAGGCGCGTATCGGCGAACTGCTCGACCTGGTGCGCCTGCCGCGTGACCTGGCCGAGCGCCGCCCCAACGAGCTGTCCGGCGGGCAGAAGCAGCGGGTCAACCTGGCTCGGGCGCTGGCCGCCAAGCCTGATTTGATCCTGTGCGACGAAGTCACCTCGGCCCTCGACACCGTGGTGGGCGCGGCCATCCTGGAACTGCTGCGCGACCTGCGCCAGCAACTGGGCGTGTCCTACCTCTTTATCAGCCACGACATCTCCACCGTGCGCGCGCTGTGCGACGACATTGTGGTGATGTACAGCGGCCACAAGGTGCAGGCCGGCAGCCGGCAGTCGTTTGCCGAGCCGCCGTTCCACCCCTACACCGACCTGTTGATTCACTCGGTGCCTGAGCTGCGCCAGGGCTGGCTGGAAACCTGCGGCGCCACCAGCAGCGCGCTGCCGCCGATTGGCGAGCGCGCCAACGTGCCCGAGCTGTGCACCTTCCTCAATCGCTGTCCGGTGCGCGTCGACGGCCTGTGCAACCGCACCGCGCCGAGCCGCCGCCGCCTGGACAACGGCGGTGAAATCCTGTGTCACCACGACAGCGCCCAGTTGCTGAATACCCAGCAGGGCGTCACTACTATCAGCTTGGGAGCCTACGCATGAACGGGCGTTTTGTGAGGCTGGCCGAACAGGGCCGGCCGACGGTCAGCCTGACCGTGGATGGCGCACCCATCGAAGCGTTGCAGGGCGATACCCTGATGGTCGCACTGCTGACCCAGGGCAACGCCCTGCGCCAATCCGAATTCGACAACGGGCGCCGCGCCGGTTTTTGCCTGATGGGCGCGTGCCAGGACTGCTGGGTGTGGACCCGCACCGGCGAACGCCTGCGCGCCTGCTCCAATGAAGTCCGCGACGGGCTGGATATTGTCACCACACAACCGGAGGCAACATGGCCACTGCACGGGTAGTCATAGTCGGCGCCGGACCGGCCGGGGTTCGCTGCGCCGAAACCTTGCTGGCGGCCGGTATCAAGCCGATCCTGATCGATGAAAACCGTCGCGACGGCGGGCAGATCTACCGTCGCCAGCCCGAGGGTTTCACCCGCGACTACACCACCCTGTATGGCACTGAAGCCGCCAAGGCCTGGGACCTGCACCAGAGTTTCGACCGCCTGCGCGGCGCCATCGACTACCGCCCCAACACCCTGGTGTGGAACCTCACGCCGGGGCAGTTGTGCTGCGCCAGCGAGGGCCGCCACTGCACGCTGGATTACGACGCGCTGATTCTCTGCACCGGCGCCACCGACCGTTTGATGCCCATCGAGGGTTGGCAACTGGCGGGCACCTACAGCCTCGGCGGCGCGCAGATCGCGCTGAAAAACCAGGCCGTGTCCATCGGCCATCGCGTGGTGTTCATGGGCAGCGGGCCGTTGCTCTACCTGGTCGCCAGCCAATACATAAAAGCCGGTGCAGAGGTGGCGGCGGTGCTCGACACCTCGCCGCTGAGCCTGCGGATCAAGGCATTGCCCAAGCTGCTGGCGCGGCCGGGTGTGCTGTTCACCGGGCTCAAGCTGTTGGCGCAACTGTACCGGGCCAAGGTCGCGGTGCACCTGGGCATCAAGCCGTTGCAAGTGCTCGGCGATGCGGCGAATGGCGTGATGGGCGTGCGGTTCACCACGGGCAGCGGGCGGACCGAAACGGTGCAGGCCGATGCCGTCGCGCTGGGTTACCACCTGCGCCCGGAAACCCAGCTGGGCGATCTGGCTGGGTGCGCCATGGCGTTCGACCAGGCGTCCAGCCAATGGTGGCTGGCCACGGACGCCGCCGGGCGCACCTCGGTGAAGGGCGTGTATGCGGCCGGTGACGGCGCGAAAATTCGTGGCGCGGATGCCGCCGAGCACGCCGGGCGTCTGGTCGCGTTGGCACTGCTGGAAGACCTGCAGCAGCCGGTCGACGCCGGGTTGCGTGACGAGCAACAGCAAGCGCTGGCGGTGATGGACCAGTTCCGCCTCGGCCTGGCCCAGGCGTTCCCCTGGCCCAGCGAGCAGGCCCAGACGCTGCCCGACAGCGCCATTGTGTGCCGTTGCGAAATGATCAGCGCCGGTGAACTGCGGCGCACGGTGCGTGAAAAGGGCGCCTGCGAAGTCAATCGCGCCAAGGCCTTCAGCCGTGTCGGCATGGGCCGTTGCCAGGGCCGTTATTGCTCCCAGGCCGGGGCCGAGGTGATTGCCGCTGCAGCCGGTGTGCAGGTGCAGGAGGTCGGTCGCCAGCGCGGCCAGGCACCGGTAAAACCCTTGTCGATGCTCACCGAGGAGGTTGCGCCATGAGCGTGCAAAAAGCAGACGTGGTGATCGTCGGCGGTGGCCTGATGGGCGCGGCGACCGCGTTTTTCCTGCGTCGTCGCGGGCAGTCGGTGATCCTGCTGGAACGTGACCAGATCGGCCAATACGCCAGCGGCGTGAACTTCGGCAATGTGCGCCGGCAAGGGCGTTTTCTTGGCCAACTGGCGCTGGCCAACCGTTCCTGGGCGCTGTGGAAACGCCTGCCGGAGCTGATCGACGATGACCTCGAATTTATCCCCAGTGGGCACATGCGCGTGTGTTATCGCGAAGATGAAATCGCCGAGCTGGAGGCCTACGCCGCCGCACCGGAAGCCGCGCAACTGGACCTGAAAATCTACCGTGGCGCCGAGCTGCACCGGCGTTTCGGCTTCCTTGGCCCGGACGTCAAGGGCGGCTCCTACGCGCCCCACGATGGCCACGCCAACCCGCGTCTGGCGGCCCCGGCATTTGCCCGCGCGGCCATTCGCCTGGGGGCGCAAATCGAAGAGCGCACGGAAGTCGCCGAGGTCGAGAAGCGGGGCGCCGACTTCCACGTCACTACCACCGACGGCCGCCAGTTCCAGGCCGCGCAGCTGTTGATCACCGCCGGCGCCTGGGGCCAGAAACTCTCGGCGCAATTCGGCGAGCCGGTGCCGCTCGACACCCACGGCCCGCAGATGGCGGTGACCGAGCCGGTGCCCTATGCCTTGCCCACGGTCATCGGCGTGTACACCAAGATCCCCGAGGAAGTGATTTACTTTCGCCAGATCCCGCGGGGCAATATCGTGATCGGCGGCGGCTACCGCAGCAAACCCGACATGCTCAACCGCCGCGCCTACGTGGAGCCGCGCAGTATCGTCAACCAGATCAGCCAGATGCGCCGCCTGCTGCCAGGCGTGGGCAACCTGAATATCATCCGCGTATGGAGCGGCATCGAAGGCTACCTGCCGGATTCGCTGCCGGTAATGGGCGCCAGCGGCACCGTCGACGGCCTGTTCTACGCGTTTGGCTTCTGCGGCCATGGCTTCCAGCTCGGCCCGGGTGTGGGCGATGTGATGGCCGAGTTGCTCAGCACTGGCGCCACCAGCACGCCGATCGCGCCGTTCTCCATTACCCGCTTTGCCCTTCCCGCCGCGCAACGGAGCCAGGCCTGATGAAACCCCGTGTACTGGATATTCTGAAAAAACTGATGGCGTTCGACACGGTGTCGTCCGAGTCGAATATGGCCTTGATCGAGTACGTGCGCGACCTGCTGCTGACCCAGGGCATCGAGTCGCTGATCGTCAAGGATGCAAGCGGCAAGAAGGCCAACCTGTTCGCCAGCACCGGGCCCAAGGACCAGCCTGGCGTGCTGTTGTCCGGGCACACCGACGTGGTGCCGGCGGCGGGGCAGGCGTGGACCTTTCCCGCGTTCGCCGCCACCGTGCAGGACGGGCGCATCTATGGGCGTGGCAGCTGCGACATGAAGGGGTTTATCGCCCTGGCCATCGACGCCATGCTCGACGCCGCCGGCCACACGTTGAACCGCCCGCTGCAACTGGCCCTGTCCCATGACGAGGAGATCGGCTGCGTCGGCGTGCGGCGCCTGCTCGACGTGCTGCACCTGGCGCCGGTGCGGCCGTTTTTGTGTGTGATCGGCGAGCCGACCAACATGCAGTTCGTGCTGGGGCACAAGGGCAAGGGCTCGTACCGCACTTATTGTCGTGGCCAGGAAGCCCATTCGTCCCTGGCGCCGCGTTCGGTCAACGCCATCCATGTGGCCTGCGACTTTATCGCCGCGCTGCGTGAAAGCCAGCAGCAATTGCAACAACACGGCGCCCAGGACGGTGACTACGACGTGCCTTACAGCACCGTGCATGTCGGGCAGATTGTCGGCGGCAAGGCGCTGAATATCGTGCCCAACCTGTGCACCCTGGATTTCGAAGTGCGCAACCTGCCAGCCGATGATCTGGACCAGTTCCTGGAGCAAATGCGTGAACGCGCCGAGGTGATCGTGCGCGAGGCGCAAAAGCTCTCCAGCGTAGCGGCCATCGAGATCGAAACAGTGAATGTCTACCCCGGTCTCGACACCCACCCCAGCGTCGAGGCCGTACGGTTTCTCAAGCAATTCGCCGCGCCAGGCACCGCGACCTCCAAGGTTTCGTTCGGCACCGAAGGCGGCCTGTTCAAGCAGCGCCTGGACGTGCCGGTGGTGGTCTGCGGGCCGGGTTCCATCGAGCAGGCGCACAAGCCCGATGAGTTTATCGAGATCAGCCAGATGGACGCGGGTGAACGCTTTCTACAGGGTTTGCTCGGTTCGCTGACGGCCTAGCAGAGCCTGCCGTCCTGGGCTGAATTTCAGCACGGCACGCTGCTTTAACCGCGCTTTCGGCATCCTCGTCCGTGGCACCTCCCTAGACTGGAGCGTGTCTCGGATCAGGACTCGACCATGCTCAATACTCGCTTGCAAGACCCCAGCCTCCTGGCTGAACTCGCCTATGTAGATGGCCAGTGGATCGCTGCCGACAGCGGCGCGACCCTGGACATCCACGACCCCGCCACCGGCCACTTGCTGGCGCGCGTACCGGCCATGGACGCGGTGGACACCCACCGCGCCATTGCCGCCGCCGAACGTGCCTGGCCCGCCTGGCGCGCACGCCCCGCAGCGGAGCGTGCGGCGCTGCTGGAGCGCTGGTTCCAGGCCATGCTCGACAATCTCGACGACCTGGCGCTGATCATGACCTGGGAACAGGGCAAGCCGCTCAATGAGGCCAAGGGCGAGATCCGCTACGGGGCCGGTTTCGTCAAATGGTTCGCCGAGGAAGCGCGCCGGGTCTACGGCGAAACCATGCCGGCGCCGAGTGGCGACCGCCGCTTGCTGACCCTCAAGCAGCCGGTGGGCGTGTGCGCCGCCATCACGCCGTGGAATTTCCCCAACGCGATGATCACGCGCAAATGCGCGCCGGCCCTCGCCGCCGGTTGCCCGATCATCGTCAAACCGTCGGACCTCACGCCGCTGTCGGCGCTCGCCCTGGCGGTGCTGGCCGAGCGCGTCGGCATCCCGGCCGGGGTGTTCAACGTGGTCACCGGCTTGCCCACCGGTATCGGCGAAACGCTCACCGGCAGCCCGGCGGTGCGCAAGATCTCGTTCACCGGCTCCACCGCCGTAGGCCGCCTGCTGATGCGCCAGAGCGCCGAGCACATCAAGCGCCTGAGCCTGGAGCTGGGCGGCAATGCACCGTTTATCGTGTTCGACGATGCTGACCTGGAGCAGGCAGTGGCCGGGGTCATGCTGAGCAAGTTTCGCAATGCCGGGCAAACCTGTGTGTGCGCCAACCGCATCCTGGTGCAGGCCGGTATCTACGAGCGTTTCGCGGCGCGCCTGGTGGAAGAGGTGGGCAAGCTCAAGGTCGGCAATGGCCTGGAGGAGGGCGTGAGCATTGGCCCGTTGATCAACCCGGCGGCGGTACAAAAAGTCGCACGGCACATCGACGATGCCCTGAGCCAGGGCGCGCAGCTGCTGTGCGGGGCGATCCCCACGGGCGACAGCCAGTTCGTGCAACCCACGGTGCTGGGCGACTGTCACGCCGACATGCTGCTGGCCAACGAAGAAACCTTCGGCCCGGTGGCGCCGCTGATGCGTTTTACCGACGAGGCCGAGGCACTGGCCCTGGCCAACGCCACGCCGTACGGCCTGGGCGCCTACTATTTCACCCAGGACCTGCAGCGCTCCTGGCGCTTTGGCGAGGCTTTGGAGTTCGGCATGGTCGGGCTCAACACCGGGATCATCTCGATGGAAGTCGCGCCGTTTGGCGGTATCAAGCAGTCGGGCCTGGGGCGCGAAGGCAGCAAGTACGGCCTGGACGAATACCTTGAGGTCAAAGCCTTCCATATCGGCGGGTTGAACTGAATTTTTGCGAGGTCTGCAGCATGAGCAAGACATTCAGAATCGCCGCGATTGCCGGCGATGGCATTGGCAAGGAAGTGTTGCCCGAGGGGCTACGGGTACTGGAACAGGCCGCGAAGATCTGGGACCTGAACCTGAGCATCGAAGTGCTCGACTGGGCCCACTGCGATTACTACCTGGAACACGGGCAGATGATGCCCGACGACTGGTTCGAGCAGCTCAAGGGCTTCGATGCGATTTATTTTGGCGCGGTGGGCTGGCCGGACAAGGTGCCGGACCACATTTCCCTGTGGGGCTCGTTGCTCAAGTTCCGTCGCGACTTCGACCAGTACGCGAATATTCGCCCGGTGCGGCTGTTCCCCGGCGTGCCGTGCCCGCTGGCCGGGCGCGAGCCTGGGGATATCGATTTTGTGGTGATCCGCGAAAACACCGAGGGCGAGTATTCATCGGTGGGCGGCAAGATGTTCGAAGGCACTGAGCATGAGTTCGTGCTGCAGGAATCGGTGTTCACCCGACGCGGGGTTGATCGCATCCTCAAGTTCGCCTTCGACCTGGCGCAGACCCGTCCGCGTAAAAAGCTGACGGCGGCGACCAAGTCCAACGGGATTTCCATCAGCATGCCGTACTGGGATGAGCGCACGGCCTTGATGGCGGCGAATTATCCCGAGGTGAGCTGGGACAAGCAGCACATCGACATCCTGTGCGCGCGGTTTGTGTTGCAACCGGACCGCTTTGATGTGGTGGTGGCGTCGAATCTGTTTGGCGACATTTTGTCCGACCTGGGCCCGGCGTGTGCCGGGACGATTGGCATTGCACCGTCGGCCAACCTCGATCCCGAGCGGCGCTTCCCCTCGTTGTTCGAGCCAGTGCATGGCTCGGCGCCGGATATTTATGGGCAGAACATCGCCAACCCGATTGCGATGATCTGGTCGGGGGCGTTGATGCTGGAGTTCCTTGGCAATGGGGATACGCGGTATCGGGCGGCCCATGATGGGATTTTGCAGGCGATTGAGGCGGTGATTGCAGAAGGGCCGATTACGCCGGATTTGGGCGGTAAGGGCTCCACTCAGGATGTCGGCGCCGCGATTACCGAAAGGCTCCACCTCTAAAGCGAACACCGTCAAAAATGTGGGAGGGGGCTTGCTCCCGATGGCGGTGGGTCAGTTGATAAATCTGTCACTGACCCACTGCAATCGGGAGCAAGCCCCCTCCCACATTTTGATCTCCATGCATCAGTAGCCCTTGTGGCGATCCACTTCTCCGACCATTGGCTCTGCCCGTTCAAATCGCCGAATATTCTCCAACAACACCCCAAACGCACTCGCCGGTTGGGTCATGGCGGCAATATGCGGCGTCAGTACAACCTGCGGGTGATCCCAGAACGGGTGGTCCGCCTTCGCCGGTTCCTCTTGCAGCACATCCAGCACCGCACCGCTCAGTTGGCCGCTGTCCAGCGCTTTCAGCAAGTCCTCTTCCACCAGGTGCCCGCCACGCCCCATGTTGATCAGCGCTGCGCCCCGTGGCAATTGTGCAAACAGCTGGCGGTCGAGAATGCCCTGGGTCTGCTCGGTCAACGGCAGTACGCAGAGCAGAATGTCGCACTGGCTGAGAAACGCCGGCAGTTGTGCGTGCCCGGCAAAGCAGTCTACCCCCGCTATCTGGTGGGCACTGCGGGCCCAGCCCGATAAAGCAAACCCAAGAGGAGCCAAGGTTGCCAGGATCTGCTGGGCCTGGGTGCCCAGCCCCATCACCCCCACGCGCCGGTTCGTCGCCGGCTGCAACAGGTGCGCCTGCCAGCACCGCGCGACCTGTTGCTGGCGATAGCGCAGCATATCCCTATGCAGGCTGAGCACCGCCCAACTGGCGTATTCGCACATGCCACGGGTGATGCCCGGGTCGAGCAGGCGCACCACGGGCAAGCCCACAGGCAAACGTTCAAGGTCCAGTTGATCGACCCCCGCCGACAACGCAAACAGCACTTTCAGGTTGGGCAGCAACTGCGCCATATCATCCGGCGCCTGCCAGGCGGCGAGGTACTCGATGTCGTTGGGGTTGCCGATGTCGGGCCAGGCGCGCCATTCGATATCCGGCGCGTGTTCGGCGAACAGTGCCTGCCAATGTTGGCCGCGCACCGGGTCAGCTTTGTAGAGCAAGGCCATGGGCATTTCCTGCAGGTTTTGGGTAGCGATCATCATCCCCCAAGCCCGGCGCAGGATCTGTTGAAAGGCGGGGCCAAAACAGTTGATCCGAATTTCTCACGGGCCAAGTTCGGCGTAGTTCGTTGCTCGCACGCCGTAATCTGGACAACATCGCAACCGCTTCCCGGTTGCCGGACTCACGATGGGAAATGCCATGAATAGCAAAGTCGACGAAACCCCTCATTTGCTCCGTCAGCGCGAACAATTCGTGCCACGTGGCCTGGTGACCGCGCACCCGCTGGTAATTGACCGGGCCCAGGGCGCCGAGTTGTGGGACGTGGATGGCAAGCGTTACCTGGACTTCGTCGGCGGCATCGGCGTGCTTAACATCGGCCACAACCATCCCAAGGTCGTCGCTGCGGTACAGGCCCAGTTGCAGAAAGTCTCCCATGCCTGCTTCCAGGTGGTGGCTTACCAGCCTTACCTCGATCTGGCCCAGCGCCTGTGTGAAATGATCGGCGGGCAGGCGGCGTACAAGGCGGCGTTTTTCACCTCCGGCGCCGAGGCGGTGGAAAATGCCGTGAAGATCGCCCGCGCGCACACCAATCGCTCGGCGGTGATCGCTTTCCGTGGCGGCTTCCATGGCCGCACGTTGCTCGGCACCACGCTCACGGGTATGAGCCAACCCTACAAACAGAACTTCGGGCCGTTTGCGCCGGAGGTGTTCCACACGCCATACCCTAACGCCTATCGTGGCGTGACCAGCGAGGTGGCACTCAAGGCCCTCGACGAGTTGCTGGCCACCCAGGTGGCGCCGGAGCGCGTGGCGGCGATCATCATCGAGCCGGTGCAGGGCGATGGTGGTTTCCTCACCGCGCCGCCCGAGTTTCTCCAGGCCTTGCGCGCGTTGGCCGACAAGCACGGCATCGTGCTGATCCTCGATGAGATCCAGACCGGTTTCGGTCGCACCGGCACCTGGTTCGGTTTCCAGCACGCTGGTATCCAACCCGACCTCGTCACGGTGGCCAAGAGCCTGGCTGGCGGCCTGCCGTTGTCCGGTGTGGTCGGCAAGGCGCAGATCATGGATGCACCGCTGCCCGGCGGCCTCGGCGGCACCTATGGCGGCAATGCGTTGGCCTGCGCGGCGGCATTGGCGGTGATCGACGCCTTCGAACAGGAACAATTGCTCGCGCGCAGCCAAGTGCTCGGCGAGCGCCTGCGCCAGGGGTTGCTGGGGCTGCAGGCACGTTACCCACGGATCGGCGACGTGCGCGGCACCGGCTTTATGCTGGCGATCGAGTTGATCAAGGACGACCCGGCCCGTACCCCGGACGCCGACCTCAATCAACAGGTGATCGACGCCGCGCGCGCCGGTGGTTTGCTGGTGATCAAATGCGGTGTGCATCGCAACGTACTGCGCTTCCTGGCCCCATTGGTGGCCACCGAGGCCCAGGTCGACGAAGCCGTACAGATTCTCGACGCGGCCTTGGCACGGGTCTTGAACTGAGCCCGTGCCCGCCTCGGGCGCGGTTTTCGGTACCGCCCGTGACCCGTTATGGCGCACGGGCGACTTCACTGCATCATTGGAGGCTTGACCCGCATGGGACTGACAGATTATCGAGCGTTGCTGATCGATTGCGATGAAGTGCTGGTGGACCGCGACTCGGGCGTCTGGGCGGCGTTGCAGCCGCTGTTGGATAGCCGCGGCGGGCAGGCGCAACGGGAGGCGGTGCTGGCCGAATTCAATGCGGTGGTGGCGGCGCTGTACCCGCGTTTCGCCGAGCTGGGTTTTAGTGGCGTGCTGTGTTTTGCCCATCGCCAATTGGCCGAGGCCTGGGGGCTGCACGCCAGCTGGGAAGAGGGCATGAGCTTTGCCCGGTCGGCCGGCAACTGGTCGTTGTTCGAGGACGCACCGGGGGCGATGCTGTACCTGCGCAAGTTCTATCGCCTGCTGGTGCGCGGCGACCGCGACGCCGAGGACCGTGGCTTACTGTGCGAGCGCCTGGGGATCGAGGCGGAGGACTTTGTTTCGCTGGCCGAAGAACCGCACTGGCTCGACGAGCAAGGCCTGCAGCCGATCCTGCATGTCACCCGTCCGTCGGTCGGTGCACAGGGCAGCCTGGACCGCTGCCTGATCGGTCGCCACCGTGCGCGGCAGCCTTCGCCATGTGCGGCGGATTACTGCATTAACAGCATGGCGGATCTGGTGGCGCAGCATCAGCTGTCTTTACGGCGCTGATTTTGCTAGAAGATTGTCTTATAAACGGCAGTCACGAGGTACGCAATGGAAGGGCAAGTCAAGCTGGACCGGATCGACATCAGTATTCTGGTTGAACTGCAAAAGGACGGCCGGATGACCAACGTCAGCCTTGCCGACGCCGTGGGCTTGTCTGCCAGCCCGTGTTTGCAGCGGGTCAAGCGGTTGGAGTCGGCGGGGTATATTTCCAGCTACAAGGCGCATTTGAACCTGGCCAAGATCACCGACTCGGTCACGGTGTTCACCGAAATCACCCTCAGTGACCATAAGCGCGAAGACTTCGCCAAGTTCGAATCCAACATCCGCCTGGTCGACGAAGTGCTCGAGTGCCACTTGATCAGCGGCGGCTACGACTACCTGGTGCGCTTCATGACCCGCAGCATCCAGCATTACCAGGAAGTGGTCGAGGGCCTGCTGGACAAGAATATCGGCATCTCCAAGTACTTCAGCTACATCGTCATCAAATCGCCGGTGCTCAAGGACGGCGTGCCGCTGCGCAAGTTGCTGCGGCACTGAGTCGGGCCTCACGGGGTGCCGGGGTAGCGCGTTTCCATCACGATCGACAGGGCATCGGGGCGCCAGAACTCCTGGTCGAATTCCACCGCCTGGTCAGCTTCGCCAAAGTTCAGGCGTTCCAGGTACACGCTGGTGGAGCCGGGTGACAGTTGCAGCAGCTCGGCCTGTTGTTCGTTGACCGTGCCGATGTGCATCTGCAGTTCACAGCGCGATTGCACCCGCGCAAACCGTTCGCGCAGCAGTTGGGTCAGGGAAGTGTTGAGGTCGGCGTCGAGCAGGCCGGGGCACCAGCTGGCAAGCAATGCGTTGAATTCCAGCAGCACCGGGCGGCGGTCGATCCACCGGCGGCGCTGCAGGAAAAACAGCGGTTCGTCCGCCGAGGCCAGGCCCATGCGCTTGGCCAGCCAGGCACCGGCCGGGCGCAGTTCGGCGTGCAGGCATTCGGTGCGGGGCGTGCGGCCCTGGGCGCTGACGTAGTCCATAAAGCCGCTGATGCGTGTCGGGTCGTAGCGGATGCGCTGCGGGCTGACGAACCAGCCCCGGCGGTTTTCGCGGTACACCAGGCCTTCGGCCTCCAGTTGTTGCAAGGCCTGGCGCAGCGTGACGCGGGTGCAGCCGAAGCGTTCGATCATGTCCCGTTCGGAGGGGAATTTCTCGTCGGCCTGGGGGACACCGGCAGCGATGTCATTGGCGATTTGTTCGCGGATGCGCTGGTAATGCGGCGAAATGGGGTCGAAAGGCATCCTGGGGTTCCGTTTGCAGGCATGACGTGGCGCTGACTTTACCCTTCCTGCTGGCGCAGGTCACGCTGCCAGGCCCGCAAACCATAGGCCGCCAGCAGCACAAAACCGGCGTATAACGCGGCGGTCAGCTGCAGGTCCTTGTACAGGAACAGGCCCACGTAGGCCGCGTCCAGCACAATCCACAGCCACCAGCTGACCACGTATTTGCGCGCCGCCCACAGGCTGGCCACCAGGCTGAAGGCGGTGAGCAGCGAGTCGAGCCAGGGCAGGGCGGCGTCGGTGAAGTGGTGCATGACGGCGCCCAGGGCCACGGCGCCGATCAACCCCGCCAACAGGTGCCGCCACGCCGCCTGCGGTGGCAGACGCTCTACGCGGACCTTGCCCGCGTCGATGCGCCCGGTGCTCCAGCGCCACCAGCCATAGCCCTGCAGCACGGCGAAGACCAGTTGCAGGAGCATGTCTGAATACAGCTTCACGTCGAAGAAGATCCAGGCATACAGCAACACCGCGACCACACTGACCGGCCAGCACCAGCGCACCCGCTGTGCGGTGAGCCAGACCCCGGCGATGTTGAAGAACACGGCGACGATTTCGAGTGGCGACATAGGCTTATCTCACGGCTGATTTTCTAGCTGCAGCGCCTGTTGCTTGAAGTGGCGCTTGCGTTCGAAGGGCAGGGCTTCCTGGTCGCCATAGGGCGCGCTGTACCAGTTGCCGTAGGTTGGGTTGGGCAACAAGAACCAGCGTTGGCCGAGCCAGGCCAGGTACGGCGCGGCCGCTTTGCGCTGGTCGGCCAGGGTGTTGTGGTCGGCCTGCACGAAGTCGCCGAAAGAATCACCGGCCAGCATCAGCACGCGGGCATGGCTGGCCACCCATTGGCGCCGGCAGTTCTTGCCGTAGCCGGCCTGCTCGCAGTGGCCGGTGGGCGTGCTGGCAGCCAGCACCTGTTCGTTGCGCGCCACCGGAAAACCGCGCAGGCGCAGGTTGTTGACCGTGGCCTGGACCTGGCTGTGCTCGCGGTTGGTGATGTAGTAGACGGTGATGCCTTTCTTGTCAGCCGCCTGCAGGAACTCGACGGCGCCCGGCAGGGCCTGGGCCTTGGCCTGGTCGACCCAGGTGTTCCAGCGGTCGTAGCCGTAGACCTGATTATTGACAATGTCGCGGGCATTGAGCGGCACGTTGTCGAGCACGGTTTCGTCGATATCCACGACCACCGCCGGCGGCAGCCCGCTTAGGTTGCGGGGGGGCAAGGGCAGGGCGTCCCAGCTCGGGTCAGCCAGGGCCGCGTCCAGCTGACGGGTGGCGCTGGCGAAGATTTGGCGGTAAATCAGCTCGTGCTCGATGGAGGTCTGGGTCCACAGCACGGCGTCCAGTTGGTCGTTGGCGGGCGGTCGCTGCTGGCAACCGACAAGGGCGGTGGAGAGCAGGCACACACTGGCAAACATCAGATTACGCATAAACATTCAGCCTCAGAAATTGACGGTGGCGGACAGCCGCGCGGTGCGTGGCGCGCCCAGGAACAGGTAGCCGTCGCCTGCGGATTCACCCACATCGCGCCAGTAGCGTTTGTCGAACAGGTTGTCGACGGTCAGGCGCAGCACAGTAGCGTAATCGCCGACCTGGGTGGTGTAGCGGCCGCCCACATCGAACACCGCGTAGTCGTCGACCTTCACCGTGGCCTCGCGGTTGGCGTATTTGCTCGCGCTGTATTGCACCCCGCCGAGCAGGGCCAGGCCGGGTACGCCGGGGATGCTGTAGTCGCCGTGCAGGCTGGCGCGCAGCTTGGGCACGTTGATCGCCTGGTGGCCGTCGTAGTCATCGGTGCCGCTGCCGCTGACCTGGGCGCGGATCGCCGCGACACTGGCCGACACTTGCAGGTCGGAGGTCACGCGGCCGTTGGCGGACAGTTCGATGCCGACGTTCTTCTGCTTGCCTTGCTGCACAAAGGTGATCGTGCCGTCGTCGTTGGGGCGGTTGTATTGCAGGTCCTGGGTGATCTGGAACAGTGCGGCCGTCAGGCTCAGGCGCTGGAAGTCACGCTTGATCCCGACTTCCAGCTGGCGCGACGTGGTGGGCGGCAACACCTCATCGGCGTTGTTGCTGAACCACGCGGCCTCGCCTCCCAGGGACAGGCCCTTGCTGTAGCTGGCGTACAACGACGTGTCCGGGCGCGGCTTGTAGATCAACGCCACCTGGGGCAGGAACACGCTGCGCTGGGTATGACGGGTGGTGGCCCCGGCCTGGTTGTAAGTCTCTTCGTCGAGACGCACCTGGCGCCCGCCGAGGATGGTTTGCCATTGCTCGTTGAAGCTGATGCGGTCGCTGGCGAACAGGCCGTACTGGCGGCTGTCGAGGCGCCGGTAGGTGTGGCCCAGCGGGCCGTCGTAGGGTTCCAGCACGGGTGACGGCTGATAGATATTGCCTTCGCCGATGTACTCGTTGACCGATTGACGCCGATCCACCAGGCGGCGGAATGCGCTGGTGCCAACGGTCAGGTCATGCTTGAGAAAGCCGGTGTCGAACTGGCCGTTGAGCGCAGCCTGGGCTTCCTCGTTGCTGCGCGTGTCATCGGGGCTGCGGTAGTCGGAGATGTCGTAGTCGCCCTCGGTGCTGAAGTGGTTGGGCACTGCAGTGCCTGCGCAACTGGCGGCGCCGTAGCAGCCCCAGGCGAAGGTGCTGTAGTCGTCGATCACCACACGGCTGCGCGATGCGCTGAAGCTGGCTTTCCACGCGTCGTTGAAGCGGTACTCGAACAACCCGTCGAGGTTCAACGAGCGGATGCCCACCGGGTTCGACCAGCTTTGGTAGGCCAGCAGGTCCTTGGGCGAAACGTGGTGCGGCACCTCGGTCCCGCCGAGCAATTGGTAGCCCGGCACCGAGCGTTGCTCACGGTCCTGGTATTCGGCGTTGAGTTGCAGCAAGGCGTTGGGGCTGATGTTCCAGTCCAGGGCCAGGGAGGCGAAATCGCGCTTGCCGTCGGCATGCTCGACATACGAGCGGATATCTTCGTGGGCCAGGTTGATGCGCACGCCCACCTGTTGTTCGGCGCCGAGCCAGCCGCCAATGTCGGTGGCCAGGTAGCGCTCGCCCTGTTCGTTGGTGGACACGGTGACCGAACGCACATTCTCCGGGCGCTTGCTCACGTAGTTGACCAGCCCGCCGGGCTCCGAGACGCCACTCTGCAAGCCGGCCAGGCCCTTGAGCACTTCCACCTGCTGCTTGTTTTCCAGCGCCACGTTCTGCTCGCCAGTGATGGTGCGGCCGTTGATCTTGTAGCTGCTGGCCGGGTTCAGAGCGAAGCCGCGTATCACGAAATTCTCGTAGTAGCCGACGGGGGCATAGCTGTCGCCGACCGAGGCATCATTCTTCAAGACCTCGCTGAGCAGGCGCGCTTGCTGGTCTTCCAAGCGGCCTTCGGTGATCACCGAGACGGACGCCGGGGTATCGAGCAGCGGGGCGTTGTCGAAACCCGCCACGGCGGCTTTTTTGGCCTGGTAGTCGGTAGGTTCCTGGCCGACGACGGTGACGGTGTCCAGGGTCGTGTCCTGGGCTTGAGCCGCCGCGGCGGCGAGGGTGATGCTCAGCGCGAGCAGGGTGTGACGATAAGGCGTAGCCATGTAAAGAGCGCTCCAGAGGTCTGCCGCCGTTGCCGTACGCTTTTATCGGGCAACAGGGTGCCCAGCGCTGCGCAACGAACGGGTTGCCAGTACGAAATGAAAAAGCCGAGTTCGCCGCAAAGGGCGTCAGGCCGGAGCTGCTCCGGTAGTCATTGGTAAGCGTGCGTCGGCGGCCCATTCCTGCAGGGAGCCGTCGTAGAGTGCGATGTCCTGGCGACCCAGCAAGGTCAGGGCCAGGGCGTTGGCGGCGGCCGAGATACCGCCGCCGCAATACAGCACCAGTGGACCTTCGCTGTGTAACAGCGTGGGGCCGATGGCGCGGGCCAGGGCATCCTTGGGCAGGTAGCGGCCCTGGGCGTCGAACAGGGTGCGCGCCGGCAGGTTACGGCTGCCGGGGATATGCCCGCGCCGGGCGTAGCGGGTGAGGGCGCTGCCGTCGAAGAGCGCCGCGCCCAACGCACAGATCAGCACGCCGGGCGCATGCCCGGCAATGATCGCTTCCACGCCGTAGCGGTCGATCCACAGCTGCGGGCGCAGGTTGATCGGCCAGGGTTGCGCCGTGGCAATCCTGGCAGCCGGTCCGCTGTGCACCGGCAGGCCGGCGGCGCGCCAGGCCTCGAAACCACCGTCGAGCACTGCCGCATCAATGCCCACGCCGCGCAGCATCCACCACAGGCGCGCGGCCCAGAAGCCGTCCGCACGGTCGTAGATCACCAGGGTTTTGCCGACGCCGGCACCCAGATTCGCCAGGCCCTGGACCAGCACGTGGGGCGGTGGCAAGGCGAAGCTGAAAGGGGCTTGGGTGTCCGCCAGTTCAGTCACCAGGTCAGCGTGCCGTGCGCCGGGGATATGCGCCTGCAGCCAGCCGTCATGGCCGCTGGCAACCCGGTAGTCGCCATCGAATTGCGGCGCTGGCAGCAACACCGTGGCATCCAGCACCACCAGCGCGGGGTCGGCCAGGTGCGCCTGCAACCATCGGCTGTCGACCAACGGGCTCATACGGTTTTACGCCGCAGATGGCCGAGCAGGCGTTGCCCCTGGGCGCCGGCAAACCAGCGCAGATGACCGAGCAGGTACGCGTGGTACGCCACGTCGGCGCTGGTGGTTGAACCGACCACGTCGTGGTAATAGGCCACTTCGGACAGCGCGAAATCCACATGCACCAGCGGCAGCAAGGCGCTGAGGGTGTGCAGGTCATGCGTGCTCAGTGGGCGCACCTGGTGGTAGCCGGCCAGCAGTGCATCAACGCTGTCGAGGTCGGCGCTGGCCGGGCCGCCGCTGTCCAGGTCCAGCCAGGGCACGCTGTTGCGTTCGATGGCGGTGGCCAGGTCGAACAGCGCGAAGGTGCGGTCGGCCAGGCCGAAATCCAGCACGCTGCAGACGGTGTCGTCAGGGCTCCACAGCAGGTTCGATGCATGCCAGTCGTTGTGGGTCCACAGCGGTGGTTGCTGGCCCAGCAACGGCTGCAGCGCCTGGTGCCAGGGCAGCAGCAGTTCGCTGAGTTGGGCGTGCCAGTCCTTGTCGGCGAGATAGGCATTGTGGGTGTTGGCGATGGCCTCCAGGGGCGCCGCGTGTTCGATCAGCCGTGCATTGGCCAGCAGCACGGCGGTCTGGCGGGGCGGCGCGTCGTAGCCTGCAGCCGCTTGGTGCAAACGGGCCAAGGCCTGGCCGGCGGCGAGGGCATGGGCGTGCTGCTGGAATGGCGACCACGACAGTGCATCACGGTAAAGGTCCAGGCCCTGGGCGAGGTGGTGCACTTCATAGGTCCACTCGCCTTGTGCCGTGGCCGTCGCCCCGTGGCGGTTCGGCACCACGGCCGCTACCGGGGCGCCTTGGCGATGCAGATGGGCGATCAAGCGGTGTTCTTCTTCCAGCCATGCAGCCTGCCGCACCTGCCGGTGATGGCGTTTGACGAACAACGTTGCGTCGCCGGTGGTGATCAAACCGGCAGCGGAAAACGGTCGTGGGCTGTGCCACTGCAGGCTGTGCAGCGGGCCCAGTTGCGGGTACTCACGCAGTAGGTGGTCGATGTCGGGTTCGTGCAGGGCCGGCCAGTCTGCCGCTACCGGTTCCAGTCCTAAACCGTGGGCGGTGCGTTGCGGGTTCATGCGCGCACCTCGGGCAGGTAGGCGTTGCTGGTCGCGCCTTGCCACACCTGTGGATCATCAAGCACGGCATGCGCATGCAACCACTCTGCATACGGCGCCAACAGTGCTTGGCGCTGTTCGCCCCAGCGGCCTTCATGCAGCCAGGTCGGGGCGATTTTATGCAGCGAAGCGCTCAACAGTTCCGCCGGGAAATACGGCGTGGTGTGTTCATAAGCGCTGAGGGCAATCGATGGTTCTTGGGCCACGGCCAGGTAACCGCGGGCGGTGGCTGCGAGAAAGTCGCGTACCACCTCGGGTTTGTCCGCCAAGGTGCGCTCATGGGCGCCGAGCAGGTAGCTGTGATAGGCCGGCGCACCGAGCTCGTCCACCGGCAACACCACCCGGCGCGCGGCGTCGATGGGGCTGTGCATCAACGCTTCCCAGGCCCAGTAGCCGCCAAAACTGGCATCGGCCACGCCTTGCGCCAACTGCTCGGGCCGCAGTTCGCGCACACCGCTGTCGACCAGGATCACGCCATCGGGGTCACCGCCGTCGCGGCTCACCAGGTGCCGGACCATGGCCAGGCCACGCGGTGTGGGGTTGAGTGCCAGGCGTTTGCCCACCAGGTCGCGGGGGCGACGGATGCCGGAATCGGTGAGGGTCTGGATCGACTCCAGGCCGGCATGGTTGATCGCCGCGATACCCTGCAACGCCTGACCCAAGCCACGGCGTACCAGCAGGCGGTTGCTGGGGAATACGCCAAAGTCCGCCGCGCCCGTCAGCAGATGCTGCAGCGTGTCGCCACGGTAAGGGTCGTGCACCACCAGCTCCACATCCAGCCCCGACTCTTCATACCAGCCGCGTTCCCTTGCCAGGTACAAACCCGCCGAATTCGGCCAGGGGTGAAAGTACTCCAGCATTACTTTTACCGACACCATCGCTTGCTACTCCAGCCCAACGTCCTTTGATGGAGGCGATTTATAAGGGAGTGATCTGGTATATACCAATATCCTTTATTGCTATGGTTATGCCGTAAACGTTGCACGCGGGGACTGGTTGCGAATTATGGCGTTGCGGCGCAATTGGGGTGGAGCCCTGAACACGTAGTGCGCATTCGGGGCCGCTGCGCGGCCCAACGGGAGCAAGCTCCCCCGCCACACGGTTGGTGTGTTAGAGGGGGCAACTGACCACTCACGATCACTCGATGCTCATCACTGTCGCGCTGGGTGGCGGGCTCGTCCATCGCTTGCCAGCACGTTCAGTCAGTATTTTCCTGAGCGTTCTGCCGGTCGCGATCAATCCAATGGGTCTTGATGCCCTTGGCCCACGCCACGGTGTAGAAGCAGCTCAGCAGCACGATGCCCCATTGTTCGGCATTGATCGACGACCAGAACCAGAACGGCTGCCCGGCCATGCCGAACAGGCAGGCATAGCGGCGTACCTTCAAGCGTTTGCTCTGGCTGAACCAGATGGCGACGACGCCGAGGGCGGCGATCATGAGTTGGGCGATCACGGCCATGCTCCTTGTGTGTGGGCGTACTCGGATCACCTGTGGGAGAGGGCAAGCCCCCTCTCACAGGTTGACCTGATCGGTTCAGGGATTACGTGTCCTTGCGCGCATCCATGGTCTTCTGGTACTCGGCGAGGAACGGTTGTTCCGCCGGGTCGAAGCGATCAATTCCGGCGGTAAAACGATGCCAGTACGGGTACAACGGCTCGCGTCGTGTCACCGCCTCGATGCGCGCCGACTGCTCTTCGGTCAGCTTGAGTTGCGTGGCGGCGAGGTTGTCGCGCAGGTGTTCTTCGGTGCGCGCGCCGACGATCAACGAGGTAATCCCCGGCCGATCCTTGAGCCACGCCAGGCAGGTACGCGCCACCGACACACCGTGTTCGTCACCCACGGCGGCGAGGGTTTCGATGATGTCCAGCGCACGCTCCCGGTCATGCACGTAGGGTTCCGGCCAGCCGCTGCCCTGGCGCGTGTTGGCCGCAGGCGGGTGCCCGCGTCGGGTAGAACCGGTCAGCAGGCCTTCGCCCATCGGGCCCCACACCAGGGTGCCCACGTGCTGGTCCAGGGCCAGTGGCAGCAACTCGTACTCGGCTTCGCGCGATTCCGGGGTGTAGTAAATCTGTTGGGTGATGGGTTTGAGCATGCCGTGCAGCTCGGCCTTGCCCAGGGTTTTCATCATCTGCCAGGCGGTGAAATTGCTCGTGCCGAAATAGCGGATTTTTCCCGAGCCGACCAACAGGCGCAGGGCTTCGAGGGTTTCCTCGATGGGCGTCATGCCGTCCCAATTGTGCAGTTGGTAGAGGTCAATGTGGTCAGTGCCCAGGCGTTTCAAACTGGCTTCGCAGGCGCGGATCAAGTGATAGCGCGACGAGCCGGAGTTGTTCGGGTTGCTGTCCACCGGGCTGCGGCCCTTGGTCGCCAGCAGAATATCGTTGCGCTTGGCGCCCAAGGCGTTGCCGACCACTTCTTCTGCCAGCCCATGGGAATACAGGTCAGCGGTGTCGACCATATTCACCCCGGCATCGAACGCGATATCGAACATGCGCTTGGCCTGGGGCACGTCCACCGAGCCGCATTTTTCAAACTCGGCGCGACCACCAAACGGCACGGTGCCCAGGATGATTTCCGAGACCAGCAGGCCCGAATGGCCCAGTTGTCGGTATTGCATGTCGCCTCCTACTTAACGTTACACGTGAAGGTGTGAACGACGCGGCTAGCGATAGTTTGAATTTTTTCATGAAAACTTCCGGTACCTGCTTCACCATTGCGCCCAACAGGACTTAACAGGAACCCCGCGTCCATGAGCGCACTGATTGAAACCCGCGCCCTCACGCGCAGCGATGAGCGCCGCCAGGTGCCCTTGCTGCAACCCACCGATTTGCGCCTCAACGCCGGTGACCGCGTGTCCATCACCGGCGCTTCAGGCTCCGGCAAAAGCGTGTTGCTGCGTGCGCTGGCCCTGTTGGACGCGCCCAGCGCCGGGCAGATCCTGTGGAACCAGCAACCGATCGCCAATGCGCAGATCCCCCATTACCGCAGCCATGTCAGCTACGTGTCCCAGCGCCCGGCGCTGATCGAGGGCACGGTGGAAGACAACCTGCGCTTTCCCTTCAGCCTCAAGGCCCTGCGCAAGCGCCGCTTCGATCTGCACACCGTGACGACGTTGCTGGGGTACGCCGGCAAGGCCCCGGAGTTCCTGGCGAAAAACGCCGGTGACCTGTCGGGCGGCGAATCCCAAGTGGTTTCGCTGATCCGCACCCTGCAACTCAACCCCCAAGTACTGTTGCTCGACGAGCCCACCGCGGCCCTCGACCCGACCTCATCGCGGGAAGTGGAAGCGCTGATCGATGCGTGGCACGCCGGCGATCCGTCACGCGCCTGTATCTGGGTGTCCCATGACCTCGATCAGGCCCGGCGCATGAGCACCATCCACCTGCACATGAGCGCCGGGGTGTTGAGCGAGGCCGCCCAGCCATGAATTATCAAAACCTCACCGCCCTGGACATGGGCATCGCCGCCTCGCTGATCCTGATCAATGGCGCGCTGTCGCTGCTGCTACGCTTGGGGCTGGGTCGCCAGTTGTTGTGGGCGGCGGTGCGCACCGTGGTGCAACTGTTGGCCATCGGTTATTTGCTGGGCTGGGTGTTCGAGTTCGCCTACTGGTACGTGGTGCTGCCGTTGATGTGTGCGATGACGTTGATCGCCGGTCTCTCGGCAGCTGGGCGCGGACGGCGCACGTACCGGGGGCAGCGGGTCGACAGCATTGTGTCGGTGTGGGGCAGTTCGTGGCTGGTGACGGCGGTGGGGTTGTTTGCGGTGATTCGCATCCACCCCTGGTACGAGCCGCAGTATGCGATTCCGATCCTGGGGATGATCCTCGGCAATACCCTCACGGGGGTGTCTTTGGGGATCGAGCGCATGACCCAGGAACTGACCTCGGGCCGCAACACCATCGAGATGATCCTGGCCCTCGGCGGCTCGCGCTGGGAAGCCGCGCAGGAAGCGATCCGCCAGGCCGTGCGCGCGGGCATGATCCCTACGCTGAACCAGATGACCGTGGTCGGCATCGTCAGCCTGCCCGGCATGATGACCGGGCAGGTGCTGGCGGGGGAGAGCCCGGTGGACGCGGTGCGCTATCAGATCGTGATCATGTTTCTGATCGCTGCGTCGTCCGCCCTTGGCACGGTAGGCGCGGTGTTGCTCACCTACCGGCGGTTGTTTTCCGCGAGCCATCGGTTCTTGCGTTTCAGGCTCGAAGAGCGCGCCTGAGCCCCGGGTGTTGTTGCAACCCTTGGCAATCGAGTCTTCATTCGTGGCGAGCGGGCTTGCCCGCGTTGGGGCGCGAAGCGGCCCCTGCATTGACGCATGCGGTGTATCAGACCTGTCTTGGCGCCTGCTTTTGGGGCTGCTGCGCACCCCAACGCGGTCAAGCCCGCTCGCCACAGGAGGTTGACTCGGCATTGCGGGCATAACAAGGCTCTTTGTGCCCAGGCCAGCCTGGTGATCAGGGCCGGTCCGCGACACCAAAATCCAGCACCACTTTCATCGCCTGGGTTTTGTCCGCCGCCAGTTCAAATGCCTGTACCGCTTGTTCAAACGGCACGGTATGCGAGATCACCGGGCGCACGTCGATGATCTGGCGATTGAGCAGATCCACCGCCTGGGCGAATTCGCTGTGGAAGCGGAAGGTGCCGCGCAAGTCAATCTCGCGGCTGACCAGCAGGTTCAGCGGCAACGATACATCCCCACCCAACCCGACCGTGACCAGCACGCCTCGCAGGGCGATGCATTCCAGGCCGTTACGCAAGGCCTGGGCGCTGCCGGAGACTTCGAACATCACATCGAAATAGCCCTTTTCAGCGCTGTAGCGCTTGAGTGCATCGGCGCCGTCGACGATGTTGTGGGTGCGCGTTGCGCCCATTTTTTCGGCACAGGCGAGGGCGCTGGCGGACAGGTCCACGGCGACGATTTCAGCCGCGCCGGCCGCGCGCAAACCGCCGATCAGCAGGTTGCCGATAGGGCCGCAGCCGGTCACCAGCACGCGTTTGCCGAATACCGCCCCGGCGCGTTGGATCGCGTGTAAACCCACCGACAACGGCTCGGCCAGTGCACCTTCAGCCAGGCTTACGTGATCGGCCAACACATGGGCCTGGTGCGTCTCGATCACCAGGCTCTGGCGAAACGCACCCTGGATATGCGGAAAGGGCATCGCGCTGCCGTAGAAACGCATGTTCAGGCAATGGTTCGGCAGGCCTTGATGGCAATACCGGCAGCCGCCACACGGGCGTGACGGTGACACCGCAATGCGCTGGCCGACCTTGAACAGCCCGACGTCCGCGCCCACTGCGTCGATTACCGCCGACACCTCATGACCCAGCACCATCGGTTCGCGCAGCCGCACGGTGCCGAAGCCGCCGTGCTGGTAGTAGTGCAAGTCCGAGCCGCAGATACCGCCCCGCGCAATGCGCACGCGTAACTGCTCGGGGGCGAGGGTTGGGGCTTCTTCCTGGGGGCTCACCCGCAGGTCTTTCGAGGCATGGCAGACAATCGCGTGCATAAAGTTCTCCGGGTTTACAGCGACGCGGTGATGCCACCGTCGACGTAGAGGATATGGCCGTTGACGAAGCTCGCGGCGTCGCTGGCGAGGAATACGGCGGCGCCGGCCAGTTCGGCCACATCGCCCCAACGCCGGCTCGGTGTGCGTTGTACCAGCCAGTCGCTGAACTCGGGGTTGGCCACCAGGTTGGCGTTCAGTTCGGTCTTGAAATAGCCCGGGCCGATGCCGTTGACGGTCAGCCCATGGGGCCCCCAATCAATCGCCATGCCCTTGGTGAGCATTTTCAACGCGCCCTTGCTCGCCGCGTACGGCGCGATACCCGGGCGCCCCAGTTCACTCTGCACCGAGCAGATATTGATGATACGCCCACGCTTGCGCGGGATCATCGCCCGCGCCACGGCCTGCCCCACCAGGAACGCGCTGTCGAGGTTGGTGCTGATCAATTCGCGCCAGTGCTGCTCGCTGTAGTCTTCCAGCGGCCCGCGCCGCTGCATGCCGGCGTTGTTGACCAGGATCTCCAGCGGGCCGAGGCGTTCTTCGATAGCCGCCACGGCAGCCTGGATCGCCGTGCTGTCGGTGACATCGAACGCCTGGGTGTGCACCTCCAGGCCTTCCAATGTCAGCAGCGCGGCGGCATCGCGCAAGGTGCTGCGGTTACGCCCGTTGAGTACCACCCGCGCCCCGGCCTGGGCCAGGCCGCGCGCAATGGCCAGGCCGATACCGGCGCTGGAACCGGTGACCAGCGCGAGCCGGCCATCGAGGCGGAAGTTGTCTAAAACGCTTTGCATGGGGCATGAATCTCCTGGCGCACGGTGATAAACAAAACACTTTCATGTTCGAGTGGCTGGACTTCACTTCAGCGCAGAGTAGGGTGTGGGTCCAATGTTCATTTATGATCGGCTGATCAATATTTGTGATAACCAGGAGGGCTTGATGGAGCTCAAGCACTTGCGCGCCTTTGTGGTCTTGGCCCAGGAGCTGCATTTCGGCCGGGCGGCGGCGCAGCTGTCGATTGTGCAACCGGCGTTGAGCATGCAGATCAAATTGCTGGAAGGCGGCTTGGGCGTACGCTTGCTCGACCGCAATCGCCACTCGGTCACGCTGACCGAAGCCGGGCGTGTATTCCTGCCCGAAGCCCAGGCCACCTTGCACCAGGCCGCCCGCGCGGCGGATGCGGCGCGGGCCTCCAGCCGTGGGGAAATCGGCCGGGTGCGCCTGGGGTTTGTGTCCTCGGTGTTGCCGAACTTGTTGCCGCAGTTGATCCGCGCTGTGCACCAGCGTTACCCGCGTATCGAGCTGGAACTCAAGGACATGCCCGGCCCCGACCAAGCCGCCGCGTTGAAGAGCGGTCAGCTGGATTTCGGCCTGATGCGCCTGCCCGCCGCCCACCCCGGCGTGCACACCCGCGCGGTGCTGCATGAGAGTTTCTGCGTGGCGTTACCGATCGATCATCCGCTGGCGGCCCAGCAGACGATTCAGCCTGCCGACCTGCTGGAGGTGCCGGTGTACATCCTGGCGCGGCGTTACGCGCCGGGCTTCTACGATGAATTTATCCAGGCCCTCGGCATTACCCTGGAGATCGCGTCGGAGCTGGGCGAATTCACCACCATGCTCGCGCTGGTGTCTGCCGGGCTGGGCGTGGGGGTGTTGCCGTTGCAGGCGACGCGGGCGTTGCCGGCCAATTGTGTGTCGCGGCACCTGGAGCTGGGTGGGTTCGAGGCCAGTACCGGCTTGGCCTGGACCGAGCTGGACAGCGCGGTGAAGACCACCCTGTTCAACCTGGTCATGGAATTGTTTGGCGAATAATTGTTTCAGTGGCTGAAATGCTGGATTGTAAATCCTGGTGATAGCCTTGCGTGAGCATCCGGCATTTCAGTTGGCGTAACAGTGGATTGCCTGGCGTGGCTATTCCGTCGTCGCCTGGCAGGGCGCAGCATTGGTTCATCCAAACGAAGGTGAGCACCATGAACCCCATCGAACAGTCCCCGTGGCACAACGGCGAACGCCAGTTGCAGGAAAGCGTCGGCGCCGCCGAGCGCATGGCGGTGATCGGCCCCAAGGTGATTCGTGATCACCTGCCCGAGCAGCACCGCGACTTCTATCCCTTGTTGCCCTACCTGCTGCTGGGTGTGGTGGATGAGCAGGGGGTTCCCTGGGCGACGATGCTGGAAGGCGCGCCGGGCTTTGCCCATTCGCCCGATCCCCTGGTTCTGCAAGTCGACAGCTTGCCGTCCCGCAGCGACCCGGCACGCTCCGGCTTGCTTCGCGGCGCCAGCGTCGGCCTGCTGGGCATCGACCTCAACACCCGCCGTCGCAACCGCATGAACGGGCGAGTCGGCCGCCTGGGTGACGACGGCTTTGCCGTCGACGTGGTGCACACCTACGGCAATTGCCCCAAGTACATCCAACTGCGGCCTGTGGATGCCATCGCGCGCAAACCCGGCACTCTGGCCGAACGCGGTACCGGCCTGGACGCCGCCGCACAAGCCATGATCCGCAACGCCGACACCTTCTTCGTCGCCAGCTACGTCGATGTGGACGGCGAACGCTCGGTGGACGTTTCTCATCGTGGCGGTAATAGCGGTTTTGTGCGCGTGGAAGGCAATGTGCTGACCAT
Organism: Pseudomonas syringae; assembly: GCF_021606685.1. GTDB lineage: Bacteria > Pseudomonadota > Gammaproteobacteria > Pseudomonadales > Pseudomonadaceae > Aquipseudomonas > Aquipseudomonas syringae_R. The sequence goes on from NZ_WKCB01000034.1 coordinate 32,916, forward strand.
CCCCGACTTTGCCGGCAATCTGTTCTTCAACACCTTGGGCAACCTGCACGCAAACCCGGTGGCGGGCCTGCTGTTTATCGACTTTGCCTCGGGTGAGGTGCTGCAGGTTGCCGGGCGTACCGCGCTGATTCTCGACGGGCCAGAAGTGGCCAGGTTCGAGGGTGCACAGCGGTTATGGACGGTCACCGTCGAACAGAGCGTACGCCGTCCGGCGGCCCTGGCGTTGAGATGGCAGTTCGCAGAATTTTCGCCGCACAGCCTGGCGATGGGAAGTTGGTGATACCGGCCCCTGCAGCGCTTTTTTGTGGCGAAGGAGCTTGCTCCCGTTGGGCCGCGAAGCGGCCCCAAAACCGGTAAACACGTCGTTCCTGAGAAAACGCGGTGGTCTTTATAGGGGCTGCTGCGCAGCCCAACGGGAGCAAGCTCCCTCGCCACGAAGGGCAAGCCTGGCTGTGAAGATCAAGTAGCGGGCTGCGCAGCTTCCTGGACTGATGGTTCCGGGTATGTTGCAGGATGTTGAACCCTTAAGATTGAGCAACACCTTTGGGTTAGCCTTGTTTTTCTACTGACAACAAGGACTCGTCATGCAACGCAAGGTCATCAATCCCGCAACGGTATTCAACTCCCTGCAATACGGCTTCAGCCAGGCCATGGCAGTGCCCGACGGCCGGCGGATTGTGTTATCGGGCCAGGTCGGCGTGGATGCTCAGGAGCGTACCGTCGGCCCTGGCATCACCGAGCAGACAGCCACGGCCTTGGACAATATCGAAAAGGTGTTGGCTGAAGTCGAGGGCGATCTGTCCCATGTGATCATGCTGCGGTTGTATATCGTCGAGTCCGCGCGAGATCAACAGGAGCCGATAGCGCAGGCGCTTCTGCAGCGTTTCCCGCACAACCCACCGCCGTCTTCATGGATTATTGTCAGTGGGTTGTCGCTACCGGAGTGGTTGATCGAAATCGAGGCAGAGGCGGTGATTCCCCTAAGCTAGCCAACACAATCACTGTTGCCATTCCAGGGCGGTCGGGCACGATCTCCAGGGTGCAGGCGATCAAATGTGGGAGCTGGCTTGCCTGCGATGGCATCACCTCGGTTCATCTGCTGGACCGAGTTGCCTGCATTGCAGGCAAGCCAGCGTAAGCCTGCGCACCAGCGGTCTGGGCTGGCCGTGGAGCTACTACGGCGGTCATGTCGGCGTGCGCGTGCAACCGCCACGCCCGGATAAAGTCGCCCAGGCCATCGCGCCTGACTACGCCTTGGGCACCCACGTCGCGCCCCTGGGCCTGGCGTTCTCCGATGCGCGAGGCATGCCGGCGGCCTTTGCCAATGGCGAGTTTGTCGGCGAGCACGGCTCGTGGAACCGCAACCCGCAGGCGGGCTACAAGGTAGTGTTCATTGCATTCAAGGACGGCGAGCCAGCGGGTACCCCGGTGGACTTCCTTACCGGCTTCCTCAATGCCAGCGGCGAAGCCCAGGGCCGGTCGGTGGGTGTGACCCTGGACGGGCAGGGCGCGTTGCTGGTGGCCGATGATGTGGGCAACACCGTTTGGCGGGTGGCACAGCGCAAACCTTGGGCCGCCTGGCCAAATCCCTCACCCATGCCGTACCATGCGCGCGCCTCACAGTGACGTGAGGCGCAGCGCCAGGATGGCATCGCATGCGTGTCCGGTGGCGCTTGCAGCTCCCTTTTTGCTTGCGTTCAGGATTCGCCATGTTTTGCCGTTGCAGGCCTTTGGCCTTGTTTTTAATCGCTGCCGCCTTGGTCGGCTGCGGCACGCAGTCGGCGTCGCTGGTCAGCCAGCCGCTGCAACCTGGCCCCCAGGAACCGGTGGCGTATCTGGTGGGCTCCATTGGCCCGCAGAGCCTCGCTGCATCACCCGCACCCAACCAGCGTCTGTTGTTTCGCAAGCGCGGTTCCGCGTTCGGCGCCGCCGGGGTCTGGCTGGGCATCGCGCGGGGCACTCCGCAGGATGTGCAGGACAAGGACGGCGCTGCCAGTGTCTTCGTGCTGCCGCTCAAGCCGGGCGATTATGAGTTCTACGATTTCCAGTTCTTTTCCAGCAGCTATTCACCGACCCTGGGCACCACCTACACCTCGCTCCAGGCGCGCGAGAAATTCAACTTGCCGCTGCGCCTGCAGGCCGGCAAGGCCTATTACCTCGGCGAATTCCGCTCGCTGTGCCTCGGTGCCTCACTGTGCGCCTTCCGTTGGCGTGACCAGCTAGGTCGCGACGAGTCGATCGCGCGCCAGTCGGTTCCGGGCTTGCCGAGCCTGCAGTTGCTGCCGCTGGATTATCGCAGCGCCGCCCCGTATATCATCGCGCCGCTGCCTGGCGGTGCGGGTCAGAACCCCCTTCAAGAGAAGCGTCCATGAACCGCCTGATGACCCTGAGCGCCTTGGCCCTGCTGGCTGGCTGCGCGACCACCAACACCTTGCCCGAGCGCGAGTTGCCCGACGGCAAGGCCTACCTCACGCCGATCCATGTGATGGTCGATGACCCGCTCAATGCCGCGCAGATGCGTAACCAGTTGCGCGAAACCGGGGTATTTCGCAGCGTCGAAGCGGGTATGGGCAAGCCCGGCGATTATTCGGTGCTGATCCGCTCCAACGTGCAGCGCGACATGCCGCCGTTTCCGCTGTTGTTGCTGAGCGCCGCGACCTTGTTCCTGATGCCGTTGTCGGTGAGTATCGACACCACCACCGAGTTCTCCCTGCAGCAGGACGGCAAGGCGTTGAAGCAGTACCGCTACCGCAACGTGACCCACAAATACAGCTGGCTGCTGGATGGCATGGGTGGCATGCAGGAACAGAACGGCAGCCGCATCGCACGCGCTTTCGCCCAGGACGTGCAACGTGACGGCGTGCTGCCCGAGGAGACTGCGCAATGATCAGAATCAGCCTGTTGACCAGCGTATTGTTGCTCAGCGGTTGCGGCACCGCCCTCAAGCCTCTGGACTACAAGGCCGAGCGCGCCTTTGTGCCAATGAGCGTGACCATGCCGCCGCCGGCGTCGCGCTTTGACCAGCAAAAGCAGCGCGAAGTCATCCAAGTGCTGCGCGACACCGGCGCCTTCAGCTTCATTGATGGCGGTTACAGCAAGACCGGCTACAGCCTGCTGGTCGATCAGCGCGGCGGCAAGGGCGCCGGGGTGCTGCCGGCGGTGCTCGGCGCGCTGACGCTGCTGACCGTGCCGATTCCCTACACCTACGAGCGCCAGTTGCACGGCGCGTTGTACAAGGACGGTGAACTGCTCAAATCCTATGCCTACAAGCGCGGCGGCTGGACAGCTACCACCTGGTACATCCCCATGACCGAGCCGCGCAGCGAGAGCGAAATGCTCGGCGAACTGATGCGCGACCTCGACCACGATCGCCTGATTCCCTATCAGTAAGCCTTGGCCGTCAGTACCGGCGCTTGCCCCCAGGCGCCGCCCAACGCCGTGTACAAATTGACCTCCGCCACCAGCTGCGCCAGTCGATCCACGATCAGCGCCTGCTGGGAACTGAACAGTGAGCGCTGGGCGTCGAGGAACGTGAGGTTGCTGTCTACGCCGCTGCGGTAGCGGTGTTGGGCCAGGTCGTAGTAGGCCTGGTTGGCGGCCACAAAGTCCCGTTGTGCCGCGAGCTGTTCGGTGAATGTCTGGCGGGCGGCGAGGCCGTCGGCGACTTCCTGGAAGGCGGTCTGGATGGATTTTTCGTACTGGGCCACCGTGATGTCTTTTTGCAGCTTGGCGTAGTCGAGGCTGGCGCGCAGGCTGCCGGCGTTGAAGATCGGCAGATTGATCTGCGGCTGGAAGGTCCAGGTGCCCGAGCCGCCCTTGAACAGCCCCGACAGTTCGGTGCTGGCGCTGCCAGTGTTGGCGGTGAGGGTGACCGACGGGAAAAACGCCGCACGGGCCGCACCAATGTTGGCGTTGGCGGCTTGCAATTGGTACTCGGCCTGGAGAATATCCGGACGGCGTTGCAGCAGGTCAGACGGCAAGCCGGCGGGCACGCGCGCCACCAGGTCCGTGGCCAAGGGGCGCCCCGGCAGGTGTTCATCCACCGCACCGCCCACCAACAGGCTGAGGTTGTTGAGGTCCTGGGCCACCTGGCGCGTATAGCGGGCCACACTGGCGCGCGTGCTTTCGACGCTGGTGCGCGCCTGCACCACGTCCAGCGCCGAGGCCTTGCCGGCGGTTTTGCTGCGTGAGGTCAGCTGCCAACTGTGCTCGTCGGCGGCCAGGGTTTGCTGGGCCAGGGCCAGCAGTTCCTGGTCGGCGCGCCAGGTCAGGTAGGCGTTGGCGACGTTGGCCACCAGGCTCAACTGCGCGCTGCGCCGGGCCTGTTCGGTGCCCAGGTAGGTAAGCATCGCCTGTTCGCTGAGGCTGCGTACGCGGCCGAATAAATCCAGCTCATAGGCGCTGAGCCCCAACGTAGCGGAATAGCTGGAGGTGATCGCCGACTGGCCAGTGCCGGTCACATCCCCCGGCAACTTCTGGCGCTTGCCGGCGCCGGTGGCGGACACCGCCGGGAACAGGTCGGCACGCTGGATGCGGTACTGCGCCTGGAACGCCGCGACGTTCAGCGCCGCCACCCGCAGGTCGCGGTTATTGACCAGGGCCGTGTCAATCAACTGTTGCAGTGCCGGGTCGTGGAACACGCCTTGCCAGTCCGAGGCGGGCGCAGTGCGGTGCTCCCCGCCATGCGGGTACTGCGTCGGCACAGGGGCCACGGGCCGCTGGTATTCGGGGATCAGCGAGCAACCGCCGAGCATCCAGGCCAGGCCGACAGTGGTGAGTGCGCGGGTGTTCATCACGCGCCCACCATCCATTTGGCCAGGCCATGCCGGCCACTCACGCCCAGCTTGGCGGCGGCGCGCTTGAGGTAGGTCTCGATGGAGCTGTTTTTCACGCTGAGTTTTTCCGCCATTTGCGGCACGGTGCCGCCGGTCAACAGGCCCAGGCACACCTCCTGCTCGCGCGCCGACAGGGTGATGTCACCCAGCGACAAACGCTTGTAGAACTCACGTTGCAATTGCGATTGCTCAAGCAGCGTGTGGGCTGGCTCGAGCTGAGGCTGCGGCGCCTGGCGCAGGCTTTGGGCGTGCCACTCGATCAACGGCAGCAGCGTGTCCGACAAACACTTGAGAAACGACAGCTCGGCCAGGGAAAAACCGCGCTGGGCTGGCGGCCGGTAGAACGAAATCACACAGCGCCGGTTGCCCTGGCGCGACACCAGGTTGCATTGGTGCGAGGTGCCCCGAGGGTGCGCGCTGTCGGCCTTGGCCTTGAGCTGGATCAGCAACGGGTCCTGCATGCCGAGCATGTCGCGCAGCAACGGGTGGTCATTGATCGAAGGCAAGGACAGGGGCGGCGGCAGGTCCTGCTTCTGGCCTGCGCTGCCGAGCAACTTGATATCGAGTACGCTGTCGCGCAACTCGTCGAGGGTCCACTCGCTGAGATCCACCAGGTGGATCGGCACCCATTTGTCCACCAGGCGCAGCATGTGGACGGCAAAATCGGCGTGGCCGCTATTGGAAATCAACTCGCCCATTTCGGCATAAAAATGCGGCCCTGGGGTGGGGGTCATACTGCTGGTCAAACTCATAGCCATCTCATCCTTGATGTCGAAAACCGTCACAAACTCCCTGGGTCTCTGCGGGGCGATCCGTTCCTCATGAAGCAGCGTCGGCACTCGAGAGTGTATTTAGCCCGGGGATTTGTCCTACGTATGTAGCAGAAACGAGGGACACAACGTGCCACAAAAACATCGTCATTAATTCGACGTTTCTGACATTGAAAACCAGCTGAGATAATTCAAAAATTTGCCTTGTGGTTAATTAAACAATTGATATTAAAGGTAAATATTTATTTTTAAAAACCATCCTCAAAAAGCGACATCGGCCAGGAATAGCCAATCTCCTACAGCCCTTTAATCGTTTCAGCAATGAACCATCAGCCAAGCCCGTTTGCCCTCCTTTTTGCTGTCCGGGTTTCAGGTGGCAGACCCTCCCTGGACCCCATGCTCAAATCCGGCCATTTCGCCGTCCACGTGCGGCCAGTGCCTGACCATGAGAAGGATCTTATGAAGCATTCCTCCAGCTTCCCCCTCACCGCCGCCCAACAGGACGTCTGGCTCGACCAACTGCGCGCAGGTGATTCACCGCTGTACAACATCGGCGGCTATGTGGATTTTGCCGGGGCGGTGGTGCCCGAGTTGATCCAGCGCGCCGTCGAGCAATTGGTGGCCAGGCACGATGCGTTGCGCACGCAGTTGCACAGCGATGCCGATGGCTTGCCCCGCCAGACCTTCAGCGCTGCCTGCGCGGTGGAGGTGCCGCTGCACGACGTTGCTGCGCTGCCCGACCCGCACGCTGCGAGCCTGGCCTTGATGCACGCGCAAATGGCCCGGCCCTACGCACTGCAAGGCGCGCCGCTGTTCCGGTTTTTCCTGGTCAAACTCGACGACAACCACTACCGCCTTGGCACCCAGGCACACCACCTGATCCTCGACGGCTGGGGCTTTGGCCAGATGCTGCAATCCCTGGCGCAGCTGTACAGCGCACTGGAGCAGGGCCGTCAGGTGGACGCGGCGGCAGCGTCCTATATCGACTTTATCCACGCCGACCAGCACTACCAGCAATCCGCTCGCTACCCGCGCGATCGCGCCTATTGGCTCGCCAAATACCAGGTACTGCCCGAGCCATTGCTGGTGCCCCGGCACACCGCGCAGGCGTCGAGCAGCAGCCTGGTCGAGCCCTTCGCGGCGGCGCTGCTTGAACGCATGGAGCACGTGGCCAACCGTTACCAGGCGTCGGCGTTTCATGTGTTGCTGGCCGCGATGTATGTGTACTTCACCCGCGCCCACCAGCGTGATGAGTGGGTGGTGGGGGTGCCAATCCTCAACCGTTCCAACGCGGGTTTGCGTGGCACCGTCGGCTTGTTTGCCCAGGTCAGTGCGGTGCGTTTCCAGTTCAGCGAGCAGTTGCCCTTTGGTGCGCTGGTGCGCGGCGTACGCGACCAGCTCAAGCAGGACTTTCGCCACCAGCGTTTCCCCCTCAGCGAGATGAACCGCGAGCTGGGCCTGCGGCGTAGCGATCGCGGCCAGTTGTTCGACCTGTCGGTATCGTTCGAGCAGGACGACCATGACCTGCGCTTCGGCCAGGTGCAGGGCCGCGCGGTCAAGGTCTCCAACCACCACGAGCCGCTGCCCCTGGCCGTTCACCTGCGCAGCAACCGCTACCAGGCCACTGCGTGCCTGCATTGTGTTTACAACCAGGCGTATTTTCAGCACGACGAAGTCCAGGCGCTGGCACAGCGTCTTATCGGGCTGCTGGAGCAGGGCCTGGACGACACTGAACGCACGCTCGGCGAATTTTCGCTGGTGACGCCGGCCGAGCAGGCCCAATTGCAACAGTGGAATGCCACCGCCCAGCTCACGCGCGAACCGCACACCCTGCACGCCCGCATCGAAGCCCAGGCCGCACGCACACCCGATGCCGTGGCCGCTGCGCAGCAGGGGCGGGAGCTGACGTATGCCCAGCTCAATCAGCAGGCGAATGCCCTGGCCCATCACCTGCTTGAGCACGGCGTGCAAGCGGATGATCGCGTGGCGGTGCTGGCGCGGCGCGGGTTGGACACGCTGGTGGGGCTGCTGGCGGTGCTCAAGTCCGGTGCCTGCTATGTGCCGCTGGACCCGGCCCATCCCGCCGAGCGCCTGCATTACCTGCTGCAGGACAGCGCACCGGTGGTGGTGCTGACCCAGCATGACCTGCTGCCACGCTTGCCGGCGCTGGAGGTGCCGGTGATCGAGCTGGACCGCCCGACCTTCCACCCGGGCAGCAACCCGCGTGTGGCCGTCACGCCTGAACACCTCGCCTATGTGATTTACACCTCCGGCTCGACCGGCTTGCCCAAGGGGGTGATGGTTGAGCACCACACGCTGGCGAACCTGGTGGACTGGCATTGCCAGGCTTTCAACCTGCACGCCGGCAGCCACACGGCGAGCGTGGCCGGGTTTGGCTTTGATGCGATGGCGTGGGAGGTGTGGCCGGCGCTGTGCGTGGGCGCGACCCTGCACCTGCCGCCGGCCCACGATGGCGCGCAAGACCTTGACGCGCTGCTGGGCTGGTGGCGCAGCCAGCCGTTGCAGGTGAGTTTCCTGCCGACGCCGGTGGCCGAGTACGCCTTCAGCCAAGGCCTGCAACACCCGACCCTGCGTACCTTGCTGATCGGCGGCGACCGTCTGCGAGGGTTCACGCGGGCACAGAGCTTCGAGGTGATCAACAACTACGGCCCCACCGAAGCCACGGTGGTCGCCACCTCCGGTCGCGTTGAGGCGGGCCAGCCGCTGCATATCGGCGCGCCGATCACCAATACCACCGTGTACGTGCTCGATGCGCAGCAGCGCCCGGTGCCCATCGGCATGCCGGGGGAGCTGTACATCGGCGGCAAAGGCGTGGCGCGCGGTTACCTGAACCGTCCCGAACTGACCGCCGAGCGCTTCCTCGATGACCCCTTCAACCCTGGCCGCATGTACCGCACCGGCGACCTGGCCCGCTGGCTGGCGGATGGCACGCTGGACTACCTGGGCCGCAATGACGACCAAGTGAAAATCCGTGGCGTGCGCATCGAACTGGGGGAAATCGAAGCGGCGCTGGCCAACCACCCGGCGGTCCGCGAAGCCGTGGTGCAGTACCGTGAGGGGCAATTGCAGGCCTGGTTTGTCGCGCGTGATGAGGTGGATAGCGAAGCGCTGCGGGCTCACCTGCACGCCGCGCTGCCGGATTACATGCTGCCCGTGGCCTACGTGAAACTCGACCGGTTGCCGCTGACCGCCAACGGCAAGCTCGACCGCAAGGCCTTGCCGGTGCCGACGCAGGACGCCTACGTGGCACGCGTGTTCGAGGCCCCGCGCGAGGGTATTGAAACCACCCTGGCGCAGATCTGGGCCGAGCTGCTGCAGGTGCAGCCGGTGGGGCGGCATGATCACTTTTTCGAGTTGGGCGGGCATTCATTGCTGGCGGTGCAACTGGTGCAACGCATGCGCCAGGCGGGCCTGCGTGCGGATGTGCAGGTGCTGTTCGGCCAACCGACGTTGGCCGCGTTGGCGGCCGCAAGTGAAGGGGCTGAGGCGGCGGTGCCGGCCAATCGCGTGCCAGCGGATTGCACGCACATCACCCCGGATCTGTTGGTCCTGGCCGACCTCGACCAGCCGAGCATCGAGCGCATCGTCGCGGGCATCCCCGGCGGCGCCGCCAATGTGCAGGAGATCTACCCGCTGGCACCGTTGCAGGAAGGTTTGCTCTACCACCACCTCACCGACGAGCGCGATCCGTACCAGCAACACGCGCTGTTCAGCTTTGCGCGCCGCGACCAGCTGGACGCATTTGCCCAGGCCCTGCAACAGGTGATCAACCGCCACGACATCCTGCGCACCAGCCTGGCCTGGGACGCCCTTGAGCAGCCGATGCAATTGGTGTGGCGCGAAGCCCGCTTGCGCGTTGCGCCGCTGGGCGAGGCGTGCCCTGCGCTGGACCTGCGCCAGGCGCCGCTGATGGCCCTGGATTACGCCCAGGAGCCCGAGCGCTGGGTTGCGCGCCTGCGTTTCCATCACTTGGTCAACGACGCCACCTCGACCGCTGTGCTGGTGGATGAAATCCGCGCCCATCTGCTCGGTGAACAGGCGCAGTTGCCGACACCGGTGCCGTACCGCAACGTGGTCGCGCAAACCCGCCTGCCCGCGCGGTTGGCCGCCCACGAGGCGTTCTTTCGCGAGCGCCTGGCGCAGGTCGACGAGCCGACCCTGGCGTTTGGTCTTCAGGAGCGCCAGGCGGATCGCGCCAACATCGATGCCTGCGAGCGGCCCGTGAGCGTTGGCCTCAACCAACGCCTGCGTACCCAGGCGCGTAGCCTTGGCGTCAGCGCCGCCAGCCTGTTCCACCTGGCCTGGGCGCAGGTGCTCAGCCGCGTGGCCGGTCGCGATGATGTGGTGTTCGGCACCGTGCTGCTTGGCCGCCTGCAAGCGGGCGAGGGCGCCGACCGGGCCCTGGGCATGTTCATCAACACCTTGCCACTGCGCCTGCGCCTGGCCGGGCAGAGCGTGGTGGATGCGGTGCACGACACCCATCGCCAGCTCAGCGCCTTGCTCGCCCATGAGCAAGCCTCGCTCGCCCTGGCCCAGCGTTGCAGCAGCACCGCACCGCTGTTCAATAGCCTGCTCAATTACCGTCACACCGCCGCCGACCCTGAGCTGAAGCTGGTGCCCGGCATTGCCTTGCTCAGCAGTGAAGACATCCTCAGCTACCCGCTGATGCTCACCGTGGACGACATCGCCAGCGGCTTTCAACTCAAGGCCAAGGCCCCGCGCGAGGTCGGTGCCGAGCGCTTGCTGGGCTACCTCGACACGGTGCTGACCGGCCTTGTCGATGCGCTGGAAACCACCCCAGGCATGCCGTTGCGCGCGGTGCCGGTGCTGCCTGCCAGCGAGTTGGCAACGCTGCTGGTGGAGTTCAATGCCACCGCCACCGACTACCCCGATGCCCTGACCCTCCACGCGCTGTTCGAAGCCCACGCGCGGCTGAGCCCGCATGCCATTGCGGTGCAAGCCGGTGAGCAGCAACTGACCTATCGCCAGCTCAACCAGCGCGCCAACCAGCTCGCCTATCACTTGCGCGAGCGCGGCGTGCAGCCGGATGCGCGGGTGGCGTTGTGCGTCGAACGCGGGCTGGACCTGGTGGTGGGCTTACTGGCGATTCTCAAGGCTGGCGGCGCCTATGTGCCGCTGGATCCGGGCTACCCTCGCGAGCGCCTGGCCTACATGCTGCACGACAGCCAGCCGGTGGCGCTGCTGGTGCACGCCGCCACACGCGAGGTGGCGGGTGAGGTGACGATCCCGGTGATCGACTTCGACCACTGCGCCTGGAGCCAGGCGCCCGAGGGCAACCCTTTGGTGCCGGGCCTCGGTGTCGCCAACCTGGCCTACGTGATGTACACCTCGGGCTCCACCGGTACGCCCAAAGGCGTGATGATCGAACACCGTGGCCTGGGCAACCTGATGCACTGGGGCTCCCTGCTGTGCCCGCACGCCGAGCACGGCGCCTTGTTGCAGCGTGCGCCGTTCAGTTTCGATGGCTCGGTGTGGGAGTTGTTCTGGCCGCTCACCAACGGCATGCGCCTGGTGCTGGCGCGACCCGACGGGCATCGCGAGCCGGCGTACCTGGCGCAGGTGATCCGCGAGCAGCAGATCAGCGTGATCAAGTTCGTGCCGGCGATGCTGCAGCAGTTCCTTGAACTGGAAGAGTCCGCCCAGTGCACCAGCCTCACCGACGTGCTGTGTGGCGGCGGAGAACTCACCGAGGCCCTGGCCCGTGCCGTGCAAACGCGCTTGCCCAAGGTGCGTCTGCACAACGTCTACGGCCCCACCGAAGCCACGGTGGACAGCAGCGCGTGGACTCTGGAGCCCGGCGCGCGCGTGCCCGCGCTGCAACTGCCGATCGGCCGCGCGATCAGCAACACCCGCCTGTACGTGCTGGACCCGCACGATGCGCCGGTGCCGCTGGGGGTCAGCGGCCAACTGCACATTGGTGGGGTTGGCGTGGCGCGCGGCTATCTGGGCCAGGCGCAGTTGACTGCCGAACGCTTTATCGACAGCCCGTTCGTGGCTGGCGACCGGCTGTATCGCACTGGCGACCTGGTGCGCTACCGCCCGGACGGCAACCTGGAGTTCCTTGGGCGCAATGACTTCCAGGTCAAGCTGCGCGGCGTGCGCCTGGAGCTGGGGGAAATCGAGTCACGCCTGCTCGCGCACCCGGCTTTGCGTGAGGTGGCGGTGTTGATTCGCGATGAGCGGCTGGTCGCTTATTTCACCCTGCGTGCCGAGGCGCCGAGCCTGGAGGCATTGCGCGCGCATGTGCTGGCGCAGTTGCCGGAGTTCATGGTGCCGGCGGCGTTTGTGCAACTGGAGGCGTTGCCGCTCAACCCCGCTGGCAAGCTTGACCGCAAGGCGCTGCCCGAGCCTGGGCTGGAGGCGGTGGTCAGCCGCAGTTATGAGGCACCGGCGGGGGATATTGAAACCTTGATGGCGAGCATCTGGGCCGAGGTCTTGAAGTTGGAGCGGGTCGGGCGCCATGACCATTTCTTCGAGTTGGGCGGGCATTCGCTGCTGGCGGTGAACCTGGTGGCGCGGCTGCGCAAGGCGGGGTTGGAGGTGGATGCGCGAACGTTGTTCAGCCATCCGACTTTGGCGCAACTGGCGGCGTGCACCACGGCCCCGGTGCAGCGTATGGAGGTGCCGCAGACGGCCATCCCGGCACTCAACCGTCGTCGGCGGATCTGACGGTGGCAAAGCGGCCAACGTAGCGCTGGCTTGCCTAAGATGGCGGCCTTCTGCATGCGTTTAACTGTGGGAGGGGGCTTGCTCCCGATGGCGGTGTGTCAGTCGACCTCACTTCACTGACCCACCGCTATCGGGAGCAAGCCCCCTCCCACAGGAGGTCGTCGAGGTGGCAGCGATCCTGCGCAACAACGGCAACACTTCCGCCCCGACATGAATCGCCTCTTCCAAGTGCGGAAAGCCCGACAGGATAAAACTGTCGACCCCCAGCTGGTGATACTCCTCGATCCGCTCCGCCACCTGCGCGTAGCTGCCCACCAATGCGGTGCCTGCGCCGCCGCGTACCAGGCCCACGCCCGCCCACAGGTTGGCTGACACTTCCAGCTCCCGCGCGCCACGGCCACGGCCTTGCATGAGTTGGGTCTGGCGGCTCTGGCCGACGGACTCGTAGGCGGCCATCTGGCGTTGTGCCTGGTCGATCGCGTCCTTGGGGATTTCTTCCAGCAAACGCTCCACATGGGCCCAGGCCGCGTCGTCGGTGGGGGCGGCGAACACGTGCAGGCGCAGGCCGAAACGCAGGGTGCGGCCCTGGGCAGCGGCGAGGTCGCGCATGCGTTGGATGCGTTCGGCGATCATCAACGGCGGCTCGCACCACATCAGGTAGGTTTGCCCGTGGGCCGCGCCGACGCGTTCGGCGGCCTCGGAGGCGCCGCCGAAATAGATGGAAGGCACCTGCGCGCCCGGTGCAATCGGCGTGTGAAGGCCGCTGCGGTAGTAGCGCCCGGGATGCGCCTGGGGCTCGCCGGCCCAGACGGCCTGGAACACTTGAAGGAATTCGGCGGTGCGCGCGTAGCGTTCATCGTGTTCGAGAAAGTCGCCCAGGGAGCGCTGTTCGAAACGGCTGGAGCCAGTCACCACGTGCAGCGCCAGGCGGTTTTCGCTGAGCAGTTGCAAGGTGGCCGCGCGGTGGGCGGTGTAGGCGGGCAGCTCGGTGCCGGGACGCAACGTGAGCAGAAATTTCAGCCTACGTACTTCCTGGGCCAGCACGGCGGTGATCAGCCAGGGGTCTTCGAAGCCACTGGCGGTGGGCACCATGATGCCGTCGAAACCGGCCTGCTCGGTGGCGCGCACGATCTGGCGCAGGTAGTCCAGGGTCGGTGCGCGTTCGCCTTGCTGGAACAGCCCGACCTTGGGCAAGCCGCTGCTGGTGAGGTGACGGCCGTCGCCATTGGTGGGTAAAAACCAGTCCAGCTGGATCGGTGGGCGTGCATCTGTGTTCATGCTACGGGCGCTCCTGGCGCAAAAGGGGGGCAACTTGCTCGCCGAAGCGCAGCACGTCGCTGACCGCCGGGCCGCCTTCCAGGATCACCTGGTCCAGGCCCAGCCCGTGCAGTTCCTGCAGGCGCGTGGCGAGCTGTTGCGGGGTGCCCACCAGGATCAGCGGTTGCCCAGGCGCGCGTTGCAGCAGGTTCGGGTGCACTTCCCATTGGCGCAGCGGGTGGCGGGCGCGGGGCAGGGTGGCGAGGGGTTCATCGGGCAATGCCGGTACCGGTAATAACGCGGCGGCGTGCTCCCAGGCGAGGTCTTCGCTGTCACCCAGAATCAGGCCAAAGGTGCAGGCAAACGCCAGTGACGGTTGAATCGCCTTCCAGCGTTGTATGTGCTTGGCCAGCACCTTGGGATGGCTCGGCGCGAGCAGGCAGGTGTGGGCATGGGCGGCCAGCAGGGTATGGCTTTGGCTGTCGTCCAGCACCAGCGTGGGCGCGGGCAATTCGCGGCGGGCGACACCGGCGTTTTCCAGCTGGAAATAACGGCCCTGGTAATCCAGGCCATTGGCATTGTGCGTGAGCAATTGCTGGAGGATATCCAGGTACTCGCCGATGCGCTCGCTGCGCTGGTCGCGGTTGAGCCATTCGCCAAACGCGCTGCGCTCGCTGTTGGGCAGGTGCACTTGCACCCGGTGGCCGCTGATCGACTGCAGGCTTTGCAGGGTGGTGGCCAGCGCCGCCGGCAGCATCACTTCGGGCGGCACGCTCACCGCCAATTGCAGGCGCCGGGTATGCGCACAGAGCGCCGCCGCCACGCCCAGGCTGTCGGCGCACAGGGCTCCGCCGGGAATCCACAGGCCGTCCAGGCCGGCGTATTCCACGGCCTGGGCCAACTGAATCCATTGCCCGGGCCGCGCTGCCCAGTCGGGGGTGCAGAGGGGCATCAGCCAGCTGAATGTCAGGGACATGCACATGCTCCGTTGTTCATCGTCTTTTCCACCCCAAGGCCGGTGCGATATCCCGGGCGAGGATCTCCAGGCGCTTGAGGATCTGCGCCTGGGTCGAGCTTTCGGCCTGGACCACGGCGATCACATAGTCAGCATAAGGCAACAGCGAGGGGTCTTGCCGCAAGCTTTCGATCACATCATCGGGATGCCCGTGGTGCACGTTCATCAGGCGCAAGTGTGCTTGCAAATCCAGCGCCTGGTCGATCAGCCCTTCACGTTGCAGGCGCGGGATATGCCGCTCGATGTCCACCGCCAGTTCGGCCTGGGCGCTGGCGCGATCCGCCGCCGGGAAGATCGCCCGTACCACACCGATTCGTGGGGCGCGGTCGCGGTGCGGCCAGGCCTGCAGGTAGGCGTCGGCCAGCGGCTTTTGCACGGTCAGTGGGTCATGGGTGGCGGTGCCCAGCAGCAGGCCGTTGCCCTGCTGCGCGGTGTAGGTCGCGCCATCGAGGCTGCCGTGGGAGTGCCACAGGCGTCGGCTCAGGCCGGGTGCCGGCGGTTGCAGGCTCAGCTCGGCGCTCAGCGGGCGGCCTTCAAGCAGCTGCTGCAGGCGCTGCTGGCGCTCGGCGAAATCCGTCTGGCGTTGGCCGGGGTCGCGGTCGAAGGCGCTGAAATTGTCGAGGTTGGCGCCGCCGCTGCCCAGGCCCAGTTCCACGCGGCCGCCGCTTAACGCATCCAGCACACTGGCGTCTTCAGCCAAGCGGATCGGCTCTTCAAACGGCAGCACGATCACCCCGGTGCCCAACTCGATGTGCTGCGTACGTTCGGCCACCGCTGCCAGCAACACCAGCGGCGACGGCAGGCGCCCGAAGCCGTTGCTCAGGTGGTGCTGGGCAATCCAGCCGCCGTCGAAGCCCAGGGCCTCGGCGACTTCGAATTGCTCGATCAGGTCACGGTAGACCTGTTTTGGGTCGTCGCCAAAGGCATGGCTGAGAAAGCCCAGTTTGAAGGTCATGACGGGGTTCCTGTGGGGTGCCAACCGAGGGCCGGGGCGATCTGTTCGCGAATGATCTGCAGGGCGCGGATCGCCTCGCGCAACGGCGTGCTGGTGGTCTGCACTTGCAGGATCAGGTGGTCGTGGGCGGTCAGCGCCGGGCCTTGCTGAAGTTGCTCGAGAATCTGCTCCACCGGGCCGTGCAGCACGCCGAGGCGCCTCAGCATGGTGTTGAAGTCTGCGTCCAGTGCGCCCTTGAACACGCCGATGCTTTGCTGGCGTTGCACATAGGCCTCGATATCGCGGCGGGTGGCGGCGTCCGGTGACGGCAGCAGGGCCTGCACGCGGGCGACCCGTGCCGGCGTGCCGTTGTCGCCAGTGAAGGCGTTGCGGTAGCGGTTCACCAGCGCTTCTGCGGCGTCGGCGGGCTGGTGCGGGTTCGGTGCGATGATCAGGCCGTGGCCACGTTCGGCCACCTGCTCTACGCGTGAAGTGGCTTCCCACAGTCGCTGGCCCAGGCCGTTGGCGCGTGGCAGCAGGCGCGCGCCGCTGTCGGTCAGTGGTGCGTTGCCCAGGGCATTGAGCAACTGCTGAAGATGCTCTTGGTAATCGCGGTGGCGTGCCTCATGTTCACGGCCAAAGGCCTGGAACGTCTGGGGATCAAACCCGGCACCGAGGCCCAGTTCCAGACGGCCATTGCTGAGCACGTCCAACACGGCTGCATCCTCTGCCAGGCGCAGCGGCGCTTCTTGTGGCAACACGATAATCCCGGTGCCGAGGCGGATCCGTCGCGTGCGCTGGGCGATGGCCGCCAGCAACACCAGCGGCGAGGGCAGGCGCCCGTGTTCACTGGCGAAGTGGTGTTGCGCGACCCAGCCGCTGTCGAAGCCCAGCTCCTCGGCGGCCTTGAACAGGTCCAGGGTGTCGCGGTAAACCTTGGGGTCAATGTCCGGGCTGTAGACCCGGCTCAGAAACCCGAGGGAAAAGCCTGCGCTCATGGGTGCACCTCATGGGCCAGTTGCTGTTGCAGCGCGGGGCTGACGCTGATCGATTCCGGCAGGCCACTGAAGGCGCTGATGGTGAGGTAACCCTGGTTCAGCCACACCGCTTCGTCGTGCTGTTGCGCGGCGCTGGCGGCGCGGCTGTACTGGAAGCCGATACCCGCTTTGCCCGGCAGGTTGAACTGCTTGAGGTCATCGGTGTACAGCGCCTCGAAGCCGACGTAGCTGCCGATACGGGTGAATTTCACGCCCTTGGTCTGCGTGCCTTTGGGCAGGTTGATATTCAGGCCCACGCCCGGCGGCAGCAGTGCGCCGTCAGATTGGCGATGTTGCTCAAGGGCTTTGACCAGGTTGGCCACTAGCAGGGCGGCACGCTGCGGGTCGGGTTCTTTGAGGTCGGTGCTCACCGCCAGCGCCGGAATGCCTGCCTGCAACGCCACGCTCGCTGCGTTGAAGGTGCCGGAGGCCATATTGATCGCCCCCAGGTTATTGCCGGGGTTGGGGCCGACAATCACCAGGTCCGGGTGCGGCAGCACTTTGTTCAGGCCCATCAACACGGCCATGACCGGGGTACCGCTGATTGCGATTTGCACGTCCTTGCCGGCGCAATCGGGGCTCTGGCACAGGCCTTTCTCGGTGGTAGCGATGAAGTAGCTGTCCGGGTAGGCCGGGTCGCTGTCGTGGCCCACGGTGACTTCACGGCCGAAGTAGAACGCGCCGCCGCGCGCGCTCTGGTCACTCTGCGGCGCGGCAATCCTGACGGTATGCCCTTGAGCCTTGAGTACGGTGTAGAGGGCACGGATATTCGGGTGCTGATAGCCGTCGTCATTGCTCAGCAGAATGTTCAGCGCAAACGCCTTGGGGGCGATCAGGCTGCCCAGGGCGAGCATCCATGCGCGGCGTCTCATGGGGTGGCCCCTGCGGTAAAGCGGTTGGCCGGGCGGGGCAGGCCGAGGTTGTCGCGCAAGGTCGCGCCTTCGTATTCAAGGCGGAACAGGCCGCGTGCCTGCAGCAGCGGAATCACCTGCTCGACAAACAGGTCGATGGCCCCCGGGAAGTACGGGAAGAACACATTGAAGCCATCGCACGCACGCGCCTGGAACCATGCCTCGAAGTAATCGGCCACGTCTGCGGCAGTACCGATCACCGGGTTGCCGCCGGCCAGGCGCAGGTACAGCTGGCGGATGCTCAGGTTTTCGCTGCGCGCCAGTTCCAGCACCTTGTCGCGACGGCTGCCGCGTTGGCCCACCGGGGTGTCCGGCAGCGGGCCGTCGAGGTCATACCCGTCCAGGTCAATGTCATCGCCGAGGGTGTCGGCCAGCAGGCGCAGGCCCAGCACCGGGTCGATCAAGGCCTGGAATTCCTCGAACAGCGCCTGGGCCTGCTCGCGGGTGTCGGCAATGAACGGCGTGACACCGGGCAGGATCTTGATGTGGTCCGGGTCGCGGCCGAGGGCGGCGGCGCGTTGCTTGATGTCCTGGTAAAACGCCTGGGCGCCTTCAAGGCTGTGGGAGTGGGCGAAGATCAGTTCGGCGACGCGCGCGGCAAGCTGCTTGCCCGGCTCCGAGGCACCGGCCTGTACCAGTACCGGATGGCCCTGCGGCGGGCGCGCGACGTTAAGCGGGCCACGCACGGCAAAGTGCTCGCCGCGATGGTTGAGGGTGTGCAACTTGGCCGGGTCGAAGTACTCGCCGCTGGC
The DNA here is from genome assembly GCF_021606685.1 of Pseudomonas syringae. Taxonomy (GTDB): domain Bacteria; phylum Pseudomonadota; class Gammaproteobacteria; order Pseudomonadales; family Pseudomonadaceae; genus Aquipseudomonas; species Aquipseudomonas syringae_R. The sequence goes on from NZ_WKCB01000034.1 coordinate 51,138, forward strand.
TTTGTCGCGGGTGAAGGCGTCGTCGTCCCAGCTGTCCCACAGGCCCTTGACCACATCGTGGAATTCCTCGGCGCGCTGGTAGCGGTCACCGTGGTCCACGTGGTGTTCGCGGCCGAAATTCCAGGCTTCATCCGAGACCACCGAGGTCACCAGGTTCCAGGCGGCGCGGCCCTTGGACAGGTGGTCGAGGGAGGCGAATTTGCGTGCGATATGGTACGGCTCGTTGTAGGTGGTGGTTGCGGTGGCGATCAGGCCGATGTTGTGGGTGACGGCGGCCAAGGCCGACATCAACGTCAGCGGCTCGAAATGTTCGGCGCGGGCCGTGCGGCTGAGGGCGTCGTGATGATGCCCCCACAGTGCAACCACGTCAGCGATGAACAGCGCGTCGAACTTGCCGCGCTCGGCGGTCTGGGCGATGTGCTTGAAGTGTTCGAAATCCAGGCTGGCGTCGGCCTGCGCCAGTGGGTGGCGCCACGCGGCGACGTGGTGGCCGCTGTTGGCGAGGAAAGCGCCGAGTTTGAGTTGGTCGGTGCGGCGGGTCATGAACAGGCTCCTATCGGGGGCAGGCACGGGGCCGGCGTACCGGCGCCGTGGGCTGGGTCAGAAGTTGTAGGTCACGCCGGTGTACCAGTAGCCGCCGGTGGTGCCGTAGGGTGAGAAGTTGCCGTACGGGAAGCCGCCCGAGCTGCTCGCCAGGTCGGTGCGTTCCGGGTATTTGTTGAACAGGTTGTTGGCGCCGGCGTTGAGGGTGATGGCCGGTGTCAGGTGGTAGTCGATGTTGAGGTCGGTGATCCACGCCGGTGAGAACGTGCGGTCGAAGGCCTCGGCGGTGCCGTACTGGGTGTATTCGCCGTAGCGGGTCAGGTTGAGACCGATCTCGAACTTGTCGACGGTCCAGGTGGTGCCCAGCAGCAGCTTGGATTGCGGCAGGCCATGCTTGAGGTTGCCCTGGCGCTGACGGTCATAGCCACCGGTGGGGCCGAGGGCTTGGCGGGCCACGCTGGAGGCGTGGATGTCGTCGATCTCGGTGGTGTTCCAGTTGAAGCCCAGGGTGTAGCGCAGGTTGCCGTAGGCACTGATGCTCTGGCGGTAGTCGCCCACCAAGTCGACGCCACGGGTGGTGGTGTCGAGGGCGTTGGTGAAGTACGTGACGGCCTGGTTCGGGTTGAGCCCGGCGGCGGTGAGGATCGCGGCGATTTCCGGGGTGCCGCCGAGGTAGCCGGTTTGCGCGATGCGGTCTTTGATTTTGATCTGGTAGGCGTCAAGGGTGATGCTGGTGGCGTCGGTCGGTTGCAGGGTCAGGCCGAGGCCGAAGTTAGTGGATTTTTCCGGCTTCAGGGTGCTGGCACCGAGGGCCTTGGCCACGTCGGAATTGACCGCCACGTTACGGTAGTCGAACAGCTGGCCGTTGACGCTGGTTTGCGAAGTTGAGCTGTAGATCTGCTGGGCCAGGGACGGCGCGCGAAAGCCTGTGCTGAAGCTGCCGCGCACGGCCAGGATCGGTGTCAGTTGGTAGCGGGTGGCGAATTTGCCGTTGGTGGTGGTGCCCGAACCGTCGTTGTAGTGCTCGTAGCGGCCGGCCAGGTCGACGTGCCATTTATCGGTGAAGTCCTGGCCGATCTCGCCATAGCCGGCCAGGCTGGTGCGACCTTTTTGCGCGGCATCTTCAGGCGTGGTGCCGGCGCCGGAAATAGTGCCTGGCGGGATCAGGCCGCCGTTGGCGCCCGTGGTGAACGGGCCGCTGGCGTAGGAGGCGTAGTCACCCTTGCCGATCTTGTAGTTTTCGTAGCGTTGCTCCAGGCCCCAGGAAATCTGCGTGGGCTTGTGCAGGCCCAGATCGAACGCGCGGGTCAGGTCGAGGTTGTTGGTCCACTGGCTGAAGGTCTTCACACCGGTGTCCACCGAGGTTGGCGAGTCCAGGCCGTAGCTCAGGTTATAGGTGTGGCGCAGGGTGGCCTCGGCGTGATCCTGGCCGTAGGTGCTGGACAGGTCGTAGTCCCAGCCGGCGAGTTCGCCCTTGCCGCCGACGGCCACCTGGAAGTCATTTTCGATAAACCGCAAGGTGTCTTCGACGCCCTCGGGGAACGGCGTAGCGATGCCGTTGAAACTTGCCGGCTGGTGGAAGGCCAGGGGTTTTTCCGAGTTGCGCCGGGTGTAGGTGGAGAACGAGTACAGGGTCAGGGCGTCGTCCACCGGCAGCTCGGCGTTATAGCCGAAACTGAAGTTGCGCGCCTCCGGCAGGCCGGTGCCGTAGTAGGTGTGTTGCAGGCTGGTGTTGCCGGCGGAGTCGGTGTACGGCGCGTTGTCGGAGCGGTCGGAGATCTTCTGTTTCTTCACGTCCAGGGCGAGGTTGATAAAGCCGTCATTGGGCAGGGCCAGGCCGATATTGCCGGTTTGACGTGCGGTTTCGCCGTCGCCGTTTTCATAGTTCTGGCCGTAGCTGGTGGACAGGCTGCCGCCGTGGTCGGTCTGTTTGAGCACGATGTTGACCACGCCGCCGATCGCATCCGAGCCGTACTGCGCCGAGGCGCCGTCGCGCAGCACTTCCACGTGATCCACCAGGGCGGTGGGGATCATGTCCAGGTCCACCGGTTGCGAGCCGGAGTTGAGGTAAGTGCCGTTGTTGAGCAGCGCGCTGTTGTGGCGGCGCTTGCCATTGACCAGTACCAGCACCTGGTCACCGTTGAGGCCGCGCAGGCTGATCGGGCGTACCACCGAGGTGGAGCCGAAGCCCGACGACGCCGGTTGGTTGAGCGACGGCAGCACCCTGCTCAGGGCGCGGGTAAGGTCGCCCTGGCCGGTGGCGAGCAATTGCTTGGACGAGATCACATCCACCGGTGCCGGGCTTTCGGCCAGGGTGCGCGCCTGGCCACGGTTGCCGATTACCACGACGGTGTCCAGGGGGTTGTCGCTGGCCGCGGCGTCGGCGGCGAGGGTCAGGCTGCTGTAGCTGGCGGCCTCGCACAGGGCGAGGAACAACAACGTGTGGGCGAAGGCCTTGCCGGGTTGGCGGCGACCTGCGGCGCGTGATGTATTCATGATGGGAAACACTCCAGTGGGTTAAGGCATTGGCCCTGATCTAAGTCGGCTTGTTGGGTTCAAGCTCTGGTGGAAGGCAAGAGAGCAAGGCCTGTGCCATCTGGAAAATTCGTTTAAAAACAGATGGTTGATTGTGGGTTAGGGCAGGTGTTGGTGTTTTTCTAACAGGCCCGAGGGCAGGGTGTTGGTTTTTGTGCAGCGGGGTTTGGCCGCCATTCGGCTTGGCGCCGCACGGCCGGGCTGTGTGCGCTTGGCACACGGCTTGCTCACCCCACGCCATACCTGAACCCAAGGAAGTTTTATCTGTATGCCTAGACCCGGCCCGCGCAATGCTCTTACTGATATCCCAGGCCTCACGGTCGGCCACGCCACGGACCTGCGCGTCGACACCGGCGTCACGGTGATCCGCCCCGATGGCTTCTGGACCGCCAGCATCGACATCCGCGGCGGCGGCCCCGGCGGGCGCGAAACTGCCGCCCTGGAGCCGGAAAACATGGTCGGCCAGCTGCACGCGCTGGTCTTCTCCGGCGGCTCGGTGTTTGGCCTTGGCGCGGCCGATGCGGTGGCGGCGAAGCTGTCCCAGGACCAGGTTGGCCTGCACCTGAAGCCGGGCGCCCCGGCGATCCCCATCGTGCCGGCCGCCGTGTTGCACGACCTCGCCAATGGCGGCGACAAGGCCTGGGGCCTCGACCCGCCGTATCGGCGCCTGGGTTTTGAAGCGTTGGCCAATGCCGGTGAGGATTTTGAGCTGGGCTCGGTCGGCGCGGGGCGCGGCGCCATGGCCGGGGTGTTGAAAGGCGGGCTGGGCACGGCCTCGCTGGACCTTGGGAATGGCTTGATCGTTGCGGCGTTGGTGGTGGCCAACCCGATTGGCTCGGTGTACATGCCCGACGGCAAAACCTTCTGGGCCTGGCCGTGGGAAGTGGCGGGGGAGTTCGGCGGCCATCGGCCTGGGGCGGCGATGGACTGCAGCGACCCGATGCCGGAGCTGTCGCGGCTGGATTCCATGGGGCGTTTGCAGGCGGGGGCGAATACCACGTTGGAGGTGGTGGCCAGTACCGCCCGGCTGAGTGTTGCCGAGTGCAAGCGGGTGGCGATCATGGCCCAGGACGGGATTGCGCGCGCGGTGCGGCCGGCGCATTTGCCGTTTGATGGGGATACGGTGTTTGCCCTGGCGTCGGGCGCGGTTGAGCTGAGCGCGGGGCCGCGGCGGCAGGTGGAGATTGGGTGTATTGG